>DXIS01000025.1 GCA_019112735.1 Candidatus Mediterraneibacter guildfordensis
TGGATTCTGACACAGCAAAAGATGTGTACAGGTTCAGTTCGAGAATTATGAAAAATCTAAGGCCACGAAAAGCCGGCTAAATACAAAAAGAGGAATTGGAGAACTCGCCTTTCAGGCTCAGACAGCTCCAATTCCTCTTTTAACGCCGACTTTCCGCGGCCTGATTTTTTCTATAATTCTCTCAGATTCACCTGTTCACATCTTTGCTGCGCAGAATCACTTCCCCATCACAGAACCAAACGCCCAATACTTTTGAATCGCCCGTTCGGAAAACAGAAGATTTTTTGCTGAAGGGAAGCTATTGAGGAAGAGATTGTGTTCCTTTATAACCGGTTACGGTCAGAATGAGACTTTGTCTTGCTTGATCGAACTGATCCCGGTAACTGCAGCACAAATTTTTAAAAAAATTTCTGATCGGATGCGACTTCCACGGAATAAGGGATAAAGCCGGACCGGTGACTGTGGAGCGGTCTTAGGAAAAGTAAAAACCGGAAAATTGACTTTAGAGCCGCAGATGAGGCTGTTTGAACGTTAGTGAGTTCCTCATCTGCGGCTCTGTTTTTTGTCAATGATCCGGTTTTTAACTTTTCATTAGGCTGCGGAACCGGAGACGGGAAGGTTTTATCCCTTATTCCGTGAATCCGCATTCTAATAGAAATTTATTGTTGTATTCTATGCTGCAAGTTCTGGTCAGTCCGGAAAACAGGAATTTAATTCACCGTCCGCTTCACATACGTTGTATGCAGGATATGATGCGCCTTCTCGCTTCCCGGCTCACCCAGATATTCGCTGTACAGTTTCTGGATGGACGGATTCTCATGGGATTTGCGGAGCGGCTTCGCCACATCATTGTCATAGAGGGCTTTCGCGCGCAGGGCTTTCACATCGGTGAAGTTGCGCACGTCTGCATGCACCTGGGGCTGGCCGCCGCCGTTCACGCATCCGCCCGGACAGCACATGATCTCGATGAAGTGATAGTCTGCCTCGCCGGAACGAACTTTGTCCATGATGATCTTCGCATTGGACAGGCCGGAAGCGACGGCCACTTTAACGTCCATTCCCGCTACATTATAGGTAGCTTCTTTGATGCCGTCTGTGCCGCGCACTTCCATGAATTCTACTTTTTCAAGCGGTTCGCCGGTCAGCTTCTCCACTGCCGTGCGCAGCGCCGCTTCCATCACGCCGCCGGTGGCGCCGAAGATGACGCCGGCTCCCGTGGATTCACCCAGGGGATCATCGAAGCCTTCATCCGGCAGGCTCCGGAAGTCGATGCCGACCTTGCGGATCAGCCGCGCCAGTTCCCGTGTGGTAATGGAGATGTCCACGTCCGGCACGCCGGCCGCATCCTGATCGTCGCGGCGGATCTCAAACTTCTTTGCCGTACAGGGCATGACGCTGACGCATATGATATCTTCCGGTGCGATACCCATCTTCTCTGCATAATATGTCTTGGTGACTGCTCCGAACATCTGCTGCGGTGATTTGCAGGTTGACAGATGCTCCAGCTGGTCCGGATAGTAATGTTCGCAATACTTGATCCAGCCCGGTGAGCAGGATGTCATCATGGGCAACACGCCGCCGTTCTGCACCCGGTCCAGGAACTCATGGGCCTCTTCCATGATCGTAAGGTCCGCGCTGAAATCGGTGTCAAATACTTTGTCGAATCCGATCCTTCGGAGCGCCGCCGCCATCTTACCTTCCACATCCGTTCCCATGGGGTAGCCGAACTCTTCGCCGAGAGCCGCACGGACGGATGGAGCCGGCTGTACCACCACATGTTTGGTCTCGTCGGCAATGGCCGCCAGCACATCGTCGATGTTACTCTTTTCATAGAGTGCCCCGGTGGGACAGGCCGCGATGCACTGACCGCAGGATACGCAGCTGGTATCTCCCAGCCCCATCTCAAAAGCGGAACCGATAAATGTAGCGAATCCCCGGTTATTGGGGCCGATCACGCCCACGCTCTGCACTTTCTCGCACACAGCCGAACACCGGCGGCAGAGGATGCATTTATTGTTGTCGCGCACCATATGGACTGCGCTTTCATCCAGCTCATAATGAGGCATCTCGCCTGCGAAATGATCTTCATCGGTCACGCCCAGTTCCTGGCACAGTTCCTGCAGTTCACAGTGTCCGCTCCGCACACAGGAAAGGCATTTCTTGTCGTGGTTTGACAGGAGGAGTTCCAGCGTCCGCCTGCGGGAATCAAGCAGCTGCTTCGTGTTGGTCAGCACTTCCATGCCTTCCGACACCGGATAGACACAGGCCGCCACCAGGCCGCGGGCGCCCTTTACTTCCACCACGCACATCCGGCAGGCGCCGATCTCGTTGATGTCCTTCAGATAACACAGGGTCGGGATACGGATCCCCGCCGCCTGCGCGGCTTCCAGGATCGTCGAGCCCTCGGGCGCAGTTACGTTGAGGCCGTTGATCTTCAAATTCACTTTTTCCATTCTCACTGCCCTCCCTTACTCTTTGTAGATCGCGCCGAACCGGCATTTTTCCATGCAGGCGCCGCATTTCAGACATTTTTCCGGGTTGATCATATGTACTTCTTTCACCTTGCCGATGATCGCATCCGCCGGACAGGTCCTTGCACAGAGCGTACAGCCCCTGCACTTGTCCGGGTCGATCTTGTACTGGAGCAGATCCTTGCAGACGCCCGCCGGACATTTCTTGTCCACGATGTGGGCAATGTATTCATCCCTGAAGTACCGCAGGGTGGAGATCACCGGATTGGGCGCCGTCTGTCCGAGGGCGCACAGGGAGCTGGTCTGCAGGTGGTGACACAGTTCCTCAAGTTTATCCAGGTCATCCATCGTCGCCTGGCCTTTGGTGATCTTCTCCAGGATCTCCAGCATGCGCCGCGTACCGATCCGGCAGGGCGTACATTTGCCGCAGGACTCATCCACGGTAAATTCCAGGAAGAACTTGGCGATGTCCACCATACAGGTGTCCTCATCCATAATGATCAGACCGCCGGAACCCATCATGGATCCGATGGCTTTCAGGTTGTCGTAATCGATGGGCACGTCCAGATGCTCCGCCGGGATGCATCCGCCGGACGGTCCGCCGGTCTGGGCCGCTTTGAACTTCTTGCCGCCGGGGATGCCGCCGCCGATCTCCTCGACGATCTCCCGGAGCGTCGTTCCCATGGGCACTTCCACCAGTCCGGTATTGTGGATCTTGCCGCCCAGGGCGAATACTTTCGTTCCTTTGGATTTCTCCGTACCCATGGATGCGAACCATTCCGGACCGTTGACGATGATCTGCGGGATGTTCGCGTAGGTCTCCACGTTGTTCAGGATCGTAGGCTTCTGGAACAGACCTTTAAGCGCCGGGAACGGCGGACGTGGACGGGGCTCGCCACGATTGCCCTCGATGGAGGTCATGAGCGCCGTCTCCTCGCCGCAGACAAATGCGCCTGCGCCGAGCCGCAGCTCGATATCAAAATTAAATCCGGTGTCGAAAATATTTTCACCAAGCAGGCCGTATTCTCTGGCCTGGTTAATGGCGATCTCCAGACGCTTCACCGCGATGGGGTACTCCGCACGCACATATATGTAACCCTGGGAAGCGCTGATGGCATAACCGGCGATGGCCATGGCCTCCAGTACGGCGTGGGGATCGCCCTCCAGGATGGAACGGTCCATGAACGCCCCCGGGTCGCCCTCGTCCGCGTTGCAGCAGACATATTTCTGGTCCGCCTCGTTGGCCGCCGCGAACTTCCATTTCAGGCCCGTGGGGAATCCGGCGCCGCCGCGTCCCCGAAGGCCGCTGTCCAGCAGGATCTGGATCACGTCCTCCGGCGTCTTCTCCGTGAGCACGATGCCCAGCGCCTCATAGCCGCCGGTTCCGATGTATTCCTCGATATTTTCCGGGTTGATCACGCCGCAGTTGCGAAGCGCCACCCGGTGCTGTTTCTTATAAAAGTTCGTCTCATTGAGGGGAATGATCTTCTCCGTCTTCGTCGTCTCTTCATAGAGCAGGCGTTTGACCACCCTTCCTTTCAGAAGATGCTCGGATACGATCTCCGGGATGTCCTCCTCCTGCACCATGGAATAAAAGGTGCCTTCCGGATAAACGATCATGATCGGTCCCAGCGCGCACAGTCCGAAACACCCAGTCTTAACCACGCCAACTTCTTCGGACAGCCCGTGGGCCGCGATCTCCTTCTCCAGCCGGTCTCTGATCCGCTGGCTTCCGGAAGAGGTACATCCGGTCCCGCCGCAGACAAGTACATGTGAACGATACATTTATCTTAAGCCCCCTTCCTTTACAAGCTGTTCTGTACGGCGCTCAGGGTATACTTGGTCACGACCTGCCCGCCGATCAGATGAAGCCGCAGGACTTCCAGCGCTTTCTCCGGCGTCATCTTCACATAGGTTACTTTTTCTTTGCCCGGTTCCAGCACTTCCACGATGGGTTCGTACTGGCACAGGCCGATGCAGCCGGTCTGGGTCACGCAGATCTTCTCGCTTAAATTCTGCTCCTGCACCGCATCGGAAAGCGCAGTCAGCACCGGTCGTGCGCCGCTCGCGATCCCGCAGGTCGCCATGCCGACCACCACGCGGATCTGATTCTCATTTTCCTCGCGCAGTCCGACCTTGCCCTGCATCTTCTCCCGTATTGCTCGTAATTCTTCAAGAGATTTCATATGATTCCTCCGTTCCTGTCTAAAATGATGTTATTCTCATATATCCGCTCCGCCGTCCGTCTCCGCTTTGTTCGTCTCCAGATATTCCCGGATAAACGACGACACTTCCGGTCCGGCAAAAGATACGTCCGTCCCCAGGATCGCCCGCATCTCGCGGGTATCCAGTGTAAAACTTCTGCCGTCGTACCCGTATGTATACACAAAATCGATCTTTTCATTAAATACGATCAGCGTATGGATGGTGGAACTGATATCCCCCAGCGGCATCCGGTCAATATGGGACAATCCGAAGACCGCTGTCACCGTCGTTCCTTTTCCCTTTTCTGATTCGATCCTGAAACTGCCGCCCGTCCCTTCCGCCGCCTGTTTGAAAAACGGCACGCCAAGCCCGACTCTCCGGGTCGTTCTTGTGGTATAGAAGGGATCCGTCACCTGACGTTCCTGTTCCTTAGTCATCCCGCATCCGTCATCCGCTATGACCACGGTGAGCGTGTCATCCTCCGGCTTCACGGATACGGTGATCCGGATCAGGTCCGCTCCGGCACGCACGGAATTCTCAGCTACATCCAGGATGTTCAGGGATATCTCCGGCATCATAGGTTATTCGTATTTGGCCAGGATGTCATCGATATCGTCCACGGTCAGACGGCCGTAAACTTCATCGTTGATCATCATGACCGGCGCGAGGCCGCACGCGCCCACACAGCGGCAGGCATCCAGTGAGAATTTCCCGTCCGGCGTACACTCGCCGCCCACGATGCCCAGCTTCTCCATCAGTGCATTGTAAATATCGCCCGATCCTTTTACATAACAGGCCGTTCCCAGACAGACGGAGATCCTGTACTTCCCCTTCGGCGTCATGGTGAACTGTGAATAAAATGTCGCGACGCCGTAGATCTTCTCCATGGGGATCCCTGTCTCGTCCGAGATCATCTTCTGGACCTCATAGGGCAGATAGCCATAGATATCCTGGGCTTTCTGCAGGATCGGCATCAGCGCGCCCTTTTCCTCTCTGAGCTCCCGGATCGCCTGCATCAGGGCTTCTTCCTGCTCTTTCGTTCCGGAAAATGGAACTGTACCTTTCTTAGCTGCCATTCTTCAACCTCCATTTTTTCTACTCATTTCAATTATCATACCATAAATATTCATAACTTTCTACGTTATAATCTGTACTTTATGTATATATTTGCATAAAATAATGTAATTTTCTAATTATTAAACCTCTTTATTTTGTTATGTTTACACAATTATTGCTTTTTAAACTGCCAGATGATATACTGACTGAAACGATGGAACGATTCTGTGACTGAAACAGACAGGAAAGGACCCGCAGACCGGGTCCAAAGAGGAGGAATTATGACGATCAAAGAAATGCAGAAGGTACTTGACGCCCGTTTTCTCTACGGGGAGGAACTGGCGGAACTGGATGCCCAGTATGTATTTTCCGCTGATATGATGAGCGATGTGCTCGCGTTCTGCGGCAAATGTTCCGTGCTCATCACCGGGCTGTGTAATCCCCAGGTCGTCCGCACGGCGGAAATGCTGGATATATGCTGCATCATCTTTGTCCGCGGCAAGATGCCCGATGAAAATATGCTGGCGCTGGCACGCGGCAAATCCATTGCCGTCCTTGCCACGGAGCACTACATGTTTACCACCTGCGGCATCCTGTATGAAAACGGACTGCGGGGAGGTGCCTGAGCATGGGAGAACCTCTTGTTTATACTTATGACATCGACGGCAGCGACTTCACCCGCGCCGGGGAGGCCAGCAGCGCCGTGAAGAACCGTCTGAAAATGCTGGGCGTGGACAGCGCCGCGATCCGGAAGACCGCGATCGCCATGTACGAGGGCGAGATCAATATGGTGATCCATGCCGACGGCGGCACCATCACCGTCACCATATCCGACGACGCCATCACGATGGTGCTGGCCGACCGCGGGCCCGGCATCCCGGATATCGATCAGGCCATGCAGGAAGGCTTCTCGACCGCCCGCCCGGAAGTCCGCTCGCTCGGATTCGGAGCCGGAATGGGCCTGCCAAATATGAAACGCTTTACAGACGAGATGAAGATCGACACCGTCCTCGGGAAGGGAACGACCATTACCATGAAAGTGAACCTGCATTCTGACGGACCGTGAGAAAGGGGGAGGGCTTTTGGACAGCAACAAATTCATACGCTCGGTACGTCTGCGCGAATCCGCCTGCCGGGGCTGCATCAACTGCATCAAGAACTGCCCGACCCAGGCCATCCGCGTACATAACGGGAAAGCCCATATCATAGACAAGTTCTGCATCGACTGCGGCCGGTGCATCCGCTACTGCCCGCACCATGCGAAGATCGCAGTCTATGATCCTTTAAGCGTAATCAATAATTTCAAATACGCAGTGGCCCTGCCGGCGCCGTCGCTCTACGCACAGTACAACAACCTGACCAGCGTGGACATCGTGCTGAACGCCCTGCTGAAGCTTGGATTCGACGACGTCTATGAGGTGAGCGCCGCAGCGGAGCTGGTCTCCGAAGCGTCCCGCGAATACATCAGGGAACACATGGATGAGGCCCCTTTCATCAGCTCGGCCTGTCCGTCCGTGATCCGGCTGATCCGGGTCAAATTCCCGTCCCTTATCTCCCGCCTGCTGCCCATCAAAGCGCCGGTGGAAGTGGCGGCGGAGATCGCCCGGGCACGCGCCATGCAGAAGACCGGACTGAAACCGGAGGAGATCGGGATCATCTTCATCTCCCCCTGCCCGTCCAAGGTGTCCTACGCAAAAGCGCCTCTCGGGATCGAGAAAAGCAGCATCGACAATGTCGTGGCGATCAAGGACATCTATCCGCTCCTGCTGCCCCATATGAAGCATGATGAGAGCCAGCTTAAGCCCCTGTCCCATTCCGGGCGGATCGGCATCGGCTGGAGCAATGCCGGCGGAGAGGTGGCCGGGCTGCTTGTTGAAAACTATCTGGCGGCGGACGGGATCGTCAATATCTTACGAGTGCTGGAACAGCTGGAAGATGAGAAGCTGCACGGCCTGACTTTCGTGGAGCTGAACGCCTGCGACGGCGGATGCGCCGGCGGCACCCTCACCGTAGAAAACGCCTACATCGCCGCCACGAAGACCAAGCGGCTGACCAAATACCAGCCGGTATCCCGGAACCATCTGAGCGAGAATCCGGAGCTGCAGAGCATCTACTGGGCGGATGATGTAGAATATGAACCGGTCTTCCGGCTCGGAAATACATTTAAAGAAAGCCTTCGGATGATGAGCGATGTAGAGAAGCTGACCGCCATGTTCCCCGGCCTGGACTGCGGCTCCTGCGGCGCGCCCACCTGCCAGACGCTGGCCGAGGATATCGTCAGAGGAGACGCAACGCCCAATGACTGTATCTACGTCCTCCGTTCCAACATCGCGGAGCTCTCCCGCAGGATCAACGACCTGACCGAAAACGTGACCGCCGGGAAAGCGCTGTCCGCCGAAGAGGACGAACTGCTGCACCGCTACATCCGGGAACTGACGGCCGACCTGGCATCCTTCGGCGTTCCCGATAAACGAAACCAGAGAAAGGACTGATGCCTGTGAAACTTCAGGATATAATGGATCTTCCGGAATGCCGGACACTGGTCGGCGCAGACCCGGACCGGGAGGTCACAAAAATCTTCTGCTGCGATCTCTTAAGCATTGCCATGAGCAAAGCGCCTGCCGGCTGCGTCTGGGTGACCGTGATGGGAAACCGGAACACCCTTGCCGTGGCTTCCCTCGCCGAGGCCGCCTGCATCGTACTTGCGGAGGGCGTCTCGCTGGATGAGGGGACACTGGCCAAAGCCGGCGAAGAAGGCATCGCGGTACTCGCCACCGAACTTCCGGTATTCGATATCGCGCTGGAGATCCATGAGGCGGGCGGCCTATGATCCCGCTCTATTACGATCTGCACATCCATTCCTGCCTGTCCCCCTGCGGGGACGACGACATGACGCCTGCCAACCTGGTCGGGATGGCTGCCGTAAAAGGACTGGATGTGATCGCCCTCACCGACCATAATTCATGCAGAAACTGCCCTGCAGCCATGCATCACGGCGCAGAATACGGCGTCACCGTGATTCCGGGCATGGAACTGACGACAGAGGAAGAAATCCACGTGATCTGCCTCTTTCCTTCCCTTCAGGACGCCCTTTCATTTGACGCACTGATCGGGTCAAAGCTCATGCCCTTCCCGAACCGGGAGGACATCTTCGGGAAGCAGCAGATCATGAATGAGAAAGACGAGGTAACCGGAACCGTGGAAAATCTGCTCATCAACGCGGTGTCCGTTTCTTTTGACGATGTGTTTCCCCTCGTGTCGGAATATCACGGGATTGCCTATCCCGCCCACGTCGACAAAACGTCCACCAGCCTGATATCCAATCTGGGGTTCGTCCCTCCGGGAAGCACATTTTCCTGCGCGGAATTCCATGATTTTGCCAATCTCCACCGGATCCGCCGGGAGCATCCGTATTTTCAGGACTGCAATGTGATCTGCTGTTCCGATGCCCATTATCTGTGGGACATCCGCGAACCGGAATACCGGCTGTATGCACACTCCCGCGAAATACCGGATATACTGGAAGCGCTGAACAGGCGCAGAAGATGAAGGTTCATAAACACCTCGTCTCCTGCGCCTGTTATTTTAATTTCTTACTTAAATCTGTATCCGACGCCGACTTCCGTCACGATGTGTTCCGGCTCGGACGGGTTTTTCTCAATCTTCCGCCTCAGGGTCGCCATAAATACCCTGAGCGTTCCCGCTTCCACGCCCTCGGCGTATCCCCATATCTCCTTCAGCATGTAGTGATGGGTCAGCACCTTGCCCCGGTTTGCGATCAGCAGGCAGAGGATCTTATATTCGATGGGCGTCAGATGGACTTCCTGCCCGGCCACCTCGACCCGGCGCTTCTCATAATCCACCAGCAGATCCCCGTCCTCAAATATGGAGCCCGAGCCAGTGCTGCTCTTCTCCGCTTTTCTGAGCGCCGCACGGATCCGCGCCAGCAGCTCGCCCATGTAAAACGGCTTGGTCACATAATCATCCGCCCCGGCGTCCAGAAGCCGGATCTTCTCTCCCTCTTCCTGCCTCGCCGATACAACGATCACCGGCGTGGATGCGATCTCCCGGATGCGCTTCACCACATCCAGCCCGTCCCCGTCCGGCAGTCCCAGATCCAGGATCACCAGATCCGGCCGGTTGGCATAAAAAAGGCTTAAGGCTTCTTTGACCGTCCCGGCTGTCCAGAATGTATACGCCTCTTCCTTCAGGCTGACCGACAGAAAATGTATGATGTATTTATCATCCTCGACGATCAGTATGGTCCGCTTGTTCTCCATGATCATTTCCTCTTTCGCTGTTATTTCTGATCCCCGGCTCCTGCCGCGTCCGCTGCATTCAGCCAGAATGTAAACCGGGCGCCGCCTTCCGCACGGTTCTCCGCCCAGATCTCTCCGCCGTGGGCCTCGATCACCTGCCTGCAGATGGCAAGCCCCAGTCCCATGCCGTGCTTCTGGTCAGGCCCCTGTCCGGACAGGGAGACGAATTCTCCGAAGATCGCCTGTTCCTGCCCCGGCTCGATCCCCCGCCCGTTGTCCTCAACGACAAAATACGCCCGGCCGTTCCGGTAATAGACCCGAAGCCAGATGGATCCGCCTTCCACAGTATTCTTTACCGCATTGTCCAGAAGGTTGACCAGGACCTGCACCATCAGACGCGCATCCACATCTGCGGTAAGCACTTCCTCCGACATGGTCTGTTCGAATTTTCTCGAATCCTTCAGACCGCTCACATGACGCTCCGCCTCATAGACCAGATCTTCCAGGACCTCTTCTTTGCGGCTGATAAACTCCGCGCCGCTCTCGATCTTCGTCATACTGAGAATATTCTCCATCGTACGTGTCAGCCACATGCTCTGCTCGCGGATATCTTTTACCAGGCCGTCCTTCTCCCGTTCATCCGTCACACGTTTCTGCAGGATCAGGTCGCAGTCGCCGATGATCCCGGTGAGCGGCGTGCGGAAATCATGGGAAATGCTGCGCAGCATGCTGCTTTTCAGATGTTCCCGCTCCACCTGCAGCCGGGTCTTCTCCTGCTCAGAATAAATCTTCTCCCGGTCCAGAGCGATGCCCATCTGTCCTGCCACCGCGCGGATAAATATCTCATGCTCCGCGCTGATGCCGCGGTCCTTTGTCCAGATCCGAAGCTCTCCTGTCTGGTGCATGATGCCGCCGATGGGAAAGATCACGATCTCCCTCCGGTCATTTGTATGGTTTGTCGTTTCATCACCGGTCAGTCTGACCGAAGCCTCATATCCGGTATTTTCCCGGATGTAGTACACGCCCAGGGCGATGATCTGCTCTTCCCCGGTCACATTGATAAAGCGCTCCGACATCTCCGACATCTTCCGCGCCGTCCGTTCATTCTCTCCGGCAATGGCCGCCTGCCTGCGGAAACGCGCCGTCATCCCGGAAGAGATAAACGCCGCCGCAAGGAAAAAGGCCATCAGCACAACATCATCCGGATTCATAATGGCAAACGTGTGCACCGGCACAGTAAAGAAAAAGTTAAAGATCAGAACACTTGCCACCGCTCCGATCACCCCGTATTCATAGCCCGACGTGAATGCACCGGTCAGCAGGACGCCGATCAGGAGGACCATGAGGATATTCTCTTTCATTACGCCGGACCAGTTCAGATAAAGACTGACCAGGCTCGCCGCCAGGACGATCAGCGCCGTCCGCCCCAGGCAGATCAGCCGCTGCCGGTACATTTCCCGTTTATCTCCGGATTTTTCTTTCTCCATGAGTCTCGTCTCCTGTCATTGATTATCTTTTCTCATTATAGCGAATCATTTTTACAGTTACAAGCAGTTGATCATCAGCAAAAAGAAAACACTGCCGGAACATTTCTGCTCTGACAGTGCCTTCATTTCATTTTCTATTTCACCGGCTTTCTTCACGTCTGCGCCGCACCAGTCCGTCCAGTCCGCGCATCAGCCATAATCCGTATGAACCGCCTGCAATTATGATCAAAAATAATAACAAATCTCTTAACATATCCATCACCCTCTTTTCTTATCTGTAGCATAATCTATTTTCTGTTAAGAGGGTGATAATATTGCCTGCGCGGATGTTTAGATTTTATTAATGTGTATAATCCAAAAACCGGATCCCCTCGCCGAGGTCCTTTGCGATGATCTCCTTCATCTTCTTCGCAAACGGGCAGGAATAGCCGATCGGAGTTCCTTTCTGGATGCAGCTTGCAAACGCGATGGTATCCGCCCCGCGGCGGACAAGCTCTCTTGCCCGCAGGACCGCTTTCTTCGCCGGACATCCGCCGCAGTTAATAAAGCCGATGATCTCGATCTCCTCCTCGATCCCGGCAAAAGCGCCTGTCCTCTCCCGGATGGCTTTAAAATCCGTGGAACCCGGACAGTAGTCTTCGGTCTGCATGCATCTGATGATTCCCAGCTTCATTTTCTTCACGCTCCTCTTCCCTTCGGTTTATTATACTTATCCAATCACCCCGCGGCGTGGCGTGCAATCCCGGAACGCTTATTTCTTCTTCGCCTCCCCTTCCGGGAAGATGATCTTGAATACAAAGAAGAAGATTACCATGGACACGCCCCCTGTGATGATTGTCACGAGGATATTGTAGACCGCCGGAGCCACATACGCCGCCGCAATAGGCATCCACAGATTATTGAACCCGTTGCAGATCAGGGAGATCACGATCCATGCGATAAAATACCACATCGCCTGGTATGCCACGTTCCCATGGCTTTTAAAGGTAATATTCCTCTGCAGCGGGAAGTTGATGCACTGCGCCACAAAAGAGCCCACCTCATAACTGATAAAGTATCCCAGGCCCCCGCCGATCAGCACGGCTCCCGCCTCATCGTAGAGCACATTATATCCCAGCAGGCTCCACGTAAAATTCACGCCGAAAATGTCCATATGCACCTGGGGCCACATAAATTCTGTGCCCGCGAGCCCTTCTCCGAGAATGCCCGGCATGAAAGTAAAAAAGAGGTACTGAATGATCGTCACACCCATGCTGAACACGAAGAAATAAAAGATCTGGTACAGCCATTTCGCCAGCTTCGGGTGTTTCTCTTCGAAATTCCCCCACAGCTTCGCCCAGCCGGTTTTTGCCCCTGCGTCCGCTTTTTTCATATCTGCCATGTTCTTTCCCCTCCTGTCACCTTTTCTTTCCCGTGATCACTCTCACATATTTCCGGTTCTGTCTCTGGTTCCGGAAGAATCCGGCGATCGTGTGCCCCAGTCCTCTGAACAGATGACCGTTCACCATAGCCACGATCCCTTCCACCATCTCCATACTCACCATGCCGCCTGTCATCTTCGCAATGGCACGGAACGGCATGTTATAGATGAACAGGATGTTAAGGTCCGGCTTTCCCGCCTCCTCGCTTTTCTTTTTCATCTTCGTCAGCTTGTTATAGACAAATCTCGCGATCGGACTTTTCGCATAATACATCTGGCAGATGGCGTCGTTGACTGTCAGTTCCCCGCTCCATTTCCCCGAGGGGATCGGACAACCTAACAATTCTCTGAATTCCCCGTCCGCCACCTGTCTGACCAGACCGGAATAGTAAGACGGCATCCGGTTCGTATAATAGGGATATGCCTCCGTCGTTCCCTGCACCTGCGTTTCTGCCGTCAGACGGATATCCAGGCAGCTGGCTCCGACCATCACCGTGTAAGCGCCGCCCTCGATCTCCCACTGGTCCGTCCGCACATTCCAGTAGCGGAACGCCTTGTCGTCAAAGGGGATCCTGACCGTTCTGCTCTCCCCGGCCTTTAAGAATACTTTCTGAAAGCCTTTCAGTTCTTTCTCCGGGCGGAAGACTCTTGCATCCGGTTTCCCGATATAGAGTTGTGCTGTTTCCGCGCCGTCCCGGCTTCCGGTATTTGTAAGAGTAAATTCCACACCTTCTCCGCTGACTTTCAGACCGCTGTACTCGAATCGCGTGTAAGAAAGCCCAAAGCCAAATGGATAGAGCACCTTCACTTTCGCCGTGTCGTAGTAACGGTATCCTACATACAGAGCCTCCCGGTACTCCGAGTTTCTCTGCTCACTGGGGAAATATTTAAACGCCGGCGTGTCCTCATAGCGCACCGGATAAGTCTCATTCAGCCTGCCCGATGGGTTGACCTTCCCGGTAATGATATCCAGCATCGCCCCGGCTCCCGCCTGCCCGTACAGATACCCGTGGATCATCCCCTTCAGGCAGTGGTGCCACGGCATCTCCACCGCTGCGCCGGCGCTCAAAATTCCGACCACATTTTCATTAACCCGGGAAATTGCTTCCAGGAGGATGATCTGATTCTGCGGGATCCGCATATGGGTCCGGTCAATACCCTCGGATTCGCTCAGCTCGTCGAAGCCGAAACAGTAGATCACCACGTCCGCCGACTGTGCAAGGTCAACCGCTTCCTTCAGCAACACTTCATCCGCTTCCCCGGATCTTAAGTACCCCCTCGACACGCCGGTCAGGACCAGGTCATACGCTCCGATCAGTTCGGTCATTTTATCCAGCTTTGTCACATTGACCATGGATGAGCCGGCGCCCTGGTATCTCGGCTCAAAGGCAAAATCCCCGATCAGCGCTACGTGGGTTCCAGGCTTTAATGGAAGGATATTCTCCCGGTTCTTTAAGAGCACCGCGCTCTGTGAGGCAGCCTTCCTTGCCAGCGCGTGGTGAGCTTCTTTATCGAAATCATCCGGCTTTGCCCTGCTGCCGTCATCACCAGCCGATGAGCCCTCAACGTCACCGGCTGTCAATGTCAATACCGCTGTCAGCATCCGGTCCACACAGGCGTCAACCGCCGCCTCGGACAGCTTCCCTTCCTGTACCGCCCTTACGATCTGACGGGCGGAGTCCATCCCCGGCGTAGGCATCTCCAGATCGGAGCCCGCCGCCACGCCTTTAACATGGTCATTAGAACCGCCCCAGTCTGTGATCACGATCCCATCGTACCCCCATTCATCCCGGAGGATGTCTTTCAACAGATGGGTGTTCTCATTGGAGTAGGTGCCGTTCACCTGATTGTAGCTTGTCATCAGGGCTTTCGCGCCGCCCTCTTTGATGGCGATCTCAAAGCCTGTCAGGTAGATTTCTCTTAATGTCCTCTCGTCCACCACTGCATTCATGGCCATACGCCGCAGTTCCTGACTGTTCACCGCGAAGTGCTTCGGACAGGCGTATCTTCCCTGGCTCTGAATTCCCCGGATATACCCCGCCGCCATCTTGCCGGACAGGTACGGATCTTCGGAAAAATACTCAAAATTTCTCCCGCAAAGCGGACTTCTCTTAATATTGAGCCCCGGTCCCAGGACCACATGGACGCCCTGCACTTTGGCTTCTTCTCCCAGCGCCTGTCCGATCTCTTCTCCCAGTTCCGGATCCCAGCTGTTCGCCATGGTCGCCGCAGTGGGGAAACAAGTCGCGGGCAGGGAGGGGTTCAGGCCCAGGTGGTCACCCGCCCCGGCCTGCCTGCGGATCCCGTGGGGCCCGTCCGAACAGTACATGGACGGGATCCCCAGTCGGTCAAAGTTCCAGGTCTGCCACTCCCCTTTTCCGGAAAGGAGGGCCGCCTTTTCTTCCAGCGTCATCTTCTCGATCAATTCTTTATTTTTCATTTTCTGCCGCCGCACTTTCCTTTCTGTATTTCCGGTACACCAGCACGCACAGTCCGAGGACGATCACTCCGACCGCCACATCAGCGCCGATCACTGCCTTGTGCCATGTGGGAAGGCCGGTATCCACGCCGTCTTCCTCATATACCCAGCTGTTGACTACGGTGTACATCACGTTCTTGCACGCCTGCCGCATATATTTCACAGAGGAAGCCGCCTCTGGATCCTGTACCACATTCGGCCCGCCTGCGTATGTGGAGAGCATCGCGTCCACTCCGTTTGCCAGCGCCGCGTCCGCGTTCATAAATCCGTGTCCGTTATTGCGGAAGAAGTCGGTCAGTGTGAATCCTTCAAATCCCCACTCGTCGCGGAGCACCGTGTTGATCAGGCTGCTGTTCTCTCCTGACCATTTGATACCGATAAAGCTCCAGGATACCATGACTGCATGTGCGTCTCCGTCCTTTACGCAGATCTCGAAAGGCTTCAGGTAGATTTCACGCATTGCCTGCTCGTTGGACCATACGCAGACCATCTTGGCGTTCATTTCATACATTGCAAAATGTTTTATGTATGCATATACTCCATACTCTGCGGAGCCTTTCACTGCGCCGGATGCGATATATCCTGCCAACGTTCCGTCCTCTGAGAAGTACTCATAGTTCCTTGCACCGAACGGGGTGCGGTGGGTGTTCATGCCCGGCGCGTACCATCCCGCGATGTTCATCTCGCGGCACATCCTGCCCATCATCTCGCCGTAGCTCTGCGCCAGTTCCTTGCTCCAGGTACAGGCGATCATCGTCTCTGTCGGGAACCCGATGGAACCCTCGCCTGTGAAGTTATTGTTGATGGACATGGGACCGTCCGCGTCAATGGTCTGGACTTTTCCTACGGACTCCATGGCCGGAGTCTGATATCCGGACAGGGCGATCATGTTCGTCATATCTTCCACGGTCAGTTGGTCGAGCAGCAGATCCCACCGCTCGTCGTCATAATCCGCGCCCCGCAGCTCGTTGAGCCGGATGCCGTTATCTGCGCCGGTCGTCGGCATCTCATCGTCTTCATCGATATAGGTTGTGTAATCAAAGTTGCTGTTCAGGTGATACTGAGCCACCAGGTCGTCTGACATCACATCGGACACCGGGGCTGCCGTTGCTTCCTCATAGTTTGCAAATCCGTCTGCTCTGGAGAGATAGGTCACATCCCCTGCCACATCCTCGAACTGATTGGTGGCTGTAACCTGGTCGCTCTCGCGCTTATTGTCTCCCTCGTAGCGGATCGTTTCCGTCTGTGTATATGTTTGCTGATCCAAAACTGTGTGTGAATCACTGTTCACGGAGATGATATAATCTCCCTCTTCCAGTACATAACATCCGTCGCCGGACATATCGTAGGAAGCCATATCTTCCGCGTCAAATGTAATTGTGATCGTCTCGGACGCGCCAGGCTCCAGCATCTGCGTCTTCTCGAAATCGATCAGGTTGGCGGTCGCTTTCTCGATGCCGCCGTTTGTGTAAGGCGGATTGTAGTAGACTTCCACCACGTCTTTGCCTGCCACGTCTCCTGTGTTTGTGACCGTCACATCAAATGTGATCTCGCCGTCATTTACAGTCAGATCACTCATCTCCTGCGCAAATGTGGTGTAGGACAGTCCGTAGCCGAAGGGGTACTGCACAGTCGCATCGTAATCGATCGCTCCCTCGTCGTCCGCCGTCTCATAAAATTTATATCCCACATAGATCCCTTCCACGTAATTCGTAAAGGACGGGTAATAGGTCTGCGCCATGCCGGAGTTCATGCCCTCTACCGCCATGTCTTCCATATTCGAATAATGGGTTGCCTCCCAGTTGTTCCACCAGGGCGCAGCCGTCATGTCATAGATAAATGTATCTGAAGTCCTGCCGGAAGGGTTCACTTCGCCTGTAAGAATCTTTCCAAGAGCCTCAAATCCCACATTTCCCGGGCCCTGGCACCAGAGCGCCGCTTTGATCTGGTCATACTGCTCCACAAATCCAAGCTCCATCGGGTTTGCTGAATTGTAGATCACGATGACATTGTCGAAATTGCCGCACACCAGATCGACCAGGTCTTCCTCTGTCTGTGAGAGCTGAAGATAGTGTTCGCCCTCCTCGAAATCTTTGTATCCGTTCTGTTCATTGTCGTAGGATGCAGTCGTCACATCCTTCGGCATGTCGTTGTGCCCCTCGCCTGCCACACGGGAGAGCACGATCACTGCTGTATCGGAAAAATCTTTCGCGCTCTGCATCAGTTCATCAGAATACTCCGAAGCCGGGGCTTCCGTCAGCGTCCAGTTCTGTGTGGACAGGGACATCTCCGCCCGCTCTGCGGAAAACTCATTGTAGAAATCGACCAGATCCTGATTTACATTAAATCCTGCATCTGCCAGGCTGTCGATGAGGCTTACCTTCTCGTACAAATCATTGAGTCCGCCGGATCCGGTCCCTCCGTATGCCGGATTGACTGAGGACCAGCCGAACAGGTTGATGTTGGACGGATCGCTGATCGGAAGGATTCCGTCATTTTCCAGAAGGACCATGCCTTCCTCCGCGATCTGTCCTGCGACTTCCTTTGCCTCTTCCGTCGTCTCATCGCTTGTAATCCCGCCCACTGTGGTCAGGTTGATCATGGCGTACATGGGACCGAGCACGATCATGTTCACGATCACAATGAGCGACACAAGCATACTTAATACGGAATATTTCCGGATCATCCGCTTTTTACTCTTCTTTTTCACTTTCATACAGACGATCATGACTATGACCGCCGCGATCCACAGCACGCCCAGCGCGATCAGATAAGGTTTGCATGTCTGAAGGACGCCGATGACGTCTTCCCATTGAATAGCTATCATAACATTTTCCTCCTTACATCAGATAGTAGTCACCTGGAATTCCGAAAGACTTTTTGATGATTTTCCTCATCAGCTGTGCATATCATAGCAGAATTTCACCGGCTTTTTACAAACTCTTCACAAACTGCTCTTTTTCTGCATAAACTGTTTTTTACTTTATCTATATTCAACAAAAAAGCGCGGGCAAAATTGTATGATATTTACAATCCGCACTCGCATCCTATTATGAAATTTCTCCCGGGATCAAGATCCTCAGGCTGAACCAGTTATCTTTCACATCAATTTGGACTTCGCCTTTATATTTATGCACCGTATATCTCAGACTCTTTAATCCATATCCATGCAGGCTTTTTTCCGTTTTCGTCGTCACAGGCATTCCCTGGGCAAACTCTATATCGCCCTCATAGTAATTTTCAAACCGTATGATCAGGAAGCTCTTCTCGGAAAATGCGTCTACATGGATCATCCGTTTGTTATAGTCTTCTATCTTAAGTTCACATTCGATCGCATTGTCCAGGGCATTTCCGAAAATGGAACAGATATCCATGACGTCCATGGAGTCAAACAGTGTCCCGTCAACAACACATGACATGTTGATCTTATGCTGCATGCAACGCAGGTTCTTACTCGTCAGAAGCGTATCCAACACCTGGTTTCCCGTTTTGTTCATCGCCTCGTAATCATGGATTTCCTGTTCCAGCTTATCCAGGTATTCATGCCTCTGCGGCGCATTCCCGTCCGCCCTGAGGGCAATGATGTGGTTCTTCAGGTCATGGTACCGGTAATTGATCAGGTCTACCGTCCGCTGCGCCTGCTTGTACTGTTCGTACTGGCTGTGCAGGATCGTCTGGATCGTCTCCAGCTCCCGCTGGATCCGGGCAGATTTCCACTGCGACTGATAGGCGTAAAGGATCGCAACGCCTCCCAGGTCGACCAGTGTCCTCATGTTGAATATCTCCAGGCTGTCCCTCCCCGAAAAAGGCAGGTTGACCGAAAGGAATCCCAGATTGCTGACCGCAAATATGAGCACCACTGAAATAACGACAATGACCGTTTCCCGCCGGGAAATATCCAGCCCTTCCTCATCTGAAAAAATGCTCCGGTCAAGTCTCCATACAACAAGAAATACGATCCCGTAGACAAGGGCGACCACCGCCGCTCCCCAGAAAAATACAGACAGGCTGAACATCTCGTCTATATAACACCAGATCTGCCATGCAAATGACGCCGCAAACTCCGATACGATAAAAGAGCTGCCGCAGAAACATACCGCGGCATTCCCTGTAGTTTCCGCGCATATCCTGATGAAAAGATACATTAACACGACAGCCCCCGCCATACAAAGGTTCCATGCGATCCCTTCCAGCCCGTCCGTCACAGTCATATAAACGCTCTGCACCGCAAGGAAACAGGCGCTGACCGCCGCGAGCCGCATCCCTGTTATCCTGCGTCCTGTCGAAAGGATGCACACCAGGCACGCGAGCCATTCCGCAAGCGCGGTGATGATCCTGGGGATATCCGGAAAAGTTGTGATAAATGCTGCCGTCGTCATGAGCGTTCCCCCCAGTACCGTGTCAGTTCCTGCATAAGCGGTTTCATACGGGACCTGCTGATCAAAAGTTTCTCTCCGTGGACAACGGCATATTTATCTTTTACTCCGTCAACATGCTCCAGATTGACCAGATAGCATTTATTAATCCTTACAAAATCCATATTTTCCATCGCTGACTCCACTGATTTCAATGTCGCGGATGAGACCTCAGTCCCTTCTTTCATATGATAGGTCAGGCTGTGCCCTTCACTTTCTATATAATAGATATCAGAAAGCGCCGTCCGCACCACCCCGCCTCTGACTGGTATTGTGACCCATTTTTCACAGCGCTTTTTTAATTTTGCGACCGCGCGTCCCAGTTTCTGGACAAACGTAAAATAGGCGACCGGTTTGAGTATATAATCCAGGGCGCCGACCTCATATCCCCGGATGGCATACTGCGGGGCGTTCGTAATAAAAATAATGAAGACCGAAGAATCAATTTTGCGGATTTCCTCCGCCGCAGTCATCCCGTCAATAAATTTCATCTCAATGTCCATCAGGATAATGTCAAACTGCGCACGGTAAAACGCGGCAATCTCATCCCCGTCGTGATAGACCGTGACCTCGATCTGCTCTCCGGATTCCTCCTTATATCTCTGCAGATAGCCTTTCAACACAGAGATGTAATTTTCCTCATCTTCAACAATTGCTATCCTCAACATACCCGTTCTCCTGTCCGCTGGTGAAACCTCCCAGTCTCCCTGACAGGGACATCCTCTGCACCTGTTCCGGGGTTTCACTTTTTCTTTACAATATCGGCTCAATAACCGCCCGGAAATACCGGTCTAACTCCTCCGGCGTCTGCTTCATCCGCCCTTTGATCCACCACAGCACCATTTCCACAAAGCTTCCGGAAATATGGTTGACCAGGAAATCCTGTGGGATACCGGCATCGTTTTCCCTGTCCCGGCCGACGAACTGGTTTTGGATCAGTTCATTTAAGCTGTCTTTGAAATACCGAAGGAAAAGCTCGCTGCTCTCGCAGGAAAGCAGGACCAGGATATTATGTTCATTTTCCTGCAGATGATGTAATAAATGGCAGAATACAGACTCCGGCGCATCTTTGTCTGAATAGAGCCCGTGGGTGTGGGTGCAGTCCGCCGCGCTGCTGATGATATGGTCAAAAAGCACCTCACATAAGGCTTTCAGCAGGTCGTCCTTTGTTTCAAAGTGCGCATAGAATGTCGTCCTGCCGATATTCGCAGTATCGATGATCTCCTGCACCGTGACCTTGCTGTAGCTTTTTTCCGCCAGAAGCGAACTGAACGCTGCAAAAACAGCCGCCCTTGTTTTCTGCTGCCGTCTGTCCATGATAACTCCTTCCGTACAATTTCCCAAAAATGTTCCATACGAAACACAGCGGCCATATTATCCGTTGTATTCCCCGGGGATCCTTCCTACAATAGATAAAGAATAAAGTGTTTGTTATCAAATCAATTGTACGGCGGCAGCAAACAGGTGTCAACAGCAATCCTGTTTGAAATGCCTTTGAAATGCCGTAGACACGGAGGGACCATTATGATAAAGAGACTTAGTGATTTTCTCGCCGGACTGCCAATGACGATAGCAGCCGGTGTATTCCTGCTGCTGGATCTGATCCCGCACCTGATGGAAGAATTTGGCGGCACGCCGACACACCTTTCCTTTCTGCCCTTTGACCCGGCGTGGGTTACCATCGTGATCAGCGGCATCCCCCTCCTATATCTGGCGGTATGGCGCATGATCCATAATCCCGGCATCAGCAAGATATCCTCTGCTCTTTTGATCTGCATCGCCATGTTCGCGGCAATCGCGATCGGGGATCTGTTCGCGGCAGGGGAAGTCGCATTTATCATGGCCATCGGCGCGCTTTTGGAAGAAGCCACCACAAACCGGGCAAAAAAAGGCCTGAAAAAGCTGATCAGCCTTGCGCCGGCGAAAGCGCGCAGGCTGAGAGACGGGATTGAGGAAACAGTACCGGCAGAGGACATCCGGCAGGGGGATATCCTGCGCATCCTGCCCGGTGAAACCATCCCGGTTGACGGAAGGATCCTGAGCGGCGAAACCTCAGTTGACCAGTCGGTTATGACAGGGGAATCCCTGCCCGTCGACAAGGGCGTGGGAGAAGAGGTCTTCTGCGGTACGATCAACCGCTTTGGCTCCATCGATATTTTGGCGACAAAAGTGGGCGAAGACAGTTCCCTGCAAAAGCTGATCCGCATGGTGCAGGACGCGGAGAACCGGCAGGCCCCCATGCAGAGGATCGCGGACAAAGCCGCAAGCTGGCTGGTCCCCGTTGCCCTGCTGATCGCCATTTTTTCCTATGTATTCACCGGGAACATCATAACCGCCGTGACCGTGCTCGTTGTGTTCTGTCCCTGCGCCCTTGTACTGGCAACGCCTACCGCGGTCATGGCTGCGATCGGCCAGGCGACAAAACACGGCGTGATCATCAAATCCGGCGAAGCCCTCGAAAAAATGGGAAAAGTGGACACGATCGCCTTTGATAAGACCGGCACTTTGACCTATGGACGCCTGGATGTCAGCGACGTGATCTCTTTCGACAGTTCCATCAGCGAGACAGAACTGCTCTCTCTCGCCGCTTCCGCAGAATCCAGGAGCGAACATCCCCTGGGAAAAGCGATCGTGGCCTGTGCGAAAATAAAAGAAGTCCCCTTATCCGAAACGTCTTCTTTCAAAATGACCGCAGGCAGAGGCGTTTTCGCAGCGACAGGCAGCCGCAGCCTGCTCTGCGGCAATGAAAGTTTCCTCTCGGAAAATAAAGTTCCCATCGATGACCGCATCCGTTCCACACTGGAACAGCTCCGCGCACAAGGGAAAGCCTCTGTTCTCATCGCGAAAGACCGGAAATGCATCGGCGTCATTGCGCTTTCTGATGTGCTGCGCCCGGAAGCGAAAAACATGGTCTCCCGGCTTTCGGATATGCGCACCCGCACTGTACTGCTCACCGGCGACCACCGGAAAGCCGCCGACTATTTTGCGCAGCAGGCCGGGATCAAAGAAGTGCTCGCAGAGCTTCTGCCGGAAGAAAAAGTGCAGAGCATTAAGAGGCTGCAGGCAGAAAACCACAAAGTATGCATGATCGGCGACGGCATCAACGATGCCCCCGCGCTGAAAACCGCTGATGTAAGCGTGGCGATGGGGAGCATGGGAAGCGATATCGCCGTAGACGCCGCGGAAATCGCCCTGATGAGCGATGATATTTCAAAGATCCCGTATCTGAAGCAGCTGTCCAACGCAACGGTGAAGACGATCAAAGCCAGCATCACCCTGTCCATGTGCATCAACTTTGCGGCCATCGTGCTGTCCCTCATGGAAGTGCTGACGCCCACCACCGGGGCGCTGGTGCACAATGCGGGCTCCTGTTTCGTCGTGCTGATCGCCGCGCTGCTCTATGACAGGAAATTCGAGTGACTTGTATCCTGCCGGCCGTATGTTATATGTCATAATTGCTTCTGATCCCCTCAAGACTCTTCCACGAATCTTGAAGGGATTCGGGATCCACTGTCCTAACAGCACCGTTCTCCTTCTCCGTGGCCGCCGCAGTGATGCCCCTCACCATATGCGCCGCAGCGGTGGCCGTCTCCTTGCCCGTCTTCTCCGTGATGGCTGCACCGGACATCCGGGTCAAAGACAAGATTCCCTGCCAGCAGAGCCTTTACCGCTTCATCCGCATTGCCGGAGACGCCCCCGTAAAGCCTGATGCCAGCATCGTCAAGCGCATTCTGCGCGCCCGCTCCGATCCCGCCGCAGATCAGCGTATCCACATTGAGCTCTTTCAAAAATCCCGCCAGGGCGCCATGCCCGCTGCCGTTCGTTTCTGCCGTCCTCTCTCTGACGATCCGGCCTTCTTCTGTATCATAGATCTTAAACTGTTCCGTGTGCCCAAAATGCTGGTATACATTTCCGTCTTCATATGTGACTGCAATTCTCATGATATGCTCTCCCTTCATTTCCGCAATGTCACTTTTGCCCTCCGCAGCAGATGCAGCTCTACATCTTTTCCCGCAAAGAGCAGATGCATTTCCCTCACAGAGACGGTAATTTCCGCCCTTGATCATCAGCTCTTTCCCATTTACGATACTGTCTGCGATCTTCTCCCTGGCGCTCTCACAGATCTCTGTCACAGTTGTCCTGGAAATATCCATCCTCCGGGCACACTGCTCATGAGTCAGCTTTTCCAGGTCGATCAGGCGTATCACCTCATACTCATCGACTGTAAGTATCACCATCTCATCACATGGGATCCCTCCCGGGAAAAACTGAATATAATCCGGCTCTGAACAGACTCTCCTGCATCTTCTTGGTCTTGGCATAGCTACATCCTCCGTTTTATTTCCGACATATGTCGTTTATAATATAGCGCACCCTTACAGAAAATGCAATCCCTTTCGGATTTTACACGCATATCTTTTGCATGCACACCGCCATCCGCATTAAGCTGCAAGTTCACACCGCATTAACAGAAAGACTCTGACTCTTTTTTCAACGCAGCAAGCGTCTCGTCCAGATATCCGTCCACTCCAAAGGATTTTTCCTTAATATCTTCCGCAATGTACACTTCTCCGAGATTGATCGTTATATAGGCTGCATTCGGCTCTTTCGCCGTCAGCCGCATAAGAGGCGCTTTGATCAGCTGGTTTCTCCATCCGATCCCCAGTTCCAGGATCACCAGGTTTTTCCCGTGATATTTCTTCAGGAAAGCATCCAGACGTTCTTTCTCCGCTGCCGGCGGGATAAAATTCGGCCCGACCATATGGATCTTCATAGGGCCGCCGCATTCCGGACAGCAGGGAACCAGTTCCGACGGGATTTCCCCTCCCTGCTCTTTTGCCGCCATCTTCTCCGCCAGTTCCAGCACAGGATACAGCTTCTGATAACATCCGGACGCACACTGCATGGTCAGCCAGTTTCCTTCGATCTCACAGATCTTCTCCGGGTCAAAACCGCACATTTCAAAATGGCACTCCCCGTTGGACGTAATCACAAAATAGTCTTTCTCTCCTATGACCGCTTTCAGGTCTGACATCACCTTTGTCTCTTTATATTCACCGCAGTAATGATGGATCAGCCTGCTCCAGAACCCCCACTTCTCTTCTTCCGCAGGCCACTGCGCGCTCATGCCGTGCAGAATGCATGTCAGCCCGTATTTCTCTTTCAGGTCGCCGAACAGATCCTCGAACGCCTGATCATCCGCAAAGAGATGCAGTCCTTCCGTAATAGAAAGTCCATTGCTTGCGCCGATCAGGATGGCGTCCGCTCCTTTTATCTTTTCCGCAATTTTTCTGATCATCTGTACCGCTTCACCTCCTCTTTTAAACTGCCAAGGGTTTCCTTCAGGTCTCCTTCCAGATACAAACTTTTTCCCCGTAAATGCTCCGGTGCATGGGACGGCTTTTTATTGAGGCATGCATAAAATACATTCCTGTTCTTTTCTGCCATCTCCCAGAAGGGCAGTTTGATCACGGACGGCGTCATCTCTCCTACCCCAAGCTCCAGCAGCAATACCTGACTGTCTCCCTGTTCTGCGATCCAATGCCGAAGAAAACGATGGTACTGTTCCGCCTGCTCTGCCCAATATTTTCCCTCGAGAAAACTGTCGTCCCGTACCCACGGGACCATCACTCTCCCGCATTTCCCGCACCTGGGGACCATATCTGTCTTAATCTTAACTCCGTCAATCAGCTGTTCTGTCATCGCTTCGACCATCCTGCGGGAATCGTAGAGAACATCCTCGCAGGGCTGGCTGCACTGGCAGTATTGAAAATCTCCCTGGAAAGCGCAGATCTGTTCCTTTGGGAAAACTTTAAAAAACTGCATATCCACATTGGTTGTCAGGATAAAACAGGGCTTTTGGCCCACGATTTCCTTCAGATCAAGGTACGTCTGTCCTGGAGGCGCCTCCCACATAAAGTGGATATACTGGCTGTAATATCCCCACTGTTCTTCATAGCTGGAGAAACAGTGATAAAATCCATCCAGCGGAGAACGGAACCCATAATACTCCCGGAACACATCTAATGACTCCCGAAGCGCAGGCGACCAGTGATAGTGGTCGTATCCCGCCGCAGAGGACAGGCCCGATCCGCCGCCTATCACAATTGCGTCCGCCTGCATGATTTTTTCTGTCAGAAGTTTTTTTGCATCAGACATCACGAAATCCATCAATGCGTCTCCTTCCGTCCGGTCAATTCCGCCGCATCCCTTAAGACTTTTGCAATATCCCCCACGATCGTCATCCCTTTATCTTCAATCTGCTGAGGCAGGAAATCATATTTGTCATTCACCGCGATGTACCGTGCATGGGGCAGGGAAAGCGTCAGATTCCAGAATGGCTCCTGGATAAACATCGGCGTCAGCCTCCCCACTCCCAGTTCCAGAAACAGGATTTTTCTTTCCCTGTTTTTCAGAATATAATCAGAAATCTTCTGATACTCTCCCTCATATTTCCCACCCTGGAGGAAATTGCCATATCCCCGCACCCACGGGAACGCCTCGCCACCGCAGTGGGGACAGCGGGGGATCAGATCGGAAGAGACATATGTGCTGTCCCCCATCGAACGGATCATCTCTTTCACCTGCTCCACAGCATCCCAGGTGTCATCCGTGCAGCACTTCGCGCACTGGAAGAACCGGTGGTCGCCCTGGATCTCACTGACCTTTTCCTCCGGATAAAGCTTCACGAACTGAGTATCCTGATTGGTCGTCAGGATGAAGAAATCCTTTCCCGCAAGCATCCGGTCCAGATCCAGATACGGCTCCCGCACCGGCGCGTTCTGCGTTGTGTTCAGGAAGGTCGCCACATATCCCCAGTGCTCCTCTCTTGACGGAAACGGATACTGCATTCCCGCAAATGCGCCCTGGAAGCCATATTTTTCTGCAAATTTCCCGAAATATTTCCGATAGGAGGCGTTATCTTCATAGTAAAAATCCCCGCCTCCTGCCGCTGACAGTCCGGACGCGCCGCCGACTACGATGCATTCAGCCTCGTTCAGCTCCCGCACCAGCCGGCTGATCTGCTCCGGATACGGCAGCGGCTTTTTCTCCGTAAGTATATACGGCGTCTTCCCGGACGCATACATTCCATAATATTTTGAGAAATTCATCTGTGTCTGCATGACAAGTTCTTCATAAAATGTCATAATATTTCTCCTTTTCCTTAACCCGCTTCTTTATTGTTAATTTTATTTTAACATCAGTTTCAGTCTAGCATCCGGTTGCCTTTCTGTCAATATGCTGTTATAATTAAATTTATATTCAGGAGGACATATTTATGAAATATTCAACCAGACTCAGCGATGCCGTCCATATCCTTGCCTTTATTGCACTGAATCCAAACGGCTCCCTCTCCAGCAGCAGTATCGCGGAAAGCCTGCACACGAATCCGGGCTGTGTACGCCAGCTCATGTCCGCTCTTCGCCGCGCCGGACTTATTTCAAGCGTGAAAGGACATCCGAGACCTGCACTTACCAGAATCCCGGCGTTAATTACTTTGTTGGATGTATACAGGGCAGTGGAAGGAGAAAAACCTCTGCTGCATCTGGATACTCATACCAACCCGGAATGCGGCGTCGGAATTTATATTCAGTTGTCTCTTCAGGTTTTTTTTGACCAGATCCAGGAAACGGCGGAAAAAGAAATGAAATCAGTCACTCTTCAGGACATTCTTAACCAATATTATAAAAAAACGTCCTGATTTTTCTGAATTTTTCACAAATAATTTTTTTCTGGCAGTTTTTTCTTGATTTTTGTTTTTCACTCTGCTAAACTTACCCGCATAAGACAAAGACGTCTGACGTTGAGGCGAATGAAACGCCCTCACCGCTCAGGCGTCTTTTCTTTTTTGCATAAAGCGATTTTCATGAGAATCCGTTCACTCTGATGGAAATGGGAGGTATTTCTATGGATACTGGAAACACTGGATTTATAATGATCTGCGCGGCGCTTGTCTTTATCATGACGCCGGGCCTGGCTTTCTTCTACGGGGGACTTGTCAGGAGAAAAAATGTTGTAAACACAATGATGGCCTGCGTTGCCATTATGGGCCTTTCCGTATTTATGTGGACGCTGTTCGGATATTCGCTCGCATTCGGGAGCGATCACGGCGGTGTGATCGGAAGCCTGGAATGGCTGGGGCTTAACGGGGTCGGATGGGATGCAGGCCCCTATTCAGACAGCATCCCGCATCTGGTATACTGCGCGTTTCAGATGATGTTCGCCATGATCACCCCGGCGCTTATTACCGGCGCGGTGGTCGGCAGGATGAAGTTCAAAGCACTGTTTGCCTTCATCGTCCTCTGGTCCGTCATCGTCTACTACCCGATGGCCCACATGGTATGGGGCCAGGGCGGATTTCTGGCGGAGATCGGCTCGGTTGATTTTGCCGGAGGAAATGTGGTACATATCAGCTCCGGCGTGAGCGCCCTGGTGCTCGCTGTTTATCTTGGCAGAAGACGCGGTTACGAGAAGACTTCTTACCGCATTCACAATATTCCTTTCGTTGTGCTCGGAGCCGCACTTCTGTGGTTTGGATGGTACGGGTTCAACGCCGGGAGCGCCCTCGCGGCGGACGGACTTGCCGCACATGCATTTATGACGACGTCCATCTCTGCGGCGACCGCCCTCCTCTCCTGGATGCTGATCGATACAGTCAAAGACGGAAAGCCGACACTGGTCGGCGCGTCCACCGGCCTGGTGGTCGGTCTGGTCGCTATCACACCGGGCGCAGGATTCGTCCCGGTCTGGGCATCCTTTATCATCGGCGCGCTTGTCAGCCCGATCTGCTATTGTATGATGAATGTGATTAAACACAGACTCAAAGTGGACGACGCCCTGGACGCTTTCGGATGCCACGGCATCGGCGGGATCTGGGGCGGCATCGCCACCGGTCTGTTCGGACAGAATGCCATCAACCCGGTTGCTCAGTGGGACGGCCTTGTATTCGGCGAAACACGTCTTTTCACCGCACAGATCCTGAGTATCCTGGTTACGATCGCAGTCGCGGTCGTGGGATCACTGATCTGCATCGGCATCATCCGGATCTTCACGAAGCTCCGTGTTGATGAAAAAGACGAAGCGCTCGGCCTTGATATCACACAGCATGGCGAGCATGCTTATCCGTCCTTCAATGGTTTCGACTAAATACGTCAAAAACAGATTAGAACAGGAGGAAACATTATGCTGATCAAAGTAGAGGCAATCGTCAGGGAAGAAATGTTCGAGGATGTGAAAGCCGCCCTGAACCAGATCGAAGTAAACGGCATCACCGTCTCCCAGGTCATGGGATGCGGCGCCCAGAAGGGATACAGCGAGATCATACGCGGCTCCGAAGTCGATCTTGTCCTTCTTCCGAAGGTAAAATTTGAGATTGTCGTCTCATCCGAAGAATGGGAGAAAAAGGTGATCGATGCGATCCGCGAAGCCGCTTTCACCGGTGAAATGGGCGACGGCAAGATCTTCAGCTATGAGATCCGCAGCGCCACAAAGATCCGCACCGGCGAGACCGGGTATGATGCGCTGCAGTCGCAGGCTTAATATAGTTTCAGAATATCGCATTATACAATACGGGGAACTGCCGTCTCAGCAGTTCCCCGTATATACATTCTTCAGATATTTCTTTGCCGTATCCTTAAGCCGGTATACGGTTTCCACTTCTGTTGCATCCCGGTCCATCATCCGGTATCGCGGGAAAAAGCGTGTCACATGGAGGCTGATCTTTGGATCTACCGAAGCAATCCACTCTGCCTCCCGCTCCATTTCATCCGTCCGGTCATTCTCCCCAGGCACGATCAGGGTGGTCAGTTCCACATGGCAGTCCGCAGCCGCACGAGTGATAAAGCGCTTTACGACCTCGAGCTCCCCGCCAAGTTTCCGGTAATATTCCTCTGTGAAGCCTTTCAGGTCAATGTTCATAGCGTCAATATACGGGATCAGTTCTTCCAGGACCTGAAGTTCCGCCGTACCGTTGGTGACCAGCACATTTTTCATGCCCCGCTCACGGATGAGTCTGGCCGTATCCCGCACATACTCATAATCGATCAGCGGTTCATTGTAGGTAAATGCGATCCCGATATTGCCTTCCGGCCTGCACTGTTCCGCCAGATCTGCGAGTTCTTCCGGCGTCATCATGCGCCATTCTGCCTTCTCTGCCCCGTTCATGGATATGTCATGATTCTGACAGAACGGGCAGGACAGATTGCATCCGTAACTGCCTGCAGACAGGATGCGGCTTCCCGGGAAGAAATCACGGAGCGGTTTCTTCTCGATGGGATCAAGCGCCAGCGCCGTGATCTTCCCGTAGTTATCACAGATGATCCTTCCCTCTTTATTCTTTCTTGCCCTGCATCTGCCATACTGCCCGTCCCGTAGACGGCAGTGATGAAAGCAGACCGGACATACAGCTTCTCTCACTGATGCCTCACCACCTCAAAACGTTCCAGCACAATGTCATCCGCATCCCCAGGGATGCCGGCTTTCTGTCTGGCAATCGCGATCTGTTCTTCCACCGTGTCCACCCCTTCCAGATTCGGAAGGAGCAGCCCTCTCCGGTATCCGCGGCTCACGACCACGCCGTACCGTTTCACATCCAGTTCATCCGGAGAGCTGATCCTTTCGGTATCGCCCAGGACATCTACACTGTACACGAGGCTGTCCAGTTCCTCCCTCTCCACCGCATGAAACCTGGGATCCCGGGTTGCCGCACTGACGGCATTTTCTATGATCTCTCCGGCAATGCTGCCCTGCACAGCGGAAATGGTCCCGATGCATCCCCTGAGCCGTCCGTCCTTTTTCAGCGAGACGAAAACACCGGCCCGCCGATCATACATTTCCTGCGGAAGACCGTCCGGCACACGGATCTTTCTGCCGGTGCGCACATAAGTCTCGATGGTCTCCCGGGCCAGACGTACGTATACATCCTCCGCTTCCTTTCGTTTCGCGGCTTTCTCCTCTTCCCTTTTCCGATATGCTTCGAGGAAAAAGCGGTCCGGATCCCACCCCGTCACCTCATAAGTGCATATCCCGTAACCGACGCCGAAAGTCCCTTCATAGGACAGCCGCTCCGTCTTCACCGCCAGCCCGTCCAGCGCACCGGCCATGATCGTAAAAGAACGGTGTCCGCACTCCGCAACTTTCTCACAGAAACTGTCCGTAAAATCAAAAAGCTCCCCGAATGCGGCACGGCCCATCACATCCATGATCCGGGCGTCATACTCCGGTCCTTCTTTCTGGAACCCGTACGGCCCGTCTTCTTTCAGCTTATGGGACAGATCGCCGCTTCCGATGACCGCAATACTCCGGTCCAGAAGTTCCGCCGCCTTCCGGATGCACTGTCCCAGTTCATAATGTACGGCCAGGGGCAGACCGGACAGGCCGATCCGGACCAGCCGGTAATCTCTGTCATACTGATCCAGAAACCAGAGCGGCACCATGGTCCCGTGATCCAGATAAGGATCCCGTTCCCCCAGCGTGCCGGCCGGGATATCTCTCGCTTCCGCCTCCTGCTCCAGAAGTCCCGTGAACTCTGTATCATATTCTACCCGGAACTTTACCTGGGGCGCACGGAAACGGGCAAAATTTCCCGTCGTTCCTTTTCCCGGGGAAATGTGAAAATAATCTGTATACATCACGGAATGAGGCGAGATCACCACCACCGTATCCGGTTTCCACTGGGCGATCTTCCGGGCCGCCTGATGATAGGCATCCACAGTCGCCTGTATTTTTCCTTCCTCCCCACGGCCGATCTCAGGCACGATCAGCGGCGGATGGGGAACCATCACAGCACCTTTTACTGACATCTTCCTTTCCTCCTTTCCAGCCTTCTGTTACTCTTTAGTATACCACTGACGCTTCCCCTGTGAAATACAAAACAGCAGCCGTGACGACTGCTGTTTTGATCATCTGTTTATTCAGTTTTTATTTTCTTCCCATCATCTGTACTTCTTCAAATTCTCTCTCGATCTCCTCCGACGGTTTCGCTGATAACAACGACACCACCACGATGCACAGGCAGGAGAAGATAAACGCCGGAAGCAGTTCGTAGATATCCCAGATGCCGCCCAGCGGACGCACCAGCAGGTTCCATACGAACACCATGCCCGCGCCGCCCAGCATACCAGCGATGGCGCCGGCTCTGGTCGTTCTCTTCCAGAACAGGCTGAAGAGCATCAGCGGTCCGAATGTGGCGCCGAATCCGGCCCAGGCAAAGCTTACGATGGTAAAGATGACGCTGTTCTCATCCAGGGCGATGATCATTGCCACTACTGCGATCAGCAGCAGGGTGATCCTGGAAATATTCAGCACTTCCCGGTCAGATGCTTTCCTGCGGAGCAGCCCCTGATAAATATTCTTCGCAAAGGCCGACGCCGCGATCAGCAGGTAGGAATCCGAGGAGCTGATCGTCGCCGCCAAGATGCCTGCCATTACAAAGCCGGCGATCAGCGGTGGCAGAAGGTTTGTTGACAGAAGGATAAATACATTCTCCGCATCCGAAGAAGTGGTCAGCGCCGTCGGATAAAGGGCGCGTCCCATCACACCGATAAATACCGCGATGACCAGAGAGATCACCACCCACACCGTCGCGATACGGCGGGACCGGGTCAGTTCATCCTCGTGACGGATCGCCATGAACCGCAGGAGCACCTGGGGAACACCGAAGTATCCCAGCCCCCATGCCAGCATGGATACCACGGAGATCAGTCCGTAGGGCGCCGCTTCTCCGAAGAGCGGGACGCCGTCCGCCGCCTGCTGTACCCCGTCAACCGTCTGCGGGGTCGCCATGCCGAAGAACTCCAGGAATCCCGGGATATCCTTCACATTGTCGATCACCGCGCCCAGACCGCCTGCGGCGTAGGTGCCCACCAGCACGATCACGCCGAGGGCCACGATCATCACGATCGCCTGCATGAAGTCTGAAGCGCTCTCCGCCAGGAATCCGCCGATGATCGTGTAGATCAGCACGAATACGGCGCCCACGATCATCATCGGGATGTAAGGCAGATCAAATAACGTGGAGAAGAGCTTGCCGCATGTCACCAGACAGCTGGCCGCATATACCGTAAAGAAGATCAGGATGAACACGGCCGCGATGGTCATGATCACTTTTTTCTTCTCATGGAACCGGTTTGAAAAGTATTCCGGCAGGGTGATCGCATTGCCGGCCTTCTCACTGTACCGGCGGAGCCGTTTGGACACGATCAGCCAGTTGATGTATGTACCGGCAGCCAGTCCGATGGCCGTCCAGGCCGCATCCGCGATCCCGCACCAGTAAGCCACGCCCGGCAGGCCCATGAGGAGCCATCCGGACATGTCCGACGCTTCCGCGCTCATGGCCGTCACCCAGGGGCCGAGGCTTCGGCCGCCCAGGAAATAGGCATCTGAACTTGCGTTGGCTTTTCTTGCAAAAGTTACGCCTAAAATAATAACGGCTGCCATGTAGATGATCATGGCAGTCAGTATCTGTAATGTTTCTCCCATTCCACATGTTCCTTTCTTTGACACAATATGGAACTAATTATAAACAAAGTATAAACTTTTGGCAATCCCTAATTGCTCCGGGCCGGATATTTCTGCTCATTTCCTGTTAATCGGTCTCATCCCAGATCAGCATCAGGATCATCTGGGCCGTCTCCACCATATTGGTCCCGTTGTCCATGCTCCGTTTCTGGATATACCGGTAGGCCGCTTCTTCTGTCAGGTGATTCCGCTCCATCAGGAGATACTTGGCGTTGCGGATGTAATTCTCATCCCGCTCATTCCGCGCCGGCGGTTTCTTTTTCTTCTCTTTTTTATACCGGCGGTCCGCCTGGGCGAGGAGCATTTCCACCGTATTGATAAGATCGTGGATCTTCAGAGGCATGGTCAGCGCCATCACATCCCCGCCTGCGTCGCTCACCGCGCTCCCGGAGCCGAGCAGGAGAAGCTCATAGAACCGGGGCATGTATTCCAGCAGTTCACTGTAATGCATGTCCGGAAGCCTTGCGGCGCAGATGATCAGCCCCCGGTTCTCATTGTTCGCCTCCATCAGCGCGGCAGCCCCTGTACCGCAGGGCACCACATTGTCATATCCGTGGCTTAAGAGCACCCGGCGCACCCGTTTCGCGTCTTCAATTTTCGGTAATGCCACAATGATCACGCTCAATCCTGCTCCCGCCCTTTCTTCCAGCTGCCAGATGGCTCAGCAGTCCGCGCGTCAGATCCGGTACAGGTACTGGCCCAGTTCCCACTCTGACACCTGTCTGCTGTAGTTTTCCCACTCTTCACGCTTTCTCTTTGCATAATGTTCTGTATAGAGAGATCCCAGTGTCTGTCCGATCCACGGATCCTGTTCCATCTTATTTAAAGCCTCGTCCAGATTCTTCGGCAGGCTGCGGATTCCCTGCGCCTGCTTCTCTTCTCCGGACAGCTTCCGCAGATCTTTCTCCAGCTCCGGCGAAAGCTCCAGCCCCGCTTCGATCCCCTGAAGGCCTGCCGCCAGGCAGAGGGCGAATACGAGATACGGATTGGCGGACGGATCGGGGCTCCTCAGTTCGATGGCCTGCTCCCGGCGGCTGTTCCGGCACACTTTCACAAGGGCGGTCCGCTGGGTGGACGACCAGGTGATATCCGACGGCGCCTCAAAGCCCGGGACCAGTCGTTTATAGGAATTGACCAGCGGGTTAAAGAAGGCGGTCATGCCTTCGATGTGGGCAAAGATCCCGGCGATGAACGCACGTCCCTCCCGGCTTAAGTTCAGCGGATCCGTTGCATCCGCAAACACATTTTGACCGTCTTTATAAAGAGCCATATTGATATGCATGCCGGATCCGTTCACATCCGCCTTCGGCTTCGGCATAAATGTGGCGTGAAGCCCGTGGCGCTTTGCCACCGTGCGCACCGCCACTTTGAATGTCATGAATTTGTCCGCCGTCTCCAGCACATCCGACATGGTAAAGTCGATCTCATGCTGGGCGGGCGCGATCTCGTGATGGGAGGACGCCACGTCATAGCCCATATCCTCCATCGTAAGCACGATATCCCTTCTGGCGTTTTCGCCCAGATCCACGGGACTTAAGTCCATGTATCCCGCCTGCTCGTGGGTGGTCGTCGTGGGCCGGCCGTTGTCATCCGTGTGGAAGAGGAAGAACTCGCACTCCGGATTCACCTGGAAGGTGTATCCCTTTGCCGCTGCCAGTTCCTTCGCCTGCTTCAGGATATACCGGGGGCTTTCTTTATAAGGCGTCCCGTCCGCCCGATACACGTCGCAGATGAGACGCGCCACTTTGCCCTGCTGGGGGCGCCAGGGAAGGATGCAGAACGTATCCAGGACAGGGTAGAGATACAGGTCATCCTCTCCGTTCCGGTAAAATCCTTCCATAGAAGACACGTCGATCATACATTCGTTATTCAGTGCATTTTCAAGCCTGCTGAACGTGATCGCCGTATTTTTCATCATCCCGAAAATATCCGTGAACTGCAGACGGATGAATTCCACATCCTCCTCTTCCGCGATGCGCAGGATATCCTCTCTCGTATAATTTGCCATAACTGTCCGCTCCTTTTTAATCTGATATTTATTTCATATCATTTTTCCTGATATTCCTTTTATATCAGCCAAAAAACGCTCTGTCAATATCCCATCAGGTCCCGGTCAACGGCCCGCGCCGCATTCCGTCCTTCTGCGATGGCCCACACCACCAGGGACTGTCCCCGGTGCATGTCGCCCGCGGTAAAGACGCGGGGTACCGTTGTTTCGTAAGCCCCGGGCTTTGTCTTCACATTGGTCCGCGGATCGGTCTCTGTCTGAAATGCATCCGTCACATACTTCTGGCTGCCCAGGAATCCGGCGGCGATGAGGACGAGCTGCGCGTCCATGGTCTTCTCCGTCCCTTCCACCGGGGACATGATCATCCGGCCGGACTTTTTATCCTGCTTCGGCTCCAGGCTTATGATCTTCGCTTTCTGCACATTTCCCTTGCCGTCCTTCAGGAATTCCGTCACCGTGGTCTGATAGACGCGGGGATCCTTTCCGAACAGGGCGATGGCCTCTTCCTGTCCGTAATCGGTCTTCAGGACTTTCGGCCACTCCGGCCAGGGATTGCCCGGCGTGCGGTTCTCTGGCGGTTCCGGCATCATCTCCAGCTGGGTCACGGACCTGGCGCCCAGCCGGATGGCGGTCGCCACACAGTCATTACCCGTGTCGCCGCCGCCGATCACCAGCACATGGCGGCCTTTTGGTGAAACGAAGCCCTTATCTTTCAGGTCTGAATCCAGCAGGCTCTTTGTCACGGATTTCAGATAGTCCACCGCGAAGAAGATATTGCCCGCATCCCTGCCCGGAACAGAGATATCCCTGGGGTTGGATGCGCCGCAGGCCAGGACCACCCGGTCGTAGTCCCGCAGCAGATCCTTCGCCGGAATGTCTTTCCCCACGTCTGCATTTGCCCGGAAGGCCACGCCTTCCTCCTCCATCAGACGGATCCGACGGTCGATGATGCTTTTCTCCAGCTTCATGTTCGGGATCCCGTACCGGAGCAGGCCGCCGAACCGGTCGCTGCGCTCAAACACGGTCACCGTGTGGCCCATCCGGTTCAACTCCTGTGCAGCTGCAAGCCCGGAGGGACCGCTTCCCACGACGGCGATCCGCTTGCCGGTCCTGACAGACGGGACATGGGGCTTCACCCAGCCTTTTGCCCAGGCCGTCTCGATGATGGCCTGTTCATTAGCCTTCACCGCCACCGGCTTCCCGTTCAGGCCGCAGGTGCAGGCCGCCTCGCAGAGGGCCGGGCACACCCGGCATGTAAACTCCGGAAAGCTGTGCGTCTTCGAAAGGCGCTCATAGGCCTGACGCCATTTTCCGCGGAAGACCAGATCATTGGTCTCCGGCACCAGATTGTGGAGAGGACACCCGGAAGCCATGCCCGCGATCATCATCCCGGACTGGCAGAAGGGGACGCCGCACTCCATGCACCGCGCGCCCTGGATCCGCTGTTCTTCAAGAGACAGCGGCTTTTTGAATTCATGGAAATCCCGGATCCGTTCACCGGGCTCCCGGATCTGCGCGTCTTTTCTTTCATATTCTAAAAATCCCGTCGGCTTTCCCATCAGTCATTTCCCTCCTGTTTCTTCTGGAATACTTCTGCAAATGCTTCCATCTGCGCCTGCTCGGAACTCATGCCCTTCTCCTCCAGCTTCATGCTCAGGTTCGTCATCCGCCTGTAATCATAGGGGATGATCTTCTTGAATTTCGGCAGATATTCCTCAAAATGATCCAGCACTTCCTGCCCCTTTCGGGAACCGGTGCGCTCCACATGTTCCTCGATCAGGCTCTTCAGTTCATGGATATCGATCCGGCTCTCCATCTTCTCAATGGAGATCATCTCTTTATTCAGGTTCCTGTAGAGGGTATTTCCCTCATCCAGCACGTAAGCGATACCGCCGCTCATACCGGCTGCAAAGTTCTTGCCGGTGCTTCCAAGGACGACGACCCTTCCGCCGGTCATATACTCGCATCCGTGTTCGCCCACGCCTTCCACCACGGCCAGGGCGCCGGAATTCCGGACGGCGAACCGCTCTCCCGCCATTCCGCAGAAAAATGCTTTTCCGCTGGTCGCGCCGTAGAGCGCCACGTTGCCGGCGACGATGTTGTTTCCAGCATCCGCCGCGCGCTGTGCCGGCGGATAGACCGCCAGCGTACCGCCGGAAAGGCCTTTGCCGAAGTAATCGTTGGCATCGCCTTCCAGGCAGAGAGTCAGTCCCCGGGGGATAAATGCACCGAAGCTCTGTCCGCCCGCGCCTTTACAGTTCACGGTCAGCGTATCCTGGGGAAGCCCTTTCTTATGCTGCCTGGTGATCTCCGCGCCGAGCAGAGTGCCGAAGGTCCGGTCCGTATTACCCACCTTCACGCTGACGGAGGCTTTCTCTCCTTTTGCCAGCGCCTCACCCAGCTTTTTAAGCAGGACTTTTTCGTCCATTGTTTTTTCCAGTTCAAAGTCATAGGCGTCCGCCGGATCAAAGGTCACCTTCTGCGCCCCGGCATACGGATTATCGAGCACAGCGCTCAGATCCAGCTTCCCTGCCATGGGGCTTTTCGCATCGGTCTTCTGCGCCAGCAGGTCGGTCCGCCCGACCATCTCATCCAGGGTGCGGACGCCCAGACGGGCCATGTATTCCCGCAGTTCTTCCGCGATAAACCGCATAAAGTTCACCACATATTCCGGTTTGCCCGCAAAACGTTTCCGAAGCTCCGGGTTCTGGGTGGCCACGCCCACCGGACAGGTATCCAGGTTGCAGACACGCATCATCACACACCCCATAGTCACGAGGGGCGCGGTGGCAAATCCGAATTCCTCGGCGCCGAGGAGTGCGGCGATGGCCACATCCCGGCCGCTCATCAGCTTGCCGTCCGTCTCGATCATGACCCGGCTCCGGAGCCCGTTTCGAAGGAGCGTCTGATGAGTCTCCGCAAGGCCCAGCTCCCAGGGCAGGCCCGCATTGTGGATGGAACTCTCCGGCGCCGCGCCGGTTCCGCCGTCATAGCCGGAGATCAGGATCACCTGGGCGCCCGCCTTGGCCACGCCCGCCGCCACAGTTCCCACGCCGGCCTCAGACACCAGCTTCACCGAGATCCGCGCGTATTTATTGGCATTTTTCAGGTCATAGATGAGCTGCGCCAGATCCTCGATGGAATAGATGTCATGGTGCGGCGGCGGGGAGATCAGGCTCACACCGGGCGTGGAGTGTCTGGTCTTCGCGATCCAGGGGTATACCTTCCTTGCCGGCAGGTGTCCGCCCTCGCCGGGCTTCGCGCCCTGGGCCATCTTGATCTGGATCTCGGAGGCGCTGACCAGATACCGGCTGGTCACGCCGAACCGGCCGCTGGCCACCTGTTTGATGGCCGAGCAGCGGTCATGTTCCGTTCCAGCCGAATCCAGACGGTCCTCGCTCTCACCGCCCTCGCCGGTATTGGATTTCCCGTGGAGCATATTCATGGCAAGGGCCAGCGTCTCATGAGCCTCCTGTGAAATGGATCCGTAGGACATGGCGCCCGTCTTGAAGCGCCGCACGATGCTGTCCACGCTCTCCACTTCCTCCAGCGGCACGCCCTGCTCCGGATACCGGAACTCCAGCAGCGAACGCAGATTTCCGCTGCGCTCCGCGTCCACCATGGCCGTATATTCTTTAAACATGCCGTAGTCCCCCATCCGGGTCGACTTCTGCAGCATATGGATGGTTGCCGGATTGTAGCGGTGCTCTTCGCCGCCGCTCCTTGCTTTATGTTTTCCAAGGCTGTCCAGCGTCAGGTCCGTATCCCTGCCCAGCGGGTCAAATGCCGCGGAGTGCAGGGCGTCCGCATTGCGGGCGATATCTTCCAGCGTGATGCCGCCCACCCGGCTCACCGTCCCGGCGAAATACCGGTCGATCACCTCTTTCGAGATCCCCACCGCCTCGAAGATCTTGGATCCCTGGTAGGACTGGATCGTGGAGATGCCCATCTTGGACGCGATCTTCACGATGCCGTGAAGCACCGCATGGGTATAATCATCCACCGCCGCATAATAATCCTTATCAAGCAGTCCCTCTTCGATCAGTTCCCGGATGGACTCCAGCGCCAGGTACGGGTTCACCGCACAGGCCCCGTATCCGAGCAGCGCTGCGAAATGATGGACCTCTCTTGGCTCTCCGGACTCCAGGATGAGGGACATGGATGTCTGCTTCTTCGTCTCCACCAGATACTGATGGACCGCCGATACCGCCAGAAGGGACGGGATCGGCACATGGTTCTCGTCCACGCCCCGGTCGGACAGGATCAGGATATTGGCTCCGTCCCGGTATGCCTTGTCCACCTCTACGCACAGATGCTCCAGGGCGCGCTCCAGTTTCGCGCTCTTATAGTAAATGATCGGAACGACCGCCACGCGGAACCCGTCCCGGTGAAGATTCTTGATCTTCAGCATATCTGTATTGGTAAGGATCGGATTCTTGATCTTCAGCACCTGGCAGTTCTCCGCTTTCTCTTCGATCAGATTGCCGTTTTTCCCCACATAGACCGACGTCCCTGTGACGATCTCCTCACGGATCGCATCAATGGGCGGATTGGTCACCTGGGCAAAGAGCTGCTTAAAGTAATCAAACAGCGGGCGGTGCTTTTCGGATAATACGGCCAGCGGGGTATCCACACCCATGGCCGCGGTCCCCTCGCCGCCGTTCAGCGCCATTTCATAAATGGACTTCCGGTATTCCTCATATGTATAACCGAACGCTTTCTGAAGCTGTTTCTGCTGTTTTTTCGTATACTGCTCCACGCTTTTATTGGGGATCTTCAGATCCTTTAATTCCAGCAGGGAGCTGTCCAGCCATTCTCCGTAGGGCTGTGCCGTCGCGTAGGCTTCTTTCAGTTCACGGTCGTCGATGATCCTGCCTTTTGTCGTATCCACCAGCAGCATCTTGCCCGGATGGAGCCGTTCCTTTAAGAGGATCTCTTCTTCCGGGACCTGGAGCACGCCCACTTCGGACGCCAGGATCACGTCGCCATTCTTCATCACATAATATCTGGACGGGCGCAGGCCGTTCCGGTCCAGTACCGCCCCCAGCACGTCCCCGTCAGAAAATACGATGGCCGCCGGGCCGTCCCAGGGCTCCATCATGGTCGCATAGTACTGATAGAAATCCCGGATCTCCTGGGAAAGCGTTTCGTTGTTCGCCCATGGCTCCGGAATGGTGATCATCACCGCCAGGGGCAGGTCCATCCCGCTCATTACCAGGAATTCCAGCGTATTATCCAGCATGGCCGAGTCGGATCCCTCCCGGTTCACCACCGGAAGGATCTTGTGGAGCTGGCCTTTCAGATGTCCGGAAGCCATATTCTCCTCCCGGGCGCGCATCTTGTCTGCATTGCCCCGGATCGTGTTGATCTCGCCGTTGTGGACGATGAGACGGTTCGGATGGGCCCGCTCCCAGCTTGGATTGGTATTAGTGCTGAACCGGGAGTGGACCGTCGCCATGGCCGACTCATAGTCCGGATCCTGAAGATCCGCGAAGAAAGCCCGGAGCTGTCCCACCAGGAACATTCCTTTATAAACAATGGTCCTGCTGGACATGGATACGACATACGTATTATCGCTGCTCTGCTCGAACACTCTCCTGGCGATATACAGCCGTCGGTCAAAATCCAGCCCCTTCTCTACATTCTCCGGCTTCTTTATAAATGCCTGGACGATGCAGGGCATGCAGGACCTTGCCTTCTGTCCGAGGACGTCCGGGAAGACCGGCACCTCACGCCAGCCCAGGAATTCCATTCCTTCTTTCTCCACGATGATCTCGAACATCTTGCGGGCCTGGTTCTGTTTCAGTTCATCCCCTGGCAGGAAGAGCTGGGCCACGCCGTACTCCCGTTCGCCGCCGATCAGGATGCCTTCTTTTTTACAGACCTTTGAGAAAAATTTATGGGAGATCTGCAGCATGATGCCCACGCCGTCCCCGGTCTTTCCTTCCGCATCCTTCCCTGCACGGTGCTCCAGGTTCTCTACGATATGAAGCGCGCGCTCCACGGTCAGGTGGCTCTTCTTTCCATCCTTATTCACCACCGCGCCGATCCCGCAGTTGTCATGTTCAAAAGCAGGGGAATAAAGCCCCCTCATCTCCTGGTCTTTCATCATACAAACCTCCTCTGTCTGCCGGTCCTGAATATCATTTATCCGGACAGATCCGTCTGAAAGAACAAAAAAAGTCAGAATCCCCCTCTCGGAAATTCTGACGTCTTTGTCACATTTTTTCAATTTCAGTTTACTATACCCGAATTTTCCCGTTTTGTAAACCCCGGAAATGAAATTTCCAAAAAATGATTGACAATCAGCCGGAACCGGGAATATACTATGGAGCATGAAAAGCAAAGGCGCTTTGGGTTGGTCCCAGAGCGCCCTTTTTCATTTTAAGGAGAATCTATATGGAACTTTTACATCAGGACAAATTAAAAGAAGCCTGCGGCGTCTTCGGCATCTACGATACGGACGGCGGTGCGGCGGCTCATTCCATCTACATGGGGCTCAATGCCCTGCAGCACCGCGGCCAGGAATCCTGCGGCATCGCAGTCTGCGATACAAGCGGCCCCAAAGGAAATATCCAGTGCCGCCGCGGAATGGGACTTGTAAATGAAGTCTTCCATGAAGAAGACCTGGAAAAGCTGCCCGGCAATCTCGGAGTCGGACACGTCCGCTACTCCACCACCGGAGCACCGGAACTGAAAAACGCCCAGCCGCTGGTCATGAATTACATAAAGGGCACCCTCGCCCTGGCGCACAACGGCAACCTGGTCAACGCCGGCGCGCTCCGGAAGAACCTGGAACAAAACGGCGCCATCTTCCACACCGATACGGACTCTGAAGTGATCGCATACTGCATCGCCAGAGAACGTGTCCATACAAAAACCGTGGAGGAGGCCGTCCTGAATACAGCCCGCCTGATCCGGGGCGCCTACGCCCTGGTCATCGCCAGCCCCCGGAAGCTGACCGCCATCCGCGATCCGCTCGGCATCAAACCGCTCTGTCTGGGGAAAAAAGGCTCCGCCTATGTGATCGCCTCGGAAGACTGTGCGCTCCGGACCGTCGGCGCGGAATTTCTCCGGGACATCCGCCCGGGCGAAATGATCACGGTCACAGGGAGCAAGGTCATTTCCAATACGGAACTGTGTCAGGAAAAGCAGGCGCACTGCATCTTTGAATACATTTACTTCGCAAGGCTTGACAGCACCCTGGACGGGATCAATATCTATGACGCCCGGATCCGTGCAGGCGCCGCCCTGGCGCAGTCATTTCCGGCCGATGCCGATCTGGTGTGCGGCGTTCCGGACTCCGGCGTCCCTGCGGCAAAAGGCTATTCTGAAGCGTCCGGCATCCCGTTCGGACTGGCCTTTTACAAAAACAGCTATGTGGGCAGGACATTTATCAAACCCACCCAGGAGGAACGGGTGAACAGCGTTCATCTGAAACTGTCCGTCCTGAAATCCGTGGTGAACGGAAAGCGTCTGGTGCTGGTGGACGACTCCATCGTCCGGGGCACGACCATCTCCCGCCTGATCCGGATGCTGAAGGAAGCCGGCGCCCTGAGCGTCCATGTGCGCATCAGTTCCCCGCCCTTCCTCCATCCCTGCTACTTCGGAACGGACGTCCCGTCGAACCGGCAGCTCATCGCATCCTCCCATTCAACAGAGGAGATCCGGGAAATGATCGGCGCGGACTCCCTCGCCTATATGCGGATCGAAGACCTGCAGGCCATGGCCGGGGATCTGCCGCTGTGCAGAGCCTGTTTCGACGGCCATTATCCGATGAAGATCTGAGAAAGACATCCAGTTCTCAGCTCATCCATATATACAGAACAGAAAGAAGGTATCAGCTATGTGTACGATCATGTGTTACTGCTCGTCCGGAGCAGATTACGGCCGCTTTGCCGGCGGACTTTCAAGAACCATTTCCCGTGGACCCGACGCCTCCAGGATCATTGACACCGGCGCCGGGCTCATGGGCTTCCAGCGCCTGTCCATCATGGGCCTTACAAAAGAAGGCATGCAGCCCTTTACCCTGCACGGAAACTTCCTTGTCTGCAATGGCGAGATCTACGGCTTCCGCCCGGTGAAGGACGAACTGATCCGGAAAGGCTATACATTTGCCAGCGACAGTGACTGCGAGATCCTGCTGCCCCTTTATGAAGAGATAGGTACGGATATGTTTGCCCGGCTGGATGCGGAATTCGCCCTGGTCCTCTACGACGCCAGGGCCAAATCCTGGATCGCCGCAAGAGATCCCATTGGCATCCGCCCGCTCTTCTACGGCTACGACCGGGACGGCAATATCCTCTTTGCCAGCGAAGCCAAGAACCTGGAAGGCCTGGTAGACGAGATCTTTCCTTTCCCGCCCGGACATTATTATAAAGACGGGGAATTCATCTGCTATCGGGATATTACGGCCGTTCCGGAAGTCTGCCACGACGACTTGGATACAATCTGCCGCAACATTCACGACCGCCTCATCGCCGGCGTAAAAAAGCGACTGGATTCCGACGCACCCATGGGCTTTCTCTTAAGCGGCGGCCTGGATTCCTCCCTCGTGTGCGCCATCGCCGCTTCTGTTTTTGAGAAACCGATCCGCACCTTTGCCATCGGTATGGAGACCGACGCCATCGACCTGAAATACGCCCGCGAAGCCGCTGAATATATCGGCAGCGAGCACACGGAAGTCTTCATCACCCGGGACCAGGTGATCGAAGCCCTGCCTGAAGTCATCAAAGCGCTCGGCACCTATGACATCACCACCATCCGTGCTTCCATGGGCATGTATCTGCTCTGCAAAGCGATCCACGAGACAACAGACGTCCGCGTCCTGCTGACCGGGGAAATCTCGGATGAACTGTTCGGTTATAAATATACGGATTTCGCCCCGTCCCCGGAGGAATTCCAGAAAGAATCCGTGAAACGGGTAAAAGAACTGTACATGTACGATGTGCTCCGTGCGGACCGCTGCATCAGCGTCCACTCCATGGAGGCCCGGGTGCCCTTCGGCGACCTGGACTTCGCCTCCTATGTGATGGCCATTGACCCGGCGAAAAAAATGAACACTTACAACAAAGGGAAATATCTGCTGCGCCGGGCATTTGAAAAAGACGCCATCCTTCCGCATTCCATCCTGATGCGGGAGAAAGCCGCCTTCTCCGACGCGGTCGGCCACTCCATGGTGGATGACCTGAAAGAATATGCAGAATCCGTCTACACCGACGGAGAATTCGCAGAAAAAGCGGCACGCTACAGCTATGCCGCTCCGTTTACAAAAGAATCCCTCCTGTACCGGGAGATCTTCGAATCCTTCTATCCCGGCCAGGTGCACATGATCAAAGATTTCTGGATGCCAAATAAAGAATGGGAAGGATGCGATGTAAGCGATCCCTCCGCCCGGGTCCTGTCAAACTACGGGGCCAGCGGGGTTTAATATATACCACTTTCTTTCTATTGCCCGGCAGGTGTTTTTCCTGCCGGGCTTAATTTTGGATCTCACAAGATTGACTTTACCATTTTAATATGCGGGCAGTGCTCTTCCATGAATACTTCCCCCACGGCAGCAAACCCCGATTTCTCATAAAATCCGGCAGCCTGTACCTGTGCCGCCAGACTGAGTTCCAGAGCGCCTTCAAGTCCGGCCTGCCGCTCCGCTTCGCGGAGGATGAGCTGTCCGTAATGCCGCTTGCGGAATTCCTTTAAAACCGCGATCCGCCCGACGATATAGCATTTCCCGTCCCCGTCCGGATAGTACCGGCATACTGCCGCCGGCCTGTCGTCATCCGTATAAAGGACGATGTGCTTTGATATCCTGTCTGTATCATCAAACTCATCTTTGAATCCCTGCTCTTCCATAAAAACCGATCTGCGGATAAATGCCGCGTCCTCCGGCAGTGAATCATAGGTTCTGAAATATTCCATTTATTAGTCACCTGTCTTTCATTTTCTCAGATACTTTTCAGCTTATAAGAAAATGCATGCTTTTTCAAGAGACTTTTGATGAATTCTAATTCCTGACTTCAGATTTCGACTATTATTTTCTGCCTTGTATTCTTCAAAGTGACAAACTATAATGATAGAAGTTGTCAACTGTTACTTCATTGAGGGAAGGGAGGCTGCAGAAGTGAATCGCATTTTACTTTTAGAAGATGATGAAGCGCTGGGGCGCGGAATCTGTATGGCGCTGGAAACGCCGGACTGTACAGTTACTCATTGCGCTACCTGTCTCCAGACGACAGATATTTTGCAGAATATGGTCTTTGACTTACTGATCTTAGATATCAATCTGCCGGATGGCAGCGGACTGGACCTGCTGAGGGCGCTGCGGCAGAATGGCGACTTGACGCCTGCAATCCTGCTTACGGCCAATGATCTGGAACTGGATGAAGTCACAGGCCTGGAAGCCGGGGCGGACGACTATATCACAAAGCCTTTTTCTCTGGCTGTACTCCGGGCAAGAGTAAACGCCCGGCTGAGGCGCTCCGCTCCCGCAAATCAGGATCGGATTGAACTGAGCGGATTCATCTTTGACTTTGCCAGGATGGAGTATTCTAAAGACGGAGGTCTCATCGACCTTTCCCGGACAGAACAGCGGCTGCTGCGCCTGCTGGTGGAGAACCGGGGACGTACCCTGCCAAGAGAACTTCTGCTGGAAAAGGTGTGGGACGGCGGTGAATTCGTGGATGAGAACGCCTTGTCGGTAGCCGTGCGGCGGCTCCGCGCCAAATTGGGAGACGCTCCGATCAAAACTGTGTACGGGGTTGGCTACACCTGGGAGGTGGAACGATGAACGGCCTTTTCTGGGCGCTGACGGCCCTGGCTGTTGCGGGCGCTGCTTTTGGTCTGTGGCAGTGGTTCCGGCGGCGGCGCACCCTCCGGCAGCTGAACATCATGCTGGATCGCGCCATTGCCGGAGGCTTTACTGAGGAACGTTTTGATGAGACAGAAATGTCTGCTCTGGAGGGAAAGCTGGCCCGGTTCCTGCGTGGCTCCGCCCATGCACAAAAAACGGTGGAAAGAGAACAGGCCGCTGTAAAGACGCTGATCGCCGACATCTCTCACCAGACACGTACGCCAATCTCTAATTTACTTTTATATGGCTCGCTTCTTATGGAAAGCGACCTGCCGCCGCAGCAGCAGGAACAGGCACGTGCGATCATGGTCCAGGGAGAAAAATTATCTTTTCTCATTCAGACCATGGTGAAGGCATCCAGGCTTGAAACAGGGATCGTGGTTCCGTCGCCATCCTGCCATTCTGTGGGAACACTGTTAGAAGAAGCCGCGGAACAGGAAGCACAGGCGGCGCGGGAAAAAGAAATTGCGCTGCAGGTGATTCCCTTTGACGGGACAGCAGCCTATGATCCCCGATGGACAGGTGAGGCTCTTGGCAATGTGGTAAACAATGCGGTAAAATACACGCCTGCCGGTGGAACTGTAACGATCTGCGCTCAAATGCTGGACGGATTCTGCCGGATAGACGTAACAGATTCCGGCCCCGGTATCCCGGAAAAAGAACAGGGTGAAATCTTCAACCGATTCTACCGGAGCGCGCGGACACGTACCGCTGAAGGGCTGGGACTTGGTCTCTACCTGGCCAGGGAGATTTTAACCCTTCAGGGCGGTTACATCAAAGTATCCTCCGTGCCTGGAGACGGGAGCACTTTTTCACTGTATCTGCCGCGGGAGCTGAATCGCATGTAAAAACGGGAAATCTTTCAATTCTGTTAGATTTGAGAAAGATTCAGGAAAGAATATTATGGTAAAGTCTGTATTGTCAAAAAGCAATACAGATTTTTTTCTGGAGGAAAACATGATGAATATTTTGGAAACCAGGAACCTGAAAAAATATTACGGAAAAGGTGATACGCTGGTGAAAGCACTGGACGGAGTAGACCTCAATGTAGAGGACGGGGAGTTCGTAGCGATCGTGGGAACTTCCGGCTCCGGCAAGTCCACTCTTCTCCATATGCTGGGCGGCCTGGACCGCCCGACTTCCGGTACTGTCATTGTGGATGGAAAGGATATTTTCTCCCTGAAAGATGAGGCCCTCACCATCTTCCGCCGGCGCAGGATCGGCTTTGTGTTCCAGAGTTTTAACCTGGTGCCGGTGCTCACCGTACGGGAAAATATTGTCCTGCCCATCCAGCTGGACGGCGGCAGGGTGGATGAAAACTATGTAGGCCAGGTGGTGGCCGCCCTGGGACTGGAGAAGAAGCTTGACAACCTGCCCGGCCAGCTCTCCGGCGGCCAGCAGCAGCGGGTAGCCATCGCCCGGGCACTCGCTGCAAAACCCGCCATACTCCTGGCTGACGAACCTACCGGAAACCTGGACAGCCGCACAAGCCAGGATGTCCTCTCTCTGATGAAAGTAACCGGGCGCAAATTTGCCCAGACAATGGTCATGATCACACACAATGAAGAAATTGCCCAGCTTGCAGACCGGATCGTACGCATCGAGGACGGCCGGATCATGACGCGGTAAGGAGGTGAAGGTCGTGAAAGTTTCAAATCGAAAATGTATCCGCCATCTGGCCTGGAAGAGTCTTCTGGCCAGCCGCACCCGGAACCTTATCGCCATCGCAGCCATCGCCCTGACAGCCGTGCTGTTTACTTCTCTCTTTACGATCGCCCTCTCCATCAACGAAGGGTTCCAGCAGTCGAATTTCCGTCAGGCGGGCGGCTTCTCCCACGGCGGGTTCAAATACATCACCAAGGAACAGGCAGAAGAACTGCGGGCAGACCCGCTCATCGACCAGTGGGGGATGCGGCGCTTCCTGGGGATGCCCACCGATGTACCCTTCAACAAGTCCCATGTGGAAATAAGCTGGTGCGACGCCAACGAAGCCCACTGGATGTACTGCGACCCCATTGAGGGTTCTCTGCCGGAGGAAGGCACAGACCAGGCTGCCACCGACACCCGCGTGCTGGAGCTGCTGGGCATCGAACCGGAGATCGGCGCGAAATTCACCCTTACCTTCGATGTAGACGGGCAGGAGACCACCCAGAGCTTCACCCTCTGCGGCTGGTGGGAGTACGACGAAGCCATCGTAGCCAACCATGTCCTGGTCCCCGAGAGCCGGGTGGACGCCGTCCTCGCCGAGGTGGGCGTAGATCCCAACGCCCCCGAAGATACCATGACCGGCGTCTGGAACCTGGACGTAATGCTGAAAAGCGGGTCCCGGCATATCGAACAGGATCTGGACCAGATCCTGGAAAATCACGGTTACCAGAGTGAAACCGCCGGAGACAGCTACATTAACACCGGCGTCAACTGGGGCTACACCGGCGCCAGGATCTCCGACATTGCCGACCCGACGGCGGTCATTGCCATCGCCGCCATGGCTCTGCTCATCATCTTCACCGGCTACCTCATCATCTATAATGTATTTCAAATCTCCGTGGCCGGAGATATCCGCTTTTACGGTCTGCTCAAAACCATCGGCACCACGCCCCGCCAGCTGCGGCGGATCATCCGCCTGCAGGCGCTGGCCCTCTCCGCCGCCGGCATCCCCATTGGCCTGGTGACCGGCTGGCTGATCGGCGGACGGTTGACGCCGGTCATCGTGACCCGGCTCAACGGCGTGGAAGCGGTTACTTCCGTGAGTCCCTGGATCTTCCTCAGTGCAGGTTTATTTGCCCTGTTTACAGTACTTATCTCCTGCCGTAAGCCGGGCAGGATGGCCGCAAAGGTCTCCCCGGTAGAAGCGGTGCGCTACGCCGAAGGCGGCGGAAAAACCCGCGCCAAGGGCCGGAAGACCAGAAAGGTGAACCCTTTCACCATGGCCTGGGCCAACCTGGGCCGCAGCAAGGGCAAAACCGCGGTGACGGTGCTTTCGCTGTCCCTGGCGGTGGTGCTGCTGACCGTGACGGTGAACTTTGCCGGTGGCTTTGATATGGATAAGTATGTGTCCAATTTCACGGCCAGCGACTTTATCGTGGCCAACGCGGGCAAGTTCCAGACCAGTACCCTGTTCAGTGCGGAGCAGGCTTTGCCCCGGTCTGCCATCGAAGCCATCAACGCCCGAGGCGGCGTGACGGAAAGCGGCGTGGTGTACGGCATGACCGCACCGGCGCTGGAATATGTCACCAAGGACTGGTTCCGGCAGAACAGGCAGTCTTTCTACACCCCGGAAGAGATGGAAAACCTGATCCGTCTGACTGACAAAAACGAGGCAGGCGACCTGGCCTCCAGCGTGCAGCTCTCCGGCATGAGCGCTTTTGCACTGGACCATCTGACCGTACTGGAAGGCAATCTCTCTGCCCTCTATGAACCGGACAGCAGGAACATCGCCGCAGTATACGCCGAGGATGAATACGGCAACGCCGACAGGAACAGCCACTGGGCCCGGCTTGGAGACACCGTGACCGTGCGATATGTGGAAAAATTCGAATACTACGACCCTGACACCGGCGATGTCTGGGCCGACCCGGAGGACATCCCTGACGGAGCCAGCTATGTGGAGCGACCGGTGAAATACCGGGACGTGGACTACACTGTGGCCGCCCTGGTGACGGTGCCCTCCGCCCTCAGCTACCGCTACTACGGTTCCGATGAGTTCATCCTGAACGATCAGACCTTTGTGCAGGACACCGGAACAGACAGCATCATGTACTACGCCTTCGATACCACGGATGAGTCGAATGCGGATATGGAGACCTTTCTGTCAGACTACACGGAGAATGTAAATCCGGAGCTGGACTACGAGAGCAAAGCCACCTATGCCGGAGAGTTTGAGAGCATGCGGTCCATGTTCCTGCTCCTGGGCGGGGCGCTGAGCTTTATCGTGGGACTGGTCGGCGTGCTGAACTTCTTTAACGCCATCCTTACCGGCATCATCGCCCGCCAGAGGGAACTTGCAGTACTCCAGGCCGTCGGTATGACCGGAAAACAGCTGCGCGCCATGCTGATATGCGAAGGGCTCTTATATGCTCTCGGGGCGGCAGGACTGGCTCTGCTGCTGACGCTGGTGCTTGGGCCTGTAGCCTTCCGGGCGGTGGAGGGGCTGTTCTGGTTCTTCACTTACCGCATGAACCTTACACCATTCCTGCTGATCATCCCGCTGTTCGCCCTGCTGGGGGCCGGAATCCCCGCTCTCACGGTACGGGCGGCAAAACGCCGCACCATAGTAGAACGGCTGAGAATGGAATAAGAATTTCACAGAAGAAGCGCGGACTGATATCGCCGCGCTTCTTCACACCTCAAATTTTCTGATTTCCCGTAGACCAGACATGCTTTTCCTTTGCCTGCTCTGCTGTATTCTGCGCCATAACACCCACCAATGTGTGAGGCACATACGGTTCTTCCAGATAGTCGATCTCTTCCTTTGTCAGGCACAGATCAGCCGCTTTTGCCATCCCCTCCACATGAGAAAGCTTCGTAGCGCCCACAATGGGAGCGGTCACCTTTGTAAGCAGCCATGCAAGGGAGATCTCTGTCATGGATACGCCGCGCTTCTCGGCCAGTTCTGCCACCCGCGCTATGATCACGCCATCTTCATCGGCTGTGCCGTTATATTTAAGCTTTGCATAATCGTCTTCCTGAAACCTTTTTGATGTTTCTCCCGGCTTTTTGGAGAGCCTGCCGCCAGCCAGGGCGCTGTACGGCGTCATGGCGATATTGTCTTCCCGGCAGAGCTTCGCCATCTCCCGCTCTTCTTCACGAAAGATGAGATTGTAATGCCCCTGTATGGATATGAATTTCGCAAAGCCTTCCCGCTCCGCCAGTGCATTGGCTTTTGCCAGCTGATATGCAAAGCAATTGGAAATACCAATATATCTTGCCTTTCCTTCTTTCACCACATTGTTTAAGCCTTCCATGATGTCATACAGCGGCGTTGCGTAATCCCACATGTGGTAAATATAGAGATCCACATAGTCCATCCCGAGATTTTCCAGGCTCTTATTGATCATCCGTTCAATATGCTCCTGGGCCGGAACGCCCTGTTCGATCTCTTCCGGCGTGCGGGGAAGAAATTTGGTGGCGACTACCACTTCATCCCGGTTTGCGTAATCCCGCAGCGTCCTTCCCAGATACTGCTCGCTTGTGCCGCTCTGGTATCCAATGGCAGTGTCGTAAAAATTGATCCCGGATTCCAGGCCTTTGCGGATGATCTCCCGGGTATGTTCCTCATCGATGGTCCACGTATGCTGCCCGTTCTTTGCGTCTCCGAAACCCATGCATCCCATACAGATGCGGGATACATTTAATTCAGAATTTCCTAATTTTGCATATCTCATTATGAATCAGCCTCCTCTGTCATACTGATATTGACAAACCACTCTGTGACATCATCTGTGCAGTCCGCCGCTTTCTTTATTTCATTTCTTTTTCCCAGTAGCGGATGACATTGACCTGTGCCTCATTGCCCAGTTTCTCTATAGTTTCAATCTCTTCTGTGGACAGTTCCACTGCTACAGCCTTCACCGCATCTTCTACCTGATAAACCTTTGTCACGCCGATGATCGGCAGGGTTCCTTTTGCGATGGCCCATGCGACCGGAATCTGAGCAGTCGCCACATGATGGCGGTCAGCAATCTCTTCCAGCCCTTTGTTCAGTTTCTCCAGTTTCGAAAGCATGGGATTGTATGTCCTGCCTCTGTCGGAATCCTCTGGGAATGGATGCTCTGTGTCATATTTTCCGGAGAAATCCATGTAGTCTGTACCGAGAAGCTCTGCGCTTTTCTCATACAGTGCTGTCACTGCGTTCTCCGCTGAGGGATCCGCGCACTGAGGAGTAAACTTGTCCGAGATCAGATAGCTGTCTCTCGGAACCGTTGCCAGGAACTCTCCCAGCACCTTTTCTGAGGTTCCCATTCCGTATGCGTACGCTGTATCCCAGAGGTTGAGTCCTTCTTTCATTGCTGTATCAAATACCGGCTTTAATGCTTCAGAGATAAGATTCCCTCCGAATGTACCGTCATTCCCCCATGCCCACGCTCCAAGAGCGATCTTCGGCATTTTTTTCATTTTTGTCATGTTATTGTCCTCCTGATTCTTGCTTAATTCAGTTTTATCCTGCCAGACCGATACTGTTCAGCCATCCTGAAACCATATCAGCGCAGTCTTCCGCCTCACTGCTTCCAAGTGAGAGGCCTTCTGTGATCTCTGCGTCCGGCTCCATCTCCGCAATAGTATCAAGAGAACCGGAAAATCCGCTGCCGCCGCTTGTGTTGAACGGGACAATCGTCTTCCCGGAAAGATCATACTCATCCAGAAATGTATACATGATCATGGGCATATCTCCCCACCAGTTGGGATAGTAAAATGGAGCACGTTCCCCTCATGCCTTGATTTTACTGGGCTTAACGGTATGTACATCTGTGTTTTGTGTTACAATTTGTTGAGTCCTTTTTACTAACTTCGTCCGCTTTTCTCTCAAGACCAAAGCATACTTCTTTTTGTAAGGATGCATTATGATTTTCTCTCCATAATACACCTTTACAAAAAGAAGTATACTCTCCGATAGTAACCATCAGTCAATATTTTTTTACCTGTTTCCTATAAATTTTTTATAAAATTCAAATCCTGTTTCCGTAATGCTTTCTGCAGTTTTTCATTCGCTTTTTTCAGTTCTCTGTTTTCTCTGGTCAGAGCTGTTACTTTCTGGTTCAGCAGTTCAATTTGTTTTTCCATCGCCATGTTTAGGATTTCTCTTCTTGGATCAATCATCCCTGCCTGTTGCTCTATCGCCTCGTTCATCGTATCCCGGACAATTGGATTTTTATAGAAGAATCCTCTGGACAGTCCGGTTTTCTTCATCAGTTTCGGAACGCTGATACGTTCTTAATTAAATATCATGTCTTGTATTGTACGTTGTGCCAGTTCAATTTTTTCTTTACTTTTTTTCTGATTTTCTTCAATCATCTTGTCGTATTTGTTCATATTCTTCACCCCATCCAGCCAGACTCTTATAAATAATATCACTCATCATCTGCCGTACTTCTCTGGTTTCATCTGCCATTTGCTGATTGCTCATTTTGCGATAATGCTTTACACTCGATACTCTCTTATGTCCGAGAAGCCTTGCTATCGTCCAGTCATCGAGATGCATTTCTGTAAGTTTGACTCCGTAGTAATGCCGAAACATGTGTGTTCCAAATCCAAATAATCTGCCATTATCATCTTTTAACTGTTTCTCCTGTATCATGGACATCACTTTTGATTTTATAGTCATATATTGCAGCGAACGGTCAGGCTCTTTTTCATTGACAAATATGTATTTTGTCTCTCCAAATTTTTCCTGTGTATATCTAATGGAACATTGTATCAGTTTGGCAAGATCTTTACTGATTGGTTTTTTATATCTTTTTGTTTTAACTTGATATATTTCAATCATATCCTGTCCATTCTCTCTGGTCAGGCAATTTGTCCTCAGCGTAAGTGTATCAGATATTCTGGTTCCAAATCAAATACATAACGGCGTGAAATCAAAGTAAATTATTCTATCAGCAGAACCTTTTATGACAATATATCTTTTACACATGTGCTCCGATAGTCACTAGGCGATATTTTATATCTTTCCTTAAATACCCGGTTAAATGTTCTCTGACTTTCAAAGCCACTATCCAGGCAAATATTTGTAATAGAATCACTCGTATTTTCCAAACGATGACATGCGTAGTTGAGCCTTGCATCGTTAAGATACTGGTTGAAATTCCTATGAAATGTTTTGGAAAAGAGTCTGGATAAGACATATTTGCTTACTCCAAGGTCTTTCGCCATCTCTTCCAGTGAAAGCTTCTTTTTGAAATTTGCTGATATATAGGAAACCGTCTGGTAAATAAGGTCATTGCTCCCCACATGGCTCTTCTCTACCAGATTCAGTTTTCCTATGCAGCGTGCCAACACAATTTGAAGATAAGCCCGTGCGACTGTAATATCTGACTGTTCTGTCTCTAAGATCGCATTGATAACCCTATATACCTCCGGCTCAACCTTTTCCGCTTTGATAACTGGATATTCAGGAGCCATGGACTGCATGATATCTGCAAATTTACCAATCGTAAATGGCGATGCGATCAGATAAGTCGCTTTATTTACACCGGGTGTCAGTACCTGATAGTGATGAATAATATCCGGAAATACAAAGCCTATATCTCCTTTTTCCATATGGTAAAGTTCCTGTCCGACACCAAGCTCTAATGTTCCACTTGTTACACAAACAATCTCCAGTGCATTATGAAGATGTGGTTCAATATGTTTTGACTTTTTATTTACTGCTATGATCTCCTCTTTTGTGTCAACATATTTTAACTGCATGAAATACTGACCTTTCCGTTTATGCGAAAGCATTCCGGGAACGCACAGAACGGAAGGGGGCGGCTGTACAGTGAACCGCGAGATCTTAAAAAGCATGGATACCAGCCATATCCCGGTACAGCGGCTTACTGCGCTGCTGGAGACCTTCACTCTGAAACATGCGGCCCGTATGCTCCCGGATCTTCTGGAGACGGCAGATCTACAGGATTCATCCTGTAGGGAGTTTCTCCTGGCAGTCCTGGAAACGGAAGTAAAGGGCCGGAA
>DXIS01000002.1 GCA_019112735.1 Candidatus Mediterraneibacter guildfordensis
GGTGCTCTTAAAAGAGCTGCAGTCACTGGCTCTCGATGTCCGTGTACTGCGCGATGACAATACAGAAGTTGAGATCATGGAAAATGTAGATTATGGCGAGACAGATCTGCGCCATATCATCGAGGGTGACAGAAAGTACCGCGATGAGAATGAGTCCTTTGGCGATCACGGTTTCACAGAGCAGGAATTCGTGGGAGAAGAGCTGGAGGATGTTGAGCCCGAAGAAGAGCCGGATGACAGTGAACTCGATGCGATCGAATTTGACGAGTATTCCGGTTATGATGAAAACTAATGGGAGGAGCCATATCTATGCCAAATAACAATGAACAACAATATCAGCCGTTAACATTTGATGCGATCAGAATCGGGCTGGCTTCACCGGAGAAGATCATGGAGTGGTCCAGAGGCGAGGTCACAAAGCCGGAGACGATCAACTACAGGACATTAAAGCCTGAGAAGGACGGTCTGTTCTGTGAGAGGATCTTCGGACCGAGCAAAGACTGGGAGTGTCACTGCGGTAAGTATAAAAAGATCCGTTACAAAGGTGTTGTATGTGACCGGTGCGGGGTTGAAGTCACAAAGTCAAGCGTGCGCCGTGAGCGTATGGGACACATTGCTCTTGCGGCTCCTGTATCACATATCTGGTATTTTAAGGGAATTCCCAGCCGCATGGGCCTGATCCTTGATATTTCTCCGAGAACACTGGAGAGAGTGCTCTATTTCGCTTCCTATATTGTGCTGGACAAAGGCGAGACGGATCTGCAGAACAAGCAGATCCTCTCGGAGGCAGAGTATCAGGAGCAGAGAGAAAAATGGGGCAGCGGTGCATTTCGTGTAGGCATGGGCGCTGAGGCGATCAAAGAGCTCCTCGAAGCGATCGATCTTGAGAAAGAGTGCGATGAGCTTCAGAAAGCGCTGGAGAATGCAACAGGACAGAAACGTGCCAGAATCGTAAAGAGACTGGAAGTTGTCGAGGCGTTCCTTGAGTCCGGCAACCGTCCGGAGTGGATGATCCTCACAGCAATCCCGGTAATCCCGCCGGATCTGCGCCCGATGGTACAGCTCGACGGAGGACGTTTTGCAACGTCTGACTTAAATGATCTGTACAGAAGGATCATCAACAGAAACAACCGTCTGAAGAGACTGCTGGAGCTGGGTGCGCCGGATATCATCGTGCGCAATGAGAAACGTATGCTCCAGGAGGCGGTAGACGCACTGATCGACAACGGACGCCGCGGCCGTCCGGTTACAGGACCGGGAAACAGAGCGCTGAAGTCCCTGTCCGACATGCTGAAAGGTAAATCCGGACGTTTCCGTCAGAACCTGCTCGGAAAACGTGTTGACTACTCCGGACGTTCCGTTATCGTCGTAGGACCGGAGCTTAAGATCTACCAGTGCGGTCTTCCGAAAGAGATGGCGATCGAGCTGTTCAAGCCGTTTGTTATGAAAGAGCTTGTGGCAAACGGTACAGCTCATAATATAAAGAATGCAAAGAAGATGGTTGAGAGACTTCAGCCGGAGGTATGGGATGTGCTCGAGGAAGTTATCAAAGAGCATCCGGTTATGCTGAACCGTGCCCCCACGCTTCACAGACTTGGTATCCAGGCATTTGAGCCGATCCTTGTAGAAGGTAAGGCGATCAAGCTTCATCCGCTCGTATGTACCGCTTACAACGCGGACTTCGACGGCGACCAGATGGCTGTCCATGTACCGCTGTCTGTAGAGGCCCAGGCAGAGTGCCGTTTCCTCCTTCTTTCACCGAACAACCTGCTGAAACCGTCAGACGGCGGTCCGGTGGCCGTTCCTTCACAGGATATGGTCCTCGGTATCTACTATCTGACGCAGGTAAGACCGGGCGCGAAGGGCGAGGGCATGTTCTTCCGCAGCGTGAGCGAGGCCATCCTTGCTTACGAGAACGGATATATCACCCTGCATTCACAGATCAAAGTCCGCGTGTCAAAGACAATGGCGGACGGCACCGTGAAGACGGGAACCATCGACGCGACTCTGGGACGCCTGCTCTTCAACGAGATCATCCCGCAGGACCTTGGTTTTGTGGACAGAGAGGTTGAGGGCAACGAGCTGAAGCTGGAGATCGATTTCCATGTAGGAAAGAAACAGTTAAAGCAGATCCTTGAGAAAGTCATCAATACACACGGCGCGACTCAGACAGCCGAGGTGCTGGATGATGTAAAAGCGATCGGTTATAAATACTCCACAAGAGCGGCCATGACCGTATCCATTTCCGATATGACCGTGCCGCCGGAGAAACCGCAGATGATCGAGGATGCCCAGAATACGGTAGACCGGATCACCAAGAACTACAAGCGTGGTCTTATTACCGAAGAAGAGCGTTACAAAGAAGTCGTAGAGACATGGAAGGCGACCGACGACAAGCTGACGGATGCGCTGCTTTCCGGTCTGGATAAATACAACAACATCTTCATGATGGCGGATTCCGGAGCCCGTGGTTCTGACAAGCAGATCAAGCAGCTTGCCGGCATGCGGGGACTGATGGCGGATACGACAGGACGTACCATCGAGCTGCCGATCAAGTCCAACTTCCGTGAAGGTCTGGACGTACTGGAATACTTCATGTCCGCCCACGGCGCGCGTAAAGGTCTGTCCGATACGGCGCTGCGTACAGCCGACTCCGGTTACCTGACCAGACGTCTGGTGGACGTATCACAGCAGCTGATCATCCACGATACAGACTGTGTGGGACCGGATGAGGAGATCCCGGGCATGTATGTACATGCGTTCACGGACGGCAATGAAGAGATCGAGAGCCTGAAGGACCGTATCACAGGACGTGTATCCTGCGAGGATATCAAAGATCAGGACGGCAACATCCTTGTGAAGAAGAATCACATGATCACACCCCGCCGCGCAGAGCGCGTGATGAAGAAAGGTGTGGATGAGAACGGTGAGCCGCTGAAGAAAGTGAAGATCCGTACGATCCTTACATGCCGCTGCAAGAACGGCGTCTGCGCAAAGTGCTACGGCGCGAACATGGCGACCGGCGAAGTGGTACAGGTAGGCGAGGCAGTCGGAATCATCGCGGCACAGTCCATCGGTGAGCCGGGTACCCAGCTGACCATGCGTACGTTCCATACCGGCGGTGTGGCCGGCGACGATATCACACAGGGTCTTCCCCGTGTCGAGGAGCTTTTCGAGGCCAGAAAGCCGAAGGGACTTGCGATCATCACAGAGTTCGCCGGAAAAGCGACCATCAGCGATACCAAGAAGAAACGCGAGGTCATCGTTACAAATGACGAGACAGGCGAGTCGAAAGCATACCTTATCCCGTACGGATCCCGCATCAAGATCCAGGACGGCGATATCCTGGAGGCCGGAGACGAGCTTACAGAAGGTAGCGTGAACCCGCATGACATCCTGAAGATCAAGGGCCTGCGCGCCGCACAGGACTACATGCTCCGCGAGGTACAGCGTGTATACCGCCTCCAGGGTGTTGATATCAACGATAAGCATATCGAGGTTATCGTGCGCCAGATGCTGAAGAAAGTCCGCATCGAGGAGAAGGGCGATTCCGAATTCCTTCCGGGCACCATGGTTGATGTGCTTGACTTCGAGGATGTGAACAAACAGCTTGAAGAGGAAGGCAAAGAGCCGGCTACGGGCGAGCAGATCATGCTCGGTATCACGAAGGCGTCTCTTGCAACGGATTCCTTCCTGTCAGCCGCATCCTTCCAGGAGACGACGAAGGTCCTGACAGAAGCTGCGATCAAGGGCAAGGTAGACCACCTTGCAGGTCTGAAAGAGAATGTCATCATCGGTAAACATATCCCGGCAGGTACGGGTATGAAGAAATACCGTGAGGTCGAACTCAACACAGATGCGAATTTCGAGCAGGAACTGGAACTTGAGGACGAACTGGATCTGGAGACAGATGTGCAGGAGACTGAAGAGATGACTGCTGAGGCGGAAACGCCGGAGGCAGAGTCTTCGGAAGAGATGACGGAGACAGAAGCATCTTCAGAAGAGGCAGAAGCTGAAGGAACAGATCCGGATACAGAAGAATAATCCTGAATAAATAAAAAAAGACGGTCAATCTTTCCGGTTGGCCGTCTTTTTGTATGCCGGTTTCTGATTTATTCGTGAGCGGGGGCACCTTCTTCTTCGTCCTCCGCCATCCGGTAGCCGACGCCGACTTCCGTGAAGATGTATTTCGGCTGCGCCGGATCGGATTCAAGCTTCCGGCGGATGTTTGCCATATTTACGCGGAGGATCTTATTGTCGCTGTCTGCATAGGGCCCCCATACATCGGAGAGGATGGACGCATATGTAATGACTTTGCCGGAATTCTGGGCCAGGCAGGCGACGATCTTGTACTCGATGGGGGTCAGGTGGACCTCCTTCCCGTCGATCGTCAGAAGGCGTTTTGAAAAATCCAGTACCAGCCCCTTGTGCTTATAGGGCCGCACATACAGTGTGTCATTGGTGCGCAGCCGGTTGCTGTGGCGCAGGGAGGCGCGGATCCGGGCCAGAAGCTCGGAGGTGCCGAACGGTTTGGTGATGTAGTCGTCCGCGCCGAGATCCAGGGAGCGTACTTTGTCGTTCTCAGCGGTCCGTGCGGAGATGACGATGATCGGGGTGCTCGTCCAGGTGCGCACTTCCCGGATGATATCGTTGCCGTTCATATCCGGCAGCCCCAGGTCCAGCAGGATGAGGTCCGGGCACTGGGAGCGGACCATCTCCAGCCCCTGGGAGCCGCTGTCGGCGCTCAGGACCCGGTAATCATGCTGCTTCAATACTTTTCCCATAAACGTCTGTATATTTTTCTCGTCTTCGATGATCAGTATCGTGCATTTAGACATTGATCTGATTCTCCTTTTCTTTTGGAAGTGTAAAGGTAAACTCTGCGCCGTGTTCGTGGTTCGCAGCGGTGATCGTCCCGCCGTGGGCCCGGATGATCGTTTTGCAGATAGACAGGCCGATCCCGATCCCCTTATGGCCGTCCGCAGTGGCTGAGGTCCGCTGCTGTCCCTCAAATATATACGGCAACTGTTCTTCGTCAATGCCCCTTCCGTAATCCTTTACCTGAAATGATACAGAGTCTGTCAGATCGCGGATCGTCAGGTCGATAGGGGCGCTGCTCCCGGAATGAATGCATGCATTTTCGAGAAGGTTGATCAGGACCTGTTCGATCAGTGTGGGATCCATGGAAAGCATAAGGAAGGTTTCGGGCATATTTACCCGGATCTTTATATCCGGCAGCCGCTTGCGAAGCCGCAGGATGGCTTCGGAGACGACCTCCTCGACAATTTCCGGGGATTTTTTGACCCGGTCTGTCTCCTGATCCTTGATGCGGGTAACGGTGAGCAGGTTTTCAACCATGTTCAGCAGCCACTGGGAATCCTCCCGGATATTGGCGACCAGCTCGGTGCGCTCCTCCTCGGAAAATTCCGGATAATGCTCCAGATAAGAGGAAGAAGAACCGATGATACTTGTAAGCGGTGTCCGCAGGTCATGGGATACCGCCCGGAGCAGATTGGCGCGGAGCTTCTCCCGGTCAGCCTCGGCGAGGGCTTTCTCACGTTCGGCGATGGCCTGGCGCTGCCGCTTCAGGGCGGTCGTCGTTGTGCTGGTGATGATCGAGATCGCCAGCATCCCGAAAAAGGTTACCGGGTATCCGTGCAGGGAAAAATTCACCTTAAAATACGGATAGGAAAAGAAATAGTTTACCGCGATCACACAGAACAGGCTGGCGATGATCCCGTACAGATAGCCCGATGTATAGAGGGCGGTAAGGATCAGGGCCAGTGTATATGTCACGGTAATGTTGGCAATATTTTTATTTCCAAGATAAAAGAAACCGAAGGATATACCGGTGGCTGCAGCCAGGAGAAGTACGGTATAAAGTGTTTCTTTCAGATACTGTTTTTTCATGGATCTCACTGCCGGTATAAAAACAGCGGAGAGCTGGTTATACCGGCTCTCCGTTTCTGTACTTTGTAAGGACATGCTGGATCCTTTCATTGGGGCTCAGGATCGCGCTGATCGAGCCGTCATGGTTCAGCGTGTCAATGATGAGAGCAATGTATTTGCTCATATCGCAGTTGATATAGTAAGGTCTGGACAGAAGCTCCGGTGTCTGATAGATCAGGTTGGTCGTCAGGATGCCGGAGATGATGCCTTCCTCATATGCTTTGTCGAATTTTTCCAGTCCGTTTGTAAACAGACCGAATGTTGCGGCCGCAAAAATGCGGTTTGCCTTCCTGCGTTTCAGCTCTGTGGCAACATCGATGATGCTGTCGCCGGAGGAGATCATGTCGTCAATGACGATCACGTCTTTGCCCTCTACGGAGCTGCCGAGGAATTCGTGGGCCACGATCGGGTTGCGTCCGTCCACGATCCTTGTGTAATCGCGGCGCTTATAGAACATACCCATATCCAGCCCGAGGACGTTGGCCAGATAGATCGCACGGCCGGTCGCGCCCTCATCCGGGCTGATGGCCATCATATGGTCGCTGTCGATCTTCAGGTCTTTGACTGTGCGCAGCAGCCCTTTGATAAACTGATAAGTGGGAGAAACAGTTTCGAACCCGCTTAACGGGATCGCATTCTGTACACGCGGGTCGTGGGCGTCAAAAGTAATAATATTCTCCACGCCCATGCGGACCAGCTCCTGCAGCGCCAGCGCGCAGTCCAGAGACTCACGGGAGCTTCTCTTGTGCTGGCGGCTTTCGTACAGGAAAGGCATGATCACATTGATGCGCCGGCCTTTACCGCCGACCGCGGCGATGATCCTCTTCAGGTTCTGGAAATGATCGTCCGGCGACATATGGTTTGTCCGGCCTGTCAGTGAGTAGGTGACGCTGTAATTACATACATCCACCATGAGATACAGGTCTTTTCCGCGGACGGATTCTTTGAGGATTCCTTTGGCCTCCCCGGATCCGAAACGCGGCACGTCTGCGCTGATCATATAAGTGTCGCGCTCATATCCTGCGAATGCGGCATCGTCCCGGTGTTCATGTGCTGTCTCGCGGCGCCATCTGACAAGGTAGTCATCCACCTTTTTCCCAAGCTCCTCGCAGCCGGTCAGGGCGATAAGCCCGAGGCCGCCTACCGGTATGTTCTCCAAGATTCGTTCTGTTCGGCGTATCATCAATGTTCCTCCCTTTGTTCTAACTTTTTCCTGATACGTATATCATCACCGATGATCTTCAACAGGGCGTAGCTGCTGGTGATCCTTGAAAAGGCGCGCTCCGTATAGAGATCCGCGATGGATTCCAGCGACAGGTTCGTTGAGATGATCGTTGACTTCCTGTGTATGAGACGCTCGTTTATGCAGGTGAAAAACTGTGCCGCGATAAAAGCGTTTGTGTATTCGCTTCCCAGATCGTCGATGATCAGCAGGTCACAGTTGTATATATAATCCGCCATATTGCGGGCGTCGGTATTGTCTTTTTCGAATTTGTTCTGCGCCAGGATGTTGAAAAGCTGCGGCGCAGAGAAATAAACGACGGAGTATTCACGCTCCATGATCTCGCGGGCGATGCAGGTGGACAGGAAGGTCTTCCCGACTCCTACACTTCCGTAGAAGAACAGGTTCTGGAAATCACGGCCGAAATTATCGATGAACCGGCGGCAGATATCCAGCGTGTCTTCCATCATTGCACGGGCGGAACGCCCGGTCGTCTTATCATACTGTGAATTCGAATAAAAATCAAGTTTGAAATGGTCAAAAGACGCATCCGAAGGGAATTCTTTCATGTTTGACTGGTCGTACAGAAGCCGGATCACCGCTTTTCTGAAGCAGTGGCATTTCTGATTCCCGATATATCCGGTATCTTTGCAGTCCGGGCAGGTGTACACCGGTTCCAGATAGTCTTCCGGGAAGCCGGCGGATACGAGCAGGCTCTGTTTGCTGCTGCGAAGGATCTCCAGCTCTTCTTTGAGCGAAGCGAGGGCTCCGGCATCACCGCCGAGCAGGCGTTTTCCGTACTGCACGGACAGCATGGAGATCGATTCGTCAAGCGACCGGAACTCCGGAAGTTTTTTACAGACTTCCTCATAGCGGGCGGCCTGGATGTCGTGGTTTTTAAGCCGTGTGCGCTCATAGTCCCGCATGATCGCGTAATACTGTGAATTCGTAAGTGCCATGGATAAGCTCCTTTAATTACTGTTTAACAACTGCTCCTCAAGCGATTCCATATCATAGCTGCGCCGTTCGAAGTTGTTGAGATTCTTCGTTGCCGGCCGGCCGGTATGGCGCATGGCGGATGTACGGTCTTTCTGATATTCTTCGTCAAGGCGGGCCACATCATTCAGAGAACGGATGTCCCGCTCATGCCATTTTTTCAGGATGGAATCCGCGTATTCAAAGCTGGGCTGATGGGTCGCCATGATCGTACGCCTGCATGCCTCTTCGATGATATCAGGGGCAAATGCATACTCTTCGGACCACTTCCGGATGTACTCCAGCTCCGAAGCGGCCGGGCCGCGGTTCTTGATGCCGAACGCGTTCAGCACGGTATAGCAGCTGCGGCTGTAGAGCCGGGATTCTTCTTTTGCCTGGGCCACGGTCTCGATGCCGGCTTCCGCCCAGGAGAAGGCGACCTTCTGTATGTAATGCATGCTTTTGTGTCCGCTTTCCACACAGGATTCCAGAAGATATTCGATCAGATCAGCGGACATGTGCAGCGTGTCATAAAAGTAGGTGATCGCATCCATTTCCGCATGGGTCAGCGTTTTCCCGAGATACTGCTCCGCGATAAAGAGAAGAGAACGGATCTCTTTCTGGGCGCGGAACTGATCGATCTCGGCCACTTTGCGGGGCGCGTCTCTGCGGATCTCCTGCAGAGCGGCAGAGGCGGCTCCCGCTGCCTTCGTGCTGTCGGCTGCCTGTGTGTCAGCGGAACTGTTCTGCGCTGCATTTTTCAGCAGTTCAAGACAGATGATCTTCCCGTCGGCATCCCGCTCCGTGCGGAGAAGCCCCTGGCTCTCCCAGTAGCGGAAGGCGCGCAGGATGTCATTCTCCGTATTGTTCAGGCAGTCCGCGATCGTTGATATGGTGATGGATGAACAGGGGTCATCCAGGTGGCGGAGAAGGAAAAGATAGACTTTTACAAATTCTCCGTTCGCACCGGCCATATAGTTGTCGATAAAATCATTTGGAAGCAGCGTCGCGTTCGTCTGGAATTTATTTTTTAATGTTAAAGTCTTCATAATTTCTTCTTCTCCCGGTCGTAAAGTGTAAAATAGAAAGCGGACAGGTCTGATCCGCTTTCCGTTCTTAGATTAATATATCATTTTACCGCCGGGTTAAAAAGAATTTTTTCGTGGGTAACTCCCTGTTTTTTGTAGATAACTCTGTGTAAAACCTGTGGATAACTTCCGCAAAGCCTATTTTATGAGGTCTTCGCCCACGGTTACGATGTCCCCGGCGCCCATGGTGATCAGAAGGTCCCCGGCTTTGCAGTTCTCTTTTAAGAACGCTTCGATCTCCTCAAAGGACGGGAAGTAATGTGTGTCTGTCCCGAGCTTTTTGACTTCTTCCGCAAGGTCCGCCGATGAGACGCCCAGCGTGTCGGTCTCGCGGGCCGCGTAGATGTCCGCCAGGACCAGATGGTCCGCATGGGACAGCGCTTCTGCAAATTCATGGAAGAAGGCTTTGGTGCGGGTGTAGGTATGAGGCTGGAATACACACCACAGCTTCTCGTGCGGATAGTGCTTCGCAGCCTTTAATGTGGCTTCAATCTCGGTCGGATGGTGCGCATAGTCGTCTACGACAGTGACGCCGTTGAACTCGCCTTTATACTCGAACCGGCGGTCCGTACCGGAGAAGGAGAGCAGCCCCTTCTTCGTAATATCCATGGAAATGCCGAGCAGGTCCGCCACCGCGATGGCGGAGAGGGCGTTGGATACATTGTGGTCGCCGGTCACGGACAGGGTGATGTGATCCGTATGCTCGCCGTGCTTCAGAAGATCAAAAGCGACATGTCCGTTTTCATCATAGGTCACATTTTCTGCACTGTAGTCAGAACCCGGTGCGGAACCATAGGTGATGACATTGCAGTTCAGTCCTTCATAAATCTCCTGATGATCATCTATATCACTGTTGATGACCAGCGTGCCGTCCTCCGGAAGGAGTTCCGCGAACTGGCGGAAGGAATGACGGATGTCCTCCAGGTCTTTGAAGAAGTCGAGATGATCCTCCTCGATATTCAGGATCACGCTGATCTTCGGGAAGAAGTGAAGGAAGCTGTTGGTGTATTCGCAGGCCTCTGTGATAAATGTCTCAGAACCGCCCACACGGATATTGCCTCCGATGGCTTTCAGGATGCCACCGACAGAGATGGTCGGATCCATATCGCCCGCAAGAAGGATGTGGGAGATCATGGATGTGGTCGTTGTCTTGCCATGGGTTCCGGATACGGCGATAGGCGTTTTATAATTCGCCATCAGCTGCCCCAGGAGTTCCGCGCGGGTCAGCATCGGGATCTTTCGGGCAACCGCTTCGATGAGTTCAGGGTTGGCACGGTTGATGGCTGCGGTGTAGACCACGCAGTCGATATCCGGTGTGATATTCTCCGCCTTCTGTCCGTATGCGATCCGTGCTCCTTCGGATTCCAGCTTTTTCGTCAGCGCAGACTCTTTGGAATCTGAGCCGGATACGGTGAAGCCTTCTTCGAGAAGGATCTCGGCCAGGCCGCTCATGCTGATCCCTCCGATGCCGATAAAATGGATATGGATCGGTTTATGAAAGTCAATTCTGTACATAGGAATTCCTCTTCTCTGTTTTTGATATTTTTCTTTTGCAGTCATAAAATCATCTGGCTTACTATATTATACTATATATAGGAAAAAAGAAAAGCAGTTCTTTTTGTGCGAAATCAATAAAAAGATCAAAAAAAGGAAGAAAAAATTGTAAATAATTATTCAAAAAAATTAAATATATGGTATAATAAACGCATATTACCAGAAATGAGGTGACGCAATGTACAAAAAGGAAATGATTGCCATGCTGTTGGCGGGCGGACAGGGCAGTCGACTCGGAGTTCTGACGGCAAAGGTCGCAAAACCTGCAGTGGCCTTTGGCGGGAAATACAGGATCATTGATTTCCCATTAAGCAACTGTATCAATTCAGGCATTGATACGGTCGGTGTGCTGACTCAGTATCAGCCGCTGCGTCTGAACACCCATATCGGTATCGGGATCCCCTGGGATCTGGACCGGAATGTAGGCGGAGTTTCCATCCTGCCGCCTTATGAAAAAAGTTCGAACAGTGAGTGGTATACAGGAACCGCGAATGCGATCTATCAGAATTTAAATTATATGGAAACGTATAATCCGGATTATGTGCTCATCCTTTCAGGAGACCATATCTATAAGATGGATTATGAAGTGATGCTCGATTTCCATAAAGCGAACAAGGCGGATGTGACGATCGCCGCCATGCCGGTTCCAATGGAGGAAGCAAGCCGGTTCGGCATCGTTGTCACGGACAGTGACAGCCGGATCAAAGAGTTTGAAGAGAAGCCGGAGCATCCGAGCAGCAACCTTGCCTCCATGGGCATCTACATATTCAGCTGGCCGGTGCTCAAAGAAGCGCTTATAAAAATGAAAGACCAGCCGCACTGCGATTTCGGAAAACATATCATCCCGTACTGCCATGACAATGGCGGACGGCTGTTTGCCTACGAGTACAACGGCTACTGGAAAGACGTGGGAACGTTAAGTTCCTACTGGGAAGCGAACATGGAGCTGATCGACATCATCCCGGAATTCAATCTGTACGAAGAGTTCTGGAAGATCTACACCAACAGCGCGAATATCCCACCTCAGTATGTCGCGGAGCAGGGTGTGGTGGACCGCTGCATCATCAGCAACGGGTCTGAGATATACGGCGAGGTGCACAGTTCCGTCCTGGGCGGCAGCGTGACGGTTGGAAAGGGCAGTGTTGTCCGTGATTCCATCATCATGCAGGGCGTGACGATCGGAGAGAACTGTGTGATCGAGAAGGCGATCATCGCGGAAGATACGCAGATCGGCGACAACGTCGTGATCGGCATCGGAAGTGACGCGCCGAATAAGTACAAGCCGAACATCTACAGCGGCGGCCTGGCGACGATCGGAGAAAACTCTGTGATCCCGTCCGGCGTGCAGATCGGAAAGAATACCGCGGTGAGCGGCGTGACGGTCGAAGAAGATTATGTGAACGGCGTGCTTGAGAGCGGCGAGACACTGATAAAGGCAGGTGACAGGGTATGAGAGCAGTAGGAATTATTTTAGCAGGCGGCAACAGCAGGAAGATGCACGAACTGACCCTGAAGAGAGCCGTAGCGGCCATGCCGGTCGCCGGCAGTTACCGTGCCATTGATTTTGCACTGAGCAATATGACGAATTCCCATATCCAGAAGGTTGCGGTGCTGACCCAGTATAATGCCAGATCGCTGAATGAACACCTGAATTCATCCAAGTGGTGGGATTTCGGAAGAAAACAGGGCGGCCTCTATGTATTTACGCCGACGATCACTGCCGACAACGGATACTGGTACAGAGGAACGGCGGACGCCATCTACCAGAACCTGGATTTCCTGAGAAAATGCCATGAACCGTATGTGATCATTACATCAGGCGACGCAGTGTACAAGCTGGATTACAACAAAGTCCTGGAGTACCACATTGCCAAGAAGGCGGATATCACCGTTGTGTGCAAGGAACTCGGGTCAAACGAGGACGCCACAAGATTCGGCACGGTGCGGATGAATGAGTCCGCAAGGATCGAAGAATTCGAGGAGAAGCCGATGGTGGCGAATTCGCATACTGTATCCACCGGCATCTATGTGATCCGCAGAAGACAGCTGATCGATCTGATCGAGCACTGTGCGGAGGAAGAGAGACATGATTTTGTAACTGATATCCTGATCCGGTATAAGAACCTGAAAAAGATATACGGTTATAAAATAAACAGCTACTGGAGCAACATTTCAACAGTGGACGCGTATTATCGGACGAATATGGACTTCCTGAAACCGGAAGTGCGCAATTACTTTTTCAGAGAGCTTCCAAGCGTCTATTCAAAGGTGAGCGACCAGCCGCCGGCAAAATATAACCCGGGCGCGGTCGTAAAGAACAGCCTTATAGGCAGCGGAAGCATCATCAACGGAACCGTGGAAAATTCCGTGATCTTCAAGAAAGTATTTGTCGGCAATAACTGTGTGATAAAGAATTCCATCATTCTGAACGATGTATACCTTGGAGACAATACTTACATTGAGAACTGCATCGTAGAGAGCCGTGATACCATCAGGGCGAATACAAGGCACGTCGGAGAAAATGGTGTGAAAGTTGTAGTTGAAAAGAATGAACGATATGCATTATGAGTATTTTGACTGATAAGAACAGGCCCCGGGAAGTAATGCAATAGAGAAAGGAGACCTGGGATATGCAGATCACAGATGTACGTGTTCGCAAAGTTGCGAAGGAAGGGAAATTAAAAGCCGTGGTATCGATCACGATCGACGACGAGTTCGTTGTTCACGATATCAAGGTCATCGAAGGAGAAAAAGGACTTTTTATCGCGATGCCGAGCAAGAAGGCACTGGACGGCGAATACCGTGATATCGCACATCCGATCAACACCGCAACGAGAGAGCGGATCCAGACCACGATCCTCGGGAAATACGAGGAAGCGCTGGAAGAGGACGAGCCGGCTGTAGTGGATGAGATGTAAAGTCGAAGCGGCGTCATAAGTCGCATAAAAAGGGAAAAGTGAATATGGAAAAGAAAAGGGGGCTGCCGCGGATGCGGCAGTCCTGATTTTATGTATCGCGGGCATTCTGTCTGGCATAGCTGACAGGGGTAACTCCATAGTACTTTTTGAAAACAGTTATAAAATGTTTGGCAGAATTAAAACCGGTTTTTTCCGCTACTTCATAAACACGCATTGTATTGGATTCTTTCTTGAGCAGCCGGGCTGCCTGTTCCATACGTATCCGTAAAAGATACTTTGAATAGGGTTCTTTCAATGTCTTGTGGAAAAGATCGCTCAAATAACAATTGCTGACGCCGCAGTATTCTGCTACATCTGAAAGCGAAATGTTATCCTGAAAATGCGATAGTATGTATTCTTTTGCAGAAGATACAATCCTCATTGATTCGGGAATAACATCAGCGAATTCTTTTGTAAACAGGCAGCTGACCGTGCTGACCAAAATCTGTATGGCTGTGGTTTCTTCCGGAAGACCAAGCGGCAGATAAATATTTATCTGCCGGGTCAGCTCATTATATGCGTTATGTATTAAGGATGGAGTTATCTGCGCTTTATCCCGGATCAGCTGTATCAGATAAGAACCACATCTGAGAAGCGTAGAGTAATTCTGGCATTCTTTGAATAAATTCCAGAACTCTTTGGTGTTTTTGTACAACTGATTGAGTGAATGCGTGAGATAGTCCGAAAAAATATTTTCGCTTAATGCATTAATAGCAGAAATCGAGTAATTGTCAGCACGATACATTCCCTCGATAACCGGATAAACTGGCTTGAACAGCGTAACAGGAAACATGGAATTTATGCTTTCGGCAGCGGAAGGCAGATCCATGATATCATGGATTTCCCCACTCACAAGACCGGTTAATTTCGGCAGCCTTTGAGATGCTGCTTTTAAAGCAATTGTTTTGTAGAAGCTTTTGATATTCATTATTAAATTTTCCGGTGTAGAGTCACTGCATAAAATCCATGTACAACCATTCTGGTTATATAGTGCGGTATATTGAAAATCTTTCGTGGTATTATTGATTATAACATTTAGCTTCAGATGGTCTGTGGTCACGTTGAGAGGGCTTCCACTTTTCAGTATCTGTTCTATTTCATCGAAAGTGCATCTTATAAGACGCCCGTAGGATTTCATGATATTGGAAGAATCAATAATATCTTCATACTGTGTGAATAAAGAATATGTTTTTGCTGTATCCTCATCCATAATAGATGCGAGAAGTTCTTTTTTGATTTTTCCCTCAAAGGAAGAATCTTCAATTACCCAGTTTGAGGTTCCGGATATGCTGCTTAAGCGCGTATTGACAGAATCGAGAAGTTCTTTTAAGTCTTTATCAACCAAAGGTTTCAGGAGATAATCAGTTACCTGATATTGAATTGCTTTTCGGGCGTAGCTGAAATTGTTATATCCGGAAACAATGATTACGATTGTATCCGGATGATTTTCATGGATGTATCTGGCCAGATTCAGACCGTCTACTTCCGGCATTTTTATATCTGTAATCACAACATCATAATGCTGTTTCTTCAGAAGATCAATTGCTTCTCTTCCGTCTTCTGCAATACCGCTCACCTGATAGGCATCAGTAAGAGACGGGATTATATTAGCCAGATATGTACGCATGAGTTTTTCGTCATCGACAACCAGGATATTGTACATAAGATTATGACCTCCGTTTTATCATTTGCTTATAGGGAGCGTTACAACAACGACAGTACCGGCATCTGATGATCTGATAGTCAGATCTGCGTTTGTTCCGTATTTCAGGAAAAGCCGGCGGCAGATGTTTGCCAGCCCTATATTGTTCAGTTGAGTTTCTTCAGAGGGGATCTGCTTTTCATTGCGTATTATATGGAGCTTTTTCTGTAAAGCCGAAAGCGTGTCGGACGACATGCCGGATCCTGTATCCGAAACGGTTATGATACAGTTTTCTCCTGCGATACTGACAGAAATGAAGATATCTGTTTTGCCGCGTTTAGTTTCGCAACCATATTTCACAGAGTTTTCTACAAGAGGCTGGATTGTAAGGGAGGGAATCTTCAGGTTTTCCAGATTCTTGTCTGTTTGGATGCTATAACTCATTTTATCTTCATAGCGAAGCTGTATGATGGACAGATACGCCTGGCAGATCTGCAGTTCTTTTTTTAGTGAAATTTCTTTTTCTATATTCATAACCCCTCCGAGATAACAGGAAAAATCTTCAATAGCATGGATCGCTTTCCGGTTTTCACCGCATTTGATCAGAAGATTGACCGTGTTTAGCGTATTATACAAAAAATGAGGTTTGATCTGACTGCATAAAGCATTGTATTGAGACTCCTTATACAGATACTGGGTTTCATATACCTCTTTTATCAGCGCGGTGTTCTTGGCTATAAACTGCTGAAGATGATCGGTCATTCTGTTAAATGAAGAGGCAAGGTATCCGATTTCATCGTGATTATTTACAGATATTCTTACGGTAAGGTTTCCCTGTTCGACCTCCCGCATCAGCCGCGCCATTTTAGAGAGCGGAGAGAGAAATCTTTTTATAAAGAACGATATAAAGATTATTGTTGCCAGTATACAGGACAATGCGAGGAATATAGTTCGTTCCAGGTTGCTTCGGCTGGGGCGCATTAATTCATCGTAAGAATTAATGGCAATAATCTTCAGCCCTGTTGGCTCCATGGAGTAGCTGTTATAAATATAAGAGGATCCTTTTTCGCCGTATATGATGGGGGCTGTATTATCGAGAAAAGCCTGATCCGTAAACAAAGTATCAGATATGGACGCAGTCTGATAAATAATCTGATCCTCATTATTTAAGACAATGAGGTTGCCGGATTCTTCCTGCTTTACCCGGTCACAGATTTTTTTTATACCGGTATAGTCTGCATCAACCTTAATGACGCCAAGAATCTTGTTGTTATCCTCTTTGCTTCTGATCTGGCGTACAATAGAGAAAACGGGTGTTTTCCGTTCACCAAAAGCTTTCTCCAGATGAGGAGGTATATAAATAGGTTTTGTGGTTTCGAGAGCCTCTTTAAACCAGCTGCTATTCATGCAGTTGTCATAATCTTCCATTTCGTAAGGCGTACGGGTGTAAGAATAAATGGTTTCAGGCGTTATGATATAAACTCTGAGAATTTCATCCCGTGGCAGAGTCATTACAGATGAAAGAAAATATTCAACCTCGCGTCTGTCATTTAATGTCTCTTCCGGAGTGTTCTCGTGTTGTTCCAAAATGCGCAGCACTGTATCGTTATAATAGGGCGCCAGTGTGAGACGGTATAATTCATTTAAATAAGTTTCGATATTATTGCCGGTCTGTTCAATGATCTGCTGAGTCTGACCGATTGTCTGAGTTGTAAGCTGCGAAGAATACCATCTGTAATTAAGAAAGGAAATGGTCAGTACTATAAACACGCTGAAGAGACATATGATAAGGCTTAATTTTACCCGGAATGTTAAGTGTTTCATAAAAGTATCACCTTTATTTTTGGAATGATTTTATTATCTAATATAAGTCGGGGAACTGCAAGCCTTTTGCATAATGTATAAAAAACTCGAACCGTAATCTAAAAATAGTGGTATTTTTTTGAGCGTTTTATAATGTTAAGTTAAGTGTAACAAAGAAAAAGGAGGAAACAGAAAATGAAAAGGAAAAGATTGGTCGCAGTCCTTCTTACGGCGGTCATGGTGCTTGGAATGACTGCGGGATGTGGGAAGTCGGGAGAATCAGAGAGCGGAACAGCTGCGGATGGTGAAAAGGTAAATCTCAAGCTTTTTACTGGTAAGATTGAAACAATTGATGTGATGGATGAGATTATTGACGATTTTAATAATTCTCAGGATCGGATCGTAGTGGAACAGGAATACCAGAAAGATGCGAGTAATGTGATCAAAATCAAATTCGCGTCAGATGAAGTTCCGGACATAATGACAGTATATGAACAAGGCTTTGTAGATGAAGGGAAGTATATGGATTTAAGCGATCAAAGTGAATGGTGGGACAGGATGTCTCCGGAAATGAAAGAAGCATGTACAGATGTAAAGCAGGATAAGGCTTTCAGAGTCTGTACAAACAGGACAACAGCGGGATTCTTCTACAACAAAGAAATTTTTGAAGAACTTGGGATCCGGGAATTTCCGACACAGTGGGGAGATTTTGTAGAAATGCTTGAGAAGATCAAAACAGAAAAGCCGGATATTGTACCGTGGTTTATCTTCGGAAGTGAAGCATGGCATCTGGGACATCTGATCGAGTTCATACCACACGGTTATCTTAAGTCTACGTTGGGAACTCTTGAAGCAAAGAAGGCGATGCTGGATAATGATGAAAGCAAACTGAATTTTGCGGATCCGGACGGGGCAATGGCTGTTTTTGCAGAAAATATGAAAGAACTTCAGGATAAAGGACTGATCAACGAGGACGTAGTAACAGCTACGAATGATAACTGCACTCAGGAATTCGCAAATGGAAAAGCGGCGATGTTCAGTAATGGAATGTGGGCGCTCACAAGCATTCTCGAGGCAAATCCGGATATGGAAGACAAAATCGGTTTCGCACCATATCCGGCTTATATGCCTGATTCACAGCCGGTTGTACTCAGTGCGGAAGACTCGGGGTATTCAATTTCCGCAACAACAGAATATAAGGAAGAGTGTATAGAATTTTTAAATTTCCTGTTTGAACCGGAAAATCAGAAGAAATATTGTGAGGCGGCAAAGGCGCCCAGCGCATTTAACGATGTGGAAGCTGAATGGGCTCCCGCAGCTGTCGTAGAGGAAGTAGACGCGGCTTTGCAGAACGCTGTTAATATCGGATATACCAATGAAAAACCGGCGGGATTTTCAGGAGATGACGCAGGAAGGCTGCTGCAAGGGCTGTTTGCCGGCCAGTACACACCGGAAAGTTTTGCGCAGGCATATGCAGATGCATGGAACGATGGCTATAATTCTGCCAGTGCGTCAGAATAATCAAAGTGATAATGAGATAAATCAGTAGTTCAGGCGTGCCGGATATAGTGAAAACCGGCACGCCTGAAGCGTTTTTTGGAAGGAAATGGTAGAAATGAAGAAAAAAATCGGACTTCATACATTTATGGCCGTTCCGGCATTTGCACTTTATGCGGTCTTCTTTATTTATCCATTAGTGAGGGGAATCGGGATGAGCCTGACAGACTGGGATGGGATTGGAACGGCAAAATTTGTTGGTTTGAAGAATTTTATGGATTTTTTTCAGGATCCAAGAGCTTTGTCAGATATAAGGACAACAGTTTTATTTGCAATTGGAAGTACGCTGCTGTTAAATATGGTGGGTCTGGCATATGCCTGTCTTATGAATAAATCGTTCCGGGGCCGGAGTTTGGCTATTGTATGTGTTTATATGCCCGCAATCATCAGTCCGCTGATCATGGGATATATCTGGTATCTGATCCTTCAGCCGGGAAGAGGGTTCCTGTTCCATCTGGTTGACAATATGGGGCATCCGGAGTGGTTTGGTAACTGGATGGGGACTTATGGAACGACTTTGATCGTATTGATCCTTGTAAATGTCTGGCAGTATGCGGGAATGACTATGGTTGTGTATCTGGCAGGACTTCAGGGAATATCGAAAGAACTCTACGATGCTGCAGAAATAGACGGCGCAGGCGGAAGGCAATGTTTCCGTTATATAACGATGCCGCTGTTAAAGCCGTCGATACGTATTAATATCGTGACAAATATCATAGGATCTCTTTCAGTTTTTGATATTGTGATGTCTCTGACGGGCGGAGGCCCGGGATATCAGACGGAAACCCTCAGTATTTATATTATGAGAATGTGCTATGGCAGTAAGACCGGTTACTCAACGGCTGTAGCAATGATCATGTTTATTATTGTGCTGATTCCGGTTGCGGTATCTTTGAAACTTATGAAGAAGGGAGATGCTGAATAGTGAAAAAAATATCTGTGATCCGGCGGGTGTTGATTTTCTTCATCTGTGTAATGTGTCTGTTTCCCTTTTTAATACTTTTAATATTGTCGCTGAATACTCCTCAGAGAAATTTTTACGAAGGGAACATGTTCATTCCGGATTTTTATTTCCTTAACTATGCAGAAGGATGGGAAAAGTCACATATAGGAAGAGCTATGATAAATTCCGGAATTATAACAATACTTGCAGTTCTGCTGATCGTACTGCTTGGAGCTATGGCAGGATATGCGGTTGCAAGATATGCAAATAAATTCAATAAAATAGTTTTCGGCATCATGATGTGCTGTATGATGGTCCCCGGCATAATTAATACAGTGCCATTATACACGCTGATGATAAGGATAAATGCGGTAAATACATTATGGGGAATGGCCTGTGTCTGTGCGGCGTTGGCGCTTCCACAGTCGGTATTTATATTTTCAGGCTTTATAAGAGCGCTTCCAAGAGATATGGAAGAGGCGGCGGTTCTTGACGGATGCAGTCAGTTTCAGTCGTTCCGAAAGATTGTTATGCCGGTATTAAAGCCGACTATATCAGCAGTTGTTGTATTGAATGGATTTGGTATCTGGAATAATTATGCGCAGGCGGTTTTTTTCTTGCAGGACACGGAAAAACATAATGTTCCGCAGGCGCTGTCAGTATATTTCCAACAATTTGCAGGAGCAAAATGGAATCTTCTGGCAGCTACGGCTGTTATTGCTATTGTACCTGTAGTTGCTGCATTTCTGATCTTTCAGAAACATTTAATGAGAGGATTGACAGAAGGCGCGTTAAAAGGATAGGAGGATATGATGGATTTTTATCCCATAAAAGCACAGTATTATGCGGGCGAGGAGATTAAGCTGAGAATTGAATCAGATCCAGATTCTTATGATGAGGCGGAAATCCGTATTTTCTCACTGGAGAAGATGATAGAAAAAATGGAGATTGTCATAGAGAAGGAGGTAACGGATGTAGCGGTAGAATATATCGGATCTGCCGGCGGATATGGTGCGGAAATCGTTTTGCGAGGGAAAAAAGATGATGTTTATCTGGAGACGGCATTTGACATTGCAGAAGATGTGAATACTTCCCTGCGTTATGGGTTTCTGAGTGATTTTGGAGAGAGAGATATCGACAGTGAAGCGGTATCATGGCTTAGAAAGTTGCATATTAATGTCATTCAGTATTATGACTGGTCATACCGGCATGACGATCTTGTGTCAAAGGAGCAGCAGTACACAGATATGATGGGGAAAAAAATATCTATGGATACGGTGAGGAAAAAGATCCGCGAGGCGTCGGCGTATGGTATGCGGTCTGTCGCATATGGCGCGGTTTATGCCGCGTCGGAAGCATTCTACAGAGAGCATCCCAAGTGGGCTTTTTATAACGGAAATCAGGATGCTTTCTGTTTTATTGGCACCTTTTATATCATGAATATTATGAAAGGATCACCATGGCGGCAGCATTTGATCCGGCAATATCAGGAAGCGATAAAAGCGGTTGGGTTTGATGGTATTCATATGGATACATACGGATTCCCGAAAACAGCATATTCTCATTTGGGTGAAGAGCCTGTATTGATCAGCCTGGAGCGTGAACTTCCCGATCTTGTCAATGAAACACGCAGTGAGATGGAAACGGAAGGAATGTCTCCCCTTCTGATTTTCAATAATGTCGGGAACTGGCCGGTTGAATCAGTAGCAAGAAGCAGGGTGGATGCTGTCTACATAGAGGTCTGGCAGCCATATGAGCGGTATTTCCATATTAAACAGCTGATATTAGATGCAAAAAGATTTTCAAAGGGAGAAAAGCCGGTCATCTTAGCGGCCTACCTGGAGCCGTTTCGTACCGAACCAGAAGAAAAAGCTGCTCCGGCTGCGTATCTGCTGACGGCAGCAATTGTCTCAAATGGTGCATATCACCTGCTGTTAGGAGAGAAGGATGCGGTGCTGACACAGGGATATTACAGCGATTACAGTATTATGAGTCCGGAAACTTCTGCTGTGATGAGGCAGTATTATGATTTTATGATCCGTTACATGGATTTGTTCTATGATCCGACGCTTAGAGATGTTTCTATGACCCATATCGGATGGGATAATTACGAATACAAGTGCTGCTCAGATAATTGGAGCGTTTATGGAGAGAAAGACAAGGTCTGGATGACAATCAGGGAAAACAGGAATATAAAGACGATATCTCTCGTAAACCTCTGTGGATGCGAAGATGATTATTGGAACAGGGGCAAGGGGTATCCTGTAAGCCAGAAAAATGTAAGCTTTGTCGTTCAGGTCGATGAAAAGGTAAAAGGGATATATTTTGCAACTCCGGATCGTGGATCAGCGGAGTGTGAGGAACTCCCATACCAGTATCTGGAGAATGACAAAGGGCGATTTATCCAGTTTACGGTGCCGGAAATAAGAGTATGGGCGTTGGTATATATAAAAATCGGAAGTTAAACAGCCGGATATGGAAATTGTAGATAACGGACTGTTAAAATATGAGCGAAAAAATACACTATGGTAAGTAAACGGAAATAGGGTTAAGGCAGTTCAAATATCATGTTCCTGCGTGTGGCAGGATGTTTAAATTCAAGCCGGTATGCGCAGAGTCTGAGAGGCTCTGCGCTCTTTGTATGTACAGGAACATTTTTTTCGTCTGCTTTTTCCGGATCACATGCTCCGTATTTCCGGTCTCCCACAAGCGGGCATCCGATATGCGCCATTTGTACCCGGATCTGATGATGACGGCCGGTGTCCAGTTTTATCTTTACCAGCGAGGCGGCCGGGTCAGAATCCTTAAAAATCTTTTCTATCCGGTAGTGGAGCCGGGCGGATTTTGCTCCGGGTGTGCTCTTATCACAGATGCGTGAGGTGTTGGTGCGCCTGTCTTTTACCATATAATCTTCCAGCGTGCCCTTGGCCGGCTCCGGGACGCCCTGCACAACGGCCCGGTAATATTTCCCGAATCCGGACGTGGTGAGCTGCCGGTTCAGTTCCCTGGCGGCAGCAGGCGTCTTCGCGAACACGAGCAGTCCTTCCACCGGCTGGTCCAGGCGGTGGATAACGGCGAGATAAGGTTCGCCCTTAGATGAGGGGGCAAGGTGGGTCTTCAGCATTGACACCATATCCGGCGTACCGATCCGGGCGGTCTGCGTCGGGATGCCTGCCGGCTTATGGCAGACGATGATGTGTGCGTCTTCATATATGATTAGGGAATCGATCTCCGGGTGCATAACAAACTCCTCTGATGTCCTGTGTTTTCTTGACTTTTCCATGTCTGACGGATAAACTGATTATCATACAGAATGATTTTGAGGTCAAGTCTTTTACACATGAGACGGCGCATGAAAAGAGGGTTTGGATATGATCAATAATGACTGGGAACGGTTCGGCGACGAGATCCGCCGGACGATCCAGAATGCTGTGGACAGTCAGGACTTCAGCAGATTAAATCAGACGGTGTCGGATACCATCGGGAAAGCCATGGACAGTGTGTCCCGGGGCGTGAAAAACGGCGGGTGGTACCGGCAGAAAGATGATAATATGGCACGAGGGGCGGCAGGCGTGGATATGGAGAGCGTATTCGGCTCGGATGCACGACGGAGCAGCAGCGCACGGCACGCGGCGCCGGGGGAAGCTGACCGTCAGGGCGGGGCGATGCCGGCGAAGAAACTGCTCTACCTGAAGGGTACGTCTACGCGGATCGGCGGGATCTTCCTTGCGATGACCGGATACATTTTTACGGCGGGTGCACTGGCGTTCCTTCTCTTCCTCGGACTGGGAGCGGCCGTTACAGGCTGGAGCACGGCGCTGAAAGCCGGGATGGCGGTCTTCGGACTCTTCGGCCTTGCCTTTGTCGCGATGGGGCTGGCCGGTACGAATATGGCCTGCTCCGTGGGACGTTTTAGGAAATATGTGAAGGCACTGGAGAACCGGGAATACTGTGATGTGAAGGAGCTGGCGCAGAAGACCGGGCGTTCCGTGAAAGCGGTGGTGAAGGATCTGAAGAAAATGATCCGCAAAGGCTGGTTCATCCACGGACATCTGGATGAGCAGGAGACCTGCCTGATGACCAGTGAAGAAGCTTATCAGCAGTATACGGACCTGATGGACCGGACGAAGCGGGAGAAGGCGGAGCGTGATGCGGCGGCGGAGCGGCAGCGGCAGGAATTCTCAAAGCTCTCCCCGGAGGTGCAGAAGGTCGTACAGGCCGGGGATGAGTATGTGAAGAAGATCCGGGCGGCCAATGACGCGATCCCGGGCGAAGAGATCTCGGCGAAGATCTCCCGGATGGAGATGCTGGTGGACCGGATCTTTGACCGGGTGGAGGAGCACCCGGAGTCGGTTGACGATATCCGGAAGCTGATGGAATATTACCTGCCCACGACGGTCAAGCTGCTGGACGCCTATGAGGATCTGGACGCCCAGCCGGTGCAGGGGGAAAATATCATTTCCTCAAAGAAGGAGATCGAAAAAACGATCGATACATTAAACGTGGCATTTGAAAAACTGCTGGACGACCTGTTCCAGGATACGGCGTGGGACCTTTCTTCGGACATCTCTGTGCTGGAGACCATGCTGGCTCAGGAAGGACTGACCGAGGACGGCCTGAAGAGCGCAGGCAGAAAGCCGTGACAGAAGGCGGTTTTAAGAGAAGAAAAACGGATATAAGATTCAGAAACGGAGGAAGACAGGATGAGCAATGATTTTCAGGATGTAAGCACAGCCCCCACACTGACACTGGACCCGTTCGGGACGCCGGAGAAGAAACAGCCGCCGGTGGAAGCCGAAAAGAATGAACCGGCTCTTGACGAGAGCATTCTGACAGATGAAGAGCGGAAGATGGTGGATGCATTCGCACAGCAGATCGATCTGACTGATTCCGCCATGGTGCTCCAGTACGGCGCGGGGACCCAGAAAAAGATGGCGGACTTCTCAGAGGATGCGCTGGACAATGTGCGCTCCAAAGACCTGGGCGAGGTTGGCGGCCTGCTGAGCGACGTCGTTACGGAACTGAAAGGGTTTGACGAAGACGAGGAGAAGGGTGGCATCTTCGGGATCTTTAAGAAGGCGTCCAACAAGATCGAGTCCATGAAGGCAAAGTATGCCAAAGCCGAGGCGAATGTCAACGAGATCGTAAAAGTGCTTGAAAAGCATCAGGTGCAGCTGATGAAAGATACGGCGCTCCTCGATAAGATGTATGAACTGAACCTGACCTATTTTAAAGAACTGTCCATGTACATCCTGGCCGGGAAGAAGAAACTGGCGGAAGTGCGTGGGACGCAGCTGAAAGAACTTCTCTCCAGAGCGAATGTATCGGGGCTTCCGGAGGACGCCCAGGCGGCAAAGGATCTGGACAATCAGTGCAATAGGTTTGAGAAGAAGATCCACGATCTGGAACTGACCCGGATGATCTCTATCCAGACCGCGCCCCAGATCCGTCTGGTGCAGAACAATGACACGCAGATGGTGGAGAAGATCCAGTCCACCATCGTTAATACGATCCCGCTCTGGAAGAGCCAGATGGTGCTCGCCCTCGGGGTGGAGCATTCCGCCCAGGCGGCTGCAGCTCAGCGTGAAGTGACGGATATGACCAACGAACTCCTGCGGAAGAATGCGGAGAAGCTGAAGATGGCGACCGTGGAGACGGCGAAACAATCCGAGCGGGGCATCGTGGATATGGAGACGCTCAAGGCGACCAACGAATCCCTCATCTCCACGCTGGATGAAGTGATGCAGATCCAGCAGGAAGGCCGGCAGAAGCGTGCCGAGGCGGAGCAGGGCTTGAGAGAGATGGAGCAGGAGCTCAAGGCGAAGCTGCTGGAGATCCGCGGGTAGATGCCGTACGGATAAAGCCGGCATGGGTTGACATGCGGGATGTTATCGGTTAAAATCACAGTTGCGAACAGCGATGAACGGGATTAGTATATATGAAGAAATGCTGCAGAGAGAAGGCGGGTGGTGCGAGCCTTGTGCATGGAACATACAGAACCGGCCCGGGAGCTTCTGCATGAAAATGCAGCGTGCGGTCCGCGTTAAGGACGAAAGAGAGAACCGGGCTTCCGTGCAGAACGGAGGGCATTCGGTTAATTAGGGTGGTACCGCCGGGATATCCGGTCCCTTGTATGAGGGGCATGAGGATGTCCCGGCGTTCTTGTTTGTCAAATACAGCAGAACGCATCAGCAATATTGAGAATAGGATAAAGGAGAAGAGAAGATGGCTAAGGAAAAGAAACTGGTACAGTCGATCACTTCAAGAGACGAAGATTTCGCGCAGTGGTACACGGATGTTGTCCGTGAGGCGAAGCTGTGCGACTACTCAGGCGTAAAAGGATGCCTGAACTATCTGCCAAACGGATACGCCCTGTGGGAGAATATCCAGGCGGATCTTGATAAAAGGTTCAAAGATACAGGCGTGGAAAATGTATATCTCCCGGTGCTGATCCCGGAGAGCCTCCTTCAGAAGGAGAAGGATCACATCGAAGGATTCGCGCCGGAGGTGGCATGGGTAACCCACGGCGGTATGGAGCCGCTGCAGGAGCGCTTCTGCATCCGCCCCACATCTGAGACGCTGTTCTGTGATGTGTGGAGCAAGACCGTGCAGTCCTATCGCGATCTGCCGAAGGTATGGAACCAGTGGTGCTCCGTGCTGAGATGGGAGAAGACGACGAGACCGTTCCTTCGTTCCAGGGAGTTCCTCTGGCAGGAGGGCCACACGATCCACGCGACTTATGAGGAAGCGGAAGAGCGTACGAAGATGATGTGGGAAGTGTACAAGAGCTTCGTAGAGGAAGACCTGGCGATCCCGGTTGTTGCCGGACGCAAGACCGAGAGCGAGAAATTCGCCGGTGCGCAGGACACCTACACCATCGAAGCGCTGATGCACGACGGTCAGGCGCTGCAGTCCGCAACCAGCCATTTCTTCGGAAATGCGTTCCCGGATGCATTTAACATCAAATATGCAGATAAGAACAATGAACTCCACAGCGTATATGAGACGTCATGGGGCCTGTCCACCAGGATCATCGGAGCCATCATCATGGTGCACGGCGATGACAGCGGTCTGGTGCTGCCGCCGAGGATCGCGCCGGTCCAGACGAGGGTCATCCCGATCGCACAGCACAAGGAAGGCGTGCTTGACAAGGCAAACGAACTGCTCGACGCACTGAAGGCAGCAGGCTACCGCGCGAAGATCGATGATTCCGAGAAGAGCCCGGGATGGAAGTTCAGTGAGCAGGAGATGCTGGGCATCCCGACCCGTATCGAGATCGGACCAAAGGATATCGAGAACGGCCAGGTTGTAGTGGTACGCCGCGATACACGAGAGAAGATCGTAGTTGCCATCGATGAGATCACCACGAAGCTGGGCGAGATCCTGGAGACGATCCAGAAAGACCTCTATGCGAAGGCGAAAGCATTCCTGGAGGACCACATCAGCGAAGCGACCACCATAGATGAGATGAAAGACGCAGTCCAGAATAAGAAGGGATTCGTGAAAGCCATGTGGTGCGGCGAGGAAGCGTGCGAGGATGAGATCAAGGCCCAGACCGGCGGCGTGACATCCCGGTGCATCCCGATGGAGGAAGAACATCTCTCCGATGTGTGCGTATGCTGCGGGAAACCGGCGAAGCACATGGTATACTGGGGAAGAGCATATTAATTTAGTTTCAGAAAGGTTTGGCGACAACAGTGATCTGCAATAATATTCTTGAAGCAATGGGAAATACGCCGCTGATCCGGCTTGGCCGCATGGCGGAGCCGGGCAGCGCGCAGATCCTTGTAAAATTTGAAGGACTCAATGTGGGCGGCTCCATCAAAACGAGGACGGCCTATAATATGATCCGCGACGCAGAAGAAAAGGGCCTGATCAAAGAGGATACCATCATCGTAGAACCGACCAGCGGCAATCAGGGCATCGGCCTGGCGCTCGTCGGGGCGGTGCGTGGATACCACACCCGGATCATTATGCCGGATTCGGTCAGCGAGGAGCGGCGCAAACTGATGAAGCACTACGGCGCGGAGGTGGTCCTGATCCACGACGCCGGCAATATCGGCGAGTGCATCGAAGAGTGCCTGAATACGGCGCTTAAGATGGCGGAAGAAGATCCCCGGGTCTTCGTGCCCCAGCAGTTTGAGAACCCGGCGAACCCGGCGGTGCACCGGTCGCAGACGGCGATCGAGATCCTGGAGCAGGCGGACTGCCCGATCGACGGATTCTGTTCCGGCATCGGAACCGGCGGAACCATCACCGGCATCGGCGAGGTGCTCAAAGAGAAGAATCCCCACATGGAGATCTGGGCGGTGGAGCCGGAGCATGCAGCCATCCTCTCGGGAGGATCCATCGGCACCCATCTTCAGATGGGCATCGGCGACGGCCTGATCCCTGCCATCCTGAACACAGAGATCTACGATGACATCTGCATCGTGACGGATGAAGAGGCGATCCAGACGTCCCGTGACCTGGCAGCAAAAGAAGGCATCATGTGCGGCATTTCCTCCGGCACGAATGTGGCGGCGGCGATCAAGCTGGCGCGGAAGCTGGGCGAAGGGAAAACGGTCGTGACGGTGCTGCCGGACACGGCGGAGCGGTATTTCTCTACGCCGCTTTTTGAAGAGTAAGAGCATAAACGGGGACGGATATCCGGTTTTTGCGGGATATCCGCCCTTTTTCTGATAAAATCCGTGTAAAATCCCTTGACATCCCCATTTAAACGTAATAAACTATTTTAGCGTGCACGAAAAGGCACTGCTCTTTTTGTGCGCCAAAAAAGGATATCGACAAGATTATCCGCAGCCCCCTTCCGCATAAGCGGCAGGGAAACGAATAATTCATAGGAGGTGAAAAGGAATGCCAACATTTAACCAGTTAGTTAGAAAAGGACGTCAGACTTCTGAGAAAAAGTCTACAGCACCGGCACTTCAGAAAGGATTTAACTCTCTGAAAAAGCGTGCGACGAACACATCTTCACCGCAGAAGAGAGGTGTCTGCACAGCTGTTAAGACTGCTACACCGAAGAAGCCTAACTCAGCTCTGAGAAAGATCGCCAGAGTTCGTCTTTCCAACGGAATCGAAGTAACAAGCTACATCCCGGGCGAAGGACACAACCTGCAGGAGCATAGCGTTGTTATGATCCGCGGCGGTAGAGTTAAGGACCTGCCTGGTACAAGATACCACATCATCCGTGGTACACTGGATACGGCAGGCGTTGCAAAGAGACGTCAGGCGCGTTCAAAATACGGCGCTAAGAGACCGAAAGACGCAAAAAAATAAGTAACTGATTGTTAAATCGTATCACAAACAGAACTATGATTATCGTAAGGTTGCGGTTAATAATACAAAGTCCCGCGGCCGCGAGCACATGCTAAACGATTCCATAGAGAGACACATGTGAGTACCGATGAATTAATCCCGGTTTAACCGGAAAATATGATTAAGGAGGGAAGGACCGTGCCACGTAAAGGACATACTCAGAAAAGAGACGTATTAGCGGATCCATTATACAATAACAAAGTTGTTACAAAGCTTATCAACAACATCATGCTGGATGGTAAGAAAGGTGTAGCACAGAAGATTGTATATGGCGCATTTGAAAGAGTTGCCGAGAAAGCTGACAAACCGGCGATCGAAGTATTCGAAGAGGCAATGAACAACATCATGCCTGTACTGGAAGTAAAGGCAAGACGTATCGGAGGTGCAACATACCAGGTACCGATCGAAGTACGTGCTGACAGAAGACAGGCGTTAGCTCTTCGCTGGCTGACAACATTCTCCCGTAACAGAGGAGAAAAGACAATGGAAGAAAGATTGGCCAACGAAATTCTGGATGCTGCAAACAACACAGGAGCATCTGTGAAGAGAAAAGAAGATATGCACAAGATGGCAGAAGCAAACAAAGCGTTTGCTCACTACCGTTTCTAAGGATTCTCCCTGGAGACGGTTCTGCCGGATATGG
>DXIS01000026.1 GCA_019112735.1 Candidatus Mediterraneibacter guildfordensis
GGTTTCCAACGGCTGCGACGCCATTACAAAACTGAAAAAACTGGACGGCATGGGCGAATACCAGCTTCCGGAAGATTACAAAGCCTGCATCCAGGTGATCGTAAATCCGGAAGAAAAGACTCTGAAATTTATCGATAACGGTATCGGTATGACCGCCGACGAAGTGGAAGAATACATCACCCAGATCGCATTTTCCGGCGCAACAGAATTTCTGGAGAAATACAAGGACAAGACCAATGCGGATCAGATGATCGGTCACTTCGGACTTGGCTTTTACTCTGCGTTCATGGTTGCAGACGATGTGCATATCGACACCCTGTCCTACAAAGATGGTTCCACCCCGGTTCACTGGGAATGTGATGGAAGCACCGAATATGACATGCAGGACGGCGATAAGACAACGGTCGGAACGGAAATCACCCTGTATCTGAACGAAGACTGCCTGGAGTTCTCCAACGAATACCGTGTCAGAGAAGTCATAGAAAAATACTGCTCGTTCATGCCGGTGGAAATCTTCCTTTCCAAGGCAAACGCTCCGCAGGAATATGAGACCATTGATGAGAAAGACCTGCGGGACGACGATGTTGTCGTAGAGCACATCCATGAGGATGCCAAATACGAGGAAAAGGAAAACGAGGACGGCACCAAAGAACAGGTAGAAGTTTCTCCCGAAAAAAATCAGGTGAAGATTAACAAACGTCCGGTTTCCTTAAGCGATAGTCACCCGCTTTGGAGCAAGCACCCGAACGAGTGCAGCGACGAAGATTACAAAGAATTTTACCGCAAGGTATTCAACGACTACCGCGAGCCGCTGTTCTGGATCCACCTGAACATGGATTATCCGTTCAACCTGAAGGGCATCCTGTATTTCCCGAAGATCAATATGGAATACGAGTCCATTGAGGGAACGATCAAGCTGTACAACAACCAGGTGTTTATCGCGGACAATATCAAAGAAGTGATCCCGGAATTCCTGATGGTATTGAAGGGCGTCATCGACTGTCCGGACCTGCCGCTGAATGTTTCCAGAAGCGCGCTGCAGAATGACGGGTTTGTCAATAAAGTGGCGGATTACATTTCCAAGAAAGTGGCGGACAAACTGGTCGGCATGTTCAAGACAGACCGCGAGAATTATGAGAAATACTGGGATGACATCAGTCCGTTCATCAAGTTCGGCTGCCTGAAGGATGAGAAGTTCGGCGAGAAGATGAAAGATTCCATGATCTACAAGAATCTGGAGCACAAGTATCTGACGCTGGATGAAGTGATCAAAGAAAATCAGACAGAAGAGGATAATAAAGCAGAGGCGGAAGAGGCTGTGGAAAATGACGGCGCAGATAAGGACAGCGCAGACAATGCTTTCGCAGACGGTGATAAAGAAGAAAAGAAAACAAACATTTATTATGTGACCGACGAGGTGCAGCAGAGCCAGTACATCAATATGTTCAAGGCTCAGGGCCAGGATGCGATCATTCTTTCCCACAATATTGATTCTGCGTTTGTGACCTACCTGGAGCAGAAACACCAGGATGTACAGTTCCTGCGGATTGACGCGGACGTCCACGATTCACTGAAAGATGAAGTGGCGGAAGAGGAGAAGGAAGATTTCCAGAAGACGGCGGACAGCCTGGTCGAGATCTTCCGCAAAGAGCTGGGCAATGACAAGCTGGATGTGAAGGTTGAGAAGCTCAAAGACGATAAAGTGGCGTCCATGGCAGTGCTCTCCGAACAGGAGAGGCGTATGGCTGAGATGATGAAGATGTACGGTATGGGCGGGATGGATCCGTCCATGTTCGGAAGCCAGGCGACGCTGATCCTGAATGCGAACCATCCGCTTGTGAAGTTCCTTGTGGAGCATAAGCGCAGCAAGAATGTGCCGGTTATCTGCAAACAGCTCTATGACCTGGCGATGCTGGCGCACAAGCCGCTCAGTCCGGAAGAGATGACGGCGTTCGTGCAGAGGAGCAATGAGATCATGATGCTTCTGACAAAATAGAAACAATATAGAATACTGATCTGACAGAAGAACCCGGGAGGACCGAAACAACGGCGGCTTCCCGGGTTTCTGCATGCCTTATTTTATTTCAAAAGGGATCTGGTGCTGCCTGAAAAATTTCTGCGCCATTTCATCCCATATGTGTTCCAGGGACTTATCCATCGTAAAAGTCCTGAAAGAAGTTCCGGTCACGCATGTCAGCGATGTCCCGTCAAAGTGAAAGTTCAGATACAGTCCCTGTACATTCTCCGGGCGGACCGCCGAACCGGACTGCCCTGTCACGCGCGCGATGTTTTCGGGGGAGAGGCTGAAGACGAACCGGAATCCCAGCGGCGTGCGCTTCCCGCGGATCAGATTCAGACAGTGCTCCCGCAGGCTGCTCCAGCGGGAATACGCCGGAGGTTCGCTTCCGGTGTCCTCAGCAGTTTCATCTGTGTCAAAGAAATCCCGGTGGATGTGCCCGTCGATATGGAAGGTATTAAATGTGGTGATCTCGCCTTCAATAAGGCAGAAACGGTCAAATGTCTCTTTCAGAAAAAGATGTGCCGTGATTGTCCTGGTATCAGGCAGTGAAAGTGCGATCATGTTATCATTCTCCGGTATTGATATTCTGGCAGCCGCCTGGCTGCGGCAGTACTGCACGGTATTATGATAGCACAGGATCAGCTTATATAACAGTAGATATGTAAAATAATTCTGGCTCACAGATAGCCGCTCCTTTGTTGACTTTTAACGTCAAAAACCGTATTATTATTACAGATTGCGGGAGTATAAAGGGAAAAGAAACAACATGAAAAAAATAACACGGAAAACTAAACGGAATATTATCCTCGGAGGGATCATCATCCTGATCGTCCTGGCAGCAGCGCTGCTTGTGCACGGCATGGGAAAACTGATGGACCGGTCCGTGGATACAACGGCAGGGCTGGAATATATCCGGGGAGAAGAGAGCGGAGACGTGGCTGAGATCGAGACAAAGATCAGACAGCTCGAACAACAGGAAACCGGCGGTGAGGATGAGCGGAGCATCAAGGAGAAGTTCGCGGTTTCGGTGATCCTCGGAGATTCGATCCCCCATGGATTTGCAGAGTTTGACGTACTTAATGTATCTAATGTAAAAGCGCAGATCGGTGCGCACCTGACACAGATGGACGAGCAGATCGAGGAGGCGAAATCAGTCAGCCCGCTTGTGGTATTTATTTCCATAGGCGAAAATGATGTGACCGCGACAAACGGAGATACAGAGCTGTTTATCGAGCAGTATACGGAAGTGCTCGATCAGATCAGCAAAGAACTTCCGGAGGCGAACATTTTTGTGAATTCGATATTCCCGGTACAGCAGAAAGCGATTGACAAGGAACCGAAGCTTGCTGATATACCGGCCTATAATGAAGCGCTCAGCGGGCTCTGCGAGAGCAGAGAGATCGGGTTTATTGACAATACGGAGCTTGTCCAGGATCAGTATTACGAGCCGGACGGCCAGCATTTTGTCGCGGACTTTTATCCGCTCTGGGCAGAACACATGGCGGAGGTGGCGGCGTTATGAAAGAGACCAGGATCAGCGTTGACCGCGTTATGAAGTATATAATCCTCGGACTGATCATCGCATTTGTCGTCGTCCTGATGGTGTTTATGAGCGGAAGCAACAGACCTTTTGAAGAGGTGCAGTCAGAGGTGGAAAAATCTTTTGATGCATCTGAAATGAAAGAACAGGACAGTGCGGCGATCAAACGGAATTTCGGGCTGAACGCGGCGGATTATGCAGGAACAGCATACTATTCTGCCGAGTCTACGATATCGGCATCAGAAGTCCTTCTCATCAGGATCAAGAGTGATGATCAGATAAAGGAGATCACCGATGCCATTGACAAAAGGATCGAGTCCAGAAAAAATGATTTCGGAGATTATCTGCCGGAACAGGCAGGGCTTCTTGATAATGCAAAACAGAGTGTGCGGGGAGCATATGTTTTTTATGCAGTCTCACCGGATGCGGATGCATACCTGAAGGCTTTTAACAGCAGTCTGTAACTACAGTGGGGAAAGAAGAATGTTATTTAGCAGCATTACATTTTTGTTTATGTTTCTGCCGGTTGTTCTGGCAGTTTACTATATTGTGCCATATAAGATAAAGAATATTGTCCTTTTGCTGGCAAGTCTTTTTTTCTATGCCTGGGGAGAACCGGTCTATGTGATCCTGATGATCCTCTCCATCCTGTTTAATTATTTCTGTGGAAGAGACATTCATTCATATGCGGAGGATCCGCAGCGCGCGAAGCTCAGTGTGGCATTTGCCGTTGTCATGAATCTTCTGATCCTTGGCTTTTTCAAGTATTACGGATTCCTTCTGGAGACGGTTAATGCTGTTTTTTCAACGGATTTTTCATACCGGGAACTTCCGCTTCCAATCGGGATCTCGTTCTATACGTTCCAGGCGCTTTCCTATATCCTGGACATATACCGGAAGAAAGCGGAGCCGCAGAAAAATATCCTGTATTTTGCACTCTATATAAGCATGTTCCCGCAGCTTATCGCGGGGCCGATCATCCGGTATGCAGATATTGAAGATCAGCTGCGCAGGCGCAGGATTAATATGACGAAGATCGGTCAGGGCGCGATGCTCTTTATCACAGGACTGGCGAAAAAAGCCGTGATCGCGAATACGGCCGGCGCTGTTTTTGAAGGAATATCAGAAAGCCCTGCGGGAAGCCTGTCCGCGCTGACGGCATGGATCGGCGTATTCTCGTATGCCTTTCAGATCTACTATGACTTCAGCGGTTATTCGGACATGGCGCTCGGCCTCGGGAAGATGTTCGGGTTCGAGTTCCAGAAGAATTTTGACTACCCCTATGTATCGAAGAGTGTGACCGAATTCTGGCGCAGATGGCATATTTCGCTGAGTTCATGGTTCAGGGAGTATGTCTATATCCCGCTAGGCGGAAACCGCTGTTCGGTATCAAGAAATATCTTCAACCTGATGGTGGTATGGACGCTGACCGGTATGTGGCACGGGGCGGCCTGGAATTTTGTCGCCTGGGGCGTTTATTACGGGGTTATCCTCGTTATGGAAAAATATGTGTGGGGCGCGTCTCTGGATGAAATGCCGGCTGCGGTCCGCCATATCTATACCGGAGTGATCGTGCTGGTGGGCTGGGTATTCTTCTTCAGCCCGAGCCTGGGATACTCCCTGCGGTATCTGCTGGCTATGATCGGCGGCGGGGCAGGGATCGCGGATGCACACGGTGTATTTCTCCTGTATACGCACTGGCTGTTATATCTGCTGGCGGTTGCCGGAGCGTCCTCATTCGGGATCCGGGTCATTAGGAGCGTTATCAGGATGTTCCGCGGCAGAGCAGTGCGCACAGCGGCGGCTTCGGTCATCTATATGGGGATTTTCCTGACGGCGGTGGCTTTTCTCGTGACAGATACATTTAATCCGTTTTTATATTTCAGGTTTTAAGCGGGGATCATATGAAAAACAGAAAAAGAAAAGGTTGGATCGAAAATATTATAGGGATGCTGTTTATTCTGGTATTGTTCCTGTTTATGTTTATAAATCTGGCAGTCCCGGACAGGGAGATGTCGGAAAAGGAAAACCGGATGCTCGAGACCCGTCCTGTGCTCAGCATGAGTACGGTGCTGGACGGCGAGTTCATGGAACAGTGGGAGAATTATCAGAGCGACCAGTTCGCCGGACGGGATTGCTGGCGCAGCGTCAAGGTCTTCCTGGACCGTCTGGGCGGATCAAAGATGGAGAACGGGGTCTATATCGGAAAAAGCGGACAGCTGCTTGAAGAGATTGAAGTTCCGGATGACGGCCAGTCAGAGGCCAATCTGTCGGCGATCGTGGATTTCGCGGAAAAATATCCGGATGTGCAGACATCCGTGATGCTTGTCCCGGATGCGGCGTGCATCTTAAGCGACAGGCTTCCCGCTTTTGCCGGGGTCGAGGACCAGAAACAGCTTCTGGGCGTGGCGGAACAGCGGCTTGGGGATGATGTAAACTGGATCGATGCGGTTTCGGTGCTCAACAATCATGTATCGGACAAATTATACTATAAAACAGATCATCACTGGACAACGCTGGCGGCTTTCTATGTATTCCGGGAGTCTGCCGTATCGCTTGGCATCGACGGGGAAGTCGGAGAAAATTTTGCATCCTATACCATCAGCGATGATTTTAATGGCGTGCTGGCATCAAAAAGCGGTGTCGGACTTTCAGAAAAAGAAACGATCGATATCTATGTCCCGACACAGGGAGATGATGACGTTGTCGTAAACTATGTGGATGAAGGACGCAAGACGACATCCCTCTATGACTCTTCAAAACTGGAGACCCGGGATCAGTACGGGGTCTTCCTTGGCGGGAATTCGTCCGTGATCGATATCAGGACCGTGTCGCCTGAGAAGAAGAGGCTCCTGGTCCTTAAAGATTCATTTGCGAACTGCTTCATCCCCTTCCTGGCGCCGTATTACCGGGAGATCGTTGTTGTAGATCCCAGGTATTACAGCGGAACTATCGGGGATATTATGGACACGTACCGGATCACGGATGCGCTGGTCCTCTACAGCGGCAATACATTTTTCACAGACAATCATTTGAGCGGAGTGTTGACAGGTGAGTAATGAGATCAGAGAAGCGTTCCTGAACCGTCAGGAACCGGTCAGACTGAATAAGTATTTAAGTGAGGCGGGCGTGTGCTCCAGGCGGGAGGCGGACCGCCTCATTGAATCCGGAAAAGTAACCGTGGACGGGCAGCGGGCGCAGACCGGGATGAAGATCCGTCCGGGGCAGGAAGTCCGGGTGGGGAAAAAGGTGGTCTCCAGGCAGGACGAAATGGTGGTGCTGGCGGTCAATAAGCCCCGGGGCATCGTCTGCACGGAGGAGAAGCGGGAAAGGAACAGCATCGTACGGTTCCTGGATTACCCCATCCGAGTCACCTACATCGGGCGGCTGGATAAGGATTCCCGGGGGCTCCTCCTGATGACGAATAACGGGGACATCATCAACCGGATGATGCGTGCGGCGAACCATCATGAGAAAGAGTATAAAGTCACGGTGAACCATGAGATCACCGGTGAATTTCTGGAAAAAATGGCCGGCGGGGTGGCCATCCTCGATACAGTCACCCGGCCGTGCAAGGTGGAGAAGCTTGGAAAATACACATTTTCCATCATCCTGACCCAGGGGCTGAACCGGCAGATCCGGCGGATGTGCGAAGCGCTCGGGTATGAGGTAAAGGACCTGGTCCGGGTGCGGGTGATGAATATCCGCCTCGGAAGTCTCAAAGAAGGCGAGTACCGGGAAGTGACGGATGAGGAACTGGATGAACTGTACCGGCTTATCCAGGATACGCCCATGCGGTAATAATAAAGACAGGACGGATACGAACATGGCAGAGAATAAAATGACGCGGATGCGCGAACTTGTGGATCTCCTGAACCGGGCCCGCAGGGCCTATGAGCAGGAAGACCAGGAGATCATGAGCAACTATGAATACGACCGGCTCTACGACGAACTGGAAGGGCTGGAGAAAGAACTGGGCACCAGGCTGGCGTCAAGCCCGACGGTGAACGTGGGGTACGAGGTGCTCAGCGAACTGCCGAAAGAGCGGCATGAGCGGCCCATGCTCTCCCTGGACAAGACAAAAGAAGTGGAGCGGCTGAAAGAATTCCTGGGGGATCAGAAGGCGATGATCTCCTGGAAGCTGGACGGGCTGACCATCGTCCTGACGTATCAGAACGGCGGGCTTGTGAAGGCTGTCACCAGGGGCAACGGCGAGATCGGCGAGGTCGTCACCAACAATGCCCGGGTGTTTAAAAATGTCCCCCTCTCCATCCCTTATCAGGGCGAACTGGTCCTGCGGGGCGAGGCGGTCATTTCATATAAGGATTTTGAGAAGATCAATGAGGAGATCGGGGATGCGGACGCGAAGTACAAGAATCCCCGCAACCTCTGCAGCGGCTCTGTGCGTCAGCTGAACAACGAGATCACGGCGAAGCGCAATGTCCGTTTCTATGCATTTACGCTGGTCCGCGCAGAGGGTGTGGATTTCCACAACTCCAGGATCTGCCAGATGGATTGGCTGAAGAGCCAGGGGTTTGACGTGGTGGAGAACCATCCGGTGACCCGGGAGACCATCGACCGTGAGGTGGCGTGGTTCGCAGAGCATATTTCGGAAAATGAAGTGCCCTCCGACGGGCTGGTGCTGGTCTACGACGATATTGCCTACGGGCAGTCGCTGGGGACGACGGCCAAGTTCCCCCGGGATTCATTTGCCTTCAAATGGGCGGATGAGGTCCGGGAGACAACGCTCCTGGAGATCGAGTGGAGCCCTTCCCGCACCGGGCTGATCAACCCGGTTGCCATCTTTGAACCGGTGGAACTGGAAGGGACTACGGTGAGCCGGGCGAGCGTCCATAATATCAGCATCATGGAAGAACTGGAACTGGGCGTGGGCGACCGGATCACGGTCTATAAGGCGAATATGATCATCCCGCAGATCGCGGAGAATCTGACGAGGAGCGGCGTGAAGGATATCCCGGCGGTCTGTCCGGTATGCGGCGGCGCGACGAAGATCTCCATGGAAAATGAGACAAAGACATTGTACTGTACGAACCCGAAATGCCAGGCCAAGCATGTAAAGTCCTTTACCCTGTTCGTGAGCCGGGACGCCATGAATATCGACGGACTTTCAGAGGCCACTTTGGAGAAATTCATTATCAACGGATATATTAAAGATTTCACGGATCTTTTTCACCTTGACCGGTACGCGGATCAGATCAGGGCGATGGAGGGATTCGGGGAGAAATCCTACGAAAACCTGCAGAACAGCATCGCCGCGGCCCGGACGACGACCCTGCCCCGGCTGGTGTACAGCCTGGGGATCCCAAATATCGGGATCGCCAACGCAAAGATGATCTGCCGGGCGTTCGCGAACGACCCGGAGCGGATCCTGAATGCGACGGCGGAGGAGTTAAGCGCCATCGACGGCGTCGGGGATGTGATCGCCGGGACGTTCGTGGATTACTTCGCGGATGCGGAGCACCGGGAGCTGTTTGAAAAGCTCCTTGACGAAGTGGAGATCCCGCAGGAGGAAGTGACGGCGGATGCTGAGAAATTCGCGGGCATGAATTTCGTGATCACCGGAAGCGTGACCCATTTTGCCAACCGCTCGGAAGTAAAGGAAGAGATCGAGAAGAGAGGCGGCAAAGTGACGGGAAGCGTCACCTCGAAGACGAACTATCTCATCAATAATGATGTGAACTCCACATCCTCCAAGAACCGGAAGGCGAGGGAACTGGGAATCCCGATCATTTCCGAGGAGGAGTTCCTGGAGATGATGAACGGCAATTAACAGTAAAGAAAGGCAGGTAATGAGTGAATTTAAGGAAAACAAAACTGAAAGAAAAGCTGCTTGAAAAACTGGAAGAGACCCTGAAGGCGGTGCTGCCGGTACTGGCTATCGTACTCGTGCTCTGTTTTACGGTCGCGCCGATTGAACCGGGGATCATGCTGGCGTTCCTTCTGGGCGCGGTGCTTTTGATCATCGGAATGATGTTTTTTACCCTCGGGGCGGATATGGCCATGACCCCGATCGGTGAAAATGTGGGAACGGGGATGACGAAGACAAGAAAGCTGTGGCTGATGGTGGCGCTGACATTTATCCTCGGTTTCATTGTCACGATGGCGGAACCGGATCTGCAGGTGCTGGCCGAACAGGTCCCGTCCGTACCGAATATTGTTCTTGTGCTGTCGGTGGCAGCCGGCGTGGGGATATTCCTGGTATCGGCACTGCTGCGTATGCTCTACCGCGTTTCGCTGTCGCATATGCTGATCGTGCTTTATGCGGCCGTATTCCTGCTGGCGTATCTTGCGCCGGGGGATTATATTGCCGTGGCGTTCGATGCCGGCGGAGTGACAACCGGTCCGATGACGGTGCCGTTTATCATGGCGTTTGGCATTGGTATATCGGCAATACGAAGCGACGAAAGAGCAGAGGACGACAGCTTCGGTCTTGTGGCGCTTTCTTCCGTGGGACCGATCCTGTCTGTCCTGGTGCTCAGCCTGATCTATAAACCCGAGAGCGCGGAATATGTGCCGGCCCGGATCCCGGATATCGGGGATTCTGTGGAATTATGGAAGCTTTTTGCGGGTGAACTTCCGGAATATATGAAAGAGATGGCAGTATCACTGCTTCCGATCATTTTCTTCTTTTCGGTCTTTCAGTTTGTTTTCCGGCAGGTCCCGAAGAGGATGCTGATCCGTACTGGTGTCGGAATGATCTACACTTATGTGGGGCTGGTCCTTTTCCTGACCGGTGTGAATGTCGGATTTATGCCTGCGGGAAATTATATGGGCCAGGTGCTGGCCGGGCAGCCCTACAAATGGCTGATCGTGCCTGCCGGCATGCTGATCGGTTTTTTCATCGTACGCGCGGAACCGGCCGTGTTTGTCCTGACGCGTCAGGTTGAAGATATCACGTCCGGGGCGATCAGCGCGGGGGCGATGGGCCTGAGTCTGTCCATCGGCGTAGCGGTATCGCTGGGACTGGCAATGGTGCGCGTGCTGACCGGGATCTCGGTTTTCTGGTTTGTGATACCCGGGTATGCGGCGGCGCTCCTTCTTTCATTTTTTGTGCCGAAGATATTTACGGCGATCGCATTTGATTCCGGGGGTGTGGCGTCCGGCCCGATGACGGCAACATTTCTTCTGCCCTTTGCGATCGGCGTGTGTACGAATATTGGCGGAAATGTAGTTACAGATGCATTCGGAGTGGTAGCGATGGTTGCCATGACGCCGCTGATCACGATCCAGACGCTCGGACTGGTGTATGAACTGCGGTCCGGATATCTGGAGAGGAGAGACGCGAAAAGAGCGAAAGCAGTCTTCGAACAGCTCCCGGATGATGAGATCATCGAACTTTGACAGAGAGGAGTACTGCCATGAGCGGGATATATCTTTTGATGACAATTACAAAACGCTGCGTCGGCCGCAGGCTTTTGTCCTGTTATGAGAAGACGGGGATTCCGGCTTCTTTCTGTATGCTTGCGCAGGGAACGGCGACGAGCGAGACGCTGGATTTCCTCGGACTGGAAGTGACGGAAAAACTGGTGACGCTGACCGTGGCGTCGTCAGATACATGGATACAGGCAAAACGGGAAATGGAAGAAAACCTTCAGATCGATGTGCCCGGCACAGGGATCGCGTTTATCATGCCGATGTCCAGCGTGGGCGGGAAAAAGGTGCTGCAGTTTCTGACGGACGGGCAGCAGGTAGAGAAAATAGAGGAGAGCCATATGAAAGACACGAAGTACGAACTGATCGTTGTGATCGCAAATCATGGACATAGTGAGGAAGTGATGGACGCCGCCCGGAAAGAAGGCGCCGGCGGCGGTACGGTGATCCATGCAAAAGGAACCGGGCTTGAGCGTGCGGAGAAGTTCCTTGGAGTATCCATCGCAGATGAAAAAGAACTGATCCTTATCGTCGCGAAGACGGAAATGAAAAATGCGATCATGAAATCCGTCATGACCTATGCGGGACTTGAAAGCAGGGCAAGATCCGTTGTGTTTTCGATCCCTGTGACGGATACAGCGGGACTGCGGCTTCAGGAAGTGCAGTAAAGAGGATCTCTGCGGTTTAGAAAAAGTTCATTTGTATAAGGCGGACAGGTGTACTATAATTAAAAAGCCGGGATACCGGAGAAAGACTTGAATGACTACAGAAAGGGATTACTATGTCAGATAATGAGTTCATCATTGTGGATGAAGAAAATAAAGAAACGGACAGCGGACAGACGGGCGATGATGTGAAACAGGAAGTCGTTTCCGCTGAAGACGGCAAAAAAGAAGATAAAGACGATGACGGCTATGAGAAGGTCTGCTTTATCTGCCACCGTCCGGAGAGCGTGACGGGAAAGATGATCGATCTGCCCAATAATATCACCGTATGTCCGGACTGTATGCAGAAAAGCTTTGACGCCATGACCAGCGGTTCAATCGACCTGAACCGGCTGATGAACATGCCGGGCGTCCAGTTCCTCAATATGTCAGATCTGGAAAACCTGCAGCCGAAGCCGCAGAAGATCAAAAAGAAAAAAGAAAAACCGAAGGAATTCCACCAGCTGGATATTAAAAATATCCCGGCGCCCCACAAGATCAAGGCAAGGCTTGACGAGTATGTGGTGGGCCAGGAGTATGCGAAGAAAGCCATGTCGGTGGCCGTGTACAATCACTATAAGCGGGTTGCCACGGACACGATGGATGATATCGAGATCGAGAAATCAAACATGCTTATGATCGGGCCGACGGGAAGCGGCAAGACCTATCTTGTCAAGACGCTGGCGCGCCTGCTGGATGTGCCGCTGGCGATCACCGACGCCACATCCCTCACCGAGGCGGGCTACATAGGTGACGATATCGAGAGCGTGGTGTCCAAGCTGCTTGCAGCGGCGGACAACGATGTGGAGCGTGCAGAGCAGGGCATCATCTTCATCGATGAGATCGATAAGATCGCCAAGAAGCACAACACGAACCAGCGGGATGTGAGCGGCGAGTCCGTTCAGCAGGGGATGCTCAAACTCCTGGAAGGAAGCGATGTGGAGGTGCCGGTGGGCGCTAACAGCAAAAATGCCATGGTGCCGCTGACCACGGTAAATACAAAGAATATCCTCTTCATCTGCGGCGGCGCGTTCCCGGATCTGGAAGAGATCATCAAAGAGCGCCTGCAGAAAAAGACATCGATTGGATTTAATTCTGAGTTAAAAGATCAGTTTGATAATGATAAAGACCTGCTTTCCAAAGTGACTGTGGAAGATCTGAGAAAATTCGGCATGATCCCGGAGTTCCTCGGAAGGCTGCCGATCATCTTCACGCTGAAGCCGCTGGACAAGTCCATGATGGTGCAGATCCTCAAAGAGCCCAAGAACGCTATTCTGAAGCAGTACCAGAAGCTACTGGCGCTTGATGAGGTAAGGCTTGATTTCGACGAGGGAGCGCTGGAGGCCATCGCGGAGAAGGCCATGGCGAAAGATACCGGCGCCCGCGCCCTGCGTGCCATCATTGAGGAATTCATGCTGGATATCATGTATGAGATCCCCAAGGACGACAGCATCGGCGAGGTGGAGATCACCCGGGCCTATATCGAGGGCACCGGCGGGCCGGTCATCCGTCTGAGAGGACAGGAAGTGCCGCGCCTGGAGGATATGGCTTAAAGCCGGCGCATGGTTTCAAATGTATTATAGAGATTCAGCTGTCCGTAACCCCATTCGCGGTTCGGATAGTCCATTGTACCCGGGCGTACGGCTCCCAGGATCAGAAGGCTTCTGATCTGGTAGGAGTCGATGCCCGGGACTTTTTCTGTAAAAAGGAGCCATTCCAGCATGAGAGCCACGGCTCCGGCGGTGATGGCCGCTGCGGCGCAGGAGCCGGAGCGGGCGGAGAACCGGCCGCCGGGCAGCGCTCCGGTGATGTCCACGCCGGGAGCGGCAATATCCGGGCGGCGCCGTCCGGTCCGGGTGTAGCCCCGGCCGGATGTCTGGGATACCGCGCCGGTGGTTCCGTTATAGGCGGCCACTACCACCGGGGTTTCCGCCGTGGCGGGATTCGTCAGTGTGGTGTAGGGATCCGGTTCCAGGAAAAATACTTCGCCGCTTAAGAATTCTGTGACCGGAAGCCAGATGTGGAAGCTTCCGTCAGCAGCGAAGAGCGGCTCCACCAGGATCTTCCAGATGCCGGGAGCCGGGGCGTCGAAGCGGAATGAGATCAGTTCGGAACTGCTCTTTTCCACCAGGAGACGGTAATCCACGGTTACTTTTGTCCGCTCAAACAGAAAATCAACGTCCGTCCCGGCATCGGCCCGGAACGGGATCCGGGATGTATTTTCCCCGGAAGGCGACAGGATGGATATGGCGAGGATATTGGGCACTTCCGTCCACAGTTCCATCGTGAACCCGGAGACATTTTCGCCGACCCGGAGCTCCACGGTCCGGCCTTCGGAGCGGGAATCGACGGAGCCGTAATAATGGTGCCGCTGATCCCCTTCATTGCCGGTGCCGGCGACCGTGATATGATCCGCGCGGGTGCTGTACCCGTCGATCAGGAACGGCAGAGGGAGAGTGCCCACATGCCCGCCCATACTGGTGCAGCAGGTCATGCATACGACGAGGGGCATGCCCAGGGAATCCGCCAGGTCATTGAGGTAGCGGAGCCCCAGCATCAGATCGGTCTCCTGATAGCAGATGGCGTCCCGGGGGATGAAATAATAGTCCCGGAGATATTGTTTGGCCTGCTTGAGTTTGACAACAGCGATGGATGCCCCGGGGGCGGCGCCCAGGAACTGCTGTCCGGCGTCCGCGCTTCCGGCTGCCAGGCTTGCGGCGTATGTGCCGTGCCCGGTCTCGTCAACGGATGGAACGAGCGAAAGCGGATTATCGGAACGGAGCGCTTCGTCGATCATGTCCCGTGTATATTCACTGCCGTATGCGAAAGCCTCCGGCGGCGTGCCGCTCTGGATGGTCTGGTCCCAGATGGCTTCGATCCGGGTGGAACCGTCCAGGCGGCGGAAGAGTGCGGACTGATAATCGATCCCGCTGTCCAGGAAGCCGATGAGCACGCCGTCTCCATTAAGCTGCAGGGTGGGATAGTTCTGGACGGGAAGGATGCCCGCCTGATTGAGAGACGCCATATCGGCGGGGGCGTAACATCTGGGGATCGAATCATAGGAGTAGCGGGACAGGGTGACCGGATCCGCCGCATCGGCCGGAAGATAGTAGCAGGTATAGTCAAAGCCAGCGTCCTGCCGGCAGAGCGCCCGGCTGGCGACCTCATTGAAAAAAGCGGTGCGCACATGATTTCCGATGAAATCCCGCACCTCTTCGGACAGGATGGCATCGCGGCATGTTCTGGTATCTGATGGCATAGGATAAAGTTCCTTTCGGATCATCGTGTTTTTATACCTTATGCGGGCACCCGGCGGAACAGGTTAAAAAAGTATAAATTCAGTTCTGTTTTATTGAAGTTGACAGACAATGCGGTATAATTAATATAGTTCAATACGAAAGGAGAAGATCAGTATGAAAGATTTCTGGGAAGATCTTGGGAAACGGATCGGCGAGACTGCCGAAAATATGACAGCGATGGCGGGAGATGCGATCGAGATCCAGCGCCTGAAGAGCCAGGTCCGCAATCTGGCAAGAGGCAATGCAGTGGACCTTATGGAGCTGGGCCGCACGATCTATGACCGCTATAAAGCAGGAGAAGAAGTGGAAGAAAGTACAAAGGCGCTCTGTGATGCGATCAAAGACAGAGAAGCATCCATGGGTGAATATGAGAAGAAGATCGCAAAGATCAAAGGCGCATCCGAATGTCCGAAATGTGGAAAAATGGTGGCGAAGGATATGGCCTACTGTCCGTACTGCGGGGAGAAAGTAGAGAAGATCAATGCGGAGCCGGCTGATGAGGACGCCGCGGATGAGTATGCAGAGGATGCTGCCGGAGAGACTGTGGAAGAAGCGGGAGAAACTGCGGAAGAACCGACGGAGGAGAAGGCGGAATAATGAAACGGAGATGGTATCTGCTCGGATCTGCCGGGCTGTGTGCAGGCGACCAGATCTTGAAATCCCTGACAGAGAAAAAGCAGGATGAAAAGGAAGAACGGAAACTGGCGGGACCGGTCGTGCTGCGCCGGGTAAGCAATAAGGGCATGTGCCTGGGGCTGCTCTCCGGACAGCCGGAAACGGTGCGCATCCTGTCCCTTGCCGCTTCGGCGGCGGTGACCGTATCTGCCGGTGCAGCGCTGTTGTTCAGGAAAGGGTTCCTTAAGAAAGCCGGATCCTGTCTGGCGGCTGCAGGCGCCTGGAGCAATACGGCCGACCGCTTCATACGCGGGCATGTGGTCGATTATATCGGCTTCCGCCTGAAGAATAAGAAACTGGCGGCGCTTACTTATAATCTGGCCGACTTTTATATCGCGGCGGGGGCGTTTTTTATGGTTCTGGATTCCATCCGATCACAGTTTTTACCGCATCGAGATCCCCGTCAAAAATGATCCCGTCCATGCCGAGCGCTCTGCCGGCCTCGATATTTTCCCGGAGGTCGTCGATGAAGAAGCATTCGGCGGGGTCAAGAGAATATGTTTCAAAAAGATACCGATACATCGAAGGATCCGGTTTCGCGGTTTTCAGCGGCGCAGAGAATACTACGCCGCTGAATTTTTTCAGTACGCCGTAATGCTCCAGCGCGTAGTCCGCGAAGAAAACGGGCGCGTTGGAGAGAAGATAGACTGGTACATTCCGGCCGGTCAGATCTTCTATAAAATCCACGGTCCCGCCGAGCAGTTCCACATGGTCCGGCCAGGTCCGGAAGAAATCCCGGGCGGCGCCGGCCAGATGATCCGGCAGCAGACGGACCGATTCTTCAGCATATGCATCATAGTCAATGGTCCCCTCATCGAGCTCCTTCCATTGCCGGAAGATCACAGAGCCCAGGAGTTCGCAGTCCGTCTCTGAACTGCAGAAACGGCTTAACAGATAACGGCCATCAAAGCGCCCGACTACATTTCCAAAATCAAAGATGATATTCTTATATTTCATGGTAAAATCCCCTTTTTTCATCATATTTGAAGGCTTTTTCAGGCCCCTGGTACATTGTATCATAAATCGTCGTCAAAGCGCTAAAAAATGTTGACAAGGGGGCGTGCGTCCACTAAACTTATTACGATTGTACATTGGAAAAAACGCATGGTAAGGGGGAACCGCTGTGAGTGAAAATATTATTGAATTAAAGAATATTAAAAAGGTATTTGACGACACGGTTGTCGTGGAAGATTTCAACCTGACGGTGAAGAAAGGGGAGTTTGTCACGTTCCTTGGTCCATCAGGCTGTGGCAAGACGACCACGCTCCGCATGATCGCGGGCTTTGACCTCCCGACAGAGGGGCAGATCCTCTTAAACGGCGAGGATATCAGCCAGCTTCCGCCCAACAAAAGACCGATCAATACGGTGTTTCAGCGGTATGCGCTGTTCCCGCACCTGAATGTCTATGATAATATCGCGTTCGGACTGAACCTGAAGCATCTGCCGGAGCATGAGATCCGGGAGAAGGTCCGGAATGTGCTGGAAGTGGTGGATCTGGAAGGATTTGAGGAGCGCCGGATCTCCACGCTGTCCGGCGGGCAGCAGCAGCGGATCGCCATCGCCAGGGCCATCGTCAATGAGCCGGATATCCTCCTCCTTGACGAGCCGCTCGGCGCGCTGGACCTGAAGATGCGCAAGGAAATGCAGCTGGAGCTGAAGGCCATGCATGACCAGCTGGGGATCACCTTTATCTATGTGACCCACGACCAGGAAGAGGCGCTGACCATGTCCGACAAAGTGGTGGTCATGTCCGACGGCATGATCCAGCAGACCGGTACGCCGGAGGAGATCTACAATGAGCCGAAGAATGCCTTTGTGGCGGACTTTATCGGGGAAAGTAATATTTTCGAAGGCCGGATGGCGGCGTCCATGACTGTCCGGTTCCTGGGCTTCCCGTTCCCCTGTGTGGACAATGTGCCGAGGGACACCCGGGTGGATGTGGTGGTGCGTCCGGAGGACGTGCTGATCACGACGCCGGATAAAGGGCAGATCACAGGCGTGGTGGATTCGTCTGTGTTTAAAGGCATGTATTATGAGATCACGGCGCTCCTGGAAGGGGACAATGAGATCGTGATCCAGAGCACGCGGAGCGCCAGAGTGGGCGACCGCATCGGCATGTGCATCGAGCCGGACGGGATCCACGTTATGCCGGCCGGCGTGCTGGTCAATGTATTTGACGGCGAGATTACGAAAGACGGCCGCGTGGCATTTGCCGGCGGCAATTACGAGTGCGACCTTACACAGCTTTATGAAGGCTCCAGGGCGGGAGAAGACGCATCCGTCATTACGGCGGAGGGCGAGGAGATCAGCCTGGCGGGCATGCCGGTGACCGTGGAGATCCCGGTGAGGGCGGTATCCATGAGCGACGAGGAGCGGGAATACCGCGCGACCGGAAATATCATCTCCTTTATCTACAAGGGAAATCACTACAACTACACGGTCCGCACGGCTTCGGAGGAAGACTTTGTGCTGGATGAAGATTACCTGTGGAATGAGGGCGACCATGTCAGCCTGATGATCCCCAGTGAGGAGATCGTCCTGAAGAGAAAGCAGGTGGAGCCATGAGAAATATCCGTTTCAGCAGGAAGCAGCTGTGCATCCCCTATGCACTGTTCCTGTTCTGCTTTGTGATCCTGCCGCTGGCAGTGATCGTTTACTATGCATTTACGGACGGCAGCGGGCATTTTACCTTTGCCAACCTGATCAGTTTCTTTACAAACGGGAATACCATCGGAACGCTCTGTTACAGCATCGTGACGGCGGCTGCCGTGACGGCGGTCTGTCTTGTGATCGCCTATCCGACGGCCTATGTGCTGGCGAGGAGCGGGCTGAAGCGGGGACCGGTCCTGCTCATGCTTTTTATCCTGCCGATGTGGATCAACTTTACTTTAAGGATCACGGCGCTCAAAGAGATCCTGACGGTGATCGAAGGGAATCTGTCCCTTCATCCGTTCCTGAATACGGTGATCGCCATGGCCTATGATTTTCTGCCGTTTATGATCCTGCCGCTTTATACTACGCTGCTGGAACTGGATGAGAGTCTCCTGGAGGCGGCCCGGGATCTCGGCGCGGGAGAGGCGGAAGTATTCCTGCGGGTGACGCTGCCGCTGTCCATGCCGGGCGTGGTGAGCGGTATTACGATGACATTCCTGCCGGCCATGACCAACTACGTCATCCTGGATATGATGTACAACAGTACGTATATCATGGGCTCGCTGATCGGCAGCTACTTTAATATCTACGACTGGAATAACGGTTCCATGATCTCGCTGATCCTGTTCGGCCTGATCTGCCTCGTTTCCTGGGTGACCGGGCGCGGCGGAGCCAATGACGCGGAGAACAGGGGGGCGATATTATGATGAAGAAGATCCTTTCCCATACATGGCTTGTCCTTGTGGCGCTTTTTATGTATGTGCCGGTGCTGATCCTTGCGTTTTACAGCTTTACGGAGTCCACGGCCATCGGCGCGGTGCGGGGATTCTCCCTGCAGAATTATGTGACCCTTTTTACGATGGAAGAGCTGCGTGACATGATCGTCGGCACGCTGACGCTGGCGGTGGGCGCGGCAGGGATTGCTTCCGTGCTCGGAACGCTGGGCGCGGTGGGCGCGTTTTACTCCAGACCGTCCACGCGGGCGGCCCTGGAGACGGCCAACCGGATCCCGGTGGTCAATGCCGATGTTGTGACCGCATTTTCCATCTGCATCATGCTGATCATCGTGTTCGGCACTGATAAGGATACATTCGTGCCGCTGGTGATCGGACATTCCGTGCTGTGCACGCCGTTCGTGTACCTGGCGGTGATGCCGAAGCTGAAGCAGATGGACAACGGGCTCTATGAAGCGGCGCTGGACCTGGGGGCTACCCCATTCCAGGCGCTCCGGAAAGTCGTGATCCCGCAGATCATCCCGGGGATCGTATCCGGGTTCATGCTGTCCATCACGCTGTCGCTGGACGACTACTTTATATCGACTTACACGAAGCCGGCTACATTTGACACGATCAGTACGTATGTGGTGAACGCCACGAGAGGATCCCAGACGGAGATCAAGACGGCGCTGTGGGCGCTTTCCACTGTGATCTTCGTGATCGTGATCCTGGCAGTGGTGATCATGAACGCCGCATCCGCCGGCTCAGGGAAGAAACAGGAGGTGAGCGCCCATGGCGGCAGATAATAGAAACCGAAAGAATCCATCCGGCCGCCTCTTCGCGTGCCTGTGCGGCGCGGCGCTCCTGACCGCGCTTGTGAATCCCGCCTCTGGCGGGGAGGTCCGGGCGGCTTCCGGCGGGGACGGGGCAGCCGCCCCGGATGAAAAAGTGGTCCTCCGGATCGCCAACTGGGAAGAATATATCGATGAAGGCGGCTGGGATGAAGAGGAGATCATCGAACTCGATGACCGGGAGGAAACATCCATCCTCGGTGAGAATTCCATGGTCGAGGATTTTGAACAGTGGTATCTTGACACATACGGCGTGGAGGTGGAGGTTGAGTATTCCACCTTCGGAACGAACGAAGATCTTTATAACCAGATGACCCTCGGAAATGAGTTCGATCTGGTCTGCCCGTCGGAATACATGTTTATGAAGCTGATCGCCGAGGATCGGCTGCAGCCTCTGTCAGAACAGTTTTACGATGAGGATATCGAAGAAAACTATTATGCACGCGGCGTGTCGGATTATATCCGGAACATCTTTGACACCAATACGATAAACGGGCAGTCCTGGAGCACATACGCCGCAGGCTATATGTGGGGGACCACCGGCATCGTCTACAATCCGGACGAGATCACAAAAGAAGAAGCGTCCCGCTGGGCGCTGCTGGCTGATCCGCAGTACCGGGGCCAGGTGACGATCAAGGATAATGTCCGCGACAGTTATTTTGCCGCCCTCGGGATCCTCTTTGAGGATGAACTGATGGATCCGGATTTTATCCGGTCAGGGGACCGTCTGGAGCGGATCGCGGAGCTGATGAACCGGACCGACGACGAGACCGTAGAAAAGGCGGAGGACATCCTGAAAGAAATGAAGGCCAATGCCTACTCTTTCGAGTCGGACAGCGGAAAGGCGGATATGGTGACCGGAAAAGTGCTGGCCAACTATCAGTGGTCGGGCGATGCGGTCTATACCCTCGACCAGGCGGAGATCGATGATTATTATCTGGCCTATGCCGTGCCGGAGGAGAGCACCAACGTCTGGTTCGACGGATGGGTCATGCTCAAAGACGGGATCGCGGGAAATGCCGCGAAGCAGCAGGCGGCCGAGGCGTTTATGAATTTTGTCTCAAGGCCGGACAATGTGGTGCGCAACATGTATTACATCGGCTACACGTCCGTGATCGCGGGCGGCGACAGTGACATCATCTTCGCCTATGCAGACTGGTGCTACGGGGCGGAGGATGACGCGGGAGAGACGATCGAGTATCCGACCGGCGCATTCTTCACCGGGGATGCGGAAGATCCGGACTATATCATCACGGCGGAATCCGATCAGTCGGACCGGCAGCTCTATGCCCAGTACCCGCCGCAGGAAGTGCTGGACCGGGCTGTGGTCATGCAGTATTTTGACCAGGAAAACAACCAGAAGATCAACCAGATGTGGGTCAATGTAAGATGTTTTGACCTGACGTCCCTTACGGCGTCTGACTGGGGTGTGATCCTTGCAGCCGCAGCGGTGGTCCTGATCGCGGGGATCTGGTTCATGAGACGGTTCTGGCCGAGGAAGATGATCCGCAGAAAAGACCAGAGAAAGGAACACGAAAAAAATATCCGCGGCTGACCGCCGCGGATATAATGATCTGATATATCGGACCGTTCTTTACGTGCAGTGCCGGAAGGAACGGTCTGTTATAATTCTGGCAAATATCAGGCCCAGGGGCAGCGCGATGATAATGAGCAGCGCGGATACCAGCCAGGGAGCTGAAAGCGTCAGTGACATTTCGCCGATATTGTAGACGGCCCGGTAGAGATAGAGGCCGGGCACCATGATGACGATGGACGGGACCGTGACGGAGATCCTGGGGTAGCCCAGCCGTTTCATCAGCAGGGAGGCCAGGAGCCCGGCAGTCAGTGCGCCGACAAAAGCGGCCGCCGCAGCCGGAAGTCCGGTGAAATCCACCAGTTCCAGCCTCAGAGTGTTGGCGATGGAACCGATCACGGCCGCGGAGGCGGCCATCTTCACGGGGCTGTTGAACATGATCGAGAATCCGAACACGCCTACGAAACTGGCGGCGAGGCGCAGCACAAGGAGCAGCGCCGGCGGAAGTCCCAGTTCCGTGAAAGCGCCGGGCTTGATATCAAGCGCCATGGACATGCCCCATGCGGTGATCGTGGCGATCGTGACGATGATCACGGCATAGGTCAGACGTTCCAGGCCGGAACGCATGTCCTGCTTCGCCAGGTCGATCCCGCTTGTAATGAACGGGAATCCCGGGATGATAAACAGCATGGAGCAGACGTAACCGGCTTCATGTCCGCCCGAGATGGAGAAGACATGCTCCAGCAGCCGGAGCGAACCGATATAGCACAGACAGGCAAGGGCCACGGAAGCGACAATGCACAGATACATGGTCAGATGCCGGCCGATCAGTCTGCTGCGCAGGAAGTTCCCGATGCCGGCGCCGATGAATGCACAGAGCATCTCAACGGGGCCGCCGCCCAGGAGAAAGGTGAAGGCCGCGCAGGCAAAACCTGCCGCCAGCCCCAGTCTGGCGGGGGTGTAGCGGCCGCGGATCTTCTCGATCTCATCCAGTTCGGACTGGAGCTCTTCGGCGGTCTTATGCACGCCCTCATCCGGGAATCTCTTTACGAAACGTTCCAGACGGTCCAGCTTGGATGTATTGACGCCTGTGCTGATCAGACACAGGGAGTTCGTGAATGTCTTCTGGCCGTCGAAACAGGTATAGACGATGGTCAGTAGTCCGATGTTGGCGATACAGGTGACGCCGAGTTGTTCGGACAGCGCGTTCATGGAGTTGCGGACACGCCATGCGCCGGTCCCGCAGGACAGGAGCATGAGCCCGACCCTTCCGATCAGGGCGGCCTTGACCGGGACGCTTGTCTCGGTGATGGGCCTGTCTTTTACATGCCCGGTGTAATCGTGCCAGTAGACGTCCATATGATTGGGAATAATACTATCTTTTACCATAATATCTGCCTGCCTGATTCCTTTCCTGAAAATCTTTGTTTATATTGTTTTTGTTTTCCACCATTAGAGTATAGTGGGACGGACCGAAAAGTCAAGAAAAAAGTAATGAAACCGGAGGTTGCTCATGCATACTGAACTGAAAACGATAAAAAAAGCATTTGCCGCCGCATTTCCCTATACGATCCCGATCTTCGCCGGATTCTGGTTCCTGGGGATGACATACGGGATATATATGAATGTCTCGGGATTCAGCTTCTGGTATCCCATGCTCATGAGTCTGACGATCTTCGCCGGCTCCATCGAGTTTGTGACCGTACATATGCTTCTGGGGGCGTTTAATCCGCTTCAGGCCTTCGCCATGACGCTGATGATCAATGCCCGCCACCTTTTCTACGGCATCTCTATGCTGGACCGCTTCAGAGGGCTTGGCTGGAAGAAGTTCTATCTCATCTTCGGGATGTGCGATGAAAGCTTTTCCATCAATTATACGGCGGATATCCCGGAAGACGTGGACCGGGGATGGTTCATGTTCTCCGTTACGCTTCTGAACCATTTTTACTGGTTTTCCGGGGCGACGCTGGGCGGCATCTTCGGCTCGCTGATCCATTTCAATACAGAAGGACTGGAGTTTGTGATGACGGCCATGTTCGTTGTCATCTTCCTGGAGCAGTGGCTCAAAGAAAAAGACCACCGGAGCGGGATCCTGGGGCTTATCCTGTCCGCGGTCTGCCTGGCCGCGTTCGGAGCGGACAACTTTATTATCCCGGCCATGCTGGCGATCCTGGCGGTGCTGACTGTGATGCGGCCGAAGATGGAGAAAGGAGGCGAAGCGGGATGACACTGACACAGCAGATCCTGACCATAGCGATGGTCGTCCTCGGGACGGCGGTTACGAGGTTCCTCCCGTTCCTCATTTTCCCGGCGGGGCGACCCACGCCGAAATATATCCGGTATCTGGGACGGGTGCTGCCCTGCGCCGTATTCGGCCTGCTGGTCGTATACAGCCTGAAAGACGTCAGCCTGATGACAGGAAGCCACGGCATCCCGGAACTGATCTCCATTCTCCTGGTCATCGCGCTGCACGTGTGGAAACGGCAGATGCTCCTGTCCATTGCCGGCGGGACCGTGTGCTATATGCTGCTCGTCCAGCTGGTATTCTGACATGTTAAAATCATGTAATTCTTTGCATTTCTCTCTGGATATTGGCGGAGCAGTAATGTTATAATAAATACATTAATGGGGATAATCCCGCGGCTGCGCAGTTTTGCGGAGCGGATTTATCCGGAAAGGAAATGCAATGAGAAAAACAAAGATCATCTGTACGCTTGGACCTTCGACAGATAAAGAAGGAGTATTGGAAGCGCTCATCCGCGAAGGGATGGATGTGGCACGATTTAACTTTTCACATGGAACCCATGAGGAACAGAAAGCACGTCTGGACCGTCTGAAGACGCTGCGCGAGCAGTTTGACCGTCCGATCGCGGCACTCCTTGACACCAAGGGACCGGAGATCCGCATCGGCTGCTTTAAGGACGGGAAGATCACCCTTGTGGAAGACCAGGAATTCACACTCAAAAATGACGAGGTGGAAGGAACCCAGGATTATGTAACGGTTACCTACAAGGATCTGTACCGGGATGTGAAGATCGGGGATTCGATCCTGATCGATGACGGCCTGGTGGGCATGATCGTGGAGAAGATCGAAGGGAAAGACATCGTCTGCCGGGTCAACAACGGCGGGGATATCTCCAATCGGAAAGGCGTGAACGTGCCCGGCGTAGAGCTGAAGATGCCGTTCATCAGCGCCAAGGACCGGGATGACCTTCTGTTCGGGATCGAACAGGACTTTGACTTTGTAGCGGCTTCCTTTACAAGAACGGCGGATGATGTGCGGGAGATGAGAAAGCTGCTCGACGATAACGGCGGGAAGCTGATCAATATCATTGCGAAGATCGAGAACCAGCAGGGCGTGGACAATATCGACGAGATCATCGAGGAAGCGGACGGCATCATGGTTGCCAGAGGCGACATGGGCGTGGAGATCCCGCTGGAGCAGGTTCCGATCATCCAGCAGCGGATCATCCAGAAGGTATATCAGGCGGGCAAGGTCGTGATCACGGCCACCCAGATGCTGGATTCCATGATGGTGCATCCGAGGCCGACCCGTGCGGAGGCGACCGACGTTGCAAATGCCATCCATCAGGGGACGAGCGCGATCATGCTCTCCGGCGAGACAGCTGCCGGCAAATATCCGGTGGAAGCGCTGAAGATGATGGTGAAGATCGCGGTCAGCATGGAACATGATATCGACTATAATGCAATATTCCGGAAATCGGAGCGCGCGGAAGATCCGGATGTGACCAACGCCATTTCCCACGCCACCTGTATGACGGCCATTGACCTGAAAGCGAGGGCGATCCTGGCGGCCAGCAAGACCGGCTGTACGGCGAGGATGATCTCCAAGTACCGCCCGGGCTGTATGATCGGCGGCTGCTCCAGTTCCAAGAAAGTGTGCAGACAGCTCAACATGTCATGGGGCATCTATCCCCTGTCTGTCAAGGAAGAGTACAGTTCCGAGATCCTCTGCCTGCGCGCGATCGAGGCGGCTAAAAATCACGGACTGGTAGACGACGGGGACGAGATTGTATTCGCCGGCGGCATTCCGCTTGGCATCCCCGGACGGACCAACCTGATCCGCGTATGTATCGTGGGAGAATAAGGAAAAATGGAAAATCTGATCTTCAGCCTGAATGCAACTGTGCCGATCTTCTTACTTATGGTGCTGGGGTTCATACTTAAGAAACTGGGACTGATCGACGACGTATTTGCGTCGAAAATGAATAAATTCGTATTCCTCGTACCTCTGCCTGTCCTCCTCTTCGAGGATCTCTCGACGGTGGACTTCGCAGAGGTGTGGAATCTGAAATTCGTACTGTTCTGCTTCGCGGCGACGCTCATCTGTATCGCGCTCGCCGCGGCAGTTTCTTTTTTGTGGAAAGATAAGAGCATCCAGGGCGAATTCATCCAGGCGTCTTACCGGAGCAGCGCGGCGCTCCTCGGGATCGCCTTCATTCAGAATATATACGGAGATGCGGGCATGGCGCCGCTCATGATCATCGGCAGCGTGCCGCTCTACAACATCATGGCGGTGGTCGTGCTCTCCTTTTTCCAGCCGGAGCGGAAGAAGCTGGATAAAGAAGTCTGGGCGAAGACGCTGAAAGGCATCGTCACCAACCCGATCATCATCGGCATCATCGTCGGCCTTCTCTGGTCGGCGCTTCGGATCCCACTGCCCGGCATCCTGGAGAAAACCGTCTCCGATGTGGGCGCCACGGCGACGCCGCTGGGGCTGATGGCCATGGGCGCAAGCTTCGACCTTAAGAAAGCATTCGGAAAAGCAAAGCCGGCCGTGACGGCTTCGATTATGAAATTATTGCTCTTTGCAGCCCTGTTTTTGCCCCTGGCCGTAGGTCTCGGCTTCCGGCAGGAAGAACTGGTGGCGATCCTCGTCATGTTAAGCTCCGCCACTACCGTGAGCTGCTATGTCATGGCCCGGAACATGGGGCATGAGGGCGTGCTCACCTCCAGCGTGGTCATGCTGACGACACTGTTCAGCGCGTTTACCATGACCGGGTGGCTGTATATATTGAAATGTATGGGGTTTGTTTAAAATGGATAAAAAATGGAAATGGGGACGTAGTAAAATTCAATTTTACTACGTCCCCATTTCCATTTTTTAACCGTTTATTATGGCGTTCCATGCTTCGTCATCGAATTCCCGGTCTTTGTAATAGTATTTTTTATCATCTTCTGTGATCTTTTTAATCACTCTGCACGGGTTGCCGGCTGCGACCACCCAGTCGGGGATGTCTTTCGTCACCACGCTGCCGGCGCCGATGACGGTGTTGCTGCCGATGTGCACCCCGGGCAGGATGACGGTATTGCCGCCGATCCAGACATTATCGCCGATGGTCACGCTGATCCCGTACTCGTACAGGGAGTTCCTGGATACGGGATGGAGCGGATGGCCGGCTGTGTAGATGGCCACGTTGGGGGCCATCTGGCAGTTGTCGCCGATGGTTACTTTCGCCACATCGATGATGGTACAGTTATAGTTGGCGAAGAAGTTCTTTCCCACTTCGATGTGGGAGCCGTAATCGCAGTAGAAAGGCGGATTGATGAACGCGTTCTCGGATTTCCCGAGCAGTTCCTTTACGATCCGGCTGATCTTCTCAAAGTCCGAGCGGTCTGCAAAATTCAGTTCCTGCAGGATCCGGCGGCACACTTTCTGTTCTTCCATTACAGAGGCATCGGAGATGTAGGGCATCTCCAGGTCTCTTCTTTTAATGTTTTCCATGTAAGCACCTCGCTTCATGCGGGCTGAAGAGCCGGCTTTTGCCGGCTACATCTTCAGCGTTCTGTAATTTGCCTCGTTATCATAATCCTTGTGGACTCCGTCGTCATCGTAGAGCACATATCCGGCTCCTTCATATCCGATCATGCGGATGCTGTCCATGTCGATCCCGTCCACGTACTCTGCGGCGTCCGCCACCGGGATGCACTTTCCGCTGCGGATGAAGAGGGCGGCTTCATTGAGCGCGATCTCCACGTAATGGATCCCTTTGTCCAGGATCTCTTCGGAAATGGATCCGTCCGGCAGGAATTTGACAAACTTCATTTCTTCCGGAAGGTATACATATCTTCCGCGGGCATTCTGCTCGTAAACCGGTGCGATCATGATCTCATTGCCGAGCATGAGCTGGTCTTCCACGCGCACGGCCATGGCGTCCTTTGGATAAACGAAGGCCAGCGGTTTGAAGTACAGGTCGTCATTCAGCGCGGCTTTCATATATTCGCTGTACAGGTAGGGCAGCAGGCGGTAGCGCACGCCAAGCATGTGCCGGAAATCATCCCTATCTTCGAACTGATAGCACTCCTGCTCGCGGGTGCCGAGGGCTGCATGGTTGCGCATGAGCGGCGTGAAGATGCCAAGTCCGAGGAAGCGCAGCAGCAGGTCGCGGGTGGTATCCGCCCCGAAGCCGCCCAGGTCGCAGCCGGTGTACAGGAAGCCGCACATATTGAGGGAAGGCATCATCTTCAGGCAGAGCAGGATGTGGGACCACCAGGCCATGTTGTCGCCGGTCCAGATGCCGCCGTAGCGGTGCATGCCGATATAGGACGAACGGGAGAACATGAGGAACCGCTTGTCCGGATCGATCCGGTCAAAGGCCTCGCCTGCCGCCCGGGTCATATTGAATCCGAACAGGTTGTGGACTTTGTCGTGGCGGATCCGTTTCCCGTTTACATTGTGATAAAACCGGGCATAATCCTCCGGGCTGTTGGAAAGAGAGCGGAGCTTGTCTCCAAGCTGTCCGACACTGACAGCGTCATCTTCACTTTTCAGGCTGCCGTCCCAGTTGGCTGCCCCGGAACCGGCGAATTTTGCCGCCATTTCTTTCGCCTCAGCCAGACCTTCAGCGGAATGGAAGATGGCAGGCTCGTTCATGTCATTCCAGAAGCCTTCAATACCCTGGTCGGTAAGGAAACGGTATTTGTCACCGAACCATCTGCGGGCTTCCGGATTGAGAACATCCGGGAAATGGGTGTCTCCCGGCCATACAGCCGCCACGAAGTCGGATCCGTCTTCCCGCTGGCAGAAGTAGCGGTTCTTCACACCCTCCTCGTACACGTCATATCCGTCCTCTACTTTTACGCCGGCGTCGATGATGGGAACGAGGCGGACATGCTGGTCTTTCAGCTCCCGGACAAAGGCCGGAAAATCGTCAAAATCTTTGTTAAGGGTGAAGTCCTTGTATGCCTCCATATAGTCGATATCCATATAGATCATATCAAGCGGAAGATGATTCTCCCGGTAATTCTCAGCCACGGCCCGGAAGTCATCCTTCGTCTTATAGCCCCAGCGGCTCTGCCCGAAGCCGAACGCGAATTTCGGCGGGATATAGCTGCGGCCGATGATCTTCCGGAACTGCTTTACGATGTCATAAGCGGATTCCCCTTCAATGACATACAGGGCCAGATCGGTATTTTCACAGGAGACGCGCATCGCATCCTGGCGGGTATAACCGATGTCGAAGGTCAGTTTTCCCGGATAGTCGAAGAAGAGGCCGAAGGTCTCTTTCCCGGAAATGATAACGAAGTTGTGTGCTCCGTAGAGGGAATGCTTGTCTTCCGTATGGTTCGGATCATCGGTACAGTCGCTTGTGTAGAGCCAGCCCCGCTTGTTGATGCCGCGGTTGGTTTCGCCCAGACCGTAGACGATATCATCTTTATCCATAGAATATGTAAATGAAAAACCTTCTCCGCTGTCAGGTGATCCGGATGTGCTGACCGTTCCGTATGCCGGGACTCCGTCAGAGCACGGGATTTCTGTTGTGACTGCTTCAGTGTTAAATGGTGTTCCGTAAATGAATTTGCGGATCATAATTATTTCTCCTTTCACGATATAAAATAAATTCGTACAGCCTGTGTCAGGACTGCTGCCTTTTGATTGTATTATAGTGCTTTGCCAAAGAAAAAACTTGCAGTATTCTGCAAAATAATAACAGAATACTGCTACAAAATCTAAGGCTTTTCAAAAAGCAGGGAGTTTGTTATCCTTGTAAATAAGAAAGAGACGGCAGAAAAGCAGGAGGCGTTTATATATGGAACGATGGTTTATCACGATGAAGAAAGCGGATTTCAATGCGATCGCGGAGAAGTATCACATTTCCCCGATCCTGGCGCGGCTCATCCGCAACCGGGACGTCACGGGGGATGACGCGATCGATCTCTACCTGAACGGCACGATCGCCGATCTTTATGACGGGATGCTGATGAAGGATATGGACCGGGCGGTTGAGATCCTTTCGGAGAAGATCCGTGAGAAAAAAGCCATCCGGGTGATCGGCGACTATGATATTGACGGGGTAAACGCAACCTACATCCTGCAGCAGGGGCTGTCCGGACTGGGGGCGGACGTGGATACGGATATCCCGGACCGGATCAAAGACGGATACGGGCTGAATATTGATCTCATCGACCGTGCGATCGACGACGGGATCGATACGATCATTACCTGCGATAACGGGATCGCCGCATCGGAGGAGATCGCTTACGGAAAGAAAAACGGACTGACGGTCATCGTGACGGACCATCATGAAGTGCCTTATGTGGAAATGAACGGGGAGAAGGAATATATCCTGCCCCGGGCGGATGCAGTGGTCGATCCCCATCAGTCGGACTGCGCCTACCCCTTCAAGGGGCTGTGCGGCGCAGCGGTTGCATATAAGCTTATTGAGGCGCTCTACAATGTGATGCAGCGGGACCCGGAGGATGTGGATTATCTGATGGAAAATGTGGCTATCGCGACCGTGGGCGACGTGATGGATCTCGCCGGAGAGAACCGGATCTTCGTAAAGCAGGGACTGGAGATGCTCAAACGCACCCGCAATCAGGGGCTGAAGGCGCTGATCGAGTGTACGGGCGTTGATGTGGAGCGGCTGAACGCTTATCACATCGGATTTGTCCTGGGGCCCTGCATTAATGCCAGCGGGCGTCTTGACACAGCTAAGCGGGCGCTGGAACTTCTGAATGCCCGCACAAGACGGGACGCAGTCATGCTGGCGGAGGATTTAAAAGCATTGAATGACAGCCGGAAAGAGATGACGGAGCGGGGTGTGGAGGAAGCGGTGCAGATGATCGAGAGCACCTCCCTGAAAGAAGATAAAGTGCTGGTCATCTATCTGCCGGACTGCCACGAAAGCATCGCCGGGATCATCGCCGGGCGCATCCGGGAGCGGTATTACCGGCCGACTTTCGTGCTCACGCGGGCGGAGGACGGCGTCAAGGGTTCCGGCCGTTCCATCGAGACTTACGATATGTTCGCCCAGATGTGCAGATGCCGGGCGCTCTTTACAAAATTCGGCGGACATAAACTGGCGGCGGGACTGTCCCTTGATGAGCGGAATGTGGAACGGTTCCGGGAGACTATCAACAGCCTGTGCGATCTGAGCGAAGAAGATCTGCAGGAGAAAGTTTCCATCGATATGCGGCTGCCGTTCCCGTACATCACAGAAGAACTGATCGGGGAGCTGGAACTTCTGGAACCCTTCGGCAAGGGAAATCCAAAACCCCTCTTTGCCGAGCGGAACCTGCGGGTGATCAGTCCCCGTATCTTCGGGAAGAACCGGAATGTGCTTAAATGCCGGCTGCAGGATGAGCAGGGAAATCAGATGGAAGCGGTGTACTTCGGGGATGTGGAAGACTGCCTGAGAGAGATGGAGCGAAAGCAGGTCATGTCCTTTACATACTATCCGTCTGTTAATGAATATATGGGAAGAAGGACCGTGCAGGTCACGATCGTGAATTATCAGTAAGGATACTACAGAAAAATATTTGAAATTCGACAAATAAGTGATATACTATGAATATTATAGAGATATCACATAATCGTCGGGGATGCCCCACATTAAAAAGAGGCATCCTTTTTTCTTTAGACATTTTACGGGAAATACTTTGAAGGGGGAGCGGTTATGGCAGCAACACTTGAGTATGAACAGCTGAATAAGAATCTTGAGATCGTGGACGGCCATGCCGTTAAAGCGCCCGAGGATTACCAGGACCCGGAACAGCTCTATCAGGCGCTGGTCGCAAGGATCCGGAAATACCATCCGTCCGCTGACATCTCCATGGTGGAGAAGGCGTACCGCATCGCGAAAGACGCGCATAAAGACCAGGTGAGGAAATCCGGGGAGCCGTACATCATCCATCCCCTGTGGGTGGGGATCATCCTGGCGGACCTGGAGATGGATAAAGAAACTATTGTTGCCGGCATGCTCCACGACGCGGTGGAAGATACGGTTATGACGCTGGACGATATCACCCGGGAGTTCGGGGAAGAGGTGGCGCTTCTCGTAGACGGCGTGACCAAGCTGGGACAGCTGAGTTATTCCCAGGATAAGCTGGAAGTCCAGGCGGAGAATTTAAGGAAAATGTTCCTGGCCATGGCCAAGGATATCCGTGTCATTATCATCAAGCTTGCGGACCGGCTCCACAATATGCGCACGCTGGAGTTTATGACGCCGGCCAAGCAGCAGGAGAAGGCAAGGGAGACGATGGACATTTACGCGCCCATCGCCCGGCGGCTCGGTATATCGAAGATCAAGACGGAGCTCGATGACCTCTCTCTTAAATACTGGAAGCCGGATGTCTACAATCAGCTGGTGAAGGACCTGAACGAGCGGAAGACCGAGCGCGAGGAGTTCGTCCAGCAGATCGTGGCGGAAGTTACAAAGCATATGGAGAATGCACACATCAAGGCGAAGGTCTACGGCCGGGTGAAGCATTTCTTCAGTATATATAAGAAGATGGTGAACCAGAACAAGACGCTGGACCAGGTGTACGACCTGTTCGCCGTGCGGATCATCGTGGACACGGTAAAGGACTGCTACGCGGCGCTGGGTGTGATCCATGAGATGTACACCCCGATCCCGGGACGTTTTAAGGATTACATTGCCATGCCGAAGCCGAACATGTACCAGTCGCTCCACACGACGCTGATGGGGCCTTCGGGGCAGCCCTTTGAGATCCAGATCCGTACCGAGGAGATGCACAAGACGGCGGAATACGGTATCGCAGCCCACTGGAAATATAAAGAGGGCGCGGATGCGGCGAAGAGTATGGCCTCCCAGGAGGAGAAGCTGAACTGGCTGCGCCAGATCCTGGAATGGCAGCGTGACATGTCGGACAACCGGGAGTTCTTAAGCCTGCTCAAAGGCGACCTGGACCTGTTTGCGGATGATGTGTACTGCTTCACGCCGAACGGCGATGTGAAGAATCTGCCGAACGGTTCCACGCCGGTGGATTTTGCCTACGCCATTCACAGTGCGGTGGGCAATAAGATGGTCGGCGCCCGGGTAAACGGGAAGCTTGTCAATATTGATTACAAGATCCAGAACGGCGACAGGATCGAGATCCTGACATCCCAGAATTCCAGGGGGCCGAGCCGGGACTGGCTGAATATCGTCAAGAGCACGCAGGCCAAGAACAAGATCAATCAGTGGTTTAAGAAAGAATTTAAAGAAGACAATATCATCCGCGGCAAGGAGCTGATCGCATCCTACTGCCGCAGTAAAAATATCGAACTGCTCAATATCCTGAAGCCGAAGTACCAGCAGATCGTGCAGAAGAAATACGGGTTCCGAGACTGGGATGCCGTGCTGGCGGCCATCGGCCACGGCGGGCTGAAGGAAGGCCAGGTAGTCAACCGGCTGCAGGAGGAGTACGAGAAGGAACACAAAAAAGAGATCACCGACGAGACGATCCTGGAGAAAATCTCGGAGGCGAACCAGCAGAAGGTGCACATCGCCAAGTCCAAGAGCGGCATTGTCGTCAAGGGCATCAACGATATGGCCGTCCGGTTCTCCAAATGCTGCAATCCGGTTCCCGGAGATGAGATCGTCGGGTTCGTTACCCGGGGGCGCGGCATGTCCATCCACCGGACGGACTGCGTGAACATGCTCCATCTCTCGGCGGCGGAGCGGGAGCGCCTGATCGACGCCGAGTGGGAAGATCCGGAAGAGACTGAAGGCGGCGGACAGTATCTTGCAGAGCTCAAGATGTATGCGGCGGACCGCCAGGGACTCCTCATGGATGTGACCAAAGTATTTACAGAGGAGAAGATCGATGTGAAGTCGGTCAATATCCGCACCAGCAAGAAAGGGACGGCGACGCTGGATATGGGATTCATCGTCCAGGGGCGCGAACAGCTTGAGGGCGTGATCAAGAAGCTCCGGCAGATCGAGAGCGTGATCGATATCGAGCGTACGACCGGTTGACGCGGCGATCCGTTTCGAAAAAGAAAGGCGCCGGCGGGATATCCGCCGGAAGGAGATTTGCGACATGAAGATTGAAAATTTTGTACTGGGCCCGGTGGGGACGAACTGCTATATCGCGATCAATGAGGGAACAAAAGAATGTTTCCTTGTGGACATGGCGGCCTGCCCGCCGGAACTTGTGAGCCATATTAAGAATTCGGGACTGACGGTGAAGGCCGTGCTCCTGACCCACGGACATTTTGACCATATCATGGGCCTGGACCGCTTTCTGGAAGAATTTCCGGCGCCGGTCTATGCCTGCGCTGCCGAGAAGGAGCTGCTGGAGAGCCCGCAGCTTAACTCCTCTTCAGGAATGCTGGGGCAGCCCTATACATTCCACGGCGCACAGTATGTGAAGGACGGCGACCTTCTGGATATGGCGGGAATGAAGATCCAGGTGATCCAGACGCCGGGGCACACCATCGGCGGATGCTGTTATTACATCGCGGATGAACAGACGCTGTTCAGCGGCGATACCCTGTTCCGCGCGTCCATCGGGCGCACCGATCTGCCCACAGGAAGTATGGGCGCGCTGGTCCGTTCGGTGAAGGAGAAGATCCTGGTCCTGCCGGATGAGACACGGGTGTATCCGGGTCATATGGAAGAGACGACTGTCGGATACGAGAAGAAGTATAATCCGTTTTTGTGATCCGGCGCCGGGAAGACGGAGGCGTTTGAAAGAAGTGCCGGAGCGCCGTGAAATTAAAACAGAAAACGGGAAGAAGCAGGAATGAGAGACAATGATCGAGATTGGAAGCAAGAAGAATAAATATACCTACAATGCATACCACATTGTTAAATCATTTTTTCCGGGCGAAGAGATCATACAGAAAGTAGATGAGAAGCAGGAGCCTCTCGTGGCAGTACGACTGCCGGGAGGGTCTTGCTTTTCCCTTGCACCGGAAGAAATCCATATTGACGCGGCGGGATTCGGGACGAAGGAAGCGTACGAGCAGGCGGTCAAGCGGGAAGTGACCCGGCGGCTGTACCGGTATCTGTCAGAAGAGACGGGGCGGACGTTGGCCTGGGGCACGCTGACCGGCGTACGGCCGACGAAGATTCCCATGGAACAGCTGGAGCAGGGTGCTTCAGAGGAAGCGGCGGCGTCCTTTATGATGGAGAATTATTATGTGAGCCCGGAGAAAGCGCGTCTGGCGGCGGAAGTGGCGGCCCGGGAGAATGCGCTGCTCTCCCGTCTGGACTGTGAGAAGGGATTCAGCCTGTACGCGGGGATCCCCTTCTGTCCCAGTGTGTGCTCCTACTGTTCGTTCAGTTCCTCACCCATCGGGGAGTGGAAGGAACGGGTGGACGCCTATCTTGACGCGCTGATCAGAGAACTTTGCTGGATCGGCGCTCACACAGAAGGCCGAAGGCCCGACACCGTCTATATCGGCGGCGGGACGCCGACGACGCTGGAGCCGGCGCAGCTTGAACGGCTGCTGGGAGCCATTTCAGAATCCTTCGACCTGTCGGGCCTTCTGGAATTTACCGTGGAGGCGGGGCGGCCGGACAGCATTACGGAAGAGAAGCTGAAAGTGCTGAAAGATTTTCCGGTGAGCCGCATTTCCGTGAATCCACAGACCATGCAGCAGAAGACGCTGGACCTGGTGGGGCGGCGGCATACGGTGGAGCAGACCGTGGCGGCGTTTGAACTGGCCCGGAAGCTGGGGTTCGACAATATCAATATGGACCTGATCGCCGGACTGCCCGGAGAGACGATCGGCGATATGGAGGATACGCTCCGGCAGATCGAGGCCCTTGCACCCGACAGCCTGACGGTCCACGCCCTGGCCATCAAGCGGGCGGCCCGTTACGGGCAGGAAGGGCGCACGGCGGATCTTCACGCGGAGATCACCGGCATGGTGGAAGCGGCCTATGCGTCCGCGCGGCGGATGGGGCTTGCGCCGTACTATCTCTACCGGCAGAAGAATATCGCCGGGAATTTTGAGAATACGGGCTATGCGGAACTTGACAAAGCCGGAATATACAATATACTGATTATGGAAGAAAAACAGACCATCCTTGCGGCGGGTGCGGGGGCTTCCACGAAGATCCTGCTGAGAGACCCGATCCGGAAGGAAGGCGGCAAAGAAGCGAATCTGGTGCGGGCGGAGAATGTAAAGAACATCAACGACTACATCGCCCGGATCGATGAAATGATAGAACGAAAGGAAAAGTGGTTATGGCGCTGAAAAAGAAACCGGTTACCGGCATGAGGGATATCATGCCCGCGGAAATGGAGATCAGGGATTACGTGATCGGCCTGATCAAAGACACCTACAGGACGTTCGGCTTCTCATCCATCGAGACGCCCTGCGTGGAGCATATCGAGAACCTGTGCAGCAAGCAGGGCGGAGACAACGAGAAACTGATCTTCAAGATCCTGAAAAGAGGCGAGAAGCTGAAGATCAATGAGGCGAAGGAGGAAGCGGACCTGGTGGACGGCGGCCTGCGCTACGATCTGACCGTTCCCCTTTCCCGGTATTATGCGAACCATGCAAATGAGCTGCCGTCGCCTTTCAAGGCGCTGCAGATGGGCAATGTGTGGAGGGCGGACCGGCCCCAGAGAGGGCGCTTCCGCCAGTTCATGCAGTGCGATATCGATATCCTCGGCGAGCCGTCCAATCTGGCGGAGATCGAGCTCATCCTTGCGACAACGTCGGTACTTGGCAAACTGGATTTCCATAACTTCACCATCCGCATCAATGACCGCCGGTTCTTAAAAGCCATGGCTGCGTACAGCGGATTTGAGGAGAAAGATTACGACAGTGTATTCATCACCCTGGACAAGATGGACAAGATCGGTCTGGAAGGCGTGGCGGCAGAGCTGAAGGAGAATGGCTATGCGGAAGAATCGGTGGAGAAGTATCTTAAGCTTTTCGAAGAGATTACGGGCGATGTGGAAGGCGTCCGCATGTGTAAAGAAAAATTGCAGGGCTTTCTGCCGGCTGAGGCGGCGGATGGGCTGGAAATGATCATCCGGTGCGTGGAGCAGGAGAAAGAGGCTGATTTCCGCATGAAATTCGATCCCACACTGGTGCGCGGCATGTCCTACTATACCGGCACGATCTTCGAGATCTCCATGGATGAGTTCGGCGGCTCCGTGGGAGGCGGCGGACGCTACGATGAGATGATCGGCAAGTTCACCGGACAGGATACGCCGGCGGTTGGATTTTCCATCGGATTCGAGCGCATCGTCATGCTGCTCCTGGAGCGCGGCTACCAGGTGCCGGGCGACCGGGAGAAGAAGGCATACCTCCTGGAGAAGAAGATCTCCCAGGAGAAGCTGCTGGAAGTGCTTGATCAGGCGAGAGCCGAGCGTGCGGCAGGCAGACAGGTGATGATCATGAACATGAAGAAGAACAAGAAGTTCCAGAAGGAACAGCTTGCAGAACAGGGATATACAGAGATTACGGAGGTGTACAATGGCTGAATCAATGCAGGGATTAAAGAGGACCCACCGCTGCGGCGAACTGTCCGCGGCAAATGTGGGCGAGACTGTAACCGTCATGGGATGGGTGCAGAAGAACAGAAATAAAGGCGGACTGGTCTTCGTGGATGTGCGCGACCGCTCCGGCATCATCCAGGTGGTGTGCGAGGAAGGGAAGACCGACCCGGCGATCCTTGAGAAAGCCGCGTCCCTCCGCTCCGAATATGTGGTTGCCATCGTCGGCGAAGTGGCGAGACGTTCCGGCGCGGTCAATGACAAGATCGCAACGGGTGAGATCGAGGTGCTGCCAAAAGAGATGCGCATCCTCTCCGAGTCCCTGACGCCGCCGTTCCAGGTGGAAGAGGACAGCAAGACAAGAGAAGAAGTGCGTCTGAAATACCGTTATCTTGATCTGAGAAGGCCGGATATCCAGAGAAATCTCATGATGAAGAGCCAGGTCATGACGCTGACCCGTCAGTTCTTCGCGGAAGAGGGTTTCCTGGAGATCGAGACGCCCATGCTGGGCAAGACGACGCCGGAGGGGGCAAGGGACTATCTGGTGCCCAGCCGCATCCATCCGGGATGCTTCTACGGACTGCCCCAGTCACCCCAGCTCTATAAGCAGCTGCTGATGTGTTCCGGATTCGACCGCTACATCCAGATCGCGAGATGCTTCCGCGACGAGGACTTGCGCGCGGACCGTCAGCCGGAGTTCACCCAGATCGATATGGAGCTTTCATTTGTGGATGTAGACGATGTCATCGATGTGAATGAGCGTTATCTTGCAAAACTGTTCAAAGAGGTCCTGAACGTGGATGTACAGCTTCCGATCCAGCGGATGACCTGGCAGGAGGCCATGGACCGCTTCGGTTCCGACAAGCCGGACCTTCGTTTCGGCATGGAACTCACAGACGTGACGGACGTTGTGAAAGGCTGCGGCTTCGGCGTATTTACCGGCGCCATTGAGAACGGCGGCAGCGTGCGCGGCATCAACGCCAAAGGGCAGGGAAGCATGCCGAGAAAGAAGATCGACAAGCTGACCGCATTTGTAAAAGATTACGGCGCAAAAGGACTTGCATACATTGCCATCCAGGAGGACGGCACGGTGAAGTCTTCCTTTGCAAAATTCATGAGCGAAGAAGAGATGGACGCGCTGGTGAAAGCTATGGACGGACAGCCGGGCGACCTGCTCCTCTTTGCGGCGGATAAGAATAAAGTAGTCTGGGATTCCCTGGGAGCCCTCCGTGTGGAACTGGCAAAACAGCTGGAGCTTCTGGACAAGAACGAGTACCGTTTCGTATGGATCACCGAGTTCCCGCAGTTCGAGTGGAGCGATGAGCAGGGCCGGTACCTGGCTATGCATCATCCGTTCACCATGCCGATGGAAGAGGACCTTCCGCTTCTGGAGAAAGGAGAACTCGGCAAAGTGCGCGCGAAAGCCTACGATATCGTCCTTAACGGAAACGAGATCGGCGGCGGAAGCGTCAGGATCCATCAGGACAACATCCAGGAGAAGATGTTCGAGGCGCTTGGCTTTACGAAAGAACAGGCCCACAGCCAGTTCGGATTCCTGCTCGAGGCATTCAAGTACGGAGTGCCGCCGCACGCGGGACTTGCCTACGGCCTTGACCGTCTGGTGATGCTGATGGCAAAACAGGACAGCATCCGCGACGTGATCGCGTTTCCGAAGATCAAGGACGCATCCTGCCTGATGACAGAGGCGCCCACGCCGGCAGATGATAAACAGCTGGAAGAGCTGGGACTTCTTATAAGAGAGTCAGAAACAACAGAAGAGTAAAAGAAGAAGGCTGGGATCATTCATCCCAGCCTTCATAGAAACGGATATTCACGGAGATATTTCTGACGATATCTCCGTCTTTTATTTCGATATCTTCGATATCAGATACATACGGCATATTCGGCTCTTCTTCTTCAAGTTCTACTGTGATCCAGTTCCGGCACGCCTCATTTGCATTTTCGATAGCGTCGTCCAGAGTGTCGCCGGAAGCCTCGCAGCATTCAAGATCCGGGAAGAAGGCATGATAGCCGTTCTCAGTTTTGCGGAAAACCGCAGGGTATATAAATTTCATACAGATCGTCTCCTTTTCGATATCATAATATAGCATAATAGAGTTTTTTATTCAATGAAAAAAAGAAAGTAAAAAAAGTTAAAAAAAGTGTTGACATTCGAAAACACCTGTAGTATAGTATCTATTGTTCCGGTCAGGAAACACCGGAACACAACAAATGCGACAGTGGCTCAGTTGGTAGAGTACGACCTTGCCAAGGTCGGGGTCGCGGGTTCGAACCCCGTCTGTCGCTCTTCAGAAAAGCTGTTAAAATAAGAATCCATGTGAATGGGTGATTATTTTAACAGCTTTTTTGTTATACCTGTGTGCGGACTGAAACCGTCTGTGCGCAGAATGATAATCTGCAGGGGATGCATCTGTTATGAAAAAGTTAAGTATGAAAGAGATCATGCTGGTCGCAAGCATGTTGTTCGGGATGTTTTTCGGAGCGGGGAATCTGATCTTCCCGGCGTCCATGGGACAGCTGGCCGGCAGCCATATGTGGCAGGCGTCTGCAGGGTTCCTGATCACCGGCGTGGGGTTGCCGCTCCTCGGTGTGGCGGCGCTTGGCATCAGCAGGCAGAACGGTCTGCTGGAACTGAGCAGCCGGGTGGGGAAGCGGTACGGGCTTTTTTTCACCTGTGTCTTATATCTCACCATCGGACCATTCTTTGCGATCCCGCGATGTGCAACGGTTTCTTATACCGTCGGGATTGAGGGGATCGCCCCGGGCGCGGACCACACTTTCGGCCTGGCAGTATTTTCCCTTCTCTTTTTTGCGCTGGTCCTGTTCTTTTCCCTGAGGCCGGGGCAGATCATGACCTGGATCGGCAAAGTGCTCACGCCGCTCTTCCTTGTCTGTCTGGGCATCCTGCTCGTGCGCGCGCTGCTCTCGCCGGCCGGCAGGATCGCGGAGATCGCGCCGCAGGCAGGGTATGTGGATGACGCGCTTTTTACGGGGCTTCTGGAAGGCTATAATACGATGGACGCCCTCGCCGGTCTTGCATTCGGCATCGTGGTCGTGGAGGCGGTCCGCAGCCTTGGCGCGGAAGAGCCGGAGGAGATCGCGAAGAATACAGTGAAAGCCGGCATATTCAGTTCGCTCCTTATGGCGCTTATATATGTGCTGGTCACAGCGGTGGGCGCCCAGAGCAGAGGCGTCTTTGAGGCGGCGTCAAACGGCGGGGAGGCCCTCTCTCAGATCGCAGGATATTATTTCGGCACCGCCGGCGCGCTGATCCTGGCGGCTACGGTGACCGTGGCGTGCCTGAAGACGGCGGTGGGGCTGATCACAAGCTGCGGGAAGACATTTGTGAAGCTTTTCCCCGGCGGGCCGTCTTATCCAGTATGGGCTGTTGGCTTCTGCGTCCTGTCCTTTCTGATCGCCAATCTGGGACTTGACGCGATCATCGCCTATACGGTCCCGGTGCTTATGTTCCTCTATCCGCTGGCGATCGTCCTGATCATCCTCACATTCTGCCACCGGTTCTTCGGCGGCAGCCGGTGCGTCTATCAGTGGACCGTCGGATGTACGGCTGTGGGGGCGGTGTGCGACGCCCTGCGCCAGCTTCCGGCAGTGGTCAGCGATACGGCATTTGTAAAAACGGTCACGGATGCGGCACTGGAGGTGCTGCCGTTCTCCCGCCAGGGATTCGGCTGGGTGTGCCCGGCGCTTATCGGGGCGGTCATCGGGCTTCTGGTGCGTCATATTTCCGGCCGGGCGGTTGCAGGATGATATATCGCATGCTATACTGTTGACGGCTGAAAATACAGGAAAACTGAGGGCATTAAAAAAGAGAATTAAGAAGAGGAGAAAGATATGAGCTGCGCAGACAAGATTTTTATTGATATGTGCCGGGATATCATTGATAACGGCACGAGTACGGAAGGCGAGAAAGTACGGCCGGTGTGGGAAGACGGAACGCCCGCATACACGATCAAGAAGTTCGGGGTGGTCAACCGCTATGACCTGTCGAAAGAATTTCCGGCGCTGACGCTCCGCCGCACAGCCATCAAGAGCTGTGTGGACGAGATGCTGTGGATCTGGCAGAAGAAGTCCAATAACGTGCATGAGCTCCGCAGCCATATCTGGGACAGCTGGGCGGACGAGACCGGCTCCATCGGCAAGGCGTACGGCTATCAGATGGGCGTGAAGCACCAGTATAAGGAAGGAATGATGGATCAGACCGACCGGGTGATCTATGACCTGAAAAATAATCCGTACAGCCGCCGGATCATGACCAACATTTACGTGCACCAGGATCTCCACGAGATGCACCTGTATCCCTGCGCGTACAGTATGACGTTTAATGTGACGAAAGAAAAGGACAGCGACGTACTGACTCTGAACGGGATCCTGAACCAGCGCTCCCAGGATGTGCTGGCGGCAAATAACTGGAACGTATGCCAGTACGCGGTGCTGATCTATATGCTGGCCCAGGTGTGCGGCATGAAGCCGGGCGAACTGGTGCATGTGATCGCGGACGCACATATTTACGACCGGCATATCCCGATGATCGAGGAGCTGATCGCCAGGGAGCCTTACCCGGCGCCGAAATTCTGGCTCAACCCGGACGTGAAGGATTTTTATGACTTTACGCCGGACGATGTGAGACTTGACGATTACCAGACACATCCGCAGATCAAAGATATCCCGATCGCGGTGTAGCGGAAAGGAGCATGGATCATGAAAGCAATCGCAGCAGCAGATAAAAACTGGGGGATCGGGTACAAAAACCGTCTGCTCGTGAGCATCCCCTCGGACATGAAATTTTTCCGTCAGACGACCACGGGCAAAGTCGTGGTGATGGGCCGCAAGACGCTGGAGAGCTTCCCGAACGGGATGCCGCTTAAGAACCGGACGAATATTGTGCTGACTTCCAACAGAAACTATCAGGTAAAGGACGCCGTCCTTGTCCATTCGGAAGAGGAGCTTCTGGAGGAACTGAAGAAATATAACAGCGAGGACATTTATGTGATCGGCGGCGAGAGCATTTACCGGATGCTTCTGCCGTACTGCGACACGGCCCTCGTGACAAAGATCGACCACGCCTTTCAGGCGGATGCATATTTCCCGGATCTGGACGCCATGGACGACTGGGAGATGACAGAAGAAAGTGAGGAGCAGACCTGTTTTGACCTGGAATTCTGTTTTACAAAATATGAACGCAAAAAATAAACATTCGGTGCGGAAGCGGGCAGCAGTCGTGCTGTCCGTTCTGTCTGTTCTGTGTATGGCGGTTTTCTGCGGCGGATGCGCGGGAGCGACCAGCGTCGCAGACCAGGAGACGAAGGAAGGTTCCGGGCAGGACAACAGACTCCGCGTGGTCACCACCATTTTTCCGCCCTATGATTTCGTGCGGGAGATCGCCGGGGACCGGGCGGACCTGAAGATGCTTCTGAAGCCCGGCGAGGAGAGCCATTCCTACGAACCGACGCCCCAGGACATCATCGCCATCCAGGACTGTGACATTTTCATCTATACAGGCGGGGAAAACGATGTGTGGGTGGAGGATATCTTAAGCTCCATACCGGACAATGGCCGGCTGACCCTGCGCCTAACAGACTGTGTGGAGACGGTGGAAGAGGAACATGTGGAAGGCATGAAAGAGTCCGGCGGGCATGAGCATGAAGAAGATGCGTCGGATGCGGACCATGAGGAGGAACCGGAGTCGGTTCATGAGATCGACGAGCATGTGTGGACTTCCCCGGTCAATGCGTCCGCGATCACGGAGGAGATCTGCCGGCTGCTCTGCCGGGCGGATCCGGAGAACAGCAGGGTGTATGAGGAAAATGCCGCTGCCTATCAGGAAGAACTGGCCGGACTGGACGGGCAGTTCCGGGATGTGGCATCCCATGCAAAGCGTCGTGTGCTCATCTTCGGGGATCGTTTCCCGTTCCGGTATTTTGCCGATGAATACGGTCTTGATTATTATGCCGCTTTTCCCGGCTGTGCGGGCGATACGGAGCCCAGCGCGGCCACGATGGTGTTCCTGATCCGGAAGGTGCAGGAGGAGCAGGTGCACTCCGTGCTGAAAATGGAACTGAGCAACGACGATATCGCCAATGCCGTCGCAGAGGCGGCGGGGACGGATGTGCGCGTATTTTACAGCTGCCACAATCTGTCGGCGGATGATTTTGAAAACGGGGAGACCTATCTCTCCATGATGCAGAAAAATGTGGAGACGCTGAAGGAGGTCCTGAACTGATGGCGCTCATAAAATGTGAAAATGTATCCATCGGCTACGAGGGACAGACGGTGGTGAAGGATCTGGATTTCCAGATCGCCCCGGGCGATTATCTGTGCATTGTCGGGGAAAACGGCTCCGGCAAGAGCACGCTGGTCCGCAGCCTTCTCGGGCTGAAGAATGTTGAAAAAGGACAGATCATCTACGGGGACGGGCTGAAGCAGACAGAGATCGGCTACCTGCCCCAGCAGACGGACGTTCAGAAAGACTTTCCGGCCAGCGTCTATGAGGTGGTGCGCTCCGGCAGGCTGAACAGCCGGGGCTTCCATCCGTTTTACACGGCGGCGGACAGAAAAGCGGCTGTCGAGAAGATGGACCTGCTGGGGATCCGGGATCTGGCAAGGCAGTGCTTCCGGGATCTCTCCGGCGGGCAGAAGCAGCGCGTGCTCCTGGCGCGGGCGCTGTGTGCGACGAAAAGCCTGCTGCTCCTTGACGAGCCGGTGACCGGCCTGGATCCGATCGTGACCGGAGAATTCTATCAGCTGATCCGGCGGATCAACCGGGAGTCCGGCATTGCGGTGGTGATGGTTTCCCACGATATCGAGAGCGCGGTAAAAGACGCCAGCCACATCCTGCATCTGCAGGAGACGGCGCTCTTCTTCGGGACAACGGAGGAATATAAGAGAAGCCCGGTGGGCAGGAGATTTCTGGGAGGTGCGGACTGATGGATACGATCATTGAAATGCTTTCCTATCCCTTCATGGTGCGGGCTTTCGTGGTCGGTTCCCTGGTGGCCCTATGTTCGGCGCTCCTGGGCGTGAGCCTGGTGCTGAAACGGTATTCCATGATCGGCGACGGCCTCTCCCATGTGGGGTTCGGCGCCCTTGCTGTGGCGGCGTCCCTCAATCTGGCGCCCCTTACGGTGGCGATCCCGGTGGTGATTCTGGCGGCCGTGCTGCTCCTTCGCATCCGCGGGAACAGCCGGATCAAAGGGGACGCGGCGATCGCACTCATCTCCACCAGTTCGCTGGCGGTGGGCGTGATGGTGATCTCCATGACCACGGGAATGAATACGGATGTTTATAATTACATGTTCGGCAGCATCCTTGCCATGAGCGATGAAGATGTGGTTCTGAGCGTGGCGATGGCGGTGATCGTGCTGGCGCTTTTTGTGTTCTTTTACCACAAGATCTTTGCCATTACATTTGACGAGACATTCGCCCGGGCGACAGGGGTGAAGGCGGATCTCTACAATACGCTGATCGCGGTGCTTACAGCGGTGACCATCGTGCTTGGGATGCGGATGATGGGCGCGCTTCTGATCTCCAGCCTGATCATTTTCCCGGCGCTCACGTCCATGCGGGTATGCCGGACATTCAAAAGCGTGATGATCAGTTCGGCGGTGATCTCGGTTGTCTGCCTGATCGCCGGCATCACGGTGTCCTACGTGTGGGCGACGCCGGCCGGAACCAGCGTGGTGATGGCAAATATCGCGGCGCTCCTTGTATACTCACTGATCGGAATGCTTAAAAACAGAGGTGCGGTATGAAAGAATTAACCGGCCTGATCCTGATGGCCGTTCTGGGGACTTATTATTTCTGCAGGAAAAAGACCGACCGGAGAAAGGCCCTCTTCTGCAAAGCGGCTGCAACATCGGTCCCGGGGATCCTGCTGGCGGTCTCCATGATTGAAGGAAATGTGCAGAATGTCAGTGCAGGCGGGAACGGCACGGGATTTAGCGTAGCTGCGGGCGTAACGCTTGCGGCGATCGTCTTCTACATGGCGGCGGATGTGCTTCTGGAATGCCGCTTCATACTGGGTGCAGTCTGCTTCAGCATCGGGCATGTGTGGATGGCAGCAGGCTTTTTCCTGAGCCGGGAGGCGGCGCTGTATTCTGACGGCCACGTAGATGCGGGATTTCTGCTTTCGGCCAGCGGTGCTTTTATCGTGTTTATCGCAGCGGCTGTCGCTGCGCTTCACCGGTATTTTCATCAGTTGAAGCAGAAGAAGCTGTTCTATCCGATGCTGGGCTACATTGCGGTCCTGGGGATCATGGCATCTCTGGCGGCTGCGTCAGGGATCCGGACAGGCGGCGCGCCGGGAGCGGCGGCTGCGACGGGCGGCATCTGTTTTGCGGTGTCCGACATCCTGCTGGGGCGCAACCGGCTGGGAAAGAGGAGAAGCCGCGTGCGCGGGGCGGCGGTCCTGATCCTGTATTATCTTGCGGTGTATCTATTTGCCCTGCGGTTTTGGATATGATTTGTAATGAAAGGATAAAGAAATGGCGATATTTCAGGCAGTTTACAATATACTCTGGGGCGATCTGATCACGATCCCCCTGCCGGGCGGCAGTTCCTTAGGCATCTCCCTGCTGGTGCTGATCCTGATCCCGGCGGGTCTGTACTTTACGGTGCGGACCCGGTTTCTCCCTTTCCGGCTCTTTCCGGAGATGATCAAAGTGACGGTAGAGAACAACAAGAAGATCGAGTCGGAAGAGCGGGAAGGCATCTCCGGCGTCCAGGCGCTCATCGTCTCCACGGCCTGCCGTGTGGGCATGGGCAATCTGGTGGGCGTGGTGGCAGCCATCTCCGCCGGCGGCGCCGGCGCGGTGTTCTGGATGTGGGTGATCGCCCTTGTGGGTTCCTCCACCGCGTTTATCGAGGCGACGCTGGCCCAGCTCTATAAGGAGAAGGATCCGCTCTACGGCGGATACCGGGGCGGTCCGGCCTACTATATCCATTCATTCATGAATGAGCGGCGGGCGAAGCGGAAAGGGAATGCTGCCGGGAGCAGGAAGTCGGTCCTTGCAGTTTTATTTGCCATTTCCGGCCTGATCTGCTGGTGCGGCATCAGCCAGGTGATCAGCAATTCCATTTCTTCATCGTTTGAAAATGCATTCCATGTGCCGCCCATTTATTCGACCATCGTACTGGTTGTGATCGCGGCGGTCATCGTCCTCAGGAAAAATGCAACGGTGAAAGTGCTGGATATCATGGTGCCGATCATGGCTGCCTGCTACTTCTTTATCACACTGTTCATCATTGTGAAAAATGCAGGCCAGCTTCCGGATGTGTTCGGGCGCATCTTCGCCGAGGCATTCGGATTCCGCCAGATTGTGGCCGGAGGGATCGGCGCGGTCATTATGAACGGTGCGAAGCGGGGACTCTTTTCCAATGAGGCAGGTTCCGGATCCGCGCCCTGTGCGGCAGCGGCAGCGGATATCAGCCATCCGGCAAAAGAAGGACTCCTGCAGGCGCTGGGGGTATTTATCGATACGCTGCTTATCTGCACCTGTTCGGCCATGATCATGCTGCTGACGCCGGAGGCCATGACAAAAGGACTGGAGGGAATGGATCTTCTCCAAACAGCCATGCAGTATCATCTGGGTGAATTCGGCGTGATCTTCATCGCGGTGATCCTGTGGCTGTTCAGTTTCTCCACCTTCCTGGGCATCCTTTTCTATGCCCGCCCGAATGTGGCATACCTTTTCGGGGATAACTGGATCTCCCAGACGCTTTACAAAGTCCTGGCGCTCATCATGCTCTTCATCGGCGGCCTGGCGGCATACCAGTTCGTCTGGGACCTGGGCGATGTGGGCGTGGGTCTGATGACCGTGTTCAATATGATCGCGCTCATCCCGCTGGCGCCGAAAGCGCTGGCAGCGCTCAGAGACTATGAGCAGAATGTGATGGGAAAAAGTAAAAAATAAGAGCAGATTGCATCCAGGTGAGGAGAAAGGAGAAGGAAAGAACTTATGGGAATTAAGGAAGCTAAGAATGTTGTAGTTTCAGAGACGCTGAGATCTTTCGCGTTTAAGCCGGATACAATGTGTAAAACGTCGGAAGAGTTTACTCTGGAACTCTGTAAATATGCACAGCAGAATCATCTCGATCTGGTGATCACAAAGGAGGGGATGCTGCCGGAATTTACCATAGAAGGCATAGAATATACAGCATCCAGATCCTTTGGGAGATTCGGGGCTACTGTGCACTGTGAGATGAAGCATCCGGAGGATTATATGCCCCCGGAGATGTCAGAGGAACGGTATGAGCGGATCCGAAGGATATGCCGGGTGTGTAATCTATGCCTTCTGCCGGTCATAATTGTGTGTGCGATACTTGCATGGCAGGGAATCGGTCTCCCTCTGGTTCTGTGCCTTCTGGTGGCAGCGGTCAATATAGGCGTCCAGATCTGGTGGATACAGAAGAAAAGGACATGATTTTTGTAACTTGACGGTTTTGTATATCTGTGATAGGCTGATATAAATTTGAGTAGTGAGGTGGAAGGATGATTAACTTTTTCTGCAAATAAACCGGAATACACAGTGACAGGATTATTTTACGGTATCACTGTGTCTGTTGCAGGAAAGTTAAAAGTCTTTTTGCTCGACATATTGCAGGCGTATCATTTTTGATGCGGAGATACGATGATGCTTTGACGAGCTGCGGGGACTGGATTTCCTGCAGCTCTATTTTTAATATTATTTCTTTGCATAAAGGAGGAATGCGATATGTCCATGATCCGGGTTGAGGACCTTACTTTTTCTTATCCGTCCGGTTTTGATAATATTTTTGAAAATGTCAGCTTCCAGATCGATACAGATTGGAAACTCGGATTTATCGGAAGGAACGGCCGGGGAAAAACGACGTTTCTGAACCTGCTGCTCGGAAAGTACGAATACCGGGGGAAGATCCAGGCTTCTGTACAGTTTGATTATTTTCCGTATCCGGTTGACGATAAAGACAGGCTGACAGAGGATATCCTGTCCGAAGTCTGTCCGATGGCAGAAGAGTGGGAACTGCAAAGAGAGCTGTCTTATCTGGAAGTCAGGGAAGATGTCCTCTGGAGGCCGTTCTCCACGCTGTCTAACGGAGAGCAGACCAAGGTTCTGCTTGCTGCGCTTTTCCTGAATGACGGACATTTCCTGCTGATCGATGAACCGACCAATCATCTGGATATGAAAGCAAGAGAGACTGTCTCGGCGTATCTGAAAAGGAAAAAAGGATTTATACTGGTTTCTCATGACCGCAGCTTTCTGGATGGATGCGTCGATCATATCCTGGCGATCAACCGGTCGGACATTGAAGTGCAGAGCGGAAACTTTTCGTCGTGGTTTACCAATTTCCAGCGGCAGCAGGGATTTGAGCTTGCCAGAAATGCAAAACTGAAAAAGGATATTGACGCCCTGGAGAAATCCGCAAAGAGGACTTCGGCCTGGTCAGCCAGGACGGAGGCGGCAAAATACGGGAACGGTCCGGTTGACAGAGGATATATCGGGCATAAATCTGCCAAAATGATGAAACGCGCGAAATCCACGGAAGTGCGGCGGCAGCGCGCAGTGAGTGAGAAAGCCGGACTGCTTAAAAACTTGGAAACCGCAGAAGAACTGAAGATCATTCCACTGTCTTATTTTACGGATACGCTGGCGGCGTTTTCTGATGTCGCGCCCGTTTTTGACGGGAAAAAGATCTGCCGGCCGGTTTCGTTTGAGATCAGACAGGGCGACCGCATCGCCCTTGACGGCAGGAACGGCGCTGGAAAGTCATGCCTGCTGAAACTGCTGACCGGACAGCCAATCGGACACTGCGGAACAATCTCGGTCGGCTCCGGACTCAGAGTGTCTTATGTGCCGCAGGATACGTCCATGCTGCAAGGCTCTCTGTCAGAACTTGCAGAGAACAGCCGGATCGATGAAAGTCTGTTCAAAGCCGTCCTGCGGAAAATGGACTTCGAACGGACGCAGTTTGACAAGAAGATGGAAGACTTTTCCGCCGGGCAGAAGAAAAAGGTGCTGATCGCGAAAAGCCTCTGTGAACAGGCGCATCTGTATGTCTGGGATGAGCCGTTGAATTATATCGATATATATTCCCGCATGCAGATCGAAAATCTGATAAAAGAATTCGCACCGACCATGATCTTTGTGGAGCATGATATCGCTTTCAGAAATACGGTTGCAACAAAAAACTGCTATATTGACTCTAATATATAAAGCAGGGAATAAATATGCGGGAGGTGAACGTCATGAAAAAAAGGATCATCATTGCGGTTGTTATCATTCTGTTTATCATTGCCGGGTATCTGTTATACTGGAAATACCCGTCCGGAAGAGATACTATGAGCTGGGCACGTTCGCTCCGCATTGAAGATGTGGAGAAGATAGAACTGATCGTACAGCCCTCGGATGAAAATGAAAGGTATAAACTGTTATCACAAGAGGAAATGGATACAGCTGTGAGACTGATCAACAAAAGCCACGGGAAATATGTGGAAGAGCCGGAGCCTGTAACCGGACTGTCACGCCTGCTGATCGTAACCATGGCAGATGGGAACATCCATAAAGTGAGTTATGGGGGCTATCTTACGATAGACGGAGACAGCTATATGGATCATCCTGGCGGATATTCCGAAGAAGGCGGGACACTCGGGCCGGGTGAAAAATCTGTGCCGGAATACTGACAGTGCAATGCCCGGATGATATAATGAGAAAAATAGTCTGAGGAGGAGAAAGGTATGATAACCGTATTCAATCGTAAAGAACTGATCGTGACTATGGAGATGAACCGTCAGGCAGAGGTCAGGGATATCCTCTCAAATAACAATATTGAATATATTATAAAGACTGTAAACCTTGAGGCTGCGCCAATATTCGGAAACAGGAGAGCACAGATCGGCAGTTTCGGCATAAATCCGGATTATTCATACGAATATAAAATATATGTTCATAAAAAGGATTATGAAAAAGCAGCGCAGCTGCTTCGCTGAATGGAAGGTGTCACGAGCGGGATTTACAGTAAATAGATATGGGAGAAGCGATGCGTGATTGTATATATAATTATTGCAGTGGTTTTAATTATTAATATTATAAATCCCAGAATCCTGTGGTATATCGATTCGTGGAAATACAAAGACGCAAAAAAGGAAGAGCCTTCATCGTTATATGTTACTTTATGCAGGGTCCTTTCAGCATTCGGCGTTCTTATCTTAGTTTTAGTTTTTTATTTTCGGCCAATATATTTGACTGATCTGGTTAATGCAAATTCAGAAATGCAGATTGTAAAACAACATATATATGTTGAAAATGGTGAGCCGGTTATTGATTCTGAGACCTATGATGATCTATCAGAAGATCAAATAAAAAATATCTGCGAATCTTTAGGGCAATACCCGTATCACATGACATTTGGCACACTGTTTTCTGATGGCTCCTTATC
>DXIS01000027.1 GCA_019112735.1 Candidatus Mediterraneibacter guildfordensis
TCAGAACGTACCGTTGGAAAATATATGAAGGAAATGGGGATTAAAGCCCAATGGGTGAAACCATGGACGATCACTACCATAGATTCCGATTTCAGTAACGAACTTCAAAATATCCTGGATGAACAGTTTACTCCTGAACGCCCAAATGCGGTATGGTGCAGTGATATCACGGATATCTGGACGACCGATGGATTTGTCTATCTGACAAGCATTATGGATCTATTTTCCCGTAAGATTATTGCTTGGACACTCAGTCAGACTTTAGAGGTATCCTGTGTGATTGATACCATCAATAAAGCGAAAGCCAGACGGAATACAGAGCTGCCGTTAATTATCCACAGTGACAGAGGAAGTCAGTATGTATCCCAGGCTTATCGAGAAGCTACTGCAAAAATGCAGCGCAGCTACTCGAAAAAGGCTTTCCCCTGGGATAATGCATGTATCGAATCGTTTCATGCACTTATCAAACGGGAATGGCTAAACCGGTTTAAAATACGTGATTATCAGCAGGCATATCGTCTGATCTTCGAGTATATTGAAGCCTTTTATAATACCAAACGGATTCATAGTCATTGCGATTATATGTCGCCAAATGACTTTGAAAAACTATATGAGCAGACACAGACAAACGAACTGTTCTTAGTAAGTTAAGATGAGGATAAATTTCTCATTTTAACTTGCGTTAAATCTTGACATAGGACCAGTTCGGATTTGGACTGTCCTACACAACATTTGAGTACAGCGGCATCAAAGTTGATGAAGCAGGCGTAGCATTTACGGTGAAGAACACCGGCAAAGCGGACGGCGCGGAAGTGGCTCAGCTCTATGTCGGGATGAGAGACGCAAAGGTGTACCGTCCGGAAAAAGAACTGAAAGGTTTTGCGAAGATTTTCCTGAAAGCAGGCGAGAGTGCAGAAGTTAAGATCCCGTTTGACGATAAGACGTTCCGTTACTGGAATGTGCGGACAAATGCATGGGAGGTTGAAGGCGGCACTTACCGCATCATGATTGGTGCCAGCTGTGCGGATATCCGCCTTGAAGCAGAAGCGGACGTCGCGGGTACGACAGAAGAATTCCCGTATTATACGAACCGTATGCCTTCCTATTATTCCGGCCTGATCCAGCAGGTTGACGACAAAGAGTTTGAAGAACTGCTTGGAACTCCGATCCCGTCCGGAAAATGGACCGGCGACCTGACCGTCAACGACGCCATCTGTCAGATGTATTATGCTAAGAGCGGCATTGCACGCTTTGCATACAAACAGCTTACGAAGATGAAAAAGAAGAGTGAGGATGCAGGCAAACCTGATCTGAATATTCTTTTTATCTACAATATGCCGTTCCGTGCCATTGCGAAGATGACCGGAGGCATGGTGAGCATGGAGATGGTGGAAGGAATCGTGACTATGGTCAACGGACATCTGTTCCGCGGACTGGGGCGCACCATCGGAGGATTCTTCCGCAACAGGAAACTCAATAAGAAATACGTGAAAGAAATTACCGGGAAATAGACCCGGACTGAAAAAACCGGCATTGCCAGAACAGATGGCTCTGCCGGTTTTTTGTGGTGAAAACTTGTCAAAGTCCGAGGCTGCCCGGGCCCGTGGCGGCCGCTTGCAATCCAGGAATCTGCCTTTGGGCACATCCGGTGACTGCGGTCAGTTTGTAAGAGGGGTGCTTAGATACTTCTTCGGCGTAACCCCTTTGTACTTCTTGAATGTCTTAATGAAGTAGCTCTCATCGTTAAACCCGCAGCTCATGCCGATCTCAGCGATGGGGAGATTACTTGTCGCAAGTTTGAAACAGGCCTGCTCGATCCGGTAATAATTTACATAATCAATGGGCGTCCGGTGGGTCATCTCCCGGAAGTACCGGCAGAAATATTTAGAATTCATCCCGGCGGATCTGGCCAGGTCGTCCAGTGTGATGCATTCGCTGTAATGTTCTTCGATCACGGCCAGCACCCGCTTCAGGTGTTCGATCCGGATGCCGTCTTTTGCGGAGATGCTCTGAACTTCCTTATATAATCCATGTTCAAGGATATAGCCGAAAAATTCATAGAAAGCGCCGATCACGGTCAGCTCATGGCCCTCCTCCCGCGTCTTCATATGTCCGAACATCCGCTCCGTGATCCGGGCCATCTCCCTGCTGCACGGGGAAAAATGATTGTTGATCTCGATCGAATCGCTGCTTACCTTTTTTAACAGACGCTCCCCGGCCGGGCTTGCCGTCATCAGAGAATCCAGATTAAAAACAATGCACTCATACAGGCAGTTCTTCGGGATCCCGCCGTGGAGCAGCCCGCCCTTGATAAAAATAATATCCCCTGCCTTCGCGTTAAACTCATCCTCGCCGATGGTCATCAGCAGTTCGCCCTTTAAGATCCTGATGATCTCGTATTCAATATGCCAGTGGAAAGACATCTCATAGCGCGGATGCGCCTGCCCCACATGATAAAACTCCATCGGGAAATCAAACGTTCCGTGCTCCTTCGTCTCCCTGTACTTAATATATTTCATAACATTTTTCCTTCCATTATTGTTGCACTTTACATATGAGAACGCAGGCGGAACAGCAGCGTTGCTATGAAAATTTATCCGCTGCGATACGTCCGGCGCGAAAGCGTGTTCTGGAAGCACATATATCTGCCGCGCCGGACGGCTTTGTGTTATAAATGGCTGCATTACGTGTTTTGCGTTCTTATGTATAAAATGTGAATATCTTTATATTTTTATTCTATTATAACACGAGACAAATCGGAAAAACAGTACTATAATGATAAACAAGAACGAACCCCAGAGGGTTCAGTAAGCCAAAGAATAGGAGGAATGTTACTATGGCAGAAAACAGATACGTAGGCTCTTATCCGGTAATCGGCATCAGACCTACCATCGACGGAAGAAAAGGCGTTCTCGATGTAAGAGGATCTCTGGAAGATCAGACAATGGCTATGGCTAAGAACGCTGCGAAACTGTTTGAGGAGAACCTGAAATACTCAAACGGCGAGCCGGTTAAGGTTGTTATTGCTGACTCCACGATCGGACGTGTCGGCGAGAGCGCTGCCTGCGCGGACAAGTTCAGAAAAGAAGGCGTTGACATTACTCTGACAGTTACACCGTGCTGGTGCTACGGCTCAGAGACAATGGATATGGATCCGCAGACGATCAAGGCTGTATGGGGTCTGAACGCTACAGAGAGACCGGGCGCTGTATACCTGGCATCCGTTCTTGCTACACACGCTCAGAAAGGTCTTCCGGCATTCGGTATCTACGGACATGACGTTCAGGATGCTGACGATATGACGATTCCGGAAGACGTTAAAGAGAAACTGTTAAGATTCGGCCGTGCAGCAGTTGCAGCTGCTTCCATGAGAGGAAAATCATGGCTGCAGATTGGTTCCGTTACAATGGGTATCGGCGGATCTATCATCGATCAGGATTTCATCGAGTCTTATCTTGGCATGCGCGTTGAGTCTGTTGACGAGGTTGAGATCATCCGCCGCATGACAGAAGGCATCTACGATGAGGCTGAGTACCAGAAAGCTCTTGCATGGGCAAAAGAGAAATGCCACATCGGATTCGACAAGAACCCGGTTGAACTGCAGAAATCCCAGGAAGAGAAAGAGAAACAGTTCGAGTTCGTTGTTAAGATGGCTGTTATCATCAAAGACCTGATGCAGGGCAACAAGAACTTCCCGGAGGAGCTTTCCGAGGAAGCGATCGGACACAATGCGATCGCAGCAGGCTTCCAGGGACAGAGACAGTGGACAGACTTCTATCCGAACGGAGACTTCGCAGAGGCAATGCTCAACTCTTCATTCGACTGGGATGGAGCACGTGAGCCGTACATCCTGGCTACAGAGAACGACGTACTCAACGGTCTTGGAATGCTGTTCATGAAACTCCTTACAAACCGTGCTCAGATGTTCGCAGATGTACGTACATACTGGAGCCCGGAGGCTGTTAAGAGAGTGACAGGCTACGACCTTGAGGGTGTTGCAAAAGAGAACGGCGGTATCATCCATCTGATCAACTCCGGTGCATGCTGCCTTGACGCATGCGGCGCTGCAAAAGATGAGAACGGCAACGGCGTTATGAAAGAGTGGTGGGATGTAACTGAAGAAGACCAGCAGGCGATCATGGACGCTACCACATGGAACATGGCTGACCTCGGATACTTCCGCGGCGGCGGATACTCCAGCCGTTTCGAGACAAAAGTACAGATGCCGGCTACAATGATCCGTCTGAACCTTGTAAAAGGCCTTGGACCGATGCTTCAGATCGCAGAGGGCTGGACAGTAGGTCTTCCGGAAGATGTATCCGATACACTCTGGAAACGTACAGACTACACATGGCCGTGTACATGGTTCGCTCCGAGATGCGACGGCAAGGAAGGCGCGTTCAAGTCAGCTTATGACGTAATGAACAACTGGGGCGCTAACCACGGTGCGATCTCCTACGGACACATCGGTGCAGACCTGATCACATTCGCATCTATGCTCCGTATCCCGGTTGCTATGCACAACGTGCCGACAGAGAAGATCTTCCGTCCGGCAGCATGGAACGCATTCGGAATGGACAAGGAAGGCGCTGACTACAGAGCATGCGCAAACTACGGCGCACTCTACAAACCGTACAAATAATAAAAGCATAATTTCTGCATAAAGTATGATTTGAGATTTGAGAAAGGAGAGGGTTGAAAGCAGATCTTTCAGCCCTCTTGCCACAAATAAAGGAGAATATTATGGAAAAGAAAGTATTGGCATTTGACTTTGGCGCTTCAGGCGGCCGGGCAATGTGCGGGACTTTTGACGGTGAGAAGATCACGATCGAGGAACTGCATCGCTTTTCCAATGATCCGGTCATCTTAAACGGCACCATGTACTGGGATGTGCTCCGCCTTTTCTTTGAGATCAAACAGGGGCTCATCAAAGCGAAAAAATGCGGAAAGATCGAGAGTATCGGTATTGATACATGGGGCGTGGATTTCGGCCTGGTGGATGCCGAGGGCAGACTCCTTGAGAATCCGGTCCACTACCGTGACAGCCGTACAGAGGGCATGCTTGAAGAAAGCTTCAAGATGATCGATAAGCAGAAGTTTTATGAGATCACAGGAAACCAGTTCATGGAGATCAATACGGCGTTCCAGCTGCTCTATCTCCTGAAGAACAGGAAAGACCTGCTTGACCGTGCGGATAAGATGATCCTGATGCCGGACCTTTTCAATTACTTCCTTACGGGACAGAAGAAGGCCGAGTATTCCATCGCATCCACGACACAGCTTCTCGATGCGAAGAAGGGCGAGTGGTCCGGTGAAGTGATCGACGCGCTGAAACTTCCGAAGAATATCTTTCCGGAGATCGTTCCGACCGGAACGAAGATCGGCGAACTGACTGATGAGATCTGCAATGAGCTCGGACTTGACAAGATCGATGTCATGGCGGTTGCCGGACATGATACACAGTCCGCACTTGTAGCGGTACCGGCTGCAGAGGATGACTTCATCTTCCTGAGCTGCGGGACGTGGTCCCTGCTCGGAACAGAACTTCCGGCCCCGATCATCAATGAGAAATCAGAGCATTACAATATCACCAATGAAGGCGGATATGGAAGAAAGACCTCCTTCCTGAAAAATATCATCGGCCTGTGGTGCATCCAGGAGAGCCGCCGTCAGTGGATCCGCGAGGGCCAGGAATACGGATTCGGCGAGCTGGAGATCATGGCGAAAGAGGCAGAGCCGCTGAAGAGCTTTATCGATCCGGACGCGCCGGAATTTACGCCGGCGGGCGATATCCCCAGCCGCATCCGCGAGTTCTGTAAGAAGACAGGACAGCCGGTTCCGGAGACGATCGGCGAGGTGGTGCGCTGCATCAACCAGAGTCTCGCGATGAAGTACCGTCACGCGATGGAAGAGATCAAAGACTGTACGGGCAAAGATTACGAGACGGTTTACATGGTGGGCGGCGGAACCCAGAGCGCGCTGCTGTGCCAGTTTACGGCAAATGCGTGCGGATGTCGTGTGAGCGCAGGTCCGGTCGAAGCTACCGTGCTCGGAAACGTAGCGCTGCAGCTGATGGCTTCAGGCGATATCAAGTCTCTTGGCGAGGCGAGAGAGATCATTAAACGTTCACAGGATATCAAGATCTACGAACCGCAGGATGCGGAAGCGTGGGACGAGGCTTACGAGAGATTTAAAAAGATCCTCGTTTAGACTTGACTTGTTAAAGTGCTGTGTGCTTTAATGAATATAGCATATGCATTGTGCAAAATGCATAAAAACGGTTTGCCAACTCCCTGAAAGGAGTAGAAAATGGCTGCAACGATCCGCGATATCAGGGACAGGACCGGACTGTCTCTGGCGACCATCTCGAAGTATCTCAACGGGGGGAATGTCCTTCCGAAGAACCGGGAACTGATCGAGAAAGCGATCGAAGAACTTCATTATGAAGTAAATGAACTGGCAAGAGGGCTTGTCACAAACCGGACCAGGACGATCGGCGTTCTTGTTTATGACATCCAGTGTATCTTTATAGGAAATATGCTCCATTATCTGGGGCAGGCGCTGCATGAGAACGGCTACGGAATGCTGATCTGCGATTCCTGCAATGACAGCGGACTGGAAAGAGAGAATCTTCAGTTCCTGATCAACCGCAAGGTGGATGGAATCCTTGTCTTTGCCGTCAGTCTGGAAGGAAAGTTCCTTGAGGCTGCGCGGAAGGCGAAGATCCCGGTCGTGCTTATTGACCGTGCACTGAGAGACGAAGAATATGACTGTGTGGAGATCGACAACCGCGCCGCGATGATGCGGGCGGCAAGAAAGCTGATCACCTGCGGGCACAGACGCATCGCAGTCATCGCTTCTGATATCGAGTATACGGGAATGGAGCGTATGAAAGGGTTCGATGATGCGCTGGCGGATGCCGGCATCAAGGTGCCCGATGCGTTCCGGGTGACGGGAAAACATTCGTTTGAGCTTGGATACCGGGGAATGAAAAGTCTTCTTGAACTGCCGGAGCCTCCGACCGGTGTGATCCTGGGAAACTATGATACGACACTGGGCGGTATAATGGCGGTAAATGAATCGGGGCTTAACTGTCCCCGGGATATCTCGATCATCGGGTTCGACGATCTCCTTATGTCAAAGGTGATCCGGCCGAAACTCTGGCTTGTGTCACAGCCGATGAAAGAGATGTCAAAGAGGGCTGTGTCGATGCTTCTGAACCGGATAAATGAAGAGGAAGAGAGCAGTCCGACAAGGATCAGTTTCAGCGCGTGCCTTAAAGAAGGTGATTCGGTCAGGGATGTGGAAATTTGGTAAATGTTCACATAAATTCGGCTGAAAACGAAGGAAAAACAGACTGAAACTGGTAAAATCAACGAAAGCGAACCGGTTCGCTTTTAAAATCTTTGGTTTTATTGACAATACATGGCATCAGTTGTATAATCTGACCATACGGACAGAGTCTGTGCATTTAAATTGTAAAAAATGTCCGAAAATAGTAACCAAAAAAGGAATAGGGAAAAAGCGAACCGTTACGCGTAAACAGATGAGGAATGGGAAAGCGAAAGCGGGATACCATGAATCATAACAAAACATCTAAGAAGATGGGAGGAAGAAAAGTGGAAAGTATCAAACAAAATCCTTTAGTTAAAAAGGTGGGATTCAACAGAATCGTATTGTGCATCGTACTTCTGCTGATGTACGGACTGTTCTGTGCCCTGACAGGGGGCGCTTTCTTCGGCCTTCGCCGTATTTTAAGTGCTCTTAACTATGCGTACTTCCTGGGATTCTTATCACTGGCAGTTACGTTTGTCATCGCGACAGGTGGAATTGACTTCTCCATCGGACCGGTCATGTTCTGCTGCGCACTGATCGCAGGATTCTGCTTCACGATCTACGGCGTGCCGATGCCGGCAGCGATCGTGATCAGCCTGGTCGTAGGTCTTGTGTTCGGTATCTTCAACGGATATCTGGTTGCATACTGGGATGTGCCGTCTTTCATCACATCGATCGCAAGTATGAACATTGCAAAAGGTGTTGCATCCGTATTTACGAAGACACAGTCTGTCAGCTGGCCGCAGTCCAGCCAGGAAGGCGGATGGTTCAGAAACCTGGTAACATTTGAGGATGTTCCGGTCGGCCTGATCATCCTTCTGGTTGTTGCAGTTATCTGCGCGATCATCCTGAACCAGACAAAGATGGGACGTTATATCCTTTCTCTCGGAAGCAACAAAGAAGCTGTAAGGCTTTCCGGTGTTAACGTAAAGAAATGGGAGATGTCCGCATATGTACTCTGCGGTCTCCTGGTCGGTATCTCAGCGATCTTCTTCGTAGGCGCATATACGACAGTTCAGCCGGGCTACGGTGATACATACAACAACGAGGCAATCGCCGGCTGTGTAATGGGCGGAACATCAATGGCAGGCGGACTTGCATCGATCAGTGGTACGATCATAGGCGTGTTCATCATCTCACTCCTTCAGGAGGGGATCATGGCGCTCGGCCTTGATAAGAACCTTCAGCTGATCATCACAGGACTTATCGTTATCGTTGCAGTATTCGCTGACGTTGTGGCAAGACGCAGAAAGAACTAAAGACGATACATGGAAATCAGTAAGTGTGATTGAGAAAGGCAAGGGTAAAGAATATGGGCGAAGTTATATTAACAATGAAGGGAATCGACAAATCTTTCCCCGGTGTTCATGCACTGGACCATGTAGACCTGGAAATCAGAAAAGGTGAAGTACATGCTCTTATGGGAGAGAACGGTGCCGGCAAGTCAACACTGATGAAGGTGCTGACGGGTATCTATAAAAAAGATTCCGGTACAATTACATATGAAGGAAAAGAAGTAGAATTCCATAATACACGTGAAGCTCAGGATGCCGGCGTTGTAATCGTGCATCAGGAGCTGAACATGCTCGGTCATCTGACGGTTGCGCAGAATATCTTCATCGGACGTGAGTTCAAGAAAGGTATCCGCATCGACGACAAGAAGATGAACGAAGAGGCAAAGAAACTGTTCGACAGAATGCACATCGATATCGATCCGACAGAGACGATGTGCAACCTTACCGTAGGTAAGCAGCAGATGTGTGAGATCGCAAAAGCGATTTCTCACAAAGCGAAAGTCATCATCTTCGACGAGCCGTCGGCAGCGCTGACAGAGGCTGAGATCGAGGAGCTCTTCAAGATCATCCGCGATCTTCGCGCACAGGATCTTGGAATCGTATACATCTCTCACCGTATGGATGAGATCAAGGTCATCACAGACCGTGTTACGGTAATGCGTGACGGTACATATGTAGGAACGCTGATCACAAAGGATTCCACGAAAGACGACATCATCAACATGATGGTTGGACGTGTGATCTACGAAGATCCGAAGACAAAGAACATGACGCCTCCGGGAGCGCCGGTCGTGCTGAAGGTTGACCACCTGAACGCAGGAAAGATGGTGCAGGATGTAAGCTTCGAACTTCACAAAGGCGAAGTGCTCGGCTTCTCCGGACTGATGGGCGCGGGACGTACAGAGACCATGAGAGCTCTGTTTGGTGCTGACCCGATCGACAGCGGTGACATTTATGTCAACGGCCAGAAAGTTACGATCAAGAGCCCGCAGGATGCTGTAAAACACGGTATCGGTTATCTGTCAGAGGACAGAAAGAGATTCGGTATCGTCGTTCAGAAGACGGTTGCTGAGAATACAACGATGGCGGACCTGGATGAGTTTGCGAACGGACCGTTCATCAACAAGAAGAAAGAGAATGAAGTTGCACAGAAGTACGTTGAATCTCTTGCAACCAAGACACCGGGCGTTGACCAGCTTGTTGTGAACCTGTCAGGTGGTAACCAGCAGAAAGTCGTTATTGCAAAATGGCTGACAAGAAACTGTGATATCCTGATCTTCGATGAGCCGACCAGAGGTATCGACGTCGGTGCGAAGAACGAGATCTACAAGCTGATGAATCAGCTGGCTGCAGAAGGCAAAGCCATTATAATGGTTTCCTCAGAAATGACCGAGATCTTACGTATGAGCGACAGGATCGTCGTTATGTGCGAAGGTAAGAAGACCGGTGAGCTGGATATTTCCGAAGCTACACAGGAAAATATCATGAACATGGCTACAAGAGAGATAGAGTAGGGAGGAAAATGTGATGGCAAATAAAGTTAGCAAAACGGCCGGCACGAATAAGTCGTTCATTGACAGAATGGGCGGTCAGCAGTTCATCGTCCTGATCCTCGTCATTGTGATGTTTATCTTCTTCAGTGCAATGAGCCCTGGATTTAGAAAGTACACAACAGTAGTAAGTATTCTGGATTACTCCTATTACATCGCCCTGATGGCGATCGGAGTTACATTCCCGCTGCTGACGGCAGGTGTTGACCTTTCCATCGGTACAGGTCTTGTCTGCTACTCACTGATCGGAGGCCTTCTGGTACGCCAGTACGGTATGCCGGTTGCAGTAGGTATGCTTGTAACAGTCCTGATCGGACTTATCTTCGGTATCATCAACGGATGCCTGGTGGCGCTGATGGATCTGCCGCCGTTCCTGGCAACGCTGTGTACCTGCATGATCACCCGCGGATTCGGCGCCATGGTTGTAGGCGGCTACGGTATCCCGTGGCCGGCGGCAGCTCAGGAAGGCGGCTGGTTCAGAAGCATCTTTAAGATCAATGTGGGCGGTCAGAATATCCCGATCGGCTTCCTGTGGATCATCCTTCTCGTGATCGTGATGAGCTTCGTGCTCAACCACACAAAGATGGGACGTTACACACGGGCGATCGGAAGTAACAAGGAAGCAACAAGACTCTCCGGAGTTAATGTTAAATTCTATCACATCATGGCATACGTTATCTGCGGACTGTTCGCAGGACTTGCAGCAATCGCTTACTCAGCGATCTTCGCTACTGTTCAGCCGGGAAGCGGCGCCGGATTCGAGCTTGACGCCATCGGCGGCGCGATCGTAGGCGGTGTGTCCATGTCAGGTGCGGTGGGAAGCATCTGGGGAACACTGATCGGTGTATTCGTTATCTGTCTGCTGAAGACGGGACTTCCGTTCATCGGCCTGACAGCAAACTGGCAGCAGATCATCACAGGTCTTGTGCTGATCGCAGCCGTACTTTTCGATATCCTCAAGAGAAAGAAAGAGGCGGGAAAGTAATTCATAATCTATTATGATAGATAACAGCCGGGAGCTGTCATGCAGTACATCTGCTGCCGGCTGTTACTATAGAAACCCAAAAAGGCAGGCCATGCCGCGGGAACAGCAGACTCAAACAGCGGATCTGCCGGAAATGCCTGTATATGCACGGTATGGGTATGGAAGCACCCCTGCAGGACGAAGCAGGTTTCCGGAAATGGCCGGAAAAATTATTTCAGGAGGACATGAAATATGAAAAAGAAAGTTTTAGCAGTATTACTTGGCGGATGCATGGTAGCCGGACTGCTCGCAGGATGTGGCGGAGACGAAGCAGCTACAACAGGCGATGATGCAGCTACAACAGAAGAAGGCGGCGAAAGCTCAGGCGGCGGAGATTATCACTTTGAAGTCGTAGTTAAGAGCTTCCAGTCTACATACTGGCAGGCAGCTATCCAGGGAATCGACGCAGCAGTTGAGGAGCTGGGCGTAACAGTTAACACAACAGGACCGAACGCAGAGTCCGATATCGCTGACCAGGTTAACATGCTGAACAACGCGATCAGCCAGGCTCCGGACGGAATCGCTCTTGCAGCGAATGACCAGAGTGCTGTTCTTGATTCTCTTCAGGATGCGCTTGACGCTGAGATCCCGGTTGTATGCTTCGACACAGGTGTGCCGGATGCTCCGGAAGGATCCGTTATCGCAACGATCGCTACAGACAACGAAGCAGCAGGTGCTGTTGCAGCAGAGAATATGTATCCGGTTATCAAGGATGCGATCGCTAACGCTTCTGGCCAGGTAAGAATCGGTGAAGTTAACCAGGATGCTACATCCGCTAACATCTCCGGACGTGGTATGGGATTCATCAACAAGATGAAAGAACTCATCGAGGCTGACGGCAAGACAGTTGCAGTTATCGGTAACCAGTTCTATGTAGACCAGGTAGAGAACAACGGTGATGAGGGATCAGCTGACGTTATCATCGAAGTAGCAGTTCCGGCTCAGACAACAGTTGAGCTGTCCGCTACAGAGGCTTCCAACATCATGAACAAAGAAGATACGATCGCGATCTTCGGTTCCAACCAGGTTACAGCAGAGGGTGTCCTCACAGCTAACTCCAACCTGAACGTTCTTGCAGCTACTCCGGACGAGGGTATCGTTGGTGTTGGTTTCGACGCTGGTGCTACTCTGAAGGCAGCTGTTGCTGACGGAACACTTGTTGGTGCGGTTACACAGGCTCCGGTTGATCAGGGTAACCTTGCAATCCACGCTCTGTATGACTACTGCGAAGGCAACGAAGTATCAGACATCGCTACAGACAGCTACTGGTACGACGCTTCCAACATGGAAGAAGCAGACATCGCTCCGAACCTTTACGACTAATCCGTATCGGTTACAAATTACGTGCATATAGACTGACTGATAATATACAGCTGGTCTGAAATAAAAAGGAATCGGGATATTCCCGGTTCCTTTTTTAAAGAAAAAATATTATAATCTATATATCAGTAAAAAAATAAGGAGGACAAATCTATGTTAAAAGGAATCCCGAAAATCTTATCACCTGAACTTCTGATGGTATTGTCTGAGATGGGACACAGCGACAGGCTGGTCATCTCCGACGGAAACTTCCCGGCGGAATCCATGGGTAAAGACGCCATCGTGATCCGCTGTGACGGACACGGTGTACCGGAACTGCTCGACGCGATCCTGCAGGTATTCCCGCTGGATACTTATGTGGAGCATCCGGTAAACCTGATGGAAGTTATGCCCGGTGACACAGTGGAGACGCCGATCTGGGATACATATAAAGAGATCATCGCAAAGTATGACGAGAGAGGAGCTGCCGCTGTGGGAAATATCGAGCGCTTTGCGTTCTATGATGAGGCGAAGACCGCTTATGCGATCATCGCTACAGGCGAGTCTGCGCTTTATGCGAATATCATGCTTCAGAAAGGCGTGGTTACGGACTGACAGCCGTAATGTGACTGCAGAATAAGAAGAGACGGAGGATGAGATATGCTGGATCATATAGAAGTGATTTTTGATGATATGAAGCCGATGATGAAGAAGCTCAAAAAGAAAAACTATAAAGAAAACATGGATGGGTTTCTCAACAGGTATGGCCACTATTTTCATGAAATGACGGCGCTGACTGCCGGAGCGGAAGATAAGGAAGGGAAAGCGGAGGAGATCGCATCTGTTTTTGTGGACAGTGTGGAGAAGAAGTTCGCATCTCCGAAGAAAGGCAGAGTCGACGGCGTGATCCAGCTTGATCTGAATTTCTTTATGATCTATTATGTCTTTCCGGCGATCCTTCTGACGGAGCACGAGGATGCCCGGCTGATCGCGGACCGGATACGCGATGCGTGGAGCGGTCGGTTTAAGGACAGCGATATCCAGTATTCGGATTATGACACAATCTATGCGGCTTTCCGGGAGAAAATCTTCGGGATTCTGTAAAGTGTCTTGCAAAGGCTGAACGACTGTGATAGAATAATCGTGGTTTATCCGCAGGAGGTGTAGAGATGGATATCTTAAAGACAGTATTGACGATCATCTTTGTTATAGACTGCATTGCACTGGCTGCAATTATTCTTTTGCAGGAAGGAAAGTCCGCCGGACTTGGAACCATAAGCGGCGCGGCTGATTCATACTGGGGACACAACAAGGGACGTTCCATGGAGGGCACTCTCGTGAAAGTGACGCGTGTTGTGGCGGTACTTTTTATCGTACTGGCTGTTGTCCTGAACCTCGGTGTTTTAAATTAGTATCAGATGCACTATTTCAGAAGATAATACACGATAAGCACTCTATGCGGATATAGAGTGCTTATATTTTTCCCGGCGTATGAAAAAAGGAGGTGCTGTTGTGGATCAGACATTTGAAAAACGGAAAAAAGTAATGCTGGATTTCATCAGTGACGATCTGTATGTCCCGATGAAGATCAGGGAGATCGCGGCAGTGCTCCAGATCCCCCGCGAGCAGAGAGATGACCTGAAGGCGGTGCTTGACGCGCTCGTGGACGACGGGAAGATCACCCTGTCCAAAAGAGGGAAATACAGCAGGGGAGAGGCAGTCCGGCTGAAAGGCGTTTTCCAGGCCAATGCCCGGGGCTTCGGTTTTGTCCGTCCGGAGGATGAGAGCGGGGATGTCTACATTTCCGAGGAAAATCTCTGCGGCGCATTCCACGGGGATGAGGTGGAATACATTATCACAGGGACGCCGGCGGGCCGGAGAAAAGAGGGGAAGATCGTCCGGGTCCTCTCCCATAATATCGTGCGGATCGTCGGCCTCTATGAGCGGAGCAAAGGCTTCGGGTTCGTCCGGCCGGACGACCAGCGGTATATGAATGATATCTATATCCCTGCGGGGAAGGAAAAGGGCGCCATGACCGGGCATAAAGTGGTGGTGGAGCTGACCTCCTACGGCGAGGCGCACATGAAGCCGGAAGGCGAGGTGGCGGAGATCATCGGCCATGTAAATGACCCGGGGACAGACATCCTGTCCATCGTTATGGACATGGGGATCCCCACGGAATTCCCGGAGCGGGTCCTCAACCAGGCGGTCCGTGTGGGCAAAGAAGTGAGCGAAGCGGACTGTGCCGGGAGGAAAGATCTCCGGAGCTGGACTATGGTGACCATCGACGGCGAGGATGCGAAAGACCTGGACGATGCCGTTTCCCTGACGAAAGAAGGGGAGAATTACCGGCTCGGCGTGCACATCGCTGACGTGGCAAATTATGTCCAGGAGGGCAGCGCCCTTGACCGGGAAGCGCTGGAGCGGGGGACCAGTGTATATCTGGCGGACCGGGTGATCCCGATGCTTCCCCATAAGCTGTCAAACGGGATCTGTTCCCTGAACGCGGGCGAGGACCGGCTGGCCCTCTCCTGCATTATGACGATCGATCCCCGGGGCGAGATCGTTGAGCATGAGATCGCGGAGACGGTGATCCGCGTGAATAAGCGGATGAGTTACAACGGCGTGGCGGCGGTGCTTGCGGCTGAGTCGGATGGAGAAGACTGTAGAGAATATCCGGACTATGGGGAGTACGTGCCCATGCTCTGCCTGATGAAGGAGCTTGCAGACAAGATCCGGGAGCGCAGGGGACGGCGAGGATCCGTGAATTTTGATTTCCCGGAGACAAAGATCACGCTTGATGAACTGGGCCGTCCGGTCGAGGTGAAGCCCTATGAACGCAATGACGCTTCGAAGATCATCGAAGATTTTATGCTGATGGCAAATGAGACGGTGGCGGAGGCGTATTTCTGGCTGGAGATCCCCTTCCTTTACCGGACGCATGACGTGCCGGACAATGAGAAGATCCGCCAGCTCTCTGCGTTTATCAATAATTTCGGCTATCATCTCCACATCCGGAATGAAGTGAAACCGAAGGAAGTGCAGAAACTTCTGGACCGGATCGAGGGGACGCCTTATGAGGCCATGATCAGCCGGCTTGTCCTGCGGGCCATGAAGCAGGCGAAATATACGACGGAAAATACGGGACATTTCGGGCTGGCAGCCCGGCATTACACCCATTTCACATCGCCCATCCGTCGGTATCCGGATCTGCAGATCCACCGGATCATCAAAGAACATCTGCGGGGGCGGATGAACGGGGAACGGAGCGCCCACTATGAGGAGATCCTTCCGAAGGTAGCGGCCCAGTGCAGCGACCGGGAGCGGCGGGCGGATGAGGCCGAGCGCGAAGTGGTCAAAATGAAGAAAGCGGAATATATGCGCGATAGGATCGGCGAAGAATATGAAGGTGTGATCTCCGGCGTGACGAAATGGGGCCTCTATGTTGAACTTCCGAACACGGTGGAAGGCCTGGTCCATGTGGCGGATATGCGCGACGACCACTATGAGTTTCTGGAAGAGACGTATGAACTGGCGGGCGTGCATACCGGCCGGACCTTTAAGCTCGGCCAGACGGTCCGGGTGAGTGTGTCCGGCGCGGACAAGCTGCAGCGGACAGTGAATTTTGATCTGATCTCAGAGGAGGAATAAAGATGGCGGTTACAGAGAGAAAACTGGTTGCCAACAATAAAAAAGCATACCACGATTATTTCATCCTTGAAAAATATGAAGCGGGGATCGTTCTTCACGGGACGGAAGTAAAGTCGCTCCGCATGGGGAAATGCAGCATCAAAGAGGCGTTTATCCGTGTGGAGAATGGTGAGATGTACATTTACGGCATGCACATCTCCCCCTACGAGAAGGGAAATATTTTCAATAAAGATCCGCTCCGTGTCCGCAAACTGCTTCTGCATAAGAAAGAGATCCTGAAAATATTTGGGAAGATGAAGGAGCAGGGGATCACGGTGGTCCCGCTGCAGGTGTATTTCAGCGGAAGCCTCGTGAAAGTGGAGATCGGACTTGCGAAAGGAAAGAAGCTCTATGACAAGCGGGCGGATATCGCGAAGAAAGACCAGAAGCGCGAGGCGCAGCGGGACTTTAAAGTAAGGAATCTGTAGGAGGAACGGATCATGATCCAGGATATTGAACCGTATCATCTTGACAACCAGTATCATCCGGTGCTGCCGGCCCCGGACAGTTTCGCCATGTATTATGAAGACCACGCGGTCCTTTTAAGGCGGACGGAAGAGGGGATCGGATTCCCCAGATTCCGGGAACTGGAGCGGCTGAATGACGACATTTACGCGGATGCGGTCTATCTTTTTTCTGTAAATGAAGACCGGTACTACCTCGTCCGGGAGATAAACCGGGAACCGCTGTCGGAATTTACGATGGAGAATACGGAAATATTCCGGAGGGCGGTGCCGCGGCACCGGGCCTTCGCCGGGATCACCGGATATCAGCTCTATAACTGGTATAAGAACCGGCGGTACTGCGGCCGGTGCGGAAGCCTGATGAAGCCGTCGGATAAGGAGCGGATGATGCGCTGCGGGGCCTGCGGCAATATGGAGTATCCGAAGATCTGCCCGGCGGTGATCGTGGGCGTGACGGACGGCGACCGGCTCCTCGTGTCCAAGTACGCCGGAAGGGCGTATAAGAACTATGCGCTGATCGCCGGCTTTACGGAGATCGGCGAGACTGTGGAACAGACGGTGGCCCGTGAGGTTATGGAAGAGGTCGGCCTGAAAGTGAAAAATATCCGGTATTACAAAAGCCAGCCCTGGGCATTTACCGATACGCTGCTGATGGGATTCTACTGCGACCTGGACGGCAGCGATGCGATCCGGCTCGATGAAAACGAGCTGGCCGTGGCTGAATGGTTCACGCGGGAAGAGATCCCGGAGCCGGTATCACAGGAAAGTCTGACGAACGAAATGATCCTGCGGTTCAAAAACGGCGGGATATGATGTATAATAAGAAAAGAGCCGGTCACGGCCTGAGTATTATATAAGGAAGCTACATATTAAATATGAAATAACAGGAGGTACAGCCGAACATGAGAGCAGAATTTGACGACAGCCTTGTAACAGGAAATGAGATGATCGATTCACAGCACCGGGAGCTGATCGACAAGATCAATAAACTTCTGGACAGCTGCGAGACAAGCAAAGACAAAGTCGTAGCTGTGAAGACACTGGATTATCTCGCGGACTACACGGAGTTCCACTTTGGGGAGGAAGAGAAGCTGCAGGAGTCCATCAGCTATCCGGCGATCGCAGAACACAAAAAAGAGCATGACAAGCTCCGCCAGGTCGTAAAAGACCTGTACAACATGCTGGAGGAAGAAGAGGGGCCGTCGGATGCATTCGTAGAGCAGGTCAACAAAAATGTGATCGAGTGGCTCTACCGGCATATCAAAGGATTTGACCGGTCTGTGGCAGAGTATAAATTCATGAACGAGAGCAGCGAGAGACTGTAAGATCATTTCCTGAGTGAAAGAACGGGCCGGTCCGGCCGGCCCGTATTTTGCAATCCATCTGCGAGAATCTGAAAAAAATCAGATTGTACTTAAAAAAATACAATATTTCTTAAAAATCTCTTGAAATAAATTTCCCCATCTTATATACTTATAGGGCTGTGACATGATAGCGATGAAGCGTGAGGTTGCCGCCCGGGCAAAGAAATAAGCAACGGCGGGTTTTCCGTGGAGCGAATGTCAAGTTAAGAAACTGGCGACAAGTCACTGTACGAATCACAACAGTATCCTGTTTTTCCCGCAGAAACAGCGCTGCGGCATGAGTTGAAGGAACAGGAGCGCCGTGTATGTTTCTCACGACACACACGGGAGAGTGTACAGTCACCGCTTGTCGTACTGAGTTACAAGTACGAAAAGGAGGCGACTTTTTTTATGGCAAGTCAAGTAATGAGAATCACACTGAAGGCGTATGATCACCAGCTGGTTGATGCATCCGCAAAGAAAATCATCGAAACTGTAAAAAAGAACGGTTCACAGGTGAGCGGACCGGTGCCGCTGCCGACTAAGAAAGAGGTAGTGACAATCCTGAGAGCAGTACACAAGTACAAAGACTCCAGAGAGCAGTTCGAGCAGAGAACTCATAAAAGACTGATCGATATCATCACACCGACCCAGAAGACGGTTGATGCACTTTCCAGACTGGAAATGCCGGCAGGTGTGTACATCGATATCAAAATGAAGAACAAATAAACAGTAACGTCCTAAAATTTAGGATGAGCGCATAAGCGCTCCGCTGTAAATCACAGGAGGTAATAATAATGAAGAAAGCTATTTTGGCTACAAAAGTTGGAATGACTCAGATCTTCAATGCTGAAGACGGAGTACTGATTCCGGTAACTGTTCTGCAGGCAGGACCGTGTGTGGTAACACAGGTCAAGACAGTCGAGAACGACGGCTACAGCGCTGTACAGGTTGGTTTTGTTGACAAGAAAGAAAAGATCGTCACAAAAGACGGCAGCGGCAAGAAAGCGATCGCACACAGAAACGGTGTGACAAAAGCTGAGAAGGGCCACTTCGACAAAGCAGGCGTATCCGGAAAGAGATATGTAAAAGAGTTCAGATTTGACAACGCAGAGGAATATGCTCTGGCTCAGGAGATCAAGGCTGACATCTTCGCAGAAGGCGACCACATTGATGCAACGGCAATCTCCAAAGGTAAAGGCTTCCAGGGTGCCATCAAGCGCCATGGACAGAGCAGAGGACCTATGACACACGGTTCCAAGTTCCATCGTCACGCCGGTTCCAACGGTGCTGCATCTGATCCGAGCAAGGTATTCAAAGGCAAGAAGATGCCTGGACAGATGGGTAACAAGAAGATCACAGTTCAGAATCTCGAGGTCGTAAGAGTTGACGCTGAGAACAACCTTCTCCTTGTAAAAGGTTCTGTACCGGGACCGAAGAAATGCCTCGTAACGATCAAAGAATCCGTTAAGAGCTTATAAGGGTGACAATAAGAAAGGAGGAACACACAGATGGCAAAAGTATCTGTTTACAATATCGAAGGTAAAGA
>DXIS01000028.1 GCA_019112735.1 Candidatus Mediterraneibacter guildfordensis
AGTATTAAAAGAAGAAATCAAACCCAAATACACCTTACAATTACTTATATATTTAATAATGGGGCAACATTCTGTACATAAAGAATTTAAGAATATAACACAGTTAGGTATTTATAATCCACGCTTAAATAAAGTATATATCATCAAACTAGACACTATACCCCAATCCATAATAGATACCGTATCACGAGATGTTATAGGTTATGGAATATCAAGAGAGGAATTAAAAGAATTATATACAGTACAGTTGGACGAATTTAAAAAGAATTTCTTTAAAACTCCTATTCAAAAAAGCTCTCCAAATGTAAATGATTCTGATGACTATTTAGATAAAAAAATTTATGGATATTCAAGTAAAAAAAAATATATATCCTTAGCATTTCCTCCTAAAATAATTGATGAATCAATATATGAAAAAGAACCTATTTTTTGGAGTGGCAATACTCTTCCTTCCATTATCACTCAAAAGAGTCTTTCGTATATAGTAAGATTTAAAGCTTGTTTCAACCTAAAAAATGGAAAAGAACCTTTTGTTATGAATAAAACAAGTTTTCTTTACCCTTTAAACAAAGCTCTAACTACATCTGACATTTACGATTCTAAATCTAAGAAATATTACTCACAATATTTAGACAAGAATGGTAACATAGTAAAATCAAAACCAACCCTTATATTAACCAATGATGATTTCAAATTATTTCAAAAGTTATATATTGTAAAGGATTTAGAAATCCTAGATGGGTGTTACTTTTTATAATTAAGAATGCAATGTCCCCTTATTTTTAATCAATTATATCAAATAGACGCAGGAAGTATTTCCACTACCTGCGTCTATTTTGACTTGAAATATTTACTCCATTTTCTTTCAACTTTTACTCCAATTCTACTCCATTTAAAAAATCTGTTACGATATTTTGCGGTATCCTATGATACCTTTTGTTTGAAGAAAAATGTCTGTAAACCTTGATTTTCAGCGAACTTCTCAATATTTCCAAGCACTTTATTCTGTTATGAGATTTCCACTCAAATTATTTCATCACGATATTAACGATCTTTTTCGGCACGTAGATCTCTTTGATCACATTGCCGGTGAGTTTATCCGCGATGGCCGCTTTTCCAGCTGCGATGGCCTCATCTTTTGACGCCTCGGCGGAAATGCTGATCACGGCTTTTGTCTTGCCGTTGATCTGTACCGGAATCTCGATCTCATCGTCTTTCATCGCATTCTCGTCATAGCTCGGCCAGCCTGCCTTAAATACGGTCTCACTGTGACCCAGCTGCTCCCACATTTCCTCTGCGAAATGCGGTGCGAACGGAGAAATGAGCACGGCGATGGTTTCCAGCGTCTCTTTATCGATGCCGCCTTCTTTTTTGGCGATCTCGATAAATTTGTTGTTGTACTCCATGAATCCGGAGATGACCGTATTCAGGCTGAAGCTTTCCAGACGGGTCGTGATGTCGTATACCATTCTGTGGCGGAGCTTGATCATCTCTTTTGTCGCCTTGACATCCTGCTCTTTGCTGTCCTGGAGCAGGTTCCAGAGACGTTTCAGGAAGCGGTTGACACCGTCGATGCCGCGGTCATCCCACTCGGCATCCAGCTCCGGCGGTCCCACGAAGAGTTCGTACATTCTCAGGGAGTCACAGCCGTAGTCGCGCACCAGATCATCCGGGGAGACCACATTTCCTTTGGACTTGCTCATCTTGATGCCGTTTTTGCCGGTGATCATTCCCTGGTTGAACAGCTTGTGGAACGGCTCGTCAAAGTCGATCACGCCGATGTCACAGAGGAATTTTGTATAGAATCTGGAATAGAGCAGATGCAGCACCGCATGCTCCACGCCGCCGATATACATATCTACCGGCAGCATCTCGTCCGCCTTCTCGCGGGATACCAGTTCTTTGTCATTGTGGTTGTCCACATAGCGCAGGAAATACCAGGATGAACCTGCCCACTGGGGCATGGTGTTGGTCTCTCTCTTGGCCGGCTTGCCGCATACCGGGCAGGTGCAGTTCACCCACTCGTCAATGGCTGCCAGCGGAGATTCTCCCGTGCCGGTCGGCTCGTAGGACTCTACGTCCGGGAGCGTCAGCGGCAGCTCCTCTTCCGGAACCGGCACGCAGCCGCACTCCGGGCAGTGGATGATCGGGATCGGCTCGCCCCAGTAACGCTGGCGGGAGAATACCCAGTCACGCAGTTTGTAGTTGACGGTCGCCCGTCCGAGACCCCGCTCCTCAATGATATGGGGTGCTTCTTTTTTGAGCACTGCGGACTCCATGCCGTTCCACTCGCCGGAATTGATCATGGTTCCGGCCGCCTCGGTATAAGCCTCGGTCATGTTCTCGATCTCTTTGCCGTCTTTGGCGATGACCTGTACGATCGGGATGTCAAATTTCTTCGCAAACTCAAAGTCACGGTCGTCATGGGCCGGCACACACATGATGGCACCCGTACCGTAATCAGCCAGAACGTAGTCGGACAGCCAGATCGGCGTCTTCGCTCCGTTCAGCGGGTTGATCGCATAGCTTCCGGTAAATACGCCGGTCTTCTCTTTATCCTGCATACGGTCCACATTGGACTTCATGGACGCTTCGTAAATATATTTTTCCACGGCTTCCTGTGTCTCCGGCGTAGCCAGGGATTTTGCCAGCTCATGCTCCGGAGCGAGCACCATGAATGTCGCGCCATAGAGGGTATCCGGTCTTGTGGTGTAGACAGTGATTTTCTCGTCCCTGCCCTCTACCGGGAAATCCACTTCCGCACCGTAGGATTTGCCGATCCAGTCGGTCTGCATCTTTTTCACCTTCTCCGGCCAGTCCAGCTTGTCCAGGTCATTCAGGAGACGGTCCGCGTATTTTGTGATACGCAGCATCCACTGGCGCAGGTTCTTCTTTGTCACCTCCGCGCCGCAGCGCTCGCATTTGCCGTTTACAACTTCCTCATTTGCCAGTCCGGTCTTGCAGGACGGGCACCAGTTGATCGGGAATTCCTTCTCATATGCAAGGCCCGCCTTGAACATTTTCACGAAGATCCACTGAGTCCATTTGTAGAAGTTCGGATCCGTCGTATTGACTTCCATATCCCAGTCATAAAGCGCCGCGATATCATTGATCTGTTTCTTGATGTTTGCTACATTTTCCGCCGTGGACTTCGCCGGGTGAACGCCCATCTTGATGGCATAGTTCTCAGCCGGCAGGCCGAATGCGTCCCAGCCCATGGGATGAACGATGTAATATCCCTGCTGCAGTTTATAACGGCTCCACACGTCAGAGATGACATAGCCTCTCCAGTGTCCGACATGGAGTCCGTTTCCTGACGGATAGGGGAACATGTCAAGGCAGTAATATTTCTGCTTCTTGTTGCCGTTGTCGTCCGTCTTCGGATTGACCGGAGTTTGCTCCCATTTCTCACGCCACTTTTTCTCGATTGCTCTGTGGTTGTACACGATCTTTGTACCCATCTGATCAGTTCCTCTCTTTCATTACATTAGAAAAAGCCTTTTCTTCTCAATATCAAGAGACGAAAAGGCTTTATTTCCGTGGTACCACTCTTATTCATCCACCCTGGGGCAGATGCACTCATTCATCCTGTAACGGGGATCACCGCCCCGGACTGCGCCGCCGAAAATGCGGTCCGCCCGGAGGACTCCAAGGCGAGTTCAGAGTTTACGTTGCTGCCTCGCACCGCCCGGCAGCTCTCTGATAACGATAGGCCCCTACTGCTCCTCTTCTCAGTCTTTAAAATATACTCAATTATTATAGGAAGAAGATTAAAATAAGTCAAGGGTTTTTCCGGCAAATCTGTCTTTGTCGTACTACTAAATCACAAAAATGTGACCGACATACGCCGGCACAGCCATATCTCTCGCGGACCCACTTTCGTTCGGGACGCAGCGCAGCGGTACATAGGATCGCAAAAAACGCGATCCAAGTGCCGGCGCTGCTTTACGGTCCTTGAGAGATATGGTTGTGTCGGCTTGTCTGTTCAGATCATTTATGATATCAGCCCCCAGTACAACAAAGACAGGTTTCCCATTGCCAGAGCGCCCCGACCGGAACGCCTTCTGCGTTACAGGCATTCCAACAGTCGAGGTAGAGCGGAGCGGTTTTGCGTTATGACAGAGTACCGGGAACGGATGATTATCTATACGGAAAAGACAGATTTCACATCCCACGCTTCACTTTCAGTTCCCACGGAACGACTTCCCCTGCCTCCAGGCTTTTCTTCACGTCGATGACCCGCTGGTTGGACGATCCCCGGAATACCAGCCGGATGTCCTTTTTCGCTTCTACGAACCGCCCGTCCACGAGCACATCGATCATGGACAGCATTTCGTCTGTGACTTCACACCGCGCGCGGCTGTCGCCCAGAAGTTCTTTGTCGAAAAGATAGCCGCTGTAGCACCAGATATTTTTCTCCGGGTACTGTTCACGGACTTTCCTCAGAAGCCCGGTCAGTACCCGCTGGTTCTGCGGTTCAAAAGGCTCGCCACCAAGGAGGGTCAGACCGTTTATATAAGACGGCGCGAGCGCCCCGAGGATCTCCGCTTCGGTCTCCTCTGTATATTCTTTTCCATAATGAAAATCCCAGGTGTCCTGATTGAAACAGCCCGGGCAGTGATGGGTACAGCCGGAAACGAAGAGGGAGACCCTGACTCCCTCTCCGTTGGCTATATCACATTTTTTAATTTCTCCGTAATGCATTAAAGATGTAATACCCTTTCTTTGATCTCCTGCGTCCTTCCCTGGTTCCAGAACTGTGTGCCGATGTAGCCGCATGTTCTTCTTGCCACGTTCAGCTTATCCTGGTCGCGGTTGCCGCAGTTCGGGCACTCCCACTCAAGTTTCCCGTCCTCTGTGGTCACGATCCGGATCTCCCCGTCATAGCCGCATTCCTGGCAGTAGTCGCTCTTGGTGTTGAGCTCCGCGTACATGATGTTGTCGTAAATGAACCGCATGACCTGGAGCACAGCCGGGATGTTGTCCTGCATGTCAGGCACTTCCACGTAGCTGATGGCGCCGCCGCTTGAGAGGGCCTGGAACTGGGATTCGAATTTCAATTTGGAAAATGCATCGATCTCTTCTGTCACGTGCACGTGGTAGCTGTTGGTAATGTAACTCTTATCCGTTACGCCCGGCACGATGCCAAAGCGTTTCTGCAGGCATTTCGCAAATTTATATGTGGTGCTCTCGATCGGCGATCCGTAGATGCTGAAGCCGATGTTGGTCTCTTCTTTCCATTTGTCACAGGCATCGTTCATGTGCTTCATCACTTCAAGGGCGAACGGCGTCGCTTCCGGATCGGTGTGGGATCTGCCGGTCATGTATTTCACGCACTCGTAAAGTCCCGCATATCCGAGGGAGATGGTGGAATAACCGCCGTAGAGCAGGCTGTCAATGGTCTCGCCTTTTTTCAGCCGCGCCAGCGCGCCGTACTGCCAGAGGATCGGCGCCGCATCGGAAAGGGTTCCTTTCAGGCGGTTGTGACGGCACATGAGGGCACGGTAGCACAGGTCCAGACGCTCATCGAAGATCTTCCAGAACTTCTCCATGTCGCCGCCGGAGGAAAGTGCCACATCCGGCAGGTTGATGGTCACTACGCCCTGGTTGAAACGGCCGTAGAACTTGTACTCGCCGTTCTCATCCTTCCACGGGCTGAGGGCGCTCCTGCATCCCATGACCGGGAAGCAGTTGCCTTCTTTGAGCTCTTTCATTTTCTTCTCGGAAATGTAGTCCGGCACGAGCCGTTTTGCCGTGCATTTTGCCGCCAGTTCTGTCAGATAGAAGTAAGGCGTCCCCTCATCCACGTTGTCCTCTTCCAGCACATAGATCAGTTTCGGGAATGCCGGCGTCACCCAGATGCCCGCTTCATTCTTCACGCCCTGATACCGCTGGCGCAGCGTCTCCTCGATGATCAGCGCCAGGTCTTTCTTCTCCGCCTCGTTCTTAGCCTCGTTCAGATACATGAATACCGTGAGGAAGGGCGCCTGTCCGTTGGTCGTCATAAGGGTGATCACCTGATATTCGATGGTCTGCACGCCTTTGGTAATCTCTTTTTTCAGACGTTTCTCCACGATCTCATCCAGCTGGTCTTTCGGGCAGTCGAATCCGATGGTGCGCATCTCATCTTCCACTTCCGCGCGGATCTTGTTCCTTGACACCTGGACAAACGGCGCCAGATGGGTCAGGGAAATGCTCTGTCCGCCGTACTGGTTGCTGGCCACCTGTGCGATGATCTGAGTGGCGATATTGCAGGCCGTGGAGAAACTGTGAGGCTTCTCGATCATGGTGCCGCTGATGACCGTGCCGTTCTGGAGCATATCCTCCAGGTTGACCAGGTCGCAGTTATGCATATGCTGGGCATAATAATCCGAATCATGGAAATGGATGATCCCCTGGCGGTCCGCCTCCACGATGTCTTCCGGAAGGAGCATCCTGCGCGTCAGGTCCTTGCTCACCTCGCCTGCCATGTAATCTCTCTGCACACTGTTGACCGCCGGATTCTTATTGGAATTCTCCTGCTTCACATCTTCATTGTTGCACTCGATCAGGGAAAGGATCCGGTTGTCCGTTGTATTTGCCTTTCGCACAAGAGAACGTTTATAGCGGTAGCGCACATACCGTCTCGCCAGATCGAAGGCGCCGGTAGCCATGATCTGGTTCTCCACCATATCCTGGATCTCCTCCACGGACACCGCCCGGTTAAGCCGGCTGCACTTAAACTCCACGAACTCCGCGATGTCGTCGATCTGCGCGTCCGTCAGGCTTCTGCTCTCCGCCTTAACATCCGCCTTCGTCACCGCGCGGACGATCTTATTAATGTCAAATGTCTCTTCTGAACCGTTTCTCTTAATGATCTTCATACTGCCTTCTCCTTGCCTGTTATATCTGATGCGGGAACCCCCGCCATTCATTCGTACAGGATTCATTCTAATACAAAATATAGTGTTTTGCAATCCCAAAAACACACGATAATGTATTTTCAGAACAATATATATACAACTGCAAGTTGTCTGTATTTTTCAGGAAAAACCAGACAGAAGAGAAAAAAGAACAGACGGAAAGAAAAAACAGTCTGCACTCCTACTGAATACAGACTGTTTCTTACGATTCTGTTTTCCTGTTTTATTTTTCCGCCTTGAGACGGGCAAAATAATCTTTTGATTCGCGGACCACCACTCCGTTGAGCGCCTGCAGCGCCACCAGGTTGGGGAACGCCATCAGTGCGTTAAATACATCCGCGATATTCCATACCGCTGCAACCGTCATGTACGGTCCGATAAATACAGCCGCGATGTACAGCCATCTGTATCCCTGCACCACGGATTTATTCCGGTTGAACAGGTACTCCACACACCGCTCGCCATAGTAGTTCCATCCGAGGATCGTCGTAAATGCGAAAAACACAAGACAGATCATCAGGGAGAAAGTCGCCACTTCGTTCGGGAAGGGAAGCCCTTTCTGGAACGCATCCATTGTGATCTCCACGCCTTCCAGGTCCGGGTTCATCCAGGAGCCCGCGATCACAACCGAGATACCGGTCATCGTACAGATCACGATCGTATCGATAAATGTACCGGTCATGGAAACGAGGCCCTGCCGCGCCGGTTCCTTCGTCACAGCCGCGGCCGCCGCGATAGGCGCGCTACCAAGTCCGGACTCATTCGAGAAGATCCCCCGCGCGATACCCTGCTGCATCGCCACGACCATGCTTCCCATGGCTCCGCCCGCAAGCGCACTTCCGGTAAATGCGGATTTCACGATGGAAACAACCGCGCCCGGCACAGCCGGAAGATTCGTAAAGATAATGATCAGGCCAAGCGCCACATAGAGGATCGCCATGAACGGCACCACGATCTCCGATACTTTTGCGATCCTTTTAATCCCGCCGATGACCACAAGTCCGACGCAGAGCGTCAGGATGATGCAGGTGATCACCGTACTCCAGGAGTACGTCCGGCCAAACAGCGATACCGCGTTTGCCGTCTCCGGATCAAAGAAGTTCGTTACCGCTGACGCGATACTGTTGACCTGGGTAAATGTTCCGATGCCGAAGAGGCCTACGCACGCGCCGAAGAACGCGAAGATCTTCGCCAGCCATCTCCAGTTCTTTCCCATACCGTTCTCAATGTAATAGAACGGTCCGCCGAGGATATGTCCGTCCTTGTCTACCGTACGGTACTTGATCGCCAGAAGGCCTTCCGCATACTTTGTGGCCATCCCGAGGAACGCAGCCACGATCATCCAGAACAGCGCACCCGGTCCGCCTGCCGCAAGCGCAGTCGCCACACCGGCGATATTTCCCGTACCGATGGTCGCGGACAATGCCGTACAAAGGGCTCCGAAACTGGTCACTTCCCCGTGTCCCTCTTCTTCATTTTTCACCATAAACCTGAAAGCTTTGCCGAGATGCCTTACCTGTAAAAGGCCCAGCCTGACTGTGAGTAAAAATCCCGTGAACAGGATAAGAATGATCAGCGGCAGCCCCCACACAGCGCCCTGAACCGTCGTAATGATTTTGTTGATCTGCTCCAACATTCCTTTATACCTCCATCCTTTTGCCTGAGAGACTCACGCAGTTGCCTGACGCATTTATGAAAACGCGCGCCCGACTTCTCTGCGCTTACACCTTCGGCGCTCTTTTTCGCGCATCCGCTGTGAAAGCCGGAATACAGATGAAAAAGAACCTCTCCTGAGTATTTTTTCTTTCGTGCTTTAGCACGACAATGTAAAGGATATCACTACAACGGTTCAAATGCAAGAAAAATTTATATTTACTTACCTGCCGGCATGAATTTCAGGATCTCCGCTGCCACGCCTGACAACGGCATGGTCTGCAGCCACACGCGTCCCGGCCCGGTGATGATCGTATTAAAGATCCCCTCGCCGCCGAACACCATGTTCTTAAGCCCCGGGACGGTCTTGATATCCATCTGGCATGTGGCGTCCATCGCCGCCAGGTATCCTGTATCGACCACGATCTGCTGCCCCGGATGAAGATTGTATTCTACTACATGCCCGTCGAATTCCAGGAAGGCCGTCCCCTGTCCGGAAAGTCTCTGCATGATGAAGCCTTCTCCGCCAAAGAGGCCTGCGCCCAGTTTTTTCTGGAAGAATATGGACAGGTCCACGCCCTCTTCCGCCGCCAGGAATCCGGACTTCTGCACGATCACCTCATTGCCGGGCCCCACTTCCCATGGACGGATCTGTCCCGGGAAGCTGGATGCAAATGCGATCATCCCGTTTCCGTCCATCGCCGTATACCGGTTCTGGAAGAGCGCCTCGCCTGCAAACATCCTGCCCAGCGCTTTGCCGATCCCGCCGTTTGACGTCGTCTCCATTTTCATGTTCGGGGACATCCAGCTCATGGATCCCCGCTCGGTGATCATCGTTTCTCCGCCTTCAAGGTAGCAGATCACTACCGGAAGCTCCCCGCCTTTGATCTCGTATTTCATTCTGTTCTCCTTTCCGCGGCGGCCGCTCTGGCCGCAGACTGTACATTTTTATTTCATGATACCATAAAATCCCGGCGGAGCATATCCTGATCGCCCCGCCGGGATCTTTTTTAACTTCCTTTTAACTTTCTATTCCACTTTGTGTTTCCTGCTCCGCCTGCTGCCTCTGTTCTTCTTCCGGCGGGACCGGAAGCTTCGGCAGGACGATATCCGCCCGGAAGAGATCGGCTTCCGTTGATATTTTCAGCGAGCCGTGCTGCAGTTCAACAAAACTCTTTGCGATCGCAAGTCCCAGACCGGAGCCTTCCGTATTCCGGGATGCATCGCCGCGCACAAACCGGTCGGTAATCTCGTCCGCATTAAAGTTAAGCTCTGACGCGGAAATGTTTTTCATGGAAATGTGCACTTCATTTTCCAGCTCTTCCATCACGATATAGACTCTCGTATGCGGCATGGCATACTTTGTGATATTTACGATCAGGTTCTCGAAGATCCGGTAGGTCTTCTGGCTGTCCAGCCACATGATAAGCTTGTGATCCGGGAGCTTCCACCGGAAGTCCAGGTCCGCGTCCTTGATCTTGCTGTCATTCTCAAGCCCCGCCTGTTTGATCAGGTCCACAATGTCCACCTTCATGAAATGCATGGCCACGCTTTTGCTCGCCGCCTTGCTAATTTCAAAAAGATCCTCGATCAGCACCTTCAGCCGCAGGTTCTTTTTCTCCAGCACTTCGATATATTCTTTCCGCTTTTCCTCGTCCTTCTCATTTTTCAGAAGATCCGTGTAAGTAATAATCGCCGTCAGCGGCGTGCGCAGGTCGTGAGACACATTGGTCACCAGCTCCGTCTTCATGCGCTCGTTTTTGACTTCCTCATCCACCGCCTTTTTGAACCCTTTCTGAATCTTCTTCAGCTCATCCTGGATCGGTTCAAAGATGCCCACATCCTCATCGATGGGCACATCCAGATGTCCTTCCGCCAGCTGGTTCGTCGACTTTAAGAGCAGCTGGTATTTCCCCTGCAGGTCTTTTACATATTTCCGCAGGAAGAGGAACAGGAGCACCGAATAAATGATCAGCGCCAGCGCCCCGTAATACCAGAGGAAGCACAAAATGGCAAGAATGATATAGTTGATGATGACAATCTTCAGGATCGTGCGGTTCGTCTTCTCCCTGAAATCAATATGCTGCAGGGCGTCGTACTGTTTTGCGAAAAAGGCTTTCATGCGTCTGATGACGCCGCCGGCCCTCCGCACCATCTCCTCATCACTCTCCGTCCCGCGGCCGCGGTAATGGCGGATCAGCTTCGCCGTCAGCGTCCGCTCGCGCCAGTATGCGCCTTTCATGCGGAACATGGCTCTTAATGACGTCATCGCCCAGAAGAAGACGCCGATCAGCACGAACCACATGGCGAAATTAAATGCCATGGCGAGCAGCCAGATCCCGTTCCCCATCTGCATGCCCGGAAGGAGCGTATCTTCCACTGTGTGCTCCACAATATAGGGCACCGGTCCATCCAGACAGACCGTCATCGTCAGGAACCAGACCAGGAGAACCGCCTCAAAGGGTACGTCAAACAGCTTCATTTCACTGATATCCAGCTTCTTCCGGAAGGGAAGCAGGAGCGCCGCCAGGATCACGAGCACCCACAGCGTTTCCAGGGTGTTCCGGTAAGCACCTGTATACTCCACATCCGGCGGATACTCCTCTTCGACCCAGGCGTTTTTCTCCATGAAGACGTCCATATTTTCCGAGTTCATCCCGTAGATGATGGTTACATCCCGGAGCGACGTGATGCTGGAAATATATTCTTCAATTTTGGTCTGCTGGGCGTACACAAGGAACTGATTTTCCAGATCGTATTCCTCTTCCGGCGTCAGTTCCGTCCCGTCCACCTGGATGCCTGCAAGCTGTCCGTCTGCCGAAAATGTATATTCCGCCCGGAACGCATAGCCCGCGCTCTCTTCATCCGGCTCCTGCAGACGCCGGTCGGTCGTACTCATTTTGTCTTCTGTATCCTCTGTTTCAGACGACGTTGCTTTCTCGTCCGTCTCCTCGGTTTCAGGCTGCGTTTCCGTAAGCGGCTTCCCCTCCGCATCGTACAGGCCGATATCCAGATACTTCGCGGTCAGTTCAAAATTCCGCTGTCCGTAATCACTCAACACATCCGCAGGATCCGTGTCATGGGAATACTGATTATATACCAGATAATTTCCTTCCGCCAGATCCTGTCCGATGCTGCTCTCCATAAGCGTATCTGCAAAAGACGCCTCGTACGCAGACGGCGCCGTCTCTACCGTCCCGCGGATCGAGTCATACTGGGAGAGCATCATCACCGCACAGAATGCAAGCAAAATTACAGTTATGATGATTCCTCTTTTATGGCTGTTTTTCAATTTTGTATCCAACGCCCCACACCACCTTTAAATATTTCGGATTCTTCGGATCGATCTCGATCTTCTCTCTGATATTTCTCACATGGACCATGATCGTATCGGTATTAATAGCTTTTTCCTGCCATACCCGCTCGTAGATCTCCTCGGACGAAAAGACCCGGCCCGGATTCTTTGCCAGGAGCAGCAGGATCTTGTACTCGATCGGCGTCAGTTTTACCGGCTTCCCGTCCATGGTCACTTCCACCGTATCCTCATTGATCTCCAGGCCCCCGATCACATGGACGTTCTCCTGGGGCGCCAGCTTCTCCAGGAATTTGCGGTAGCGCCGCAGCTGGGAATTGACCCGCGCCATCAGTTCCATCGGGGTGAATGGCTTAGTCACATAATCGTCCGCCCCGATATTCAAGCCTGTGATCTTATCCACTTCCTCGGATTTGGCCGAGAGCATGATCACCGGGAAATCGTGTTTTTCCCTCAGCTTCATGGTCATGCGGATGCCGTCCATACGGGGCATCATTATGTCCACAATAGCCAGATGGATGTCTTCCTTCTCAATGACCTCCAGTCCTTCAATGCCGTCCGCCGCCTGGAACACCTTATATCCCTGGCTCTGCAGATAGATCTGCACGCCCTCCCTTATCTCCTTGTCGTCCTCTACGATCAGGATGTTGTTTGTCTCCATGATGTCTTTTTTCTCCCTCGTTCTCATTTATTCCCGCGTGCAATAAGTCAGGCGGGCAGTTTCGGAATGCAGTCCTTTCTGACCACTCCGTAATTTCTCACCGACACGTCCACCGTGCTCCACGGCAGCGGGATCACGTATCGGTCCCAGCGGCGCCAGAGCCGAATGCACGAGGAGTAAGAAACCGTGATGCCCACGAAATCTTCTTCCGCGTGTTCCGACAGATAAAACGCCAGCTTCTTCGGTTCATGCCTCGGCCCCAGCGGGCCGTCCAGCGCCACCGCAATGGAATGGGTTTTCTCGTAGCTGTCCTTCACGATCTTCTTAAGCGCTGTGAACGCCCCGTATCCGTCCGGTACTCTCAGTGCGTTCCCTCCGCACTGCCGCACCATATATTCAATATAATTTCCCCTCGCATCTGCGGTCACGATCACATCCACCGGCGTCGTCCTGTCCGCCAGCCGCTCAAGCACCAGATTCATAAAGAAGCTGTCTTCATGCCAGAATCCGTAGATCTGGCTGTCGCCGTACCGGTTGCCGTCATCCCACCGGACAGCCACCGTCCGCCTGAGAAGGTCAAGATACTTTTCGAACAGCCGCTGCAACATGGCCGCCCCGGTCTTCCGAACGTTCATATCCGTTCTCCCCTTTCCGCAGTACACACTGATTGTAGAGCATCTCCGCATAGATGGCAAGTCTGGATGCCCGGTAATTGTCCGCATCAGACCTGGCCGCCTCCCGCATCCGTCCGAGATTCTCCGGACGCAGCGCCTCCGCCGCTTTCTCTGCCCAGGCGTCCTCATCCTCTGCTGTGAGAAATCCATTTACGCCGTTCCTCACCACGTCGTCCGCGCCTGTCGCATGCACCGCCACGACAGGGCATCCGGCGGCAAGCGCTTCCACCAGGACGATCCCCTGCGTCTCGGACCGGGAGGCAAAGAGAAAGAGGTCCGCCGCATTCAGATAATCTTTCACCTGAGCATTGGGTACATTTCCCATAAAAGTCACTTTATCGCGTATCCCGAGGATCGATGCACGCACTTTCAGTTCTCCCATCTGGCTGCCGTCCCCGATGATCAGCACATGGAAATCATCACCCAGCCGCTTCCCGATCTCTGCAATCCCACGGAGAAGGAACCCGTAATTCTTCTCCCGCTCCAGTCTGGATACCGTGACCAGAAGGTGTTTCCTTCCTTTTGCGTACTGTTCCCGGATCTCCTCTGCCCGCCCGGCATCGCTCCGGTAAAAAGAAGCGTCCAGTCCGGTCGGCATGACCGCAGCGGGTGCGGACACGCCCTGCCGCCTGATCACCTGCAGCATTCCGGCGGACGGCGCGACCACCAGATCACACTGGCTGCAGAACCATTTCATATAAGACGGGATCACGGATCCTTTTACCCAGTCTGTAAACCTGTTCCTGATATGCCGCCGTTCCTCTTTCTCCCGGAAGAACGGGATATAATGAATGTAGTCCTCATAGCGGGTATGGTATGTATATATGACCGGGATATCATATTTCTTCCCCAGGCTGAGCGCCCATATTCCTGCGAATACCGGATGATGCACGTGGATGCAGTCGAACGTTTCCCGCTCAAATATCCCGAACACTTCCTCCGGCCGGAATGACGGATACACCATGCCGTTTGGCATTTTCATTTTCTGTGTACGGTAACGGACCACCCGCTCCGGCGACCGCTCATCCTGTTCCAGCACCCGGCTCCTCTCCTCTTCATCATCCCCGTACATCGGCGCGATCACCGTCACCTGATGCCCCAGCCTGGTCAGTTCCTGCGCCTGCCGTTCCACCGACACCGGCACGCCGCCGACAAACGGCCTGTAATTATTTGTAAGCATTGCGATCTTCATGTCCTGTCCCTCCTCGTTATGTAAAAAACCGGATCGCCGCGTCCCCGAAGAAATACCCGGCCCCGACAAAAGCCAGATTCCAGAGGAATATCCCGCACACGGAACTGACGGTATACCGCACAAAATCCATCTTCACCATGCCTGCGGGGATGGAGATCAGGGTGCGCACCATCGGCAGCAGCTTGCTGACAAACACACCGGCGCATCCTTTTTGTCTCAGGTAGTCCATCTTCTCCTCGATCACCGGCCGGTGCTTCGGAAATTTCCGAAAATAAAATCCGAGCAGCTTATTTCCCCCGAACCTCCCCAGCAGATAGAGGAGCCAGCTGCCGGTCAATCCGGCCGCCACCGTCAGGATCATGACCACAGGGAAACTGATCTCCCCCTGCGCCGCCCAGATGCCGGAGAGCGGCATGATCACTCCCGCCGGGAATCCGGGCAGGTTCATATACTCCAGAAGAACGATCAGATAGATGAAAAAAGCGCCGTATTGTAAAAAGTATTGGGTAAGTTCATGAATGTCCATAAAAAATACAGCCCCCTTTCATAATTCCAGCATAAGCCGTAAATCTAAAGGGGGCTGATAGAAGATTCAAAAGATTTTCTTAAGATTCAGATCCCGCAGTCCACTGCCGCTCTTTCGACTGCCAGTCCTTTCGCGTAGCGCTCCATGAATTTCTCATATCCTTCCACGTCTTCCGCGACCGGATCCATGCCGGTTCCTTCCGCCTCATGGAACACTTTGTTGTTCAGATAGTCCGTCAGGCTCTCGCCGTCTTCTCTTCGCACCAGATAATCCGCCAGCAGGGCAATGCCCCATGCGCCGCCTTCCCCGGCCGTCTCCATGACATAAACCGGTGTGTTGATGGCTCCGGCGAGGATCCGCTGGCCGACGCCTTTCGTCTTGAAGAGTCCGCCGTGTCCCATCATCCGGTCCAGCTTCACATGCTCTTTCTTGAGCAGGATATCCATCCCTGTCTTCAGGGCTCCGAGGGACGTATACAGGTGCACCCGCATGAAGTTTGCCAGATTGAATCTGCTCTCCGGTGAACGGACAAAGAGGGGGCGTCCCTCATCGAATCCGGTGATGTGCTCGCCGGAGAAATAGTTGTAGGCAAGCAGACCGCCGCAGTCCGGATCCCCTTCGAGAGCTTTATTGTACAGTGTGCCGAACAGTCTGTTCATGTCCACATCCATGCCGAAGCTTTCTGCAAATTCTCTGAACAGACCCACCCAGGCATTCAGGTCGGAAGTGCAGTTATTGCAGTGCACCATGGCGACCAGATTGCCGGCCGGCGTGGTCACAAGATCGATCTCCTCATAGGGCTTTGTCAGATCTTTCTCAAGTACGGCCATGGCAAATACACTGGTGCCGGCTGATACATTGCCGGTCCTTACGGCTACGCTGTTGGTCGCGGTCATGCCGGTCCCGGCGTCGCCTTCGGGCGGGCACATGGGGATCCCCGCATTCAGATTGCCTTCCGGATCGAGAAGCCCTGCCCCCGTCTTCGTGAGGCACCCTGCGTCTTCCCCGGCAACCAGCACTTTCGGGAGCAGGTCGCGGATCTTCCACGGGAAGCCTTTATCCGCAACCAGCGCGTCAAACTGGTCCAGCATCCTGCCGTCATAATCTTTTGATGCGATGTCCATCGGGAACATGCCCGCCGCATCGCCGCTTCCGAGCACTTTCCGGCCCGTCAGCATCCAGTGGATATATCCGGAAAGGGTGGTGAAGAAACGGACTTTATCCACATGTTCCTCCCCGTTTAAGATCGCCTGGTACAGGTGCGCGATGCTCCAGCGCTGGGGGATATGATAGGAGAAAAGTTCCGAAAGCTTCTCTGACGCTTCTCCGGTGATCGTATTCCTCCAGGTGCGGAACGGCACCAGCAGTTCGTCCTTTTCGTCAAATGCAAGATAACCGTGCATCATGGCACTGATGCCGATGGCCGCCAGATCTTTGATGGTCACCCCGTATTCTTCCCGGACGTTTTTCACAAGATCGCTGTAGCAGCCCTGCAGCCCTTTCCAGACTTCATTGATATCATACGTCCAGATATGGTTTACGTACTGATTCTCCCAGTCGTAGCTCCCGGACGCCACAGGGGACTTGTCTGTATCGATCAGCACAGCCTTGATCCGGGTCGACCCCAGTTCGATCCCCAGGACCGCCTGTCCGGCATCGATCATTCTCCTGATTTCTTCCTTGCTTCGCATCACACACTCCTCCTTGCTGTTCATTTCTTCTGATTATAATTATCAGCAGGCAAGAACTGCCTGCTGATGATCTCTTTTTATGCCGTTTTTACAGCATTGTCTTTCTCAGTTCTTCGCCGCTCTTTGCACTTAAGTAAGCCGGCGCAATATCAAATACGGTCTTGCATCCGCACTGTCCCTCTGCCGCAAGTCTGTATGCCGCGCGCGCATATGCGAGCAGGACGGATGAAGTGAACTCCGGATTGGAATCCAGCTTCAGGCTGTATTCGATCACATGGCTGTTCCCTCCGTCCCAGCCGGTCCTGCCGCTGCGGATCACGAAACCGCCGTGGGGGATGCCGCTGTGGTCTCTCTTCAGTTCCTCTTCGCTGATGAAGTGTACGGTTGTATCATAATCTGAGAAATAGTTCGGCATGGTCTTGATCTCTTCCTCGACCTTCGCCGCGTCCGCGCCTTCTTCCAGAACAACGAAGCACTCTCTTGTGTGTTTCTGTCTTGTGGTAAGGTCCGGATTCTCCCCGTTTCTTACTGCCTCAAGAGAAGACTCTACCGGGATCGTATACTGTTTCGCATCTTTCACTCCGGCAACTCTGCGGATGGCGTCTGAATGACCCTGGCTGACGCCCTTGCCCCAGAATGTATAATCTTTTCCGTCCGGAAGGATCGCATTTGCATACAGGCGGTTCAGGGAGAACATACCCGGGTCCCAGCCAACGGAAATGATGCCGACTTTGCCGCTTTCTTTTGCCGCCGCGTCAACATTTGCAAAATGCTCCGGGATCCTTGCGTGAGTGTCAAAGCTGTCGATAACATTGAACATACGCGCATACTCCGGCGTCTGCTCCGGAAGATCCGTCGCGCTTCCGCCGCAGAGGATCATGACATCGATCTTATCTTTCCACTGCGCTGCGTCCTCCACGCGGCATACCGGGGTTCCCTCTGTCAGGATGCTCACTGTCTCTGGAGCCCGGCGGGTAAATACCGCAGCCAGTTCCATGTCCGGGTTTTGTTTTATCGCACACTCGATCCCTCTGCCGAGATTTCCGTAGCCTAAAATACCGATTCTAATACTCATTGCTTACATACTCCTTTACACTTTACTATAATACTACTCTGTTATTATACATTTCCGGAGCCTTGTTTTCAATGAGAATCTTTTTCCCGGAAATTTTCCGGAATTTTTCCGGAAATTTATTTCCGGTATGCGATCTCATTCCAGCGGAGTTCGTTTTTCAGGCTGCGGATGGTCGTGTCTTTATCAATATAAACCGCCTCGATGCCCATTGCCGCCGCCCAGTCGCCCATCTGTTCACTGGTCAGGTCATAGGAAAACGCGGTATGATGCGCGCCGCCGCAGAGGATCCAGGCTTCCGCACCTGTCTGAAGGTCCGGCTCCGGCGTCCAGAACGCAGTTGCTACCGGAAGCTTCGGCATCGGCTTCTCTGTCTTTTTACAGTTCACATCATTGATGATCAGACGGAACCGGTCACCCAGATCGATCAGGGATGTCGCCACAGCCGGTCCTGTCTTCGAAGTAAATACAAGCCTTGCCGGATCTTCCCGGTCGCCCATGGAGAGCGGCTGGACTTTGATGCTGACCGGGCCGTCCGCAATCGTCGGGCACACCTCCAGCATATGCGCCTGCAGGATGCCCTCTTTGCCCGGCACCAGATTATAGGTGTAATCTTCCATAAATGAGGTTCCTTTGGCGTCTTTCATGCCTTCGGTCATGATCTTCATGATGCGGACCATGGCCGCTGTCTTCCAGTCGCCCTCTGCGCCGAAACCGTATCCCTTCTGCATGAGACGCTGGATGGCAAGGCCCGGGAGCTGCTTCAGGCTACCGAGATCCCCGAAATGGGTGACGATGGCCTGATAATCCTTTTCATCCAGGAACCGCTCGAATCCCAGCTCAATCTGCGCCTGCACGGCCACATGGCGGCGGAACTCCTCCGGATCCCTCCCCTCGAGAAGGATGTCATATGTATCATAATATTCATCCGTCAGCGCTCTGACGTCGCTTTCGGATACTACCTCGACCGCCTCTGCGATCTCGTTGACCGGATAGGCGTCCACTTCCCAGCCGAACCGGATCTGCGCTTCCACCTTGTCGCCATCCGTAACCGCCACATTTCTCATGTTGTCAGCCACCCGCATCACCCGCACATGGCTGCTCTCGATCACGCCGACAGCTGTGCGCATCCAGGATGCGATCTTCTTCTGTACCGCTTCATCTTCCCAGTATCCGACGACAACTTTACGTTCAATATTCATGCGGGTAAAGATGTGCCCGAACTCACGGCCTCCGTGGGCGGACTGGTTCTCATTCATAAAATCCATGTCGATCGTATCGTACGGGATCTCCCGGTTGAACTGGGTGTGCAGGTGGAGCAGCGGCTTGCGGTACTCCTGCAGCCCGAGGATCCAGGATTTAGCCGGAGAGAACGTATGCATCCAGGTGATCACGCCGGCGCATGTCTCATCCATATTTGCCTCGTTGAAAGTCTTCCGGATCAGTTCATTGGTGATCAGCGTCGGCTTCAGCACAACCTCATAGGGCAGCCTGCCGGACTCGTTAAGCTTCTCCACGATAATGCGGGAGTGCTCCGCCACATGTGCGAGGCATTCGTCCCCGTAGAGATCCTGGGATCCTGTGCAGAACCAGAATTTGTACTCTTTCCTCTTTAACATGATCTTTCTTCCTCCTTGTACACTGATGCTATTGATCCTTTATTATCTGCCGGGCTGCCCGTAATAGGCATTCGCCCCGTGCTTCCTGTAATAATGCTTGTCCTGCAGTTCCTGCGGCGCAGGCTGTACCTGCGGATTGATCAGTTCACAGCGGGCCGCCATCTTCGCCACCTCTTCGACAACCACTGCGTTGTGTACGGCTTCATGGGCATTCTTGCCCCAGGTAAACACACCGTGGTTCTTGCACAGCACCGCCGGTACCGCAATATAGTCCTTCTGCATCCGCTCGAATTCATCGGCGATCAGCACGCCCGTATTCTTCTCATACGCCTCTTCGATCTCTTCTTTTGTCAGGTTGCGCACGCAGGGGATCTCCCCGTAAATGTAATCCGCATGGGTCGTGCCGTAGCAGGGGATATCTCTTCCCGCCTGGGCCCAGCTCGTTGCCCAGGCCGAATGGGTGTGGACTACACCGCCGATCTTCGGGAAGCGGTTGTACAGAACAACGTGGGTGGGCGTGTCTGAGGACGGATTGTATCTCCCTTCGACTTTATTGCCGTCCAGATCGACCACGACCATGTCATCGGGGGTGAGCAGGTCATACTCCACCCCGCTTGGCTTGATCACAAACAGGCCGCTCTCCCGGTCAATGCCGCTCACATTTCCCCATGTAAATGTCACAAGGCCGTGTTTCGGCAGGAGCATGTTCGCCTCATATACTTCTTTTTTCAACTGTTCCAGCATAAACTGAATCTCCTTTCATATCGCATTTATATCTCATGGACAACCCGCACGGAGCTTCGCATTACGAGCTTTGGCTCAAATTCACGGGATTCCATTTTCTCATTTCTCAGGATCCGGCCGGTCATCATTTCCGCCGCCGTCTTTCCAAGTTCCTCAGCCGGATTCTCCATGGATGTCAGCGGCACAGGGCAGAACTGTGCCAGTGCGGAATTATCGATCCCAACGATGGAAATATCCTCCGGGACGCATTTCCCCGCTGTCTGACAGATCCGCACCAGCTTGTAAGCCGTCTCATCATTATAACAGACGCAGGCTGTACAGCCTTTCAGACGCTTCAGGAATCTGTCCCCCTCTTCTTCCATCGTCTTCATTTCTTCCGTATCAATCCAGACCACTTTGCCGCCCCGGACTTTAATATCTTTCTCCATCAGCGCTTCCATATAACCGGCATAGCGCAGATGCCCCTGGCCGTCATCCGACTTGAAAATGCCGCCGATGCGCCTGTGTCCGCATTCGACAAGATGCCGTGCGGCCAGATAGCCGGCCATGCGGTCATCCATGCTGACATGCGGGATATCCAGATCCTTATAAAAACTGTTGACAAAAAGAACCGGAATCCCCAGATTTTCCGACTCCATGTAAAGTTTCAGATTCGGATTCGGGAGGCCGCTCTTTACCGTCTCCGCAATGATCCCATCTACCGACCGGGTGCGGATGAACTCTTTCAGAAGCATCCGTTCCTTTTCCACCGCATTATCCGTCATGACGATCTGCATCGTGCAGCCTTCCGGAGTCAGCACCGACTCGATGCCTTTAATGATCGAGGGAAAAATATATGTGTCCACACAGGTCAGCATAACCGCAATCCGGATTTCTTCGTCTTTATGCTGACGGGTATTGACTGTCACATATGTGCCGCTCCCCCGTCGTCCTTCCACAAGCCCATTCTCTGCCAGTTCTTCCAGCGCGCGCCGCACCGTCTGGCGGCTCACGCCGAAGCGTTCCATAAGTTCGTTTTCTGAAGGAAGCCGGTCTCCCCGGACAAGGGTCCCATCCTGTATCTCCGTATTTACCCAGTCGACGATCTGCTCATATTTCTTCTGCATCAGACGCCCCCTCTCTGCCAGGATATGATATTTACATTTCATGGTTCTATCATATACCATAACAACTTTCAATACAATTCGCGGTTTATCTAAAATTTCCACCTGTTTTTTAGCACAAAATAAAAAGTTGTACTGCTTTTATTCTCAGTAAGCAATACAACTTTTTATTGTTTTATCCTAATACTCCCACTGTAATATCATTTACTCTCCCCTGATCGCCGCCAGCGGACTCAGCTTCATGGCCCGGACGGCCGGGAAATATCCGGCCGCCATACCGACCAGCACCGCGAATGCAGATGACGCAAGCATGAGCCAGAACGGGATGTAGGAAATGCTCCCCGGCATGCCGGTCAGTGATTCACTGGAAACGAACAGATTGATCACCGCAGACAGGATCAGGCTCAAGACATTTCCCACGATCCCGCCGATCAGTCCGATAAACGCCGCCTCCAGAAGAAAAAGCTGACGGATATTGCGAAGGCTGCATCCGATCACCTTCATGATGCCGATCTCTTTTGTCCGCTCATAGATCGACATCATCATCGTATTCGTTATGCCGATGGCCGCCACCAGAAGCGCCACGGCGCCGATGCCGCCCAGCACCGCCTGGACCATGAGCAGCGTTTTCTGCATGCCTTCGATCAGTTCCATATTTGTGTTTACCGTATAGCCCATGTTCCGGATGATCTGAGCAAGGTCATTTACATGGTCCATGTCGTCGGCCCGGAGGATAATTGAGGAATACATGAATTCCTTCATCGGTTTCCCGTTGTCCGTGGTCGGCTGCCCGGGGATCGCCCGCCCCCGGAATTCTTTCTGCAGCGTTTCTTTCAATGTGGTAATGTCACAGAGCGCCGAATACGAAAATTCATTATAATCATTTTCTCCGCCCGCGATCACGCCGCTGGCGCTGACCACATATTTCTTCGGGATCCGGCGGACGGAAGATCCGTCATCCCCGGATATATCCCCCATTTCCATCGGGGATCCCTGACTGGCATAATAGCTGTCCTGATCCAGGATCAGAAAGAGCTGGTCATTCTGAAGGTCGATGTCCGGGAGCTCGCCGGTCTCCCAGTAACCGCCCCCGCCGTTTTTTTCATTAAAGTTCATGAGCACCATATTCCCGAATACAAAGCTCAGCTCCCCGCTGTCCGGATCCGGAAATGTCCCGCCGGGATTCAGTTCGATCTTCTGCGCTTCCATATCCTCCCGGGTCATGCCGATGATCTCCAGATACCCTTCATAGCGGCCTTTCAGCGCCAGTCCGGAAGTGGAGATCCGCGGGTATGCGCTCTCCACATGTTCCAGTGCCGCCAGGGAATCCAGTGCCTCATCCGTCAGATACTGATCCGTCTCTTCCTCTGACTCCGGGCTGTAAGACATGAATGCGTTGTCTTTTCCATAGACGGTAAGCGTGGTCGTCCCGCCGCTTTCCTCCACCTGGCGGTACATGGATTCCTGCAGGCCCAGTCCCAGAGAGATCATGACCACGATGGACGTGGTGCCGATCACCACCCCCAGTATAGTCAGGAATGTCCGGAGTTTCCTTCGCCTAAGGCTCCCCAGACTCATCCTCAGCAGATCGCTCCACCTCATCGAACCACTCCTCCTCTTCCCGGTCGGATTTCTTCTTCCTGCGCCTTACAATAACCACGGCCGCGGTTCCGCCTGCAAGAACGATCCCTGCGATAAGCGCGATGATCAGACCGGTGTGCCCGCCCGGCTCTTCTTCATCCATGACCGGGAAATCATCTTCCATGACCATATCATCCGCAGGCTGCGTAACCGTCATGGTAAATTCCTGCTTTGTCTCCGTCACATTTCCGGCGTCATCCTCATAGTTCAGCACCAACCGGCAGTTATTCTCCTCATAGGACTCCGCCAGCGCGGTAACGATGCCGTCCACCATCCCGGTTGCTCCGGACTCCAGATTCCCGATGAACAGTTCCTGACCCTCGATGGCGTCGCCCTCGAATCCGACTTTCACGTTATACATCTTGACCCGTCCCAGATTGTAGATGCTGCAGGTAATATTCGCCTCTTCCCCGATCTCAGCCGTATCCGGCATGATCTGGATGTCGCTGAATTCGAACCGGGCCTCCTGGGTCACGGGGATTGCCAGACTGGACTGGCTTTCGAACTGTTCTGCATTCTTATTTTCATAAAGCATGCTCATGGTAATGCTGTACGGTTTCTGGATCAGATCCGCACGGCTGTTCAACTCTATAGATATATCCTTCGTCCCGCCGGCCGGGATCCCTTCCAGATAAATGGAACTGGATCCGGACGTCGGCAGAAAGGCCGGCGCCTCCACCGCCTCATCCGCCCCGGACGCCGGAGCCTGCAGGTCAAACAGCATGTTCCGGACCGCCGTTTTTTTCGACGTATTTTTCAGATGGATCGTCAGGCGGAAATCATCTCCCGCCTTCACCGTTGCGGGAGCCGTATCAAACCCGGTCACGATCACTCTGGGGACTGATGCGTCAGCCGGTGCGTCGGAAGTCTCCCCGCCTGATCCGCCGGACGTAACGGGCTCACTGTTGTACACGCCGCCGGACGGGATCTCATCAGCCCCCTGCACCAGACCGCCGCCCGTTCCGCCAGATGCAGCGTCTCCGGACGGCTTGCTGCCCGACCCGGACGAAGTGTTTCCGGACGGTTTACTTCCGGAACCGGACGTTGTACCGCCGGACGGTTTATCCCCGGATGAGCCGGATGAAGAAAGTTTCTTCGCTTCGGTCCGGACAAATACATATTTCTCCGTCTCATAAGTCTGTTTCCCGTCATCATAAGTGATCTTAAATGTCAGTTTGTAGGATTTTCCGGTAACATCGCTTCGGACGGTCAGCTTCCCATCCGCATCACTTCCCCACACTGCGGCCGCCTGTTTCCCCGCGCCGATCGTTCCCAGATCCTGGTCATAATTGAGCTGCTCCATCTCAAAGGGCCATTCTTCCGGCTTCTGCACCACCGGAGAGATCCGGACATTCTGCGCATCCGTATTTCCGCTGTTGGCCACATTGATCTTAAGTTCCGCTTTCGTATCCCCGGCCTTGTATGTAGGCGTCTTCTGTCCGTCGCCCACGCTCAGTGTGATCCGGCTGAGCGTCTCTTCTCCCGGCATCTCGCCTTCCGTTCCACCTGGATCCGGATTTTCTGAATCCGGCGCATCCGCCGTTTTCTCAAGCCCTTCCGGCGGCTGCTCCGCCGCCCTGACGTACAGTCCAGCCGGCCCCGCCATAGTCAGTGCCAGCGCAGTGCATGACAGAAATACGCCCATCCGTTTCAGTGTCTGCATCACATGTTTCATCTTCTCTTCCTCACTCTCCCGTTACTTTCCTGTTGTCTTCAATCTTTACGATCTTCCCGTCAATGATATGGAAGATCCTGTCCGCATACTGTGCCAGATGGTCGTCATGCGTGACCATGACCATCGTGCGGTTCTGCTCCCGCACCACCCGCTGCATCAGGCGCATCACATCCTCTGATGTGTGGGAATCGAGATTTCCCGTCGGTTCGTCGCAGTATAAGATCCTGGGGTCAGCTACGAGAGCCCGCGCCACACCGACCCGCTGCTGCTGACCACCGGACATCTGTCTGGGCAGATGCTTCCTGTGCTTTGTCAGACCGACCAGCTTTAACATCTCATCCGCCTTCTTCATCCTGCTCTTCAGGCTCTCTCCCCGGAAAGTCAGCGGCAGCGCAACATTTTCCAGGGCATTCATCGTGCCCAGCAGATGGAATGACTGAAAGACGAATCCCACGTTATCTCTTCTGAACTTCACAAGCTCATTCTCATTCAGTTTCTCAATGTGGTGTCCGCCGATCACCACCTGCCCTCTGGTCGGCTTTTCCAGGCCGGCAAGCATATTGAGCAGGGTGGACTTGCCCGAACCCGAAGTACCGACAATGGCACAGAACTCTCCCTCTGAGACCTCAAAGCTCACACCGTCCAGCGCCCGAACGACCGAGTCGCCGACACGGTAAAACTTGTACAGATCTTTTACAATGATCGCTTTATTCACTTCTTCCTCCTGTCTCTGGATTATTTCTGCCGGAACCGGCAGGCTACTGATTATGATTGTACAGAATAAAACCGAAGTATTACTTACTGTTTTCTGAAGATTTCATTAAGATTGTGCATTCTGCCACATTGATTTCTCTCCTGCCGGGGTCTATAATAGACAGACATCCGGCAGGGATTTTTCTTTCTCTGTCATTGTTCAAATTTTATCAGGTCCTGCAGGCCACATCCGGCGGTTTCCGCCAACTGTTCCTTTCACTGCTTTACGCACGCAAAAGGTTGCAACTGTCCACTTTTTTTCTATAATGGAGGTGTAATTATTGAACCGAAAACTACATAACGATCAGGATTATCCCATTGCAAACAGGGAGTACACGGACGGGCTCTTCCGAATGGTATTCCAGAAGAAGGAAGACCGATATCTCATTTCTCATCAGCGGCATGATGAACCTGTACGAGCATCAGAGTACCTTTAATCCAAACATGCCGGTACGCGGACTGATCTACCTGTGCAGGCTTTACGAAAAATATATCGTAAAAAATGAGATCGATATTTATACTTCCTCGCTGAAAGAGCTCCCCTTCCCGCAGTATTTTGTATTTTACAACGGGACGGAAAAGGAACCGGACCGGCAGGAATTAAAACTGTCGGACATGTTCAAGGCGCCGCCTGTTTCCCGGACGCCCGCCCTGGAATGCATCGCCACTATGTTGAACATCAATTACGGGCATAATAAAGAACTGATGGAGAAGTGCAAAAGACTCCGCGAATACGCTGTTTTCGTCGAAACTGTCCGGCAGGAGCTTTCTACTGGAGCAGACTTCGACCAGGCAGTGGCAAACGCTGTAGATATCTGTATAACCGGCAACATTCTTAAGGATATCCTGACCGACCAAAAAGCAGAGGTGATCCAGATGATCTTGGAAACATACGATAAAGAGCTGCATGATAAAACATTGAGGCATGAAGGATATGAAGGCGGATATAATAAAGGTTCTGCCGATGGATACAGCAAAGGCTCTGCCGACGGATACAGTAAAGGCTCTGCTGACGGATACAGTAAAGGCTCAACTGACGGATATCTTGAAGGTATAACCGTAAAAACGGACCGGAGTCTGTAAAACAGGCTCCGGTCTTCTCATATATTTTCAATTATAAATCCATCAAAACACCCCGTCATACTTCCATGTCACGCCGCCGTCTTCGGACCGGAATCGGATGCCTTCATTCTCTCCCGCCGCTGTAAGAATGTCGATTGTAAAAGCATCTCCATCCTTTACCGGCATACAGAGGTATGCATAATCTTCCAGTGTATGCCCGTATTCCTCTGCATGTTCCGGCAGCTCTGTCACCTGGTCCATCGGGAGTATGCTTTCTGTAAATGTACTGCCGCCGTCTGTAGTCATAAATATCTGCGAATGGGACTGAGACGCTCCGGACAGACCTGCAAAGCCAACGTTCTCATCAAAAAACTGCAGACCTTCCGCCACGCCGATGTTTCCGGCAAAAGGATCCCCGTTCACCGTCTCCCATGTAGCGCCGCCGTCTTCTGTCCTGCTCAGATCATAGAATCTGCTGCCCGCCGCTGCATCAACGACTGAAAGCTTCCATCCATGCCGGTCATCGAGGAAATACCGCATGCTTCCATTAGTATCATCCGTTGTCCAGAGGTCTTCTTCCTTCGCCTCTTCCGTCTGCTGCCGGTCATGTCCGCTGCTGATCTGCTCAGGGCTAATATATTCCGGCTCCATCATATAACGGACCGGCGTGATCTCCTCAGCATCCGGAATATGGAGGGACACCTCGTATCCAAGCACCTTGCCTCCGGCGTTCAGCATGCCCGGTACGAAATCTCCATCTTCCGCGCCGTCACCGTCCGCATCCCCGGGCAGGCATACCAGTCCCGCCTCTGTCGGGAAGGATCTCCTGCCCATGTACAGGATCTCATATGTGTCGCCGCCGCGCATCTTCTCCCAGTCCGCCACCTGTTCCTCGCAGGATGCCTTCTCCAGGATCCGGAGCATGGGCGTAAGCTTCATATCCGCATCATAATCCCCGCCCGAGTAGCCGTCTTTCCAGACCGTCATTTTCGTTCCGCCGGAAGCGTCATAGTCCACAAGATAAGTCCGCGTATTTCCTTCTGCATCTTTTCCATACAGAAATGTATATATAGACCGGATCGTTCCGTCACTTTTAAATGTCATCTGAAACTGATCTGTAACGTAAAGCTCATCCGGCAGTCCGAGCGCTTCATCCAGATCCGACAGGACGCCTTCCGCTCCGCTCTCAAAGAAATTATTGTGCTTCAGTTCCACCTTCCTCTTATTCCTCAGCTCATCGATCTTCCATGACAGCGCCCCGTTATAGGGAAGTCCGGAATAAATGATGCGGCCGCCGAAATATACAGTTGCAGCCGCCATCACAGCGATCCCCAGGCACAGCCATACATAACTTTTCTTCTGTACAGATCCTTTCTTCTCCCCGAAATACATAAAAAGCCCTGTCACCAGCCAGGTAATCCCACCCGCTGCAAACAGGGCAGATGCGGCCGCCAGCATCAGAAGATGGCTCCGGATACCGCCGTACTGGCACAAGTGCCAGATCTGATACAACAGTAAAATGTAACCTGTGACACTGATCACTCCGCTTATTCGACGTATTATATTTTGCACCAGATCACGACCTTTCCATACACGATTGCAATATCACAGAGCATCCGGCATATAGCGTCTGAGTTCTGCCAGCCTTTTGCTGAACATTTCCGCCTCTTTTTCCATACTGCCGAATATACTCATATCCACTTCTTTTATCTGTCTCAGTCCGATCTTTTTGACAGCTTCGACAGCAGCTTCCCTCTGCGTCATCCTGTCCGGCAGGACTGTCTGACAGTTTGCGCCCTCCAGATCATCATAGGACAAAAAACACTGATTAAAATCCATGACCGGGTATAAAGAGATATATTTATTTGTGTTATTATCGATAAAAAATCCCCAGTTTTCCGGATGACGGTCCGTATTTCCCGTAAGATAATCCAATATGTTCATACCGTAATAAGTATTCGGATCAATCGACCTGCACACATCAAGTGTATCCAGCCCATGGTTACATGCATAAATATCAAAAGCCATTTTTGAAACCATTGATCTTTCTTTCGAAGTGATCAGACCGCTCCGGGTAACAGGTTCTCCTTCAAAACAGTCCTCTTCATAGATGACCTGCGGTATATCAAAACACTGACAGATCCGGCTTGCGAGCAGTTCTCTTCTGACAGCGTCTCCATCTCCGTCCTTCAATAGTCGAACTCCTTCTTTATCTCTGATCCATGCTTTCGGAAAACATCCTTTGGTCGACAGATCCGGCGCAAGCTCCCGGTTCGTTACTGTCATCTGACGACCTTTCAGAGAAATTTCCACCACCGCCTTATTCAGCGAATTGTCATACAGATTTAATTCCCGAAAGGTTGCATCTTCTCCTTTTTTTCTCACCCAGAACACATCTGTAAGAGAAACACAGTGATAAGACAATGAGATATCCGCCCGATCCCTGTCCGTTACAGCCTGCGCTGCCCCGATACTGTTTAATATCTCTTTCGCGTATTTCCTGTCCAACGATAAAACCCGGGAAGCGCACCAGTGATAAAAATTATTCAGATTATTCAGTCGCAGATCTATATCATAGGATTCCGCTTCTTCCTCATCCAGATACAGGTCATATGGCATAAACTGCTCGCTGATAATCCTTGCCTTTCCAGTATCTGATATTTCCGCTACTGTTTTTTCCATATGCATGATCTGATATACTGTACCTGCGTTTTTAAAAGGGCTCTGCATCTGTTCCACCTCTTATTAATCATACATTTTAACAACTAAATCCTATCATAAAACTTCCGTCTCTGTAAAGGCGATGCTCATCACGCTTGTGCTAAACGCTTACATGCTTTTTTATTGGCGAATTCATCTTACATTTGTAATATTTATATTATTACATGTATAAGATTTTGTGTCAAGGTATTTTCTTTTTAAGCTATAATGATTTGACTAATTTAATGATTAGTCTTATAATGTTCCTATTACATATGTAAGAATCATAGGAGGGATGAATATGTCTGCTTTACCGCAAATCTCAGAAGCCGAATTTGAGGTTATGAAAATCGTATGGAAATCCGCTCCAATTAACACAAATGAAATTACAGAACGACTATTAAAGACTACTACATGGAGTGCGAAAACAATCCAGACTCTCATAAAACGTCTTGTAACAAAAGGCGCTTTAACCTACGAAA
>DXIS01000029.1 GCA_019112735.1 Candidatus Mediterraneibacter guildfordensis
GAAGATCTGCTTCCATGGTCTGAGCAGCTACCGGAAATCTGCCGAAGCAAAACCAAAACAACGAATGTGTAAACCGGCCGCCGGGAAACGGCGGTCAAAAAATACGCTGGTACTCATGATTTACCGTGTACTTTTCTTCACAGAGTCATTTTATACAGCAGTTTCGCGAAGTGGAAGGGATTACACCTAAAAAGTACAGGGATGAGTATTATATGGTACAGTGGGATCTGCAGTACGAGGATGATACGACGGATAAAAAGAAGAATATGTGCGAAGAATAATTAAATAGAGAATATATAGAGAGAAATGACCCGGGATACAGAGCGAGGAACTGTATCCCGGGTTATTTTACAGAATAAGAAGAATTTCGTTAAAGTCTTTCAGTAAACTTTCCGGTATATAACAGCCGTCCACAGGGCAGCCGTTAAGAACCATTTTTGTACATCCGGATTCGCGATGACAGGGATTTTCGATACGGATGTGAAGGTGTTTCCCTCTGAAATCCTTTTCCATCTCGAATGCATCCCATTCTTTTGGAATAGCAGGTGCGATTCTGATTCCGTTCAGGTCCGGGCGGAGTCCGAGAATGCCTTCCACACAACCGACCATTACTGTAGAGGCTGTTCCTGTCAGCCAGTGTACATGCGAACGTCCAAAGTTTACACTTGCACGACCTTCAGTAAACTGTCCGTAACAGTACGGTTCCAGCTGACGGATCTCAGAACGGTCATTCTGGGCGGAAGGTGCGTTCTCTTTAAAATATGTAAAGGCACGATCTCCGTGTCCGCGGAGCGCTTCGGCAAGTATAAGCCAGCCCTGTGACTGCGAGAATATTCCGGAATTCTCTTTTGCTCCCTGATTGTAAATAACAGCCAGAGCCCCGTCAAATGCATGGGCATGGTACGGCGGATCCATCAAGATTGCACCATAATCTGTGTTCAGTCTGTCGTATACGTTCTGAAGCGCTGTGTCGGCCTGTTCTGGTCCTGCCAGTCCGCTGATGACAGACCAGCTCTGTGGATTCAGCCACATATTTGCCTCCGGATCCAGGGGGGCGCCGATGCGTTCTCCTTTTTCGGTAAATCCCCGGATAAAACGGTCTGTGTCCCAGTAGAGATTCTGAATCTTCTCGCCAATATCCTTCTGTTTTTTTTCAAGATGGCTGAGATATTCTGCGTCCCCTTTATATGCGGCAAATTCGCGGAGAATAGTCATTGCGTAGTAAAACTGGAAAGCGACGAAAGAAGATTCTCCATCTGCTCCGAGACGAAGACAGTCATTCCAGTCAGCGTACAGTCCGGCCGGCATACCATGCGGCCCCAGGTGATCAAAAGAAAACTGAACAGCGCGTTTTAAATGTTCGTATACAGTACCTTCGCCTTTGTTTGCGAAAGGAATGACTTCGTCCAGAAATGCTATATTTCCGGTTTCCGCGATATATTTATATACTGTCGGGAAGAGCCACAGCGCATCGTCTGCACGGTAGGCCGGATGACCGGTAGCCTGCACATAAGATGCATCGTCAGGAGTATCTTCGTGTCCGGGATTATGATTAAACTTAACGAGGGGAAGTCCTCCACCGTTGTCTACCTGAGCGGACAGCATGAATCGGATTTTTTCATACGCCATTTCGGGGGCAAGATGGATAATGCCCTGTATATCCTGTACAGTATCGCGATAGCCATATCCGTTGCGCAAACCACAGTAGATGAAAGAAGCAGCTCTTGACCAGACAAATGTTATGAAACAGTTGTATGCGTTCCATGTGTTGATCATTGTATTAAACGCAGGATCCGGTGTGGATACTTTAAGATGGTCCAGCTTCTTATACCAGTCATTTTTTAATGCGTCCAGATCTTTTTTGATCTGTGCGGCAGGATCTGTGCAGGCATCAAGGATTTTGGCTGCTTCTGCAGATGATTTCATACCGAGAACAAATAGCACAGTTCTGGATTCTCCGGGCTCGAGTGATATGATACAGGAGAGAGAACCGCAGGAATTTCCGTTATTGCCAGTCCGGTTTCCCAGATTTCCGGTGATTACGCCTTGAGGATTTCCGTAACCGTGATATTTTCCGATAAATGCATCTTTATCTCCGCAGTAAGAGGAAACGTCCGCGCCTGCAAGTCCAAAAAATCTTTCCGTAACCTGTTTTTCATCTACAGTTTCATCTTGTTTGAGCGCATCCAGATTGCCGTGGATCTGTTGCGTGATGCGGTTCCCTTCAAAAAGAGTGCGGGTGATAAAAAGAGAATACTGCAGATTTACCTGATCCTGTTCGTAATTGTTGTGATTTGTAAATTCCGCATACCCGGTAAGTGTAAGCTCACGGGCAGATTCAGACCGGTTGGTGACAGTAAGTCCCCAGATTTCATGGGTCTTCCCGAGAGGAACATAATAGTCGGCCTCGGAATGTATGCCGGCATATTCAGCGAGCATTCTTGTGTAACCCATACCGTGACAGCAGTTGCTCTTGTAGGAAGCCAGATCCTTTCCTACAGGCTGCCACGAAGCGGACCAGTAGTCTCCGGATACATTATCTCTGATATAGAGGTATCGTCCGGGCTGGTCGAACTGATTGAAAATATATCGCAGGATGCGTCCGTTTGCACCGGATTTTGCAAAGCTGTATCCGCCTGCATTGTTTGAGATGATCGCGCCATACTCGGGAGAACCGAGATAATTTACCCAGGGAGCGGGCGTATCAGGTCGATCGATTACATATTCCCTGTTTTTGTCGTCAAAATATCCATATTTCATAAGATTATACCTGTCCTTTTTGCAGTGATTTATACCAGGTTTACAGTGATGGGTACAGTGTCGTCTCCAAATGTAAGAATATCTTCCCTGCGGAGAATAGCTGAACCATTTTTCTTGAGTTTCAGATAGGTATTGCCACATACGGCAGAACCTATTACATAATCACCATAATCCTTATGATTTGCGTTTTTATATGTGATGTTGAATTTTTTATCCGCAAATGTGATAAAGAGTGATGCGTTTCCGTTTTCGTCAAACTGTTCTTCCGTAAGTTTCGGATCGAAGATCAGGTCTCCGGCATCTCCTCGAACTCCGAATACTTGTGTGATCATAGTGAGCATGAACCAGCTGGCAGCTCCTGTGAGGTAGTGGTACATCCCCCGTCCGTCTGAACGGAAATATTCCGGAATTCCAGGGTAAATGCGGCTCGTGTCAAAGTTAAGTGCTGTATCTGCCAGTGTTTTCAGGGCTTTCCATCCTTCTTTTGCAAAACCGCGTTTGTACAATGCATTGGCATACATTACTGTCATATGAGAGAACACAGCTCCATTTTCTTTTTCTCCGTAGGCAAATCCGAACATTCGTCCCATATCGAATTTCAGTTCATGAAAATCAGTGTTTAATCTGTATCCGCCGATTTCTCTGCGGTAGAGATAGTGGTCTGCACTCTGCACAATGCGTGAGATCTGTTCTCGCGAAGCAACATTTCCCATAATCGCAAAAACCTGGCCTGTGAGCATCATACGGATGCCATCCGGGAAGATGCCCTCGACAGCCCGTCCGCTGTTGTCATAGTAACTGTTGAACCAGCCTTCTTCTCCGCAGCCGTTTATCCACTCGTTTCTGCGAAGAAAACCTGTCAGCCAGACAGCTTTCTGTTCAAGGTTGTCAGCAAGCTGAGAAAGCGGTATTGTGAAACGCCGGCCGCTTATTGTGTGACAGCAGCTTTTCGTATATTGGCTAAGCAGTTCTTTTTTACGCTCCGTATTCTCAAAGAGTTCTGTGTCGTCGTTGAGAAGAACCTTGAGTTCTTCAATGAGTGAAATCTCTTTCTGATCTGTGATGTCTTCAAGAAGACGGATCATAGACGCAAGCTCCCTGAGATTTCCTGCGTATGCACATGTAAAAGCTGTGCTCTCGCCGCGTTCTGAAGCCATATCCAGGGCATCATTCCAGTCAGCTCCCCGCAGACGATATATATTATGTTCTCCGGTTTCATAAAAAGCAGCGAGCTGTTCGATCAGCAGGTGCTCCAGAATCGTTCCGGTATATATTTTACCATCGGCGGTAAGCTGGAAGTTTCCCTGATCGGGTTTCCAGAGCATATCCAGGGTGGTCCCGCGTTCAGCCTGGGGATCTTTAAAATACGGGACCAGTCTGTTGAGAATACTTACATCGCCAGTCTGATCAATGTAAAGGCGTGTGGTGATCTGAGGCCAAAGTGCGTGGTCCATCCAGACTCTGGTTATGCTGTTCCTGTCTGCAATAAAATTTCCGTCTCCGTCTCCGATGATCGTTGCATTTGTTCCATCAATCCTTACGCCTCCATAGTTGTTTTCTATCATTTTCCCGACATTATGAGGATCCATAAGGAGAAGCGAGAGACAGTCCTGCCACAGATCGCGCCATCCTCTTCCGCCCCGTCCGTAGTCGTGGTGCGGAAGGAAAGAACAACCATATAATCGACGAAGATACGGCTGGAAGCAGACCCATTTCATAAACCGGTCAAAATCCTGGTCACCGGTAAGGAATTGAACATTAACCTTTTCGTGCCAGATCCGGCGTGTCTCTTGCAAAGAAGAGAGGATTTTTTCAACAGAATTATATTTTTCATAAACGTTCCGAATCTCCTCTTCACTTTCTGCAACTCCCAGAAGAATAACATATTGAACTTTTTCCAGAGGAGCCAGTGTGACTTGTGGAAAACGGAATGCACCCATGGCTTCTTTTCCCGCTGTGTATGAACCGGATGGCATGCCGGGATATGATTCATATACGGCGCGTGGATGTGTATAGGAACCGCCTTCTCCCAGAAAATCTTCAACGGTGGGGTAGAAGCTTTCCGGTTGTTCTCCCAGCGAACTGTATCCATATACATAGTAGATTTTATGATTTGGACGGTGCCCTCTTTCGTCAAATGACATGGTGGGACAGACCGAGATCCCGTCCGGTACTGTCCTGATCCGGTGAAGCATAGATGTAACATTTCTGTGATCACGGATATTGTCGGCGCTGCGTCCGTAGATTGGTACGGCGGCATAAGGGATCAGGTCTTCAGGCTCTTTTGACTGATTGCAGACGGTAATGTACATGATTTCTACATTATCATTGCAGGGGACAAAAGAAGTGATCTCCGTTTTGAATGATTGATCATGAGTGATCCGTTCCAGTGTATGCCACATGAATCCTGCGGTTAAGCGGCAGTCGTCCTCAAAGGAAGAGAATTTTGCGGCTTCCTGGACATCAGAGGATCCTGTTGCGGAGAATACGGTTCCGTTCCCGGATTTCAGCCAGAAATTCCTTACAGCCCTGTTGTTATGCAGATTTTCTGAACTGACAGGTTCCAGCAGAAATGTTTCCTGATCGATTTTTGAATCTCCTCCGAGATTTGGAGTGACACAGCTTTTCAGTCCGCTTTCCGAAGCGAGCGGAAAGTACAGATAACTGGTTTTTTCCGGATGTACCAGAGAGAAACTTTCGGATTCATCTGTAAATTGTAACTGTTTCAATTATTTACTCCTTTCATTTAATTTATATTGTTTATTTGCATTATATAAAAAAGTGTATATGCAAAAAATCAGAAAACTGCGTAAAAGTATCAGAATCATGACATAAAAATTTTCTAAAAAAATAGTGTCATGAATTTGATATTTTTTTGAAAATCCATAATATATGTTCAGAAATCTTTGGGATATAATCAAATCATCTTAAGCGGAGTATCCGTTAGAAATAATAGAAAACAGGAGGAAGAAACAATGAGAAAGAAAGTAGTTGCCGTATTGCTGTCAACTGTGACCGTTATCGGATTGTTTGCAGGATGCGGCGGAAGCTCTGGTTCTGGAAACAGTGGGACGGAGAGTGCAGAAGAGGGAAAGGTGATCAATATTTACAGCTGGAATGATGAATTCCGCACCCGCCTTGAAGCAATTTATCCTGAAGTTGAGAGTACTTCGGATGACGGAACTGTAACAACTCTTAAAGATGGAACAGAAATCCATTGGGTCATCAACCCGAATCAGGATGGAGTGTACCAGCAGAAACTTGATGAGGCTCTTCTCAATCAGGCGGATGCTGCCGCAGATGACAAAGTGGATATTTTTCTCTCAGAGACGGATTATGTGTACAAATATACAGATGCAGATGCGGATGTAGCAGTGCCGCTGGAAGATCTGGGGATTGATCCGGATACAGATCTTGCGGATCAGTATGAATTCACAAAAGTTACCGCTTCTGACCAGAATGGAGTCCAGAGAGGATCTACATGGCAGTGCTGCCCGGGACTTCTTGTATATAGAAGAGATATCGCGAAAGATGTATTTGGCACAGATGATCCGGAAGCAGTTGGTGAAAAAGTAAAAGACTGGGATACTCTGGCAGCGACGGCTGAGGAACTGAAGGCAAAAGGGTATTATACATTTGCTTCTTATGCTGATACATTCCGCCTTTATGGAAACAGTATTGATGAGCCGTGGGTGGCTGACGGTGAAACCGTGCTCAATGTAAATCAGGCTATCATGAACTGGGTAGACGATTCAAAAGAATGGCTGGATGCAGGGTATTTTGACAAAACTGTAAAAGGCCAGTGGAACGATGACTGGAATAAATCCATGGCATCTACATCAAAAGTGTTTGCATTCCTTCTCCCGGCATGGGGAATTGACTTTACACTGAATCCGAACTGGGATGGAGAAGACGGCGCCTGGGCAGTTACAAATCCGCCGCAGGAATACAACTGGGGAGGATCTTATATCCATGCAGCTACAGGGACGGACAATCCGGAGCATGTTAAGGATATTATCCTTTCACTGACAGCGGATAAAGAAAATCTTCTGAAGATTTCCAAAGATTATCTTGATTTTACGAATACAGTAAGCGGTATGCAGGAAGCTGCTCAGAATCCGGAATTTGCTTCAGATTTCCTTGGCGGACAGAACCCGTATGAATATTTTGCGCCGGTTGCCGAAAATATTAAGATTGCACCGCTTTCAGCCTATGATCAGGGCTGCGTTGAGTTGATCCAGAATTCTTTCGGTGATTATTTCCAGGGAAATGTTGATTACGATAAGGCAAAAACGAACTTTGAAACAGCAATTGTTGAGCGTTATCCAGACATTACAGAAGTGAAATGGCCTGAGTAAATGTATAGATCCGGCTGTCCTGCAGCGGTAACTCTGCAGGCAGTCGTATTCAGAAAGGAATAGGAGTTATGAAAAAGAAGCTTAAAAGTGTAAGCTATGCTAAATGGGGATATGTATTTATTCTTCCGTTTTTTCTGTGCTATTTTATTTTCTCCCTGATTCCTCTGGTTGATACGGTACGATACAGTTTTTTTGAATATTATCGTTCAGGAATCAAAGAAATAGGTCCTAATTTTATCGGAATGGAAAATTATGCAAGTCTTCTTGAATCGGACATGTTAAAATACACGGGAAACACAATGATTCTGTGGCTGATCGGATTTGTCCCGCAGATTGTGGTTGCACTTCTTCTCGCAAACTGGTTTACCGACATCCGGTTGAAGCTTCGCGGAAAACAGTTCTTTAAGGTTGTAATTTATTTGCCGAACCTTATTATGGCCTCAGCGTTTGCAATGCTGTTTTTTGCATTGTTTTCTACGAACGGGCCTATTAACTCAATTCTTACGTCAATAGGTGTAATTGCAAAACCGATTGATTTTATGGGAACGGTTCTTGGAACCCGATCGCTGATCGGATTAATGAATTTCCTGATGTGGTTCGGAAATACGACGATTATGCTGATGGCGGCGATCATGGGGATCAGCCCGGATATTTTTGAGGCATGTGAACTTGACGGATGCAGCAGTTTCAAAAGATTTTTCTATATTACGCTTCCGCTGATACGTCCGATTCTTGCGTACACTCTGATCACATCCATTATCGGAGGTCTTCAGATGTTCGATGTGCCGCAGATCCTGACAAACGGACAGGGCAATCCGGACAGAACATCTATGACGTTGATCATGTTCCTTAACAGTCATCTGAAGAGTAAGAACTACGGAATGGCAGGGGCGCTGTCAGTATATCTGTTTATTGTGAGTGCAATTTTATGTTTCATTGTATACAGGATGACAAACAGCGAGGATGCCGATGGATCTAAAGCGGCTAAGAAGAAAATGAAAAAGGCGAAAAGGGGGAGATAGGGTATGAAATCTAATAAAGCACATCGCCTGCAGACTGTACTGGCTTATGTAGTTCTGGTTATACTGTCATTTTTATGCCTGTTCTTCTTCTACATACTGATCGTGAACGCAACGCGTTCACACGCAGATCTTCAGAAGGGCTTTTCCGCTCTGCCCGGCGGATATTTTCTTGAAAACCTGAAGAATGTAGCTAATGACGGAAGCTTTCCGATGTTCAGAGGCATCATTAACAGTTTGATCGTTTCGACCTGCACGGCGGCTCTCTGTACATACTTTTCATCGCTGACCGCATATGGCTTGTATGCGTATGATTTTAAAGCCAAGAAAATAGCATTTACGTTTATTATGGCAATCCTGGTTATGCCGACTCAGGTGACGGCAATGGGATTCCTTCGTCTGATTACAAACATGGGGTTATATGATTCGCTTGTTCCGCTGATCATACCGTCTATTGCATCCCCGGCTGTATTCTATTTTATGTACAGTTATCTGCAGTCTTCACTTCCGCTGTCGCTCGTAGAGGCGGCGAGGATTGATGGCTCTGGTGAATTTATGACATTTAACAGGATTGTACTGCCGATCATGAAGCCTGCGATTGCCGTACAGGCAATATTTACATTCGTCGGGGCCTGGAACAATTACTTTGTTCCTGCATTGGTGATCCAGTCAAAAGATAAAATGACGGTCCCGATCCTTATCGCGACCTTGCGTGGTGCCGATTATATGAATTTTGATATGGGTAAGATTTATACGATGATCATGGTGGCGATCGTGCCGATCATACTTGTATATCTTCTTCTTTCAAAATATATCATTGCCGGTATTACACTGGGCGGTGTAAAAGAATAACAGTTAAACCGTCATAGCGGAGTTTTCAGCATGAAAAACACTATGACGGTTTTGCTGTATTTGTATTTATTTTCCAGCAACAGAAAAGGAGACATTAATTATGAACTTGAAATGGAAACACAGCGGCAGACTGGACAGTGCGCCGACTCAGCTTGAAAACAGACACAGAGAACTGGCGAGAAAGGCAGCGGCGGAGAGTATTGTTCTATTAAAAAATGACGCCTTGCTTCCACTTGATCTTTCAGAGCCGGTTGCGTTGTTCGGAAGCGGTGCAGGAAGAACTGTTAAAGGAGGTATTGGATCTGGTGATGTAAATAACAGGGAGACAATTTCTATATACAGAGGATTTTGTGAAGCCGGAGCAACGGTTACAAGCACATCGTGGATTGAAGATTATGAAGAAAAATACAGAAATGCAAGGGAACTCTGGAAAGAAAAAGTTCTCGAACGGGTAAATTATGTGGAAAATGCTTTTGACGCGTATGCTGAAAATCCTTTTGTCTTGCCTGAAGGGAGAACTATATGTGAAGAGGATGTCAGAAAAGCGGTGGCGGCTGTATATGTGATCAGCAGAATTTCCGGAGAAGGAAAGGACCGGAGACTTGAAAAAGGTGATTATTATCTGAGCGATAAAGAAAAATCGGATATATTATATTTGGCTGAGCAGGAGATACCAACAGTTCTACTGATCAATTCCGGCGGGCCGGTTGAACTCACGGATATTTTAGAGGAAGCAGAAAATATCAGAGCTGTTTTGAATATTTCCCAGCCGGGGCAGGAAGTCGGGTATGCTGTAGCAGATGTTTTATTCGGACAGACAGTTCCATCCGGGAAACTGACATCAACATGGGCAAAACGATATAGTGATTATCCGTGTTCTGACAGTTATAGCTACCTGGATGGAAATCTTGATAAAGAAGAGTATAGAGAAGGAATCTATGTAGGATATCGATATTTTGACAGTTTTGAAAAAGAAACGCTCTTTCCATTTGGTTATGGGATTTCTTATACGGAATTCAAAATACAGTTTAAAGATATTAGCGTGGCAGAGCGCAGAATATATGTGGATGTTACTGTAGAAAATAGTGGAAGTACATATGCCGGAAAAGAAGTAGTTCAGGTTTACGTGACGCTTCCGCAGAATGGAACGGAAAGAGAATACCGAAGGCTTGCAGGTTTTAAGAAAACAGAGAGCCTTATGCCGGGAGAATCCGGCGCTATTTCTGTAAGCATCGATCAGAAGCAGCTTGCTGTATTCTCGGAAGAACGGCAGGCTTGGGTGATTGAGGCAGGCACCTATGGAATCTGGACTGGAAACAGTTCCGCAGATGCCAGACTTGTCGCATTTCTTATCATACAGGAAGAGACAGTGCTGGAACATACAGAAAAGATCTGTCCTCTCGACTTGTCATTTGAGAAACTGAATCCCCCGGCTGATCTGACTGCGCGGGAGAAAGAATGGCGCAGAAAAGGGGAAAATGCACATGTGGCAGAATATGTGTTTGTTCCTCATCAGGAGATTCGCAGAAGGTGTTCGCGTGTAACAGCGGATGAAAGGTACCGGACGGAGGAGCTTATTCCGCTTTTATATGGAAATGTGACAGAAGGAGCCAGTACTCTTGGATCCGCTGGGATACGCGTTCCGGGATCGGCTGGTGAGACGTCTGAATGTCTGGAAGAAAAATACGGACTGAGATCTATGATTATGGCTGACGGGCCGGCAGGACTCAGATTGAGGCAGTGTTATCAGGTGGACAGAGCAACGGATACGGTATATGGAACAGGCGTCCTGGGGTCTCTTGAAAATGGTTTTCTTGAGCCGATGAAACATCATGAAGATGCGGATACATATTATCAGTTCTGTACCGCGTTTCCGGTGGGAACCGCGCTTGCACAAACATGGAATACAGAACTTGTGGAGAAGTTCGGCCGTGCGATCGGAGAAGAAATGAGAGAATTCGGCATTTCGCTCTGGCTGGCTCCTGGAATGAATATTCAGAGAAATCCTTTGTGTGGTCGCAATTTTGAGTATTATTCTGAGGATCCTCTCCTGGCCGGCACCATAGCCTCTGCAGTGACCAGAGGAGTTCAGAGGATACCGGGATGTGCAGTAACCATCAAGCATTTTGCATGTAACAATCAGGAAGACAACCGTATGGGAGTGGATTCTCAGGTGTCAGAAAAAGCACTCAGGGAAATCTATCTGCGAGGATTTGAAATCGTGGTGAAAGAGAGTGCACCGCATGCTATTATGACGTCATATAATCTTGTTAACGGAATACATTCGGCGAACAGTTATGAACTTTGTACAACTGTGGCAAGAAATGAATGGGGATTTGACGGAGTGATCATGTCGGACTGGAATACAACTGTTCCACGGGATGGAAGTGTTGCATGGAAATGTGCCGATGCGGGCAACGACATTATTATGCCGGGAAATAAGAATGATGACCGGAGTATCCGGGAAGCATATGCAGAAGGAAAACTTACCGAAGAAAAAATAAGAGAATGTGCGGGCAGGATCATTGCACTGGCAGAGAAACTGAATAAAACAGAATTATCTTATGAGGGTTATGAACTGGTCTGGGAAGACCGGTTCGAAGACGATTCGCTTAATCGGGATGACTGGAATGTGGAACTTCATGAACCGGGCTGGGTTAATAATGAACTACAGAAATATGTAGATGAAGACGAAAATATTTTTATTCAGGATGGACATCTGGTACTGAAAGCAGTCGAAATAAAAAATCCGGATGGCAGAATTACCTACACTTCCGGAAGAGTGAATACACAAAATAAGCATAATTTTACATATGGTATATTTGAAGCGCGCATAAAAGTTCCGGAAGGAAAAGGTTTTCTTCCCGCGTTCTGGATGATGCCGGCTGAAGAGGAGTATTATGGGCAATGGCCTAAATGTGGTGAGATCGACATTATGGAGGTGCTGGGACATAATACGGACACGACCTACGGGACGATTCATTATGGTGTGCCTCATCGTCAGAGTCAGGGGCGTTATCAACTTTCAGAAGGGTCCTTTTCTGACGAATACCATGTGTTTTCTGTGGAATGGAAACCGGGAATTCTCAAATGGTATGTTGATGGAAATCTGATATTTACGGAGAAAGAGTGGTATTCAATGCGTGAAACAGGGGAGTCCGCTGTTTATCCGGCTCCGTTTGACCAGCCCTTTTATCTCATTTTGAATCTTGCGGTAGGAGGAAACTGGCCAGGCAATCCGAATGAAGAGACGGATTTTGAAAAGGCGGCGCTTGTTGTAGATTATGTAAAAGTTTATCAAAAAAAGAAGTAGTAAATTACAATATAAAAGTTTATGTTTAGCGAGGATTTTCTGGAACTGTAAACAGAGCAGGTTAAAAAATCGTCATCTGAAAAGGTGGCGATTTTTTATACTTTGCAGAAGAATAGTTTTGGTTGATGAGTTTATATTATTGTATAGAAAACTATGGTTTGATTGCAAAAATCTTTGGTTTGTGGTAAAATATATTTGGATTGAGGAGGTGGAAACCATGGATTTTGAAAGAATAAAGCGGGACGCAAATGACATATTAGAGGATTTGTCAAGTGAATGTTCATATATCGAGTATAAAGCTTCTGCATCACAGTTGGCAAAAATTTTAAAAACCATCTGTGCATATGGAAATAACTACTATGATAATGATATACAGTACATCTTTCTTGGCGTCGAAGAAGTAAATGATAAAAATAATAAAGCTATTCCAAAGCTGCCTATATTAGGTATAGATGAAGGAAATCTGGAAAAATGCAAGAATGTGATTAACTCATTAAGATCTTTCTTATATCCAAATGTGGCGTTTGAAATTATAGCGAATCGCTTTGAGGACAGAAATTATTTATTGATCGTGGTGCGGCGTCAAACGGGTGGCCCTTTTATGGTTAGTGAGAAAGCTGAAAGGGATAAACGGATAAATCTAAAACCAGGGCGTTATGTAAGGATAGAATCAGAATCAAGACTGGCAAGGGTAGATGAAGAATATGATTTATTACGGAAGTTTGCAAATTTCCATTTCTCATCATTAACAAATGCAGATGCGACTATCGACGATTTGAATGTAGATTTAATTAAAGAATATCTTTCTCGGACAAGTGACAGGGAAATAATGGGAACTCTTGATAAAACTCAGATGGCCAAATCACTTGGTCTATTGGATAAGAATGATCCTACTGAGAAGAAAATCAAGAATTTTGCTGTTTTAATGTTTGGCGATAAGCCAGAAAAATATATTAGATATTCTTATGTTGAAGTTATAGTAGATATGTTTGGAACCAAGAGAAAAATGGGATCAAAGTGTTTTAAGGGACCAATATGGAAACAGTATTATACAATTGTGAATTATATTAATGATAATTATTTAAATACAATTGTTGTAAGAGAAGAAGGAGAAGCTAACAATAGGAAGATAGCTAATTTCCCTTACGTTGCAGTTGAAGAGTTAGTTGCAAATGCAATAGTCCATAATAACTATGAAAATGGAAAACCAATACAGATATATATATCAGACAGGCAGATTAATATTGTGAATTACAATAGACCACTGCCGCCGTTAAAAATTCAGGATCTGAATGAGAGGACGTTTTTTAATGAAAGAGATACAGAGAATCCGGAGATAAGAGATATGTTTAAATCTTTGGGTATTATCGAATCATTTGGTACAGGTATTGGTGAGGCGAAAAGAGCATTGGAAGAAAATGGATCCCCGGCTTTGTACTACAAAGTTTTTGACATTACGGACAACGTTACTTCTGTTGTGATCCCGGTAAATGAGGAGTACATGGGAATAAAGAATGAAACAAACCCCAGGAAAAAAATTGGGATTGAGAGTGAAACCCAAGAAATCAAACAAATTATCAGGGATTCACATTATTCATCCAGTACAAAACACAAATTAATCCAGATATTTGAGCAGCTTGGTGCAGAAGTATTTGGAAATTCCAGGATAGTAGAAGTGTTGGGGTGCTCCGAAACTACTGCTACCAAATATATCAAAAGGATGTGTGATGAGCTGCATATTATACATGCGGTAGAAGGAATTGGAAAAGGAAAGTATGTTTTTCGTCAGTAAAAAGCGGAGAAATGTATCCGAAAGGATTCAGATTCTATCGGTCTAAAATTGAAATAGGCGAAAGTCTTCTTGCATATTTTATGGCATCAGTTGCAAAGCTGATGCTTTTTTTATTGCTGTATAAACTATCATAGTAATAGGTAATGTTTGGATGGATTTTTAACACATGGAGAGAAAAAATGTTTTGACCGTCGGAAAAGCAGGCGGTCCGGAGTGTGGACTGGGATAGCAGGGGAATTGAGAAAAACAGGGAACTCAGGGTTTATAAAGATCTGCAGATGTATAAACAGGGGATTGAAAATTATGTGCCGGCCGATGAGGATGCGGATCTTTATTATAGTAACCCGATCGAAGTGGCCGCACGGGAATATGCGGAGGAATGGACCTGGAAGTACATAGAATATATTGATTCGATCTAAGGTTATATGATATTGTGAAAAGCAGGAGGAATCCTTGCGGCTGTATTTCTGGTCAGCGACCGGTGGATGAGAGATCCAAACGTTTACAGTGAAGAACTGGGGCAGATCGTCCATCGCTTTAATATTGGATCTCACTGGACTACGCTGATAGGGATGGCGGGCGTTGCGCTGTTTCTCGCGGGAGCATATCATTTTATTAAAGAGAATCTTCCGTGTGCATTAAATGCCTGTTTCGAGATAAACGATCATCCGGCGACACTGGAAGAACTGATTGAGAATAACAGGAAATGGTATGGGCGATAAGCTGGATTAAAAATAATATAAGAGTATGATCTGTGAAAGGAAATGAAAGAAATGATTACAGACAGCGAAAAGAGATTGGAAGCGTTTGAAAAAATGCTCCGGTCAGTAAAAGAACAGTACGATTCTGCAGATGAACGGATGAAGCAGCTGAAAGTGGAAGGCAAAGAAAAGACGGCCACATACCGTCAGCTTATGGGGAATAAGATGCAGTTGCAGAATATCATATCGATTTACAAAGTTTATGATCTGATAGATTAAATAATAATATATGAAGCCAATACTATATGTGTAATGGAAGTGCAAAAACTGCACTCTGGATTGACAAGAGTGCGATATTTGCACTAAAATATATGTGGAGGTGCAAAAATGAAGGGATTAAAAGAACTGAGAATTGAAAAAAAATTAACCCAGCGAGAAGTGGCCGATCTGGTCGGCATTTCCTTACGTTCTTATAAGTCATATGAAAATGACGAGAACAAACGGGATACGTTGAAGTATAGATATATTATGGAGCAGTTGGAGAAGATCAATTTTATTGATGAAGAACATGGCCTCTTAACTGTTAGTGATATAACCAGAAAATGTTCGGAAGTTTTTACCCGATATAACGTTAAATTCTGTTACTTGTTCGGTTCTTATGCAAAAGGGAAAGAAACACCTTCCAGCGATGTGGATCTTCTTATTTCCGCAGATGTAAAAGGAATTAAATTTTACGGACTTGTAGAGGAATTAAGAGAGACTCTTTGCAAGAAAGTAGACCTGTTAGACATAAATCAACTTAAAGATAATTTACCGTTGATGGAAGAAATACTTAAAGATGGAATAAAAATATATGGATAATTTAAAAAATGATTTTTATTATATACAGAAAATCCAAAAAGATTTGGAATTCATAGTACTGCATATGCAAAATGTAGATATAGAAGAATTGAAAAGGAATGAAGTGCTTATGGATTCGATGCTGTTTCGCATGATCCAGATATCTGAAAATGCAAAAAAATTATCAGACGGATATAAAGCAAAGAAAAGCGATATTCCATGGAATGCATTAACTGGCCTGAGAAATCGTATCGTACATGACTATGGAAATGTAGATTTACATGTAGTATACGAAACATTAAAAAATGACATTCCGGATTTATTGGAGCTGCTTGCAGAGTAGTATTCCGCTGCATATCTAAAACAGATTATAACAAAACGAGATCAGAAACGGCACTGCCGCCGAGCAGATCACGCCGTTAAAAACGGACAGCACCACAGTCTCCCCGTCAGTATACCGGATCATCATGGGGAGGGTAGTGTCCTCGCTGGTTGCGCCTGCGGGGGCGATGCAGGTGGGATAATTCAGTTTCTTTGCGATCAGCGGGATGCTGAAGAAGGAAAAAATCTCCCGCAGCAGATTGCTGAGAAAGGCGATGCTGCCCGCCTGTGCGCCGGCCAGATTTCCGATGGTGACGCCGCTCAGACTGTACCAGCCAAGGCCGGATGCGATCGCCGCGCTTTCATTAAGCGGCAGTCCGGTGATCAGGCCGCTTACGATCCCGCCGGCCAGGGAGCCGGCGATGGTTCCTGCAGGGATCACAAAGATCCGGATATGATATTCTTTTATTTTCTTTATGATTCCCCGATTCAGCCCGATGCTGATGCCCACCAGGAACATCAGGGCATAGAGGATCAGATCTTTATGTGACACGATCATTTCAACAGGCAGTGTGTCATCAAGTCCTGCCATTCCGCAGGCAATCCCGCCGACAAGTGCGATCAGAGCAAGATAAACCATCAGTCTTCGTCCTTTCCCTTTCCTTTTTTATCATTCAGAAATTTTTTTGTGAGCGGATATACCGCGATAACTGAGAAAACCGAAGGGATCAGGAAAAACAGGATGCTCTGGGATCCCAGTGTAGTTATCGTATCCAGAAAATCTTCCCGGCTGCCAAGCATGACGCCCATGGAGAAGATCAGAAGCAGCGTGCATATGAGCTGCAGCAGTTCATTGATGCGTTTCCACTTAATGGGGAAAAATATTTTCGATACAAGTATGCCTGCGCACATGATGATAATGACGTCCATTGTACAAGTCTCCTTCTCGCGGTCCGTCCGGGCCGCATCCAAAAGGATAACATAAAAACAGAGTTGTGAAAAGAAAGATGTGTCTCCGGCTGGAAAATATTACATGCAGTTTTCTTTTTCCTGAAATGGTATAATGCGGAACTGTACTGATGTGGATAAAGGGAAGGAGAAACTGGATATGAAGAAGATGAGGAAAGGGACGGCGGTGCTGCTTCTGCTGCTGTCCTTATGTGTTCCCGCTGTGGATGTGAGCGCGGATGTGGGGAATGGGCTGGCGGAGTACACGGTGGAGTATATCGCCCGGGACGGTGAGACGGAAACCCTGCTGGCGAGGGAGACGTACCGCGCGCCGGCGGGCAGGACGGTGAATGTGCCGCACCGGGAATTTGACAATTACATAAAAGAGGCGGGGCAGGATATGACGCTCCCGGTCACGGCGGACGGGAAAGCGGAGAAGAAGATCTATTATACGAGGCTTTTTTACGACCGGATCACATTCCGGACGGAAGGAAGCTATATCCCGCCGATATACGGATGCGCGGGAGAGAATGTGAGCGATGCGGTCAATGCGGTGGGGAAACCGGTCCGTCAGGGATATATTTTCAAGGGCTGGGACAGGGAACTGCCGGATGTGATGCCGGAGGGGGACTATGTCCTGAACGCGGTCTGGGAGCCGGGCGAAAGTCAGTATACGGTGCTCCGGTGGATGGAAAATGCAGAGGATGACGGCTACACCCTGCTCGGGGAGAAAGAGATCCGCACGGCTGAGACGGGGAGCATGGTCACGGCGTCAGAAGAGGATATCGAGCGTGCCGGCGAGATGGCGGACTGGTTCCCGGATTCGGAGTATTACGGGGATTATTACGGCTTTGATTATGCCCGCTGTGATGATGCAGTGGTGACAGCGGACGGTAAGGCCGTACTGAACCTGTATTACGACCGGGAGATCTGGACCATCAATCTCCATGAGGAGGCGGAGCATGAATCCGGCTCCAGTGATTCGCTGATCCCGAATGATGATATCTGGTATACGGTGCAGGGCAAATACGGCGCGGCGCTGCCGGAGGATTTTCCGTCTTATGATGAGATGGAGAAGCATTACATGGAGAAGACGCAGCATCAGGACATGGAATTCCTCGGGGTGCGGGACGAGTTCGAAGCGACCGGGCGTCATCTGGACAGTTTTTATTTCCAGGACCTGGCGCTGGGCAATCATACATTTGACGCATACCCGTGGCTGGAACGGGATTCCTACACCGTGTATCTGACATATTTTAAAGAGAGCAGTGACGGGACCTACCGGAAAGTGCGTCAGGAAAGCGTTCAGATCGATAAGGATCCGGCTGTGTACGGGGCGGAAGTCACGGTTCTGCATCCGAAGGGCCTGACCTGCGAGGAGGGCTGGTATACGACCGGCACTTCGCCGGAAGCATGTGAACAGGGCGCGAAGATCCCCATCAGCCCGCTCCAGATCCAGGCGGACGGGAAATGTGTGTTCCGGGGCGTGAGTTCGCACCTCTACATATACATGAAGCGGGATACGTTTCGGCTGGATTATCTGGACGTCAATGAACAGGGTGAAAGCACGGTGCTTCATACGGAAGAAGTGACCTATAGGGATGATGTCACCCTGGAATATGTCCCGGATGCAGAAACCGGACACCAAAACGAGCGGTTCACAGGCTGGTATCTAAGTCCGGCGCTGGCCGCATCCGGAACGCCGCTTGCCGGGTTCCGCATGCCATCTGATGACGTCAGCGTGTATGCCGGATGGACGCCGGCCGACCGTACCGTACAGTTTGACGTCCGAGCGGACGATGCGGTGATAACAGGAGTTCCGGCGGACCAGTCTGTCCGGGCCGGCGAATGCGCGGAGAAACCGGATGATCCGGAGCGGGCCGGTTACATTTTCCTGGGATGGTTTGAAGAACTGTCAGAAAAAGCGGGAGATGCAGATGACGGCATCACGGATACAAGGACAGTCTGGGATTTCGGCAGGCCTGTGGAGAATGATCTGACGCTGTATGCAGGCTGGATCCCGGAGAGGGATACGTCATATACCATCCGGCATGTGGATGCGGAAAGCGGTGAACCGTTTTACGAGGAGACGGGAACCGGAAACAGCGGGGACCGGATTGTCATACAGCCGCTGGATCCGTCAGATCCTATGTATCCGGCCGACACAGAAGCGGACGCGGCGCATCGGTTTGCGGTACTTGGGAAAGAACAATCGGAGAATATTTATACCATCGTATATAAAAAGAAAGATGTGAGCGTGCCGGAGAAACCGGGAATCCCGGAGGAGCCGGAAACTCCGGAGGAGCCGAAAACTCTGGAGGAGCCGGAGATCCCGGAGAAGCCGGAAACTACGGATGCGGCGGGAATTCCGGATACAGGGGACCGTGCCCATGTTGTTGAACGGCTTTCCATGGCAGCGGCTGCTGCCGGATCCGGAGGTGTTGTTTTGTTGTGCGTCCGGCGGATTTATGCTAAACTGATGAGGCGGGAAGAATAAAATAATAGAGATGACAGGAGAAATATATTATGCCGGTTTTTGATTTTAACAACACGCCTCAGGAGTCAGGGACTCCGGAATGTACATATGAGATATTTTATACCAACAGCCAGGAGCCTTCCGCGGAGCATCCGGTCCTGGTGCTGGACAACCGCGCCGGGGAACTGAAACACCATTCCAATGGTGTATTTACGAATCCGGTCCGGAGAACCGCTTTTGAGTTCAGCGGGGCGGAGGGGACGGTCAGCGCGGACATCCTGCGGATCGACGCCCGGTTTGTGAGCCTTTTGAAATGGCTGGGGGAGAACCATATTAATGTGCGGCTGTCCGGGAAAGTGACGGATGAAGGATACGCTGTATATAAGATCCGGGAGATCGCCTTCGGCGGCGGTGCAAAGCTTTCGGCGGAGGACGGATTCCTGCAGTTTATGATCGAACGGCTGCTGGCCAGCGATGCACCTTCGGAAGAGATTCCGGATGACGAGGATGAAGAGGAGACCGGGGACAGCATGAAGCTGACCAGCATCCAGAGCATCACAGACTTTATGAACTGTGCGGGGCGGACGTTGCCCGATAATATCCGTCTGTGGGCGAGACGGAATCTGGCGGTAGCCCGTTCCAATGAGGTGTCGGCGGAGGAGCGGCGGCATGCCCAGCGCGCGCTTTCTATCATGATGAATATCCAGTGGAAGGGAAATTATTTCGAGGCTATCGATCCAGTTGAGGCGCGCAGGATCCTGGATGAAGAGCTGTACGGTATGGAGCCGGTGAAACAGCGGATCATCGAGACGATCATCCAGATCAACCGGACGCACACCCTGCCGGCTTACGGCCTGCTTCTGATCGGTCCGGCCGGAACGGGGAAATCCCAGATCGCCTATGCAGTGGCCCGGATCCTGAAGCTGCCGTGGACGACGCTGGATATGAGCTCCATCAATGATCCGGAGCAGCTGACCGGAAGTTCGAGGATCTATGCCAATGCAAAACCGGGGATCATCATGGATGCATTTTCCATGGCGGGCGAGTCCAACCTAGTCTTCATTATCAACGAGCTGGACAAGGCGTCCGCAGGCAAAGGAAACGGCAATCCGGCGGATGTGCTCCTGACGCTTCTGGACAACCTGGGCTTTACGGATAATTACATCGAGTGTATGATCCCTACGTCCGGCGTATATCCGATCGCCACGGCCAATGACCGGGATCAGATCAGCGCGCCGCTCATGTCCCGGTTCGCAGTGATCGAGATCCCCGATTATACAGAAGAAGAGAAAAAAGTGATCTTCTCCAGATACGCGCTGCCGAAAGTGCTGAAGCGGATCGGAATGAAAGAGGATGAATGTGTCCTGACGGCGGACGGACTGAATGCGGTGATTGAGATGCACCGGAATACAAGCGGGATCCGCGATCTGGAACAGGCGGCGGAGCACATCGCGGCGAACGCTCTGTACCGGATCGAAGTGGAAAATATGAAATCGGTTGTATTTAATGGAAAAATGGTGAGGGAACTCCTCGCATGACATGGTTTGGGACGTAGTAAAATTCAATTTTACTACGTCCCAAACTGCATTTTGCCCTGTCCCTAAATCAGGATTTGAGGGTTTCTTTCAGTATTTCTGTTACTTCTTTTACCGGGATGATGGTGAGTTTTTCTTTTACTTCATCAGCCACATCCTCCAGGTCTTCCACGTTTTCTTTCGGAATGAATACCCGTCTGATGCCGGCCCGCTGTGCGGCCATCAGTTTCTCCGGCAGTCCGCCGATGGGCATGACGCCGCCACGCAGGGAGACTTCGCCGGTCATGGCGATGTCTGTGTCCACCGCCCGGCCGGTGACCAGGGAGGCCAGCGCCGTGGTGATGGTGACACCGGCGGAGGGACCGTCTTTCGGTACGGCTCCTGCCGGTACATGGATGTGCAGGTCATGGTCTTCCAGCACTTTACATTCCTTCGGGTACATGGAGCGCACGAGGGTGAGTGCGATCTGTACGGATTCTTTCATGACGTCGCCCAGTTGTCCGGTGATCTGCACTTTGCCTTTGCCTTCGGTCAGCTTTGTCTCGATGAAGAGGATGGCGCCGCCTGCGCTGGTCCATGCAAGCCCGGTCACGACGCCGGGGATCTTCCGGCTGAGGCGCCGTTCGGCGTGGATCTGGCTGCGGCCGAGGTAATCGGTAAGATTGCTTCTTGTTATGGAGAGCGCCCGCACCGGCACCGCGCCGTTTTCGGTTTCTGAAGGATTTTCAGTCGCCTTTACGAGTTCCACGGCCGCGGACCGGCAGATGGTCTCGATGCATTTCTTCAGGTCGCGGACGCCGGACTCCATCGTGTATTCGTCGATGATCTGACGCAGCGCCCCGTCGGTGATCTTCAGCATGTTTTTGCGGATGCCTGTGGCTTCCTGTGCCTTCGGGATCAGGTGTTTCTTTGCAATGTGATATTTTTCCACCGCCGTGTAGCCGGGGAATGAAATGACTTCCATACGGTTCAGCAGCGGCTCAGGGATCGTATCGGTGGTGTTGGCCGTGCAGACGAAGAGGACGTTGGACAGATCGTAGGGCACGTTCATGTAATGGTCCGTAAATGTGCTGTTCTGTTCCGGGTCCAGTACTTCCAGCAGGGCGCTGGCCGGATCCCCGCCGTAATCTTTGGCCAGTTTGTCCACTTCATCCAGTACCATGACCGGATTGGACGCGCCGCTCCGCTTCATGGCTTCCATGATCCGTCCCGGCATGGCCCCGATGTAGGTCCTGCGGTGTCCGCGGATCTCGGCCTCGTCCCGGATGCCGCCCAGGCTGATGCGGGCGTATTTGCGCCCCAGCGCCCGCGCGATGCTCTGGCCGATGCTGGTCTTGCCGGTGCCGGGGGCGCCCACGAAGAGCAGGATGGAACCGTACTGCTTCCGGTTCAGCGCCATGACAGCCAGCTGCTGGATGATGCGCTCTTTTACTTTCTTCAGCCCGTAATGATCTTCGTCCAGGATCTCCTGGGCCCGTTTCAGATCGATGGGGGTGTAGGCGGGCGCCTTCCATGAAAGGCTGGTGACAAAGTCAAGGTAGTCATAGAGCAGTCCGTACTCGTGGCTCTCCTTGCCCTCCTGGCGCATGCGGTTCAGGACTTTTTCCGCTTCCTTGCGGGCTTCGCTGTTCATGCCGGACTCGGCGATCTTCTTCTCGAACTTCCGCACATCGGAAATATTTTCCGGGTGCATGTCGTCCAGTTCTTTCTGGAGATAATTGATCTGCTTTTTCAGCGCGGCTTCCCGGTAAAGCTGTTCCTGGTCGTCCTTCTGGGCTTCCTGGGCTTCGGAGGAGACTTTGGCGATCTCCATGAATTCCCGGATGGCCCGGCTGATCAGATCATATCGCTCCCGGACGGAGTCGGCCGCCAGGATCCGGTATTTCTCCTCCACAGTCAGATTCAGATATTCAGACAGGGATGAAGCCATGTCGTTGACATTCTTCCGCTGGAGAATGTACCCCCGCGCCCACAGGCCCCACTGGTAGCCCTGGACGAAACGGAGCAGGTCGGCGCGCAGAGCTGCGAATACATTCTGCTGTTCTTCTTCCGGCATATCTTCCACGCACGGGCGCACAACAAAGGACGCCCGGACGTCGCCGTCCTCAATGACCGGGTCGAGGATCTCCACCCGGTCCAGGGTGCGGATCTGGATCACGTCTTCGTCGCTGATATTCTCAACTCTTGCGGAAACGCCGATGGGATAGAAGTCATCGGCTTTGAAACCGTCGCTGTCCGTTTCGTTTTTCAGCATGACAAACAGAAGCTCCGTGTCGGTTTTAAGTTCGCTGCCCCTGTCCTCGAAGAAATCCTTCTTAAAGAAATAGGTGACATTGGGCAGAAGGAGTATATTGTAAATCGGCTGGATAAACATATGCATCATCCTTTCCATATAATAAACGTAATTGGCTGGTTTAAAATTATTAGCACTCGGATAAGAAGAGTGCTAATTCATATATAGAAAGTTAGCATAAAAAGAGGGAGATGTCAATAAGTCAGAAAAAACTGGCAGAAAAAAGAAAATTTAAAAAAATTAGCACTCAAGGCTTGACAGTGCTAACAACAGGTGCTATAGTACAGCTAGAACAAGAAAAGAGGAACAAAAAGTTCCGGGGTTCTGATTTTGAAAGGAGATATGACTTATGTTAGTACCTAGCATTTTTGGAGAAAACTTATTTGATGACAACTGGATGGATTTCCCGTTTGACAGGGATTTCTGGGGAAGAGGAAATACAAAGGCAACGAAAAACCTGATGAAAACGGATATCCGCGAGCATGACGCCGGCTATGAGCTGGACATCGACCTGCCGGGATATAAGAAAGATGAGATCAGGGCTGAACTGGAGAACGGCTATCTGACCATCTCCGCTACAAAGAGCGCAAACAACGACGAGCAGGATAAGAAAGGCAAATATATCCGCCGTGAGCGTTATGCAGGCACAATGCAGAGAAGCTTCTATGTAGGCGAGGATGTGACGCAGGAAGACATCAAAGCAAAATTTGAAGACGGCATCCTGAAACTGAGCATCCCGAAGAAAGAGGCTCAGGCTGTAGAGACGAAGAAATCCATCGCCATCGAAGGATGATGGATGAAGGACGAAGGGTCCGGTGCGAAAGCACCGGGCTCTTTTCTTTTGCGCGATAAGTCCGGCAAGCGGACGCGGAAATTAATTTCCCTATCCGGCCGCAACAGTGCTATAATAGGACTGTTTGCAAATGAAAGGGATGAGATATATGAACAGATTACCGGTATATATCCTGAAGCGGTATCTCCTGCTTCTGATCGGATTGTCAATTATGGCGTTTGGCGTTGCGTTTTCTATCAAGGCAAGTCTCGGGACTTCCCCGATTTCCAGCGTGCCGTATGTGGTCAGTCTTTTTGCTCCGCTGACAGTGGGAACGGCGACGATCATCATGCACTGTGTGTTTATCGCGCTGCAGATCCTGATCCTCAGGAAAGATTATCATCCCATCCAGCTCATGCAGCTTCCGGTAGCCGTGTTCTTCGGCTATCTTACAGATTTTGGCGTGTGGGCGGTACAGGGGATAAACTGCGATGCATATTGGCAGCAGTGGCTCGTCTGTCTGGCCGGCATCCTGCTGGTTGCTGTGGGAGTGAGTCTGGAAGTTAAAGCGGGCGTAGTGGTGCTGGCCGGCGAGGGTGTCGTGCTGGCAATCTGCCATGTGCTGCCGAAAATTAAGTTTGGGTATATGAAGGTCGGTTTTGATGTGACCCTTGTTGTGACTGCATGCATATTATCATTTGTCTTTACCGGGCGGCTGCAGGGCGTCCGGGAAGGGACCGTAGCGGCAGCGCTGCTGGTGGGCCTGATCGCAAAACAGATCGGGAAATTTCTTGCAGGATGGAAACTGGAGGACTGATAAGCGATGACAACAGATATGACAGAGGGAAAGATCATCCCCCAACTCACAGCATTTACGATCCCGCTGGTGCTGGGCAATCTTTTCCAGCTTACATACAATGCGGCGGATTCGGTGATCGTGGGGAAATTCGTCGGGGATGAGGCGCTGGCGGCCGTGGGAACGGCGGGGCCGGTCATGAATATGATCATTCTTTTTATAAGCGGTATGTGCATGGGCGCAGGGATTCTGATGAGCACCCAGTACGGGGCGAAGAAATACGACCAGCTGGAGCGCCAGATTAGCACGACCATGCTGGGCGGGCTGGTGTTTTCCGCGGTTGTCGCCCTGCTCCTTATTGTTCTTGCCTATCCGCTCCTCGGGCTTCTGCAGGTGCCGGATGACATCGTCCATCCGGCTGCGGTATATCTGCGGATCATATTCGTGGGCCTGATCTTTACGTTTATTTACAACTTTTTCTCGAATACGCTCCGTGCCCTGGGGGACAGCAGGGTGCCGCTGTATTTCCTGATCATCAGCGCGTTCCTCAATATTGTGCTGGATCTTCTTTTTGTGGTCGTGATCCGGTGGGGCGTGGCGGGAAGCGCGGTGGCGACCATGCTGAGCGAGGCCCTATGCTGTCTGTTCTGTCTCATCTATATTAAAAAGAAAGTGCCGCTCCTGTGTCTCGGGAAGAAGTGGCGGGTCTTTGATGCGTCGATCCTCTGGCGGACATTCACATACGGGATCACCAGCGCGCTCCAGCAGATGTGCATCCAGCTGGGCAAGATCTGTGTGCAGACCATCGTAAATGTGCAGGGCGTGGCGTTTATCGCCGCATATACGGCGATAAACCGGGTAGATGATTTCGCCCTGACGCCGCAGGGAAATATTTCCCATGCGGCGACGACGTTTATGGCGCAGAACCGGGGCGCGGGGAAGATCAGCCGGATGAAGAGAGGCTTCCTGGATTCGATCCTGCTGCAGATCATTTATTCAGCGGCGGTCTCAGTGGCTGTATTTGTGCTGGCCCGCCCGATCATGCAGCTCTTTGTAAGCGACGGATCGGAAGAAGTGATCACTCTTGGCATCTCGTATCTGAAGCTGATCGCGCTCATGTATCTGATGCCTGCGGCCACCAATGTGATCCAGGGATTCTTCCGGGGGATGGGCGACCTGAAGGTGACGCTGATCAGCACGATATTGAATTTTACCGCCCGTTTCCTGTCCGCATGGCTTATGATCCATGTGATGGGCGGGGCGTTTTCCTGCCTTGCATGGGCGAACTTCTTCGGCTGGATCGCCATGTTTGCGTTTGAACTGCCGATGATGGTGATGCGCTGGAAGAAGATGAGCGCGACTTCTATTCAGCGATAATGCCTTTGCCGCGTTTCAGATATCTGCCGTCGCCCCGTTTCCCGAGGAACTGATTGTCTTTGACGATCACATTTCCGCGCTGCATGACCAGATCGATATCCCCCTGTACTTTCATGCCTTCGTAGCAGGTGTAGTCGACTGCGCTGTGCATATCGTCGTGAGTCAGGATCCTTGATTTCTGCGGGTCAAAGATCACGATGTCGGCATCAGATCCCGGAAGCAGCGTGCCTTTCTGCGGGTACAGACCGTACATGCGGGCCGGATTCGTGCAGAGATATTTTACAAACTGCGTCAGCGAGATCCGTCCTTTTGCAACGCCTTCGGAATACATGACGCGGAAACGTTCTTCCACGCCGGGAGCGCCGTTCGGGCATGCGGTAAAGTCGTTCGCTCCTGCCTGTTTTTCAACCTGGTAGTTGAAGGGGCAGTGGTCGGTGGCCACCGTATCAAGCAGATCGTCTCGCAGCGCCGCCCACAGGGCTTCATTGTCTTCTTTCCTGCGGAGTGGCGGGGACATGATCGCTTTCAGTCCCTCCCGGGGATCCTGATACATATCGTCAGTCAGGGTCAGGTACTGCGTACAGGTTTCCACGGCAAGATTTGCCTGATGCGCCTTTCTTGCCTTCATGACTTCGAGAAGTCCCTCTTTACTGGAGAGATGGACAATGTACAAAGGCGCGTCGCCGGCCATGGCGGCGAGATGGATCATCCGGTCGATGGCTTCGGCTTCGCATCCTGCAGGCCGGCTCAGCGGATGATATTTCGGTTCTGTACAGCCGTTTTCGATGTATTCATGGCGCAGGTGATTGATCACGCCGTCGTTTTCACAGTGAACCGCGATCACGATCCCGTCTTCTTTAGCCTGTTTCAGGACCTGATAGAGACCGTCGTCTTTGATCATGAAATCATAGGTCGTATAAACTTTGAAACTGGTGATGCCTTCTTGTGCGGCAATCTCGCCCATTTCTTTCAGGACGGTGTCATTGACATGCTGGATCACGCCGTGAAAGCCGTAATCGATCACGGCTTTGCCATCGGCGATCCGGTGATATTCTTCCACTTGATGCCAGAGACTGCATCCCTTCGGACCGAAAGCCATATGGTCTACGATGGTCGTAGTTCCGCCGCATGCCGCCGCAACCGTACCGTCATAGAAATCATCTACCGCGCGGTATTTCCCGGCCTGAAGGTCCATGTGGGTATGTACGTCAACGCCGCCCGGGAATACATATTTCCCGGCAGCGTCGATCACTTCTGCGTCATTCGTATCCAGGTTTTCGCCGATCAGGCGGATCTTCCCGTCTTCGATCAGGAGATCGGCCCGGAATACCTGTGAATCTGTGACAATTGTTCCGTTCTTTATGAGCTTTTTCATAAAGACACCTCCTATTGCTTTTTGCAGATCAGACTATAGATTACAAATGCGGCAACGCATCCCAGCAGGTAAGAGCTGTCATAGATCCAGGACAGCGCCGGGACGAATTTACATACAAAGATGATGACAAATAATGCGATCATAACAGCAAGGGCCTGGACGTTCCAGCCTTTTGTATAGTAGTATGAGCCGCCGTCCTGACGGTACAGATCCGGAACGTTGAATTTGTTTTTGTACTGCATCCACAGAGCGGCAAGGCATACGCCTGTGATCGGCCCGAGGAATACGGCAAGTGTTCCGTTCAGAGTGTAGACATAACTCTCCGGATTTGCCACCAGCCGCCACGGCAGGAAACAGATTGAGATGACCGTGGCAACGATAACCGCCTTCTTATAAGTCAGGTGCCTGCTGAACAGGGAAGAGAACACGACAGAAGCGGAAGTCAGGTTGCACGGAACATTTGTCGTCAGTGTTGCCAGGATGATGAACAGTGAGAAAATGATCACGATAAACGGATTGTCAAACTGTGCGACCAGCTCGCTGGGATTCCAGAATGCTTCGCCGAATGCCAGCTCTGAACCGGACGTGCCGCAGATGCCGACCAGTACGATGAATGCGGTCATGATCGGTGCGCCGATCAGCTGTCCTTTGACCTGTGCGCCGTCGGTTTTCTCATGCCGTGTAAAGTCAGAGAAGTTCAGGGCGATCGTCGCATCAAAGGCGATCATGGAAGTAAGTGACGGGAAGAACTGAGCCCAGAAGCTTTCGCCGTCTCCGCCTGCCACAGCCGTTGTGAAGAGTCTGGAGATCCCGCCGGACTGGATCGCGACGAAAACAGCCCACACGATAACTACCGCACTCAGGAAGATGAGTACAGGAGCGGAATAGTCTTCCAGGAATCGGATCGCTTTGCTTCCGTGATAGCCGATGTAGAAGTTGATCAGCACAAAGATCGCAAAGCTGATGAATTCACATCCCGGAATATTGGCGTAAAACGGAAGGATCGTGACAATGATCGCATGGAAAGCCACGCTTCCGATCCAGTTCTGGATGCCGAACCACAGGCAGCCCATGAACGCTCTGATCAGCGTCGGGATCGCCGTCCCTTTCGGGCCGAATACCATTTTGGAAAGGATCGGGAAGCTTGTCCCGTAGCGGGAGCCGAACTTGCCCAGCAGGATTGATGGGATCAGGACGAGTGAATGACCCAGTACGCAGATGAAAAGAGCCTGATACCAGGTGAGCCCTGCCGCCAGAAGTGCGCTTGCCATGGTGTATACAGCAACTGATACAAGGATGCCGGTCCACAGTGTGACATAATTCTTTACACTCCATTCCCTGTCTTTGAGGGCGAGCGGTCTGGTGTCGTCCGTGTAAATGTTTTTGTGTTTCTGGATTTCTCTGACGCCCTCATCTGTCAGCTCGACTACAAATGAGTTCTGTCTTTGCAATTCTGCCATAGTTGACCTCCTTTAGAATTGAAATAATTTATCCCCTGTTTCCGCCCGGGGATTAAAATGTTTTGTATATTTGTACAGACAAAGCGAGAAGAAAGACGATCTGAACATACAAAATATACAAATATTTTGTTTATGATTAAAGGATAGCACCAAAAACTGACAAAATCAATATAAAAACACAAAAAAATTATGACACCTAAAAATTTTTTAGATATCGTGGTATCGCTTCCTTCTCAGCGCGCGTGGTATAATGATTGCGTTGTGGGAATGTTGCAGGAGAGTTTGAGATGAGGAAAACGAATGATTTCGGCCGGGATTCGATCCCGCTGCTTGTATTGAAAATATCGGTCCCGTTTATGTTTGCCCAGTTCGTGAATGTGCTCTACAGTATCGTGGACCGGATCTATGTAGGAAATATCCCGGTGACGGGGGCGGATGCCCTTGCGGGTGTCGGCGTCTGCGCGCCGGTTGTGACATTATTATCATCCTTTGGCACATTGTTCGGGATCGGCGGTTCCGTTCTTTTTTCTGTGCGGCTCGGCGCGGAGGATAAGAAGAATGCCCGGAAGATCCTGGCCAACAGTTTTTCGTATCTTATCATTGTATCCCTGGCGCTTACGTTGATCTTCCTTGTGACGAAAGATCAGCTGTTGAACTGGTTTGGCGCCAGTGACGTGACCTTTCCCTATGCGGATGCTTATATGACGATCTATACGGCAGGCACCTTTTTTGCGCTGCTTGGAACGGGGATGAATTATTTCATCACAGCCCAGGGTTTCCCGCTTCTCGGGATGACAACGACCCTGATCGGGGCGGTCATCAATATCGTACTGGACCCAGTATTTATATTCCTTTTTGATATGGGCGTGGCGGGCGCTGCCGTGGCCACGGTGCTGGCGCAGATGTGTTCCTGTGCATTCGTGCTCTGCACCCTGCGGCGGAAGAAGATGCCGGTTCCGCTCAGCATCGTCAGACCGGACCGGGATACGGGGAAACGGATCGTGAAGATCGGATTTTCACCGTTCCTCATCCTGGCATCGGACAGTATCATTATCATTGCGCTCAACGCGGTGCTTCAGTATTACGGCGGGCCGGAGTACGGCGATACGCTGATCACGGCGGCGACCATCGTGCAGAGTTATATGCTGCTGATCACATCGCCCATGCTGGGCATCACGGGCGGATCCCAGCCGCTGATCAGTTTTAACTACGGGGCGAACCGGCCGGACCGGATCCGGAAGACATTTTTCTGGGTGCTCATGCTCTGCGTGTGCTTTACTGCAATTATGTTCCTGATCTCACGGATCATGCCATGGTATTTTGTCCGGATCTTTACGGATGAGCCGGCGTATGCGGAACTGGCGGTATGGGGGATCCGGGTCTTTACGCTGATGATCGTGCCGCTGAGTTTTCAGTATGTGATCGTGGACGGCCTGACGGCACTGGGCATGACAAAGATTTCGTTAAGCCTTTCCCTGACGAGGAAAAGCCTGTATTTTGCCGCGACCTGCCTGATCCCGTTTATATGGGCGGCCCGGGATGCCTTTTATGCGGAGCCCTTTGCGGACGGCGTGTCGGCATGCATCTCGTGCGCGATCTTCTTCTTTATCTACCGGAAATATCTGCGGGGCGAAGGGCGCCTTGGAGAGATCAGACTGTGAGTACATTCCCGGGTCGGCAGGCGGCCCGGGGATAATTTTATCCGCTTGCCAGATCAGACAGTTTTTTGTATAATGTAGCTACTTACCTGCGGATTCCATTTCCGGAATTTCATCTGCAGGCAGTGAGGGATTGAGGGATCCCTTTCTATTTATCAAATGGGTTTTGTTCACCTTTTTTCAGAGGAATGTGTTTGAAAAATGCTGTTATTCATCTGCAGTCATAAAGGAAAGGGCAGGCAGCAGTTGCAGGAATGCAGGAAAAACAATATAATGAAGGAGGAAAAATGAATAACAGACATCGTAAAGAAAAGAAACAAAGGACTCAGTATGAGAACAGGATCAACCGCAGATATAAAGATTCCCTTTTCCGGAAGGTTTTTTCTGACAAGAAGGATCTGCTGGATCTTTATAATGCACTGAATGGAACCGATTATTCGAACGAGGAAGAACTTATGGTGACTACGCTGGAGGACGTTGTTTACATTTCTGTTAAGAACGATCTTTCATTTCTGGTCGGAGGGACGATAAACTTATATGAGCATCAGAGTTCGTATAATCCGAATATGCCGGTCAGAGGACTGATGTATTTTGCAAGACTATATCAGGAGTATATCGACAGCAGCGAGATCAATGTGTTCAGCACAGTCCTGAAACATCTGCCGGTCCCGGCTTTTATCGTATTTTATAATGGAACGAGGGAAGAGCCTGACAGGACGATATTGCGGCTTACAGATGCATTTGTTTCAGAAAATGGAAAGACAGCGGAAAATGCGTGTCTTGAATGTGCGGCTACAATGCTGAATATTAATTATGGCCATAATTTTGAACTGATGCAGAAGTGCAGACGGCTCGAAGAATATTCCCTTTTTGTGGCAGAAGTACGGAAGTGGATCGAAGCCGGAGGAGACCGGAAACAGGCTGTAGACGACGCGGTTGATGTCTGTATTGAACAGGGAATATTAAGAGACATACTGATCCGGGAAAGGACGGCGATCGTGAATATGGTATTATCATGTACGAAAAAACAATATGAGAGACTCGTCGAAAAGGAGTTAGAACAGCAGGAGAAGCAGCTGCGCGAAGGTAAGAAGAAAATGGAAGAGCAAGAGAAGAAGATGGAAGAGCAGGAGAAAAAAATGGAAGAGCAGGAGAAAAAAATGGAAGAGCAGGAACAGCATATCAGGGAGCAGGAGAGGCTTCTGGAATTAAACAGGAAATTAGTTTCAGAAAAGGAGTATGCTTTGCTTGAGCAGATCCAGAATGATCCGGAACTGACACAGAAGTTGCTGTCTCAATATGGAATATGATCTGAGGGATTGTGAATGGGCAGGAATTATGTGATGTCGGATATTCACGGAATGTCCGGTCTCCTTAAAAAGATGCTGGACATTATACAGCCGGGGGCCGATGACAGGGTTTATATTCTGGGCGATATGATCGACCGGTATCCGTATTACTATAATACATACAATGTCCTCTGCGCGGACGAAAGGCTGCGAAAGAAGATCCCGGAATACGTGGATTTTATGAAAACACTGCCGCTCTATGCAAAAGTAAAGACGGACGGGGAATGCTGGCTCCTCGCGCATGCATCAACGGAGGATATCCTGCATATATGGAAAAGGAAAGAACGGCTGATCTGGGATACGTCAATGATCGACCGGCAGAGGGGGATCCCCGGTTATGTTTCGGTTGTGGGGCATGTTCCGACGATCCTTGTCAGAGGAGTGGCAGGCAGGCCGGCTGAAATCTGGAAAAGCCCGGATGGTTGCCTGATCGATGTGGACTGCGGGGCGGTTTTTCCGTCCGCAGGCGGCAGACTTGGGTGTCTGTGCATGGAAACACGGCAGGAGTATTATGTGTCAGCGAGGGTGTGTGGATCGCCTTAAAATACTGTCCATTTGCCGGTGGATATGATACAATTAAAAAACGGTTGCGTTTTGAAGTGAAAGGAGATCAGAACAATGGGACCAAGAGAAAAAAGAAATGAAGCGCTTGGAAAAAGAGTGGTAAAGGCGCTTGAATCGAGAAATATGGAAGCCTACTATGCGGTATCCAGGGAAGAAGCCGTGAAAACAGCGCTCGGGCTGATCGCTGAGGGCAGTACGATCAACATGGGCGGATCCGCGTCTGTCCGTGAATCCGGACTTGTTGAGGCGCTGAAAGAAGGGAATTATACGTTTTATGACCGGGATCTGGCGTCATCTCCGGAAGAAAAAGAAGCAATCGCCAGGAAGGCATTTGACTGTGACTGGTATCTTGGCAGTGTGAATGCCATGAGTGAGGACGGTGTATTTGTCAATATTGACGGAAATGCCAACCGGGTGGCTGCCTATGCGTACGGTCCGAAAAATGTGCTTCTGATCGTTGGTATGAATAAGGTTGTTAAGACTGAAGAAGATGCCATGCACAGGGCAAGGAATGAAGCGGCGCCGATCAATACGCAGCGGTTTGGTTCGAATACGCCGTGTGTGAAAAACGGCAGTTGTTTTGACTGTAAGAGTGAAGACTGTATCTGCTGCCAGATTATGATCACAAGGTTCAGCAGGATACCGAAGAGGTTCAAGATCATCCTGGTTGATGAAAATCTCGGATTCTGAGACTGACCGGATAAAAGAGGAGCAGGAGTATATTTTATGAAAAAACAGCAGAGAGGACGTACCGGAAGTCATCGGAGGCCGCGGAAAAGCCCGGAACGACAGAAGAGCGTTTTGTTTGATATTATAAGCGGGACAGTGCTTATCGTTGCAGTATGCGTTTTTGTATTTTCGCTGTATCAGCTTGTTATGATGCTGATCCCGTACTATACAGGTGGAAAAGAATATGATGAGATCCAGGATCTGGCGGTCGAGGCGGATGCGGACGGAACAGGATTCAGCGTGGACTTTGATGAACTGCTGGCGATCAATTCTGATACGATCGCGTGGATCCGGTTTGACGAGCCGTCGATCATTAATTATCCGGTTGTGAAAAGTGCGGATAATGAAGAATATCTCACGAAGACATTCGCCGAGAACGACAATAAGCTTGGCGCGATCTTTATGGATATGCGCAATAACAGTGATTTTTCTGACAGGAACACGATTATTTACGGGCATCATCTGAATGTCAGCCCGGATATGTTTTCCCGGCTGAATATGTATGAAGATGAAGAATTCTGTAAAGAGCATCCGGATTTCTATATTTATACACCGGACGGGAAGATCCGTACATACACTGTGTTTGCGGCAGGTGAGATCAGTGCGGTCTCAGAAAATTATGTTGTGGATTTTGCGTCGGATGAGGAATATGAAGCGTTTCTTGGAAAATGCAGTGCCGATTCAGCGTATCCGGTGGATGTGGAGCTGAATGCCCAGTCACAGATCATAACGCTGTCAACATGTACGAATGACGGAGATGCAAACCGCTTTGTAGTACGCGGGGTGCTTACTGCGATTGATTGATGAGGAGGAAAGAAGATGGCGGACAGATTCAGCGTTGGCGATATCATCCGGATGAAAAAGCCTCATCCATGCGGGAGCCATGAGTGGGAGATCCTGCGCACGGGCGCGGATTTCAGGCTGAAATGCACCGGGTGCGGGCATCAGATCATGGTGTCGAGAAAGCTGGTTGAGAAGAATACCAGACAGATCGTGAAGAAGGCGCAGGGAGAGGAATAAATGAGAGTACTTGTGATAGACGGCCAGGGCGGCGGTCTCGGAAAACAGCTTGTGACCGCGGTGAAAGGATATGACCGCGGGATCGAGGTCATCGCTGTGGGCACTAACAGTGCGGCGACAAATATGATGCTGAAGGCAGGCGCGGACCAGGCGGCGACGGGGGAGAATTCTGTGGTGACAGTCTGCAGGAGCGCCGATGTGATCATGGGGCCGGTGGGCATCGTGATCGCGGACGCCATGCTGGGGGAGATCACGCCGCGCATGGCGCTGGCGGTCGGGCAGAGCGCGGCGAAGCGGATATTGATTCCGGTCAATCTTTGTGATAATATTGTCGTTGGAATTGAAAATATGTCTATGGGAAGACGCGTGGAATGCGCAGTGGATGCATTGAAAGAGATCATGGCATCAGAGGGATGAGGACCGGCATGAAGCCGGACGGACGGGCTGAAGCCCGGATATACCGGAGCGCATGATCGAAATACAGGAAAAGGATATCAGGAAGGTATCGGCTTTCAGAGGGAAGCGGGTGCCTTTTCTTTTTTTGCGGACGGAGGAGATACAGGATGATGGTAAAAGATTTTTTCAGACAGACGCCGCGGGCGGCCGCAGCGTTTTCAGGAGGGACGGATTCGGCGCTCCTCTTATATCTTGCAAAACAGAACGGATGTGACGTGCACGCCTATTATGTGAGGACCGTCTTCCAGCCGGAGTTTGAGCTGGAAGATGCGCGCAGGCTGGCAGGAGAACTGAATATCCCCATGACGGTGGTGGAGCTGGATATCCTGGCAGTGCCGGAGGCTGCGGCCAACGGGCCGGACCGGTGCTATCACTGCAAGCGGGCGATCTTCACGACGCTTCAGGAAGCGGCCGCGGAAGACGGGTACACGGTCCTTCTGGACGGGACTAATGCATCCGATGATGCGGGCGACCGGCCGGGCATGCGGGCACTCCGGGAACTTGGGGTGCGCTCGCCGCTGCGGGAATGCGGGATCACGAAAGCGGAAGTGCGCCGGCTTTCCCGGGAGGCCGGGCTGTTCACATGGGAGAAACCGGCGTACGCCTGTCTCGCCACCCGGATCCCGACCGGGACGGCGATCCGGGCGGACCGGCTTCGGAGTGTGGAGCAGGCGGAAACGCAGATGAGTGAGATGGGATTCCGGGATTTCCGTGTCCGGATGTACAGGGACGCGGCGCGGATCCAGGTCCGGGCGGAGCAGCTTGCCCTGGCTCTTGAAAAGCGGAAAGAGATCACAGAACGGCTGGGCGGCCTCTTTGACGGTGTATTGCTGGATCTGAATGTGCGGACCGAAAGTCCGGACATGGAACGGCACACAGAGAATGATCAGGAACAGGAGGAAACGGATCATGAACAATAAACAGGAGATACTGGAGCTTCTCCGGAGCGTGGCGGACGGGTTGACTTCCCCGGAGCAGGCTCTTCTGTATCTGAAGGAAGAACCTTTTGAGGATTTGGAGTATGCCAAGATCGACCATCACCGGGGCATCCGGCAGGGCGCTTCCGAGGTGGTCTACGGCGCCGGCAAGACGCCGGAGCAGATCCGGGGGATCGTGGAAGCGATGGGGGCGAAAGGATGCAGGAACATCCTAGTGACCCGCATTGACCAGGATACGGCGGATATCCTGTGTGCCGCTGTCCCGGCCGAGTATCATCCGCTGCCCCGGCTGGCCGTCGCATTTCCGGAACCGCAGGAGGGCCGGGGAAGCATCGTGGTGGCCACCGGCGGGACCAGCGACATCCCGGTGGCGGAGGAGGCGGTGCTGACGGCGGAAGCCATGGGAAACCGGGTCACCCGGCTCTATGATGTGGGAGTGGCGGGACTTCACCGCCTGCTGTCCAACCTGGATCCGCTCATGAGCGCACGCTGCGTCGTGGCCGTGGCGGGGATGGAAGGGGCCCTGGCCTCGGTGATCGGCGGCCTGGTGGACTGCCCGGTGATCGCGGTGCCCACCAGTGTGGGGTACGGAGCGAACTTCGGCGGGCTGTCGGCGCTTTTGTCCATGCTCAACTCCTGCGCGTCCGGGTGCAGCGTGGTGAATATTGACAACGGATTTGGCGCCGGCTATCTGGCGGGAATGATCAATCAGATGGAAGGAATAAAGGAGAACTGACAGAATGAAGATCTTATATATTGAATGTAATATGGGCGCGGCCGGCGACATGCTGATGGCGGCGCTGTACGAACTGCTGAGCAATGAACAGAAACGGCAGTTTGTGGAAAAGATGAACGGTCTGGGTCTTCCGGGGGTAAAAGTGACGCCCTGCCGGAAGACGACCTGCGGGATCGCGGGCACACATATGGAAGTGACCGTGCACGGAGAGGAAGAGCGGGAGCCGGACGCAGCGCACGGGCATCCGCAGGACTTCCTGCATGACCATGAATGCGGACATCAGCATGGACATGAACATGAGCACGGGCATCATCATGCTTCCCCCGGGCGTATCGCGGCGTTGATCGACGGGCTCCCGCTGCCGGAGCGCGTGCGGGAACATGCGCGCCGGGTCTATGACCTGATCGCGGAAGCGGAGGCGAAGGCCCACGGGTGTCCGGCGGGCGACGTGCATTTCCACGAAGTGGGCGCCCTGGATGCGGTGGCGGATGTGGCCGGAGTCTGTTATGCCCTGGAGATGCTCCGTCCGGACCGGATCCTGGCGTCGCCGGTCCATGTGGGGAGCGGCACGGTCCACTGCGCCCATGGCGTGATGCCGGTCCCTGCGCCGGCCACGGCGAATCTCCTGGCGGATGTCCCCATGTACGGCGGACAGGTCAGGGGAGAACTGTGTACGCCCACCGGGGCGGCTCTGCTCGTACGTTTTGCGCAGCATTTCGGGGATATGCCGGTGATGCGGGGAACATCCGTCGGCATCGGGGTCGGAACGAAAGAATTTGACCGGGCAAACTGCGTCCGCGTCTTTCTGGGAGAGACAGAAGAAGGCGCCGATGGCAGCATTGCGGAGTTAGTGTGCAATATCGACGACATGACGCCGGAAGCGCTCGCGTACGCGCAGAAAAGGCTCATTGATCTGGGGGCGCTGGATGCGTATACCAAGGCCGGGACCATGAAGAAAGGAAGGCCGGGCTGGGAACTCACCGTACTCTGCCATGCAGACCGGATCGATCGGACCGCGGAAGACATCCTGCGGGAGACGACCACCAACGGCGTGCGGGTCCGCCTCTGCCGGAAATATTTCCTGAGACCCGGCAGTGAAACAGTGGAGACCCTGTACGGCGCGGTCCGGGTAAAGACGGCTGAAAGGTCCGGCATCATACACGTGAAGCCGGAATATGAAGACGCGGCTGCGGCGGCGGAGAAGGCGGGCGTTCCATACCGGGAAGTCTGCGAAGAAACGATGCGGGCGTACCATGCCGGAAAGAGAAAGGGGCAGGCGGATAATGAGTAGGAAATATACCGCGGTGCTCCTGTCAGCGGCACTGGCGTTATCCGCGGCATTTGCGGCATCCGGCTGCGGGCGCGGCTCTGAAGGAACAGGTGCGGCTGCCCGGACATCCGCGCAGGCGGCGGAGCAGAGGGCCCGGTCGGGGGAAGTGGTGGTGGCCATGGATCCGAATTCCGAACCGGCGGCCGGTTTCGATCCGGCGTACGGCTGGGGCGCAGGCGAACATGTCCATGAGCCGCTGATCCAGAGCACCCTGACGGTGACGAACCCGGATCTTACCATCGGGTATGATCTGGCGACGGATTATTCAGTCAGTGAAGACGGCCTGACCTGGACGGTTACGATCCGGGATGACGTATCCTTTACGGATGGTGAACCGCTTACCGCGGAGGATGTGGCCTTTACATATAATACAGTGAAAGCGTCCAGTTCGGTCAGTGATTTTACCATGTTGGACTATGCGGAAGCGGCGGACGACAGGACGGTTGTGTTCCATATGAACCGGCCGTTCTCCATCTGGCCCTATACCATGGCCGTGACCGGGATCGTGCCGGAGCATGCTTATGACAGCGCGACATACGGCGCATCGCCCATTGGTTCGGGCAGATATATCCTGAAGCAGTGGGACCGGGGGCAGCAGGTGATCCTGGAGGCGAATCCGGATTACTACGGCGGGGAGCCGCTGATGAAGAAAGTGACGATCCTCTTTATGGAGGAAGATGCGGCGTTTCTTGCGGCGCAGGCTGGCCAGGTGGATCTGGCCTATACGTCCGCCACTTACTCGGACCAGCAGATTGAAGGATATTCGCTGGCGTCCTATGCCACGGTGGACAACCGGGGATTCAATCTCCCGGCTGTGCCGGAGCAGACCGACGCACAGGGGCGGACTGTGGGAAATGACCTCACGGCGGACGTGCGGGTGCGCCGGGCGATCAATATGGGCATTGACCGGCAGGAAATGATCGACCATGTGCTGAACGGATACGGGAGTCCGGCATACAGCGTGTGCGACCAGATGCCATGGTACAGCGAAGCGTCCGAGGTGGAACATGACCCGGAGGGCGCGGCGGCGCTTCTTGATGAGGCGGGCTGGAAGACCGGGGACGACGGCGTCCGGGAAAAGGACGGCGTGAAGGCGGAACTGAACCTGCTCTATTCGGCCGGAGACTCCGTCCGCCAGGCGCTGGCCGCGGATTTTGCGGACCAGCTCGGGGATCTGGGCATCTCTTGCACGCTGGAAGGCATGGGCTGGGATACGGCTTACGACCGGGCGCTCTCGGATCCGCTGATCTGGGGCTGGGGCGCCCATACGCCGATGGAGCTTTACAACATTTACCATACGGCCGCCGGATCGGATTGGGCGCTGTATTCGCCCTATGCCAGCGACGCCGTGGACCGCTATATGGATCAGGCGCTGGCGCAGAATGATCTGGAAACGTCTTATCAGCTGTGGCGGCAGGCCCAGTGGGACGGGACGGAAGGCGTGACCTGGGAGGGCGACATCCCCTGGGTGTGGCTTGTGAATATCGACCATCTCTACTGGGTGAGGGACGGGCTTCAGGTGGCGGAGCAGAAGATCCATCCCCACGGGCACGGGTGGTCGGTGGTCAACAATGTAGATCAATGGACCTGGAAAGGATGATGGGACTTGAAGCACCGGCTATGGTTTACCGGTAAAAAATTAATACGCATGGCACTGCTCCTCCTGGGGGTGAGCATTGTGACCTTCCTGCTGATGAGCGCGTCGCCCCTGGACCCGCTGCAGACCAATGTGGGGCAGGCGGCGCTGGGGTCCATGAGCCCGGAGCAGATCGCGAAGCTGGAGGCCTACTGGGGCGTGGACACGCCGCCCCTTTCCCGGTATATTGGGTGGCTTCTGGACGCGCTCCGGGGGGATCTGGGCGTTTCGCTGCTCTACCGGCAGCCGGTGCTCACCGTGATCGGGGAACGGCTGGCAGGATCGGTCCTGGTCCTTCTGGCTGCCTGGGTGATCTCCGGGGTGCTGGGGCTGACGCTCGGGATCCTTGCAGGCGCCTTCCGGGGACGCTGGCCGGACCGGGTGATCCGGGGCTACTGCCTGCTGATCTCCGGCACGCCGGCGTTCTGGCTGGCAATCCTGCTCCTGCTGATTTTCTCCGTGTGGCTCGGGTGGCTTCCGGTGGGCCTGTCGGTGCCGGCCGGGATGGAAGCGGCGGCAGTTACGTTCACGGACCGGCTGTGGCATGCCGTACTGCCGGCGCTGACGTTGAGCATTACCGGCGTGGCGAATATCGCCCTCCATACACGGGAGAAGATGATCGGGGTGATGAGTTCGGATTATGTCCTCTTCGCGCGGGCGCGGGGGGAGTCTGAGCGGTCCATCGTCCTCCGGCACGGCCTCCGGAATGTGCTGCTCCCGGCCATCACCCTGCAGTTTGCCTCGGTCAGCGAGATCATCGGCGGGTCTGTGCTGGTGGAGCAGGTGTTCTCCTACCCGGGACTTGGACAGGCGGCGGTGACGGCGGGGCTTGGAAGTGACCTGCCGCTGCTGCTCGGCATCACGGTGGTGACGGCGGTGATCGTCTTTATCGGCAATCTGATCGCGGACCTGCTCTACGGAGCGGCGGACCCGCGGATCCGGAAGGGGGCGGCGCGGCGATGAATGAAGAATGGAATATCGGAACGCGGGAGGCGGAGCCGGGAAACCGGCGGTGGCGCATGGGAATCTTCCTCGTGTGCGCCGGCCTGGTCCTGCTGGCGGTGATGGTGTCCGGGATCCTGCTGGACGGAGCCGCGGCGGAGACGGATTTCTCCCGGAAAAATCTGGCGCCGGTCACCGGGCACCTCTTCGGGACGGACTGGATGGGACGCGACATGCTGGCACGTACACTGGCCGGCCTGTCTCTGAGCATCCGCATCGGCATCCTGACTGCGGCGGTCAGCGCGGCGGTCGCGCTGGTGCTGGGCACGGTTTCGGCTGTGGGCGGACGGAAGGCGGACGCCGTGATCTCCTGGTGCATCGACCTGGTGATGGGGATCCCCCATATCCTGCTCGTTATGCTGATCTCGCTGACCTTCGGGAAAGGCGTGGCCGGGGTGACGGCAGGAGTGGCGTTAAGCCACTGGGCGTCCCTGGCCCGGGTGATCCGGGGCGAGATCCTGCAGCTTCGCCAGGCACCCTACATCCTGACGGCGCAGAAGCTGGGCGTGTCCCGGATGCGGATCGCCGCGCGGCACATGTTCCCCCATGTTTTCCCCCAGTTTCTGACCGGCCTGATCCTGTTGTTCCCCCATGCGATCCTGCATGAATCCGGGGTGACATTTCTGGGATTCGGGCTGGCGCCGGAACAGCCGGCCATCGGGGTGATCCTGTCGGAAAGCATGCAGTACCTGACCACGGGGAAATGGTGGCTGGCGCTCTTTCCGGGATTATCCCTTGTCCTTGTGGTGGTGCTGTTCGCCATGGCGGGCGAGCGGGTGAGGAAGCTGACGGATCCCGCCAGCTTCCATGAATAGGAGGTACTATGGAACCAATCCTGAAGATCGAGCATCTGTCGGTCTCATTTACACAATATGACCGGGGCGCCCGCAGACGGCAGCTCCATGTGGTGAAAGATCTGTCCCTTGCGGTTATGCCCGGGCAGATTGCGGCGGTCGTCGGGGCCAGCGGCTCCGGGAAAAGTCTGCTGGCCCACAGCATTCTGGGAATCTTGCCCTACAACAGCCGGGCGGAGGGGACCATTCTCTATGACGGGGAGCCGCTGACGCAGGAGCGGGCGAAGGCGCTGAGAGGTCGAGAGATCTTTCTGATCCCCCAGGGCGTTACGTATCTGGATCCGCTCATGAAAGTGGGCCCGCAGCTTCGGAAGGGCAGAAAAGACGCCGGGACAAAGGAACGGTGCCGGGCGGCGCTTCTGCGTTACGGGCTTGGCCCGGAGACGGAAGAACTGTATCCCTTTGAACTGTCGGGCGGGATGGCCCGCCGGGTGCTGATCGCCTCCGCCATGACGGAGAAGCCCCGGCTGATCATCGCAGATGAACCGACGCCGGGCCTGGATGCGCGGTCGGCGAAGCGGATCCTGGGGCATTTCCGGGAGCTGGCGGACGAGGGGGCGGGCATCCTCTTCATCACCCATGACCTGGAACTGGCGCTTACTGTAGCCGATGATGTGACTGTTTTTTATGAAGGGGAGACGATCGAGCAGGCGAAGGCTTCGGACTTTGAAAAGGTGGAGAATCTGCGGCATCCCTACACCCGGGCGCTGTGGCACGCCATGCCGGAGCACGGGTTCCGTGTGATGCCGGATCCGGAAGATGGGACGTAGGTGCAGTGTGATAATAAAAATGAAAGCGGGACGGACGTATGATGCTTGAGGCAAAAGATCTTACTTTTTATTACCGGAACCGGAAACACGCGCCGGTGATCGATCATTTTGATCTAACTGTCGCGCCCGGCGAGCGGGTCGGCCTGACCGGACCGAGCGGCCGGGGGAAGACCACCCTCTGCCGCCTGCTGGCAGGCTATGAGAAACCAAAAAGCGGCAGCGTGCTGCTGGACGGAAAGGCGGTCAGCGGATATAAAGGCGTCTGTCCGGTACAGATGATCTGGCAGCATCCGGAGGCGGCGGTGGATCCCCTTCTGCGCCTTGGCGATACACTGAAGGAAGCAGGAGAGCCGGATAAACGGATCCTGGAGGAACTGCGGATCCGGCCGGAATGGATGGAACGCTTCCCGTCGGAACTCTCCGGCGGGGAACTGCAGCGGTTCTGCCTGGCAAGGGCGCTCCGAGCGGAGACCGCATTTCTCCTGTGTGATGAGATCACGGCCATGCTGGACCTGGTGAGCCAGGCGCAGATCTGGGAATTCCTCATAAGAGAGAGCGGGAAAAGAGGGATGGGCATGCTGGTCGTAAGCCACAGCGGGGCGCTTCTGGAAAAAGTATGCACAAGAGTGGTCAGATTGTAAAAAAGGACTTGAAACATCCGGATACTTGTGGTATCATGTTTAACCGTGACATACTGTCGGTTAATATCCGGCAAGTTTCATAATTCCTTGCTCCCGCGTGAGGACGGGGGCCAGAGACCATAAGGAGGTGCAGGACCATGAATAAGTATGAATTAGCTGTTGTTGTGAGCGCAAAACTCGAAGACGAAGCAAGAGCTGACGTGATCGAGAAAGTAAAAGCTCTTATCACACGTTTCGGCGGCAACGTAACAGACGTTGACGAGTGGGGCAAGAGAAGATTCGCTTACGAGATCCAGAAGATGACAGAAGGATATTACTACTTCGTACACTTCGAGGCTGAGACAACTGTTCCGGGCGAAGTGGAACAGCGTATCCGCATTATGGACAACGTGCTCAGATATTTATGCGTAAAACAGGAAGCATAAGCGGAAAGAGGTATATATGAATAAAGTAGTATTAGTAGGACGGTTAACAAGAGATCCGGAAGTCAGATATTCACAGGGTGACAATGCGACGGCGGTTGCAAGATATACGGTCGCTGTAGACCGCAGATTCAAGAGAGACGGGGAGCCAACCGCGGACTTTATTCCGTGCGTGGTGTTCGGCCGTTCCGCTGAATTCGCAGAGAAATATTTCCGTCAGGGCATGCGCGTTTCCATCTCCGGTCGCATTCAGACCGGAAGCTACACGAACAAGGACGGTGTGAAAGTATACACAACGGAAGTGATCGTGGAAGACCAGGAATTCGCAGAGAGCAGAGCTGAGAGCGAGGCAAACAGATCCTCCTACCAGCAGGCTGCACCGGCGCCGGCACCGAGCGCACCGGCAGGCGACGGATTCATGAATATCCCGGATGGCATTGATGAGGAGTTACCGTTTAGTTAGAAAGGAGATCCATCATGGCTTACGAAAAGGGAAGCAGACCGGAAGGCGGTTTCAAGAGAAGAGGACCGGCTCGCAGAAGAAAAAAAGTCTGCGTGTTCTGCGGTAAAGAAAATAACGAGATCGATTACAAGGACGTAGCAAAGCTCAGAAAATACATCTCTGAGAGAGGCAAGATCCTTCCGAGAAGAATTACAGGAAACTGTGCAAAACATCAGAGAGCGCTTACTGTAGCGATCAAGAGAGCAAGACATATCGCTCTGATGCCGTACGTTCAGGATTAATCAAAAAGCCTTTAAATGCTGAGGAATCAGTGTTTAAGGGCTTTTTTTGTGGGGATTTTATTATTATGTAATAAGTTTCACAGAAAATCTCCTGCAATTTATTGACATATGTTCATAATCATATATACTAAGAAACAGAGTCATATCTGATCTGGAAAGGAGGAGATGACCATGGCAAGACCGCCGAAGCAGCGCTGCATCTGCTCGCTTCCGCAGGTCACGGGCTTCACTCCGCAGGGATGTGCGGCGGATGGGACCGTGGAGCTTACATACGATGAATACGAAGTGATCCGCCTGCTGGATCATATGCAGATGACGCAGGAGCAGTGTGCGCAGCGGATGGGGATCTCCCGCCCGACTGTGACGCGGATCTATGACGAGGCGCGCCGGAAGATGGCGGACATGCTGGTGGGCGGAAGAAACCTGCACATCGTAGGGGGCGACGTCTATGTATGCCCGGCGCCCCGGCCGGAATGTGCCGGCGAGGAACATTGCTGCCACAGAAACAAAGATCGATCCCGGGGCTGGCGGGAGTAAACCGGCCGGGAGCAGGAAAGAAGCAGACAGAGAGCAACAGACAGAAAGCAACAATGAGAAGATTCAGAAAGGCAGAGGTAGGACATGAAAGTACTCATTATCGGCGGTGTCGCAGCCGGGACCAAAACTGCGGCGAAATTAAAACGGGAAGACCGGAGCATTGAAGTGACTGTGATCACGAAGGATCAGGACATTTCCTATGCGGGATGCGGGCTTCCGTATTATGTGGGCGGATTTATCGAGAGCAGGGACGAACTGATCGTGAATACGCCGCAGAAGTATTCCGGGCTGACCGGTGTGGAGGTGTGCACCGGCAAAGAGGCGGTCGCCCTGGACGCGGCGAAGAAAGAAGTGACGGTTAAGGATGTGCAGACCGGGAATACAGAGGTCTGTTCCTATGATAAGCTGGTGCTCGCCGTGGGCGCTTCAGCAGCGGAGCTCCCGGTCCCGGGGAAAGAGCTGGCCGGTGTATTTAAGATGAGGACGCCGGACGATGCGGAGAGTATCCGCGCATACGCGGAGGAGAACGGCGTGAAGAAAGCGGTCGTGATCGGAGCCGGGTTTATCGGCCTGGAGGCGGCGGAAAACCTGCATGCCAGAGGGATCCGCGTGACGGTGATCGATTTCGCATCCCAGATCCTGCCCAATATCCTGGATCCGGAGATGGCGGCCTACGCGAAGAAGCATCTGCTCAGCCAGGGGATCCGTGTGATCACCGGGACGAGCGCGGAAGAAGTGCTCGGCACGGATGAAGTGACCGGTGTGAAGACTTCTGCGGGAACGCTGCCCTGCGAGATGCTGATCATGGCGGCGGGCATCCGCCCGAACACCGGCTTTCTGAATGATACGGGGATTGAGATGTTCAAGGGCACGATCCTGGTGGACGCGCAGATGAAGACCAGTCTGGATGACATTTACGCGGCAGGCGACTGCGCGATGGTGACGAACCGCATTACCGGGAAGCGCCAGTGGTCGCCCATGGGCTCCACGGCAAACCTGGCGGGACGCACGCTGGCCCAGGTGCTGGCCGGCGCGCAGAAGAGCTATCCGGGCGTGCTCGGGACCGGCGTGGTGAAGCTCCCGGGACTGAACATCGGGCGCACCGGACTTACGGAAGCGCAGGCGAAAGAGGCCGGATATGATGTGATCACCGCCCTCGTGCCTACGGATGACAAGGCGCATTATTATCCGGATGCATCTTTCTTTATCACGAAGCTGATCGCGGATAAAACCACGCGAAAACTGCTCGGCGTGCAGGTGTTCGGACCAGGCGAAGTGGACAAGATGGTGGATATTGCCGTGATGGGCATCAACATGGACGCGAAGCTGGATGATTTCGAGAACGCGGACTTTGCCTATGCGCCGCCCTTCTCCACGGCCATCCATCCGTTCGTGCAGGCGGTCTACGTGTTGATGAATAAGATCGACGGAAGCATCGTCAGCATGACGCCGGCGGAGTACGCGGCGGGTGCGGCTGAAGGATACCGCGTGGTGGACGTGGCGCCGGAGCCGAATATCCGGGGCGCATTCTTCGTCAACCTGGGACAGGTTAAGGGTGAGATCGAAGGCCTGGCCAAAGATGAGAAACTGCTGCTCGTGTGCGCGAAAGGCAAGAGAGCTTATTTCCTTCAGAACCGCATGCGTTACTACGGATATACAAATACTGTGGTGCTGGAAGGCGCTACATTCTTCAATGATGTGAAAGTAAAGAACACGGAAGATGCCGTATCAAAAGAAGAGGAGACGAGGGTAAAGGCGCTTGGATTCCTGAAAGACAAACGGACCCCGGATAAGTTCAACGGCCGTGTGATCACCCGGAACGGCAAGATCACCGCAGAAGAGGCAAGGACCATCGCCGAGGCGGCAGAACTGTACGGAAGCGGGGAAGTGACCATGACGTCCCGACTGACCATGGAGATCCAGGGCGTGCCCTTCGACAACATCGAGCCGCTCAGAGAATATCTGATGCAGGCCGGGCTGGAGACCGGCGGCACCGGCTCGAAAGTCCGCCCGGTCGTATCCTGTAAGGGGACCACATGCCAGTACGGACTGATCGATACATTTGCACTCTCCGAAGAGATCCATGAGCGTTTCTACCACGGATACCGGGAAGTCAAACTGCCGCACAAATTCAAGATCGCGGTGGGCGGATGCCCGAACAACTGCGTGAAGCCGGACCTCAACGACCTGGGCATCATCGGCCAGAGAGTGCCACAGATCGATCTGGAGAAATGCCGAGGATGCAAGACCTGCCAGATCGAAAGCAACTGCCCGATCAATGTGGCAAAAATGGTTGACGGAAAGATCACCATCGACGACAATGCCTGCAACCACTGCGGACGCTGCATCGGAAAGTGCCCCTTCCATGCAGTGGAAGACTATACAGACGGCTACCGCATTTACATCGGCGGACGCTGGGGCAAGAAAGTGGCCCAGGGCAGGTATCTTGATAAAGTATTCACCGACAAGGACGAAGTACTGGCGGTCGTAGAAAAAGCGATCCTTCTCTTCCGTGAGCAGGGCATTACGGGTGAGCGCTTCGCAGATACCGTGGCAAGACTCGGATTCGAGAACGTACAGGAACAGCTCCTTTCCAACGACCTGCTGGCAAGAAAAGAAGAGAATCTGAAAGCACAGAAGCACTTAAAAGGCGGGGCAACGTGCTGATTTCCGCAAAAAGGGACAGGGCAAATTCCAGTTTGGGACGTAGTAAAATTCAATTTTACTACGTCCCAAACTGCGTTTTGCCCTGTCCCTAATTCAACAGTGGCAAATTTCCGGAAGAAATGGTATAATAAGTCGTTAGTATGAAACTGATAACGTTATGCGCATCCGGTCCCGGGTGCGGATGAGGTGATTTTATATGAAGAAGAAAAACAGAATGCGTCTGAAAGGACAGCTCCGGATGTATATGAGCTGGCCGCTGATCATGGCGGTCCTGCTTGCGGCGATGGATATCTGGGTCTTTGTGATCGATAAGAAGGCCGGATTTATTATGACCATTTTTATCCTGATCTATCTCGGGATCGCAGGCGGGCTGTATTTTTACAACCGGTCGCTGATCCTGGCGGATCTGATCCAGTTCTCGGCCCAGTATAAGGGGATTGAGAATACGCTCCTGAAGGAGCTGGCGGTGCCCTACGCCATTGCGCTGGAGGACGGCCGCATCCTGTGGGCGAACAATGCCTTTGACGCGCTGATGGAAGGGCAGCGGAAGGAGAAATACCTGCACCGTCTGCTTCCCCAGATCCATCCGGGCGTGTACCCGAAGGGGGACGTGGACCATGTGGAGCTGGAAGTGTCCTGTCAGGACCGGGATTTTCAGGCGGAGCTGCGGCGTGTATCGCTGAAAGGCTTCAGCAGCAGGGAAGAGCTCCTGCAGATCCCGGAGGAAGAGGAGTACTTTATCGCGGTGTCACTCCAGGATGTGACGGAGCTGAACGAGTATATCCGTGAAAATGAGGACCAGCGGATGATCGCGGGTCTGATCTACATTGACAATTACGATGAAGTGATGGAAAGTGTGGAGGAAGTCCGCCAGTCGCTTCTCGTGGCGCTTATTGACCGTAAGATCAATAAATATATCAATGATGTGGACGGCATTGTCAAGAAGATGGAGAAGGACAAATATTTTGTTGTTATCAAGAAATCCAGTTACCGCAGGATCGCGGAGGACAAGTTCTCCATTCTTGAGGAAGTGAAGCAGGTCAATATCGGAAATGCCCGCTCCGCCACCCTCAGCATCGGCCTGGGACTGAACACGGCCACCTATGCGCTGAGCTACCAGTTCGCACGTGTTGCCATCGATCTGGCGCTCGCCCGCGGCGGCGACCAGGCGGTGATCAAGGACTGCAACGGCATCACCTATTTCGGTGGTAAGAAGGAGCAGACATCCAAGAATACCCGCGTGAAGGCCCGCGTAAAAGCGGAGGCGCTGCGGGAGTTTATCGCGACGAAGGACCAGGTCATCGTGATGGGGCACAAGATCGCGGATCCGGACTCATTCGGCGCCTGCATGGGCATTTACCGAGCGGCCGTGAGCCTGGAGAAGAAGGCGCACATCGTAGTCAACACCGTAACCGAGTCGGTGCGCCCGCTGTATGCTGAGATCACGGAGAGCCCGGCCTATGAGGACGACATTTTCCTGACGTCGGATCAGGTGCTGGATTACATTACGGACAATACTATGGTCATTGTCGTGGATACAAATAAACCGCAGATGACCGAGTGTCCGGAACTGCTGAAGCGCCCGCTGATGATCGCGGTGCTCGACCATCACCGGCAGAGCAGCAATGTGATCGAAAATGCGGTGCTTTCCTATGTGGAGCCCTACGCTTCGTCAGCCTGCGAGATGGTTGCGGAAGTGCTGCAGTATATTTCAGATGACATTAAGATACCGGTGATCGAGGCGGAGTGCCTGTACGCGGGCATTATGATCGATACGAGGAACTTCATGAACCGGACCGGCGTGCGCACCTTTGAGGCGGCGGCGTTCTTAAGACGGTGCGGGGCGGATATTACCCGCGTCCGCAAAATGTTCCGCGACGATATGGAATCCTACCGCGCCAAGGCGGAGGCGGTCCGCATGGCGGAAGTCTACCGCAAGGAATTCGCCATCGCAGAGTGCCCGGGCGACATCGACAGCCCGACGGTGCTGGCGGCCCAGGCGGCCAATGAGCTGCTGGATATCAGCGGCATCAAGGCTTCATTCGTCCTGACGGTATACAACGGCAGGATCTATCTGAGCGCCCGTTCCATTGACGAGGTGAATGTACAGGTTATAGCCGAGAAGCTGGGAGGCGGCGGACATATCAATTCCGCGGGCGCCCAGTTTGACCACACAAATATGGAAGAAGCGATCAAAGCCCTGAAAGCGACGATCGACCAGATGATAGAAGAAGGAGATATTTAAAATGAAAGTGATCTTATTACAGGATGTAAAATCTCTCGGGAAAAAGGGAGAGATCGTAAATGTGAATGACGGATATGCAAGGAACTTCATCCTTCCGAAGAAGCTGGGCGCGGAGGCGACGCCGAAGAACCTCAACGACCTGAAGCTTCAGAAAAATAATGAGAAGAAGGTGGCCCAGGAGAACCTGGATGCGGCGAAAGAGCTGGCGGCGGAGCTTTCCGCAGGGAAAGTGGAGCTGGCCATCAAAGTCGGCGAGGGCGGCAGGACCTTCGGTTCTGTGTCAAGCAAAGAGATCGCGGCTGCGGTGAAGGAGCAGATGAACCTGGATGTGGACAAGAAAAAGATCCAGCTCAAAGAGACCATCAAGACACTGGGAACACACATGGTAACGGTGAAGCTGCACCCGGAAGTGTCAGCCGAACTGAAAGTCGTTGTAAAAGAAGAGGCGTAAGGAGATAAGCGCTAATGGATGCAGAAGCAGCAATGAAGCGGATACCGCCCCACAGCATTGAGGCAGAGCAGGCGGTGCTGGGGGCAATGCTGATGAACAAGGACGCGGTGATGATCGTGTCCGAGATCATTACGGGCGAAGATTTTTACCAGACGGCGTACGGGATCCTGTTCGACGCCATCGTGGATCTTTTTAAGGCGGGCAGGCCGGTGGACCTGATCACGCTCCAGGAGCATCTGAAAGAGAAGGATGTCCCGCCGGAGGTCAGCAGCATGGAATATGCCAGAGAGCTTCTCGAAGGAGCGGTGACTTCCGCGAACGTGAAGTATTACGCCGAGATCGTGAAGGACAAGGCGGTGCTCCGCCGGCTGATCCGGATCAACGAATCCATCGCCAATACATGCTATCTGGAAAATAAACCGCTGGAGGAGATCCTTGAGACAACTGAAAAACAGGTTTTCGAGCTGGTTGAACGGGGGAATTCCCAGGAATACGTGCCGATCCGCGACGTGGTGCTCAACGCCCTCGACGTGATCGAACGCGCGTCCAAGACAAAGGGAAATGTCACCGGCATCCCGACCGGGTTTATCGACCTCGACTACAAGCTGTCCGGGCTCCAGCCCTCGGATCTGGTGCTGATCGCGGCCCGTCCGTCCATGGGAAAGACGGCGTTCGTGCTGAACATCGCCCAGCATGTGGCCTTCCGCCAGAATAAGGCGGTCGCCATCTTCAGTCTCGAGATGTCCAAGGAACAGCTGGTGAACCGACTGTTCTCCCTGGAATCCCATGTGGACGCCCAGCTTTTGCGGACCGGAAACCTGTCCGATACGGACTGGGAGAAACTCATCGAGGGAGCCGGTACGATCGGCAATTCCCGGATGATCATTGACGATACGTCGGGCATCTCCATTTCAGAGATGCGTTCGAAATGCAGGAAATACAAGCTGGAGCAGGGGCTCGACCTGATCATCATTGACTACCTGCAGCTCATGAGCGGGAGCGGCGGCAGGAAAAATGAAAGCCGCCAGCAGGAGATCTCGGAGATCTCCCGTTCGCTGAAAGGCCTGGCAAGGGAACTGAATGTTCCGGTTGTTGCACTGTCGCAGCTGAGCCGTGCGGTCGAGCAGCGCACGGACAAGCGCCCCATGCTCTCTGACCTCCGTGAGTCCGGAGCCATCGAGCAGGACGCGGATGTATGTATGTTTATTTACCGGGATGATTACTATAACCCGGATACAGAAGATAAGAACATCGCGGAGATCATCATCGCCAAGCAGAGGAACGGCCCGATCGGCACGGTGCGCCTGGCGTGGATGCCGCAGTATACCCGTTTCGGAAACGAACTGCGGCAGCAGTAGCCGCAGGTCAGGACGGCAGAAAAAGCTTTTTCAGTTTTACCGCGGCGCTTCGGGCGGCTTCCTTTCTGTGCGTCTGCTGCTGGCGGATCAGGCTGTCCAGCTTTCGGAAATGTTCCTCCTGCTGGCGCTCTTTTGCCTGGAGGAGAAAATCGATCTCACGGACGACATCACCGGTCACAGTGCTGCTGATGTCGTTTTTTAATATTCCGTTATTTTCCCGGAGGATCTCCCGGAACAGCGCGCCGAAGACGGCCCGCGCTTCTTTCAGTTTCTCCGGATCGATCTCCGGCACGGCCGGGGCGGTGCCTTCCCGCGCGGCCGCGGGCGGCGTATTCTGCGGTGCAGGGCCAGCAGCGTTGCCTTGAGCCGCTCCGGGCGATCTGAGCTTTAGGCGGGTCTCCTTAAGCTCCGGGATGATCGCCTTTAAGTCCTTCAGCATCATGCCTTCATCTTTCAGTTTCTTAATACAGCGGAAAAGCTGGATATCATCATCTGTATAATATCGGTGCCCCATTTCCGTGCGTCCGATCTTCAGGCCCAGTTCTTCTTCCCAGTATCTTAAGACATGGGATTCCACATCAACCTGTTTGGCCGCCTCGGAAATCATGAATCTGACTTCACCCATTAATATTTATACCTCCTTAATATCAGCTTTAAGGGTATTATAGCATGGCCGTGCGGGCATAACTTCAGGAATCGTTCGCAAAATTGCGACAAAAAAACACCGCTCCGGATACGGAACGGTGTTCTGCGTGTGATCACTTTGCGATTTATAATTACTCTGCTGAAATAGCGCCTGTCGGACATGCAGCTTCGCATGCTCCGCAGTCGATGCAGGAATCAGCATCGATCTCGTATTTGCCATCGCCTTCGGAGATAGCGCCTACCGGACATTCGCCTTCACAGGAACCACACATTACGCATTCGTCACTGATTACGTGTGCCATAGTCTATGTACCCTCCTTTTATGATTTCCGCAGAAGCACATTTGCTTTTGCTCTTTCTCATTTTAATACAATAAAAATGAATATACAAGGGATTTAGTTGTTTTAAATTTAATACTTGCAGAAAAATTCAGAAAAAAATCACTTTCTTTTTTTGAATATTGGTGTATGATAGTAAGAAGATTTACTGAACAGATCCCGGACAGGGAACGGAGGAAAGTTATGAGAAAGAAATCAGCGGCATGCATCGCGCTTACTCTCTGTGTGGCAGCTGCCGGATGCGGATGCAGTGCGGGAGAAGAGGAAAATGTATTTACGGGGGAGACGCCGGAACGACCAGCGTGGCAGGCGAACCTGGATGCGGTGGATCCGGCGGTCTATACGGATATCGATGAACTCGACCTGGAGCCGGGCACGTATATTTCCGTGATCGGCAAGACGGAAAATACGCCCTACTGGCAGCAGGTCCGGGCCGGCGTGGAGCAGGCCGCGGAAGATATCAACGAACGGCTGGGATACAGCGGCGCGGATGAGGTCAAAGTCCTTTACAATGCGCCCGCGGACGGGGAAGATATCGACGAGCAGGTGAATATCCTGGATGAGGAGATGTCCCGGTATCCGGATGTGATCGCGATCGCGAGCATTGATGAAAATGCGTCTTCCGTCCAGTTCGATCTGGCGATCGGGAACGGGATCCAGATCGTGGCGTTCGATTCGGGCAACAGCTATCAGGGGATCCAGTGCACCTGCATGACAGACAATGCGGCGGCCGCAAAGACCGGCGCTGAAAAACTCTGTGAAGCGATCGGCGACAGCGGTGAAGTGGCGCTTTTTGTGCATGACTCCGTGTCCGGAAATGCGAGGGAGCGGGCGGATGCATTCAGGCAGGAGATCGAGGCGGATCATCCGGGAGTTACGGTCGCGGAAACCATTTACCTGGATCAGCTGGACGAGCTGAAACGAAAGGCGGCGGCGGAAGAACTCGGCGTATCGGCGGAAGAACTGGCGCAGTGGAGCGAAGCGGCTTCCGGCCTTGAGAGTGAACCGGGGGATGATGCAGAAGCGGTGCCGGAGGAGGCAGAGGAAGAGAACAGTTCGATATCTGAGGAGGCAAAGACAAGGCTCGAGGATATTGACGCCCTTGCATCCGGGATGAGCGATGAAGAGGCGGCAGCCTATTATCTCGGCAAACATCCGGACCTGAAAGGCTGCTTCGGGGTCAATGATGAGTCTGTGCTGCTGGCGGCGCAGGCGGTGGAGAGCCTGGAGAAAACCGATGCGGTCACTGTGATGGGATTCGACGCCGGAAAAGAGCAGATCAGTGCCCTGGAAGACGGCAGCATAGACGGACTTGTGGTCCAGAATCCGTTCGGCATGGGGTATGCCACGGTCGTGGCCGCTGCAAGGACCGCCCTGGAGATCGGCAATGAAGCGGTAGTCGATACCGGATATACATGGGTCGATCTGTCGAACCTGGAAGATGAGAACGTTCAGGCCATGCTTTATGAATAGGCGCCTACTGAACGCGCGGAAGAGAAAATATGAATTCAGTCCCTACGCCCTCGGTGCTGACCACGTTAATGTGTTCATCGTGGGCCTGGATCACTTCTTTTACAATGGACAGGCCAAGGCCTGTCCCTTTTTTGTCTTTTCCGCGGGACAGGTCTGATTTGTAGAAGCGCTCCCAGATCTTGTTAAGCTCTTTTTTGGGGATCCCGATCCCCTGGTCTTTGACGGACACAAAAGCTTTCTCGTTCTTGGCGTTTACCTCGATCGTGACAGCGGATTCCGGTTCGCTGAACTTGATGGCATTGTCGATCAGGTTATAAAGGACCTGCTGGATCTTGCGCCTGTCCGCATAGACGATCACGGATCCCGGCATCAGGATGAGCTCGATGGTAATGTGCTTCGGCGTGCAGACCGATTCAAAAGAGGCGGCCGTGCCTTTGATCGTTTCCTGGATATCGAACTCCCTTTTATCAAGGAGCAGTTCCTTTGTGTCAAATTCATTCAGCGTGAGCAGGTCCCGCGTCAGGTCCGTGAGCCGTTCCGTTTCAAAGAGGATGATGCCGATATATTTTTCGTACAGTTCCGGCGGGATCGTCCCGTCGGCCATGGCTTCCAGATAGCCCTTGATGGAAGTGAGGGGCGAACGGAAATCATGGGAGACATTTGCCACGATCTTCTTCTGATATTCGTCCATGTCCTTGAGCCGGGCGGCCATGTAGTTCAGGGAGGCGGAGAGATACCCCATTTCATCGTGGGTGCTGACCGGTATCTCGTAGGTCAGGTTTCCGGTGGCATACTGCCGCGCCGCTTCGGAGATGAGCCGCAGCGGACGGTAGACGAAAAAGTGGAATCCCAGAAGGAAGATGAGGGACAGCACGAAGATCGCGGCCAGGGTGATGTACACCGGGACCATGATGGGCCGGCACCGCTCCTCGATGCCCGATACAGGGCTGTGTATCATAAGGTATCCTTTCGTGGAGAAACCTTCTGTGACAGGGGCCATTACCGTGATGACCTCCTCGTCAAAATAATCATGGTAAGTGCCGGAGATGTACTGGTTTCCCCCGATCTCCGCGGGGTTGAAGTCCTCGATCTTCTCCGGGGAAGACGTGTTTTCAAGGTTCGAGGAAGTGATCATCGTTCCCGAAGCGTCCACGAACCACAGCGATGATTCCAGGTAGAGCCGCATGGCTGCAAGCTGGGACTGCACGGCATAAAGTGAGGAATCATCCGAGAAATAAGAGGGGAGATAATCGCTGGCGATCAGCGTGGCCTCCCGGTAAAGAGTTTTCGATGTATCCGCCATGAGCCGGTCCGTAATGAGCTGGGTGGTCAGCGTGGCGGTGGTGAACAGGCAGAGAAACCCGAAGATGATGTAAAGCGCTATGAATTTCAGGTGAAGGATACTTTTCATGGTCTCACGTCCTGTCCTTTTAGTTTATTTTGTCTCGAATTTATATCCGATCCCCCATACAGTGCCGAGCTTCCAGTGGGGATGGTCTTTGATCTTCTCTCTCAGCCGTTTGATATGTACATCTACCGTCCGCGTGTCTCCCACGTATTCATACCCCCAGATGCGGTCCAGCAGCTGTTCGCGGGTGAATACCTGATTCGGGGATGAGGCGAGGCAGTAGAGCAGCTCCAGTTCCTTGGGCGGCATTTCTATCTGGCGTCCGTCGCAGACGACGGAATAATTGGTCAGATTGATCTCAAGCCCGTCGTACTGCACGCTTTTGGCTGCGTTTTTGTCCGGGGTCTCCGTTCTGGCCGGGTTGTATCTTCGCAGGACCGCGCGGACCCGGGCCACCATTTCCTTTGAATCGAAAGGCTTCATGATGTAATCGTCGGCGCCCAGCTCCAGTCCCAGCACCTTGTCAAAAACTTCGCCTTTGGCGGAGAGCATGATGACGGGGACGGAGGATCTGGCGCGGACCTCGCGGCAGACCTGGTATCCGTCGATGCCCGGGAGCATCAGGTCGAGGAGGATTAGGTTCGGCTGGTACGTCTCGAATGCCGAAAGCACGTCTTCCCCGTTATATACGATTTTTGTATCAAAACATTCTTTTGTGAGATAGAGCGAGATCAGTTCCGCGATATTTTCATCGTCGTCTACGATCAGGATCTTCTGTTTGCCTGTCATGTCAGGGCCTCCTTTTTATGTTGTCCGGTTATTTCAGTTCTACGATCGTCACGCCGGCGTCGCCTTCGCCGAATTCGGCCAGATGATAGGATTTTACATGTTTCTGGCGGCGCAGGTACTCATGGATCCCTTTGCGCAGCGCACCGGTTCCTTTTCCGTGTACCACGCGGACCGTGTTCAGGTGGGAGAGGAGCGCGTCGTCCAGATATTTGTCCAGTTCCGCCACCGCTTCGTCCACCGTCCGGCCGAGCAGGTTGATCTCAGGGCTCACGGACAGGGACTTGCTCATGCCGATCCGGCCTTTGGAGGTGCGGGTCAGCTTTTTGGGCGAATAGGCCGACGGTTCTTCCACGATCTCCAGATCGGAGATGTTGACCTGGGAGCGGAGGATGCCCATCTGGACCGTGACATTGCCGCGGGAATCCGGCAGCGACTGGATCGTGCCGGTCAGGTTCATGCTCAGTACGCGCACTGTCTCGCCGAGTTTAAACTCATCTGCCTTATGCGCTTTTTTATTTTTTCGGGCGGGCAGGGAAGAGGCGGATGCCGTGTCGTTGATCTTCCGGCGGAGCCGGTCTCTTTCTTTTTCCATCTCTGCGGCGGAAATGTTTTCTTTTCCGAATTTATGGAAATTGCGGATCGTTTCGTCGGCCACTTCCTTCGCTTCCCGGAGAATGGCGTTGGCCTTCTCGTTGGCCTCCCGGATAATGCGGTCCCGCTGTTCGTCGAGCTTCTCCTGCCGCTGCTGCGCGCGGGCTTTCAGGTCTTCGGCCTCGCGCCGGAAGGCTTCGATCTGAGCCTGTTCTTTTTCAATGGTCCGGCGGCTCTCTTCCAGGTCGCTGAGCAGGTCTTCAAAAGAGACGTCCTGTTCGCTTAAGCGCCTGCGGGCGTCATCGATGATATAATCCGGAAGCCCCAGCTTCCCGGAGATGGCAAAAGCGTTGCTCTTGCCCGGGATCCCGATGAGCAGCCGGTACGTGGGCCGGAGGGTTGCCACATCGAATTCGCAGCAGGCATTTTCCACGCCGGGCGTGGAGAGCGCATACACTTTCAGTTCACTGTAATGGGTGGTCGCCATGGTGCGGATCCCCCTTCCGTGCAGATAGGAAAGGATGGAGGTCGCCAGGGCGGCGCCTTCGGTGGGATCGGTCCCGGCGCCCAGCTCGTCAAAGAGCACCAGGGAACGTTCGTCCGCTTTATTCAGGAAAGAGACGATATTCGTCATGTGGGCGGAGAACGTACTCAGGCTCTGCTCGATGCTCTGTTCATCCCCGATGTCGGCATAAACCTGGTCAAATACCGCCAGTTCCGACCGGTCGCCCGCCGGGATATGCAGGCCGGACTGGCCCATCAGGGTGAGCAGCCCCACGGTTTTCAGAGACACGGTCTTGCCGCCGGTATTGGGGCCGGTCACGATCAGCAGGTCAAAGTCATCGCCGAGCCTTACCGTGATCGGGACCACGGTCTTCTGGTCGAGCAGCGGATGCCGGCCTTCCCGGATGTGGATGCGGCCCTCCCGGTTCAGGACCGGACGGCTCCCGCGCATGGACAGGGCCAGCGCACCCCGGGCAAAGATAAAGTCCAGGTCGGTAAGCGCCCGGTAGTCGGCGCGGATCTCTTCGATATACTGCGCGGCCTCTTCGCTCAGCCGTGCCAGGATCACCTGGATCTCTTCCTGTTCTTTTGCGTAAAGCTCCTTCAGGTCATTATTCAGCTTCACGACCGCCATCGGCTCGATGAATAAAGTGGAGCCGGTGGAAGACTGGTCGTGGATCAGCCCCTGCACCTGGGAGCGGTATTCGGATTTGACCGGGATGCAGTACCGGTCTCCCCGCATGGTGATGATGGCGTCCTGGAGATAGGTGCGCATGGATCCGTTTACCAGACCGTTCAGCGTACTGTGGATCCGGTCGTTGATCCCGTTTATGCTGCGCCGGATGTGTTTCAGCGTGCTGCTGGCGTCGTCGCTTACTTCATCCTCTGAGACGATGCAGCGCTCGATCTCGCCGGCAAGCGGAGACAGCGGGTCCAGCTGGTCAAAGTATGCATCCAGGCAGTCGGCCTCTTCTTCCTGGGTGTCGCGGCGGCCGTAAGCGCGGGCCCTGGCTGCCGTGGCGAGGAGACGCCCGATGCGCAGCAGTTCCGGGATGCTCAGAGCGCCCCCGATCTCCAGCCGCTTCATGGATTCCTCCACGGGTGCGGCGTCGGAAAGCGAGATCCGTCCTTTGCGTACGATCCGGGTGTATGCGGCGGCGGTCTGCTCCTGGTAAGTATCGATCTTATCTGTATCTGTCATCGGCTTCAGGCGGCGGCAGAGCTGCTTCCCCCTGAAAGATCCCGCCTCTTCTTCAAGGCGGGCGGTTATTTTGTCAAATTCAAGTTTTGCAAGTGTTTTCTGATTCATATGATCCCTCTGTTTACGTCTGACTTTCGCATGTAACTAGTTTACCCTATAATGACGATAAAGAAAAGTCCTTTCCAGGTGATTGAACTATCTTTGCGAATCGGTTATACTAGAATCCGGAGGAAATATGCCCATGCCGAACGATAAAGACCAGAATCTGAGTCCGGATGAGGGACCGGAAGAGAAGAACTATTCTTTCCTGCAGGAAACCATAAAACCAAAGCCGGTCAGCAGGCAGCAGCTCGCGCGCCAGATCGCCAGGATCGCCATTTACGGAGTGATCCTCGGGGCGTTTGCCTGCCTTGGTTTTTATGCGCTTAAACCGTGGATGCAGGACACTTTCAGAGGGGATCTGGAGACGGTCTCTATCCCCGAGGATGAGGAAGCGGAAGAACCGGCGGAGGAGCCGGAGGAGGAACCGGCGGATCCGGTGCTGGATGCGGAAAGCTATGAAGAGCTCATGGATTCTGTGAACGAACGGGCGCAGGAGGCAAAACGGGGGCTTGCCTATATCCAGCCTGTCTCAGATACGGGAAACTGGGAAGAGCGGATGACCGGGATCCGTGCGGGTACGGCCGGGGTGATCCTGGCGGACAACGGACAGGAACTTCTGATCCTGGCGGACAGTTCGGTGAGTGAAGGTGCAGATAAGTGGTCCGTCACATTTCAGGATTCCAGCACATATACGGCTTCCCTGAAACAGCGGGACCTGAACAGCGGGCTTGCGGTATTCAGCGTGCCCAGGGCAGACATTGCCGATAATACATGGGACAAGATCAAAATATCCGTCCTCGGGAATTCCAATCTGATCCGGCAGGGAAGCGTGGTCATTGCCCTGGGGGATATGTTCGGATATGAAGACGGCATGGCCTGCGGGACGGTCAGTTCCGCGGAGTATAAAGAGACGGTCTATGACCTGGAGTGCGGCATCATTTCGACCGATATAGCCGTCGATGCTGAAGGGACCGGCGTTCTCTTTAACCTCGAAGGTGAAGTGATCGGTCTGATCACGCCCTCGGTCTGGGATAAAGAAGATCATTCGGTGGCGAATGCAAGGGCCATCTCGGACCTGAAAACCGTGATCGAGATCCTGGCCAATGATGAAAATGTCCCGTACGTCGGCATCTATGCGACTACGGTGACCAGCGATCTTCAGGAGCAGGGAATGCCGGCGGGCATTTATGTCGTGGATGTGGATCCGGAATCACCGGCCATGGAAGCCGGGATCCAGAGCGGTGACATCATCTGCGAAGCGGCGCATGAAGAGATCACAGGCATCAATACCTATCAGAATACTATATTGAAGACAAAGGCCGGGGACATGATCCGGGTCGCAGGACAGCGGCGCGGCGCGGACGGCTATGTGGATATAGATTTTACGATTACAGTAGGAAGCAAGAAATAAAACCAATAGAAAGAGGATAATTTATGAGATATATTAACGGGCTTCATGAAGGCGAAACGATCAGGAATATATATCTGTGTAAAGGAAAGCGCTCCGCGGAGACGCGGAACGGGAAACCCTATGACAACCTGCTCCTGCAGGACAAGACCGGGATCCTGGACGGCAAGGTGTGGGATCCGAACTCCCAGGGAATCGCGGAATACGATGAGAAGGATTTCATCGAAGTGTACGGGGACGTGATCAGTTACAACGGCAATCTCCAGCTGAACATCAAACAGATCCGGCGGGCGCAGGAGGGGGAATATGATCCGGCGGACTATATGCCCACCACGGATAAAAATGTGGATAAGATGTACGCAGGGCTGCTGGGCTATATCAGCAGGATCGCCAATCCGCACCTGAAACAGCTCCTGGAATACTTCTTTGTAAAAGATGAAGCGTTTGCCAAAAGATTCAAGGGACATTCCGCGGCAAAGACGGTCCATCACAGCTTTTCCGGAGGACTTCTGGAGCATACGCTCAGCGTCGTCCATATGTGCGATTATTTTGCCGCAGCCTATCCGATCCTGAATAAAGACCTGCTGATCACGGCGGCGATCTGCCATGACATCGGCAAGACAAGAGAGCTGTCCACATTTCCGGACAATGATTACACGGACGAGGGCCAGCTGATCGGCCACATCGTGATCGGGGTGGAGATGGTGGACGAAGCGCTCCGCGCGATCCCGGATTTCCCGCCGCGGCTTGCGGGTGAGTTGAAACACTGCATCATCGCCCATCACGGCGAGCTGGAGTACGGTTCCCCGAAGAAGCCGGCGCTGGCGGAAGCCATGGCGCTGAATCTGGCGGACAATGCGGATGCGAAGATGCAGACACTGACTGAGATCTTCAAAGGAAAGACCGGGACAGAGTGGCTCGGATACAATAAGCTCTTCGAGTCCAATCTGCGCAGGACCTCAGAAATATAACAGCAGGAGCGTATTATGCAGAAAAATGATACGGCAGTCATAGAGATCACTGATATCGGTGTAGGCGGCGAGGGTATAGGAAAACTCGACGGCTACACCCTCTTTGTTAAAGACGCTGTGATTGGTGACAGAGTGGAAGTAAAAGTTATAAAGGCGAAGAAAAATTACGGATACGGACGGCTGATGCGGGTCATCGATCCGTCCCCGCACCGGGTGGAGCCCAGGTGCCGGTTCGCGCGTCAGTGCGGCGGCTGCCAGATCCAGGAGATGTCCTACGAACGGCAGCTGGAATTCAAGCAGAAAAAAGTGTATGACGACCTGGTGCGGATCGGGGATTTCGCTCCGGAGCTGATCGGGCGGGTGATGGAACCCGTCGTCGGAATGGATGATCCTTTCGGCTACCGCAACAAAGCCCAGTTCCCCTTCGGGACGGACAGGGAAGGCAATCCGGTCACCGGATTTTATGCCGGAAGGACCCACGACATCATAGCCAATACAGACTGTGCGCTGGGCGTGCCGGAGAACCGTGAGATCCTGGAGATCATCCTGGCGTTTATGAAGAAATACCAGATCCCGTCCTATAACGAGAAGACCGGGGACGGGCTGATCCGTCATGCCCTGATCCGCTACGGATTCGTGACAAAGGAGATCATGGTCTGCCTGATCATCAACGGAAGCGGCATTCCCCACGCGGACGAACTGATCCGGCAGCTTCAGGCCATCCCGGGGATGACCGGCGTCTCAGTCAGCGAGAATACCCGCCGGGACAATGTGATCATGGGAGAGACATATCATGTCCTCTGGGGCAAAGGTTATATCACGGATTATATCGGGAAGATCAGATATCAGATCTCCCCGCTGTCTTTTTACCAGGTGAATCCGGTGCAGACGGAGAAACTGTATTCCTTTGCCCTGGAATACGCGGACTTAAAAGGCGGAGAGACCGTCTGGGATCTCTACTGCGGGATCGGGACCATCTCGCTCTTCCTCGCGCAGAAAGCTGGAAAAGTGTACGGGGTGGAGATCGTGCCCCAGGCCATTGAAGATGCCCGCCGGAATGCGGAACTCAACGGGATCAAAAATGCAGAATTCTTCGTTGGGAAAGCTGAGGAAGTGTTGCCGGCGTTCTACGAGCAGAAGCGCGCAGAAGGCAGCGCAGAGACCCATGCGGATGTGATCGTGGTTGATCCGCCCAGAAAAGGCTGCGACGGGAAGCTCCTGGATACCATTGTGAAGATGGCGCCGGAGAAAGTGGTCTATGTGAGCTGCGATCCGGCTACGCTGGCCCGGGATCTGAAGATCCTGTGCGCCAATGGATACGAACTGGTAAAAGTGCGGCCTGTAGATCAGTTCCCGATGAGTGTTCATGTGGAGACGGTAGTATTGATGTCAAAAGTCAAAGAATAGAATATTGAAAAAATGTAGAAAACAAGGGATTTCCGGGAGTCGGGGCTTGTCAGAGGACAGGTTTCGCTTCCCGGATTTTTTATTTTACGGGTAAGTGGGAATTGGTCTATTGTGAAAATTGGTGGAGAGTTGAGTGGTTGATTTTGATATTGGGGGTGTTGAGTTGACAGGTTGGATAAATGGTATGTGGAGTTGATAAGTTTAATGGACAAAACCACGCTGAGATTGCTACAACTCCATACATTCAAAAATGCCGTAATTCCACCGTTCCTGGGTGTTTTTTATTTCCGGAACGTGACGGCATAGGTAGGTTGGCGGCTTTTTTAGGATGCCCTTCTTTGTCGGTGGTGCTCTATAACGATAGAAAATTTATCGTTACAGAGTAAGGCTATCGTTAAGATGTGCTATGGATTTTTTGAGTGTTATTTGCCTTATTAATATGTAGGAACAAACGTTCTCGAACCAAGAGAATAAAAACTCGCAATTTAATGCGAAAAACTGTTGTAATGCAGGTGGCCCTGTGGTACGATATCTATAAAGTTCTTTTGCTGGTCGAAGAGTCAGTGTTGCCGTTGGCGGCTGTAAGAGTTGGAGGATAGGTATGTCAGTTTCATATAACAGACTCTGGAAGTTGTTGATAGATAAAAATATGAGTGTTGCTGAAATGCGCAGGGCCGCAGATATTGCGCCCAACACGGTTACCCGTATGAAGAAAGACCAGGAAGTGACCATGTCAGTGCTTGAGAAGATTTGTGCTGTTTTAGATGCAGATTTCGGGGACATTGTTGAATATGTCAAAGATGAAAAATAGATTTACTTTTTACCATAGAAAGACAGGATTGAGGTATTATGAATTCGATAGAATTATTTAGCGGGACAGGTGGATTGGCTCTTGGCTTGCAACTGGCAGGATTTGATCATAAGGCTCTTTTTGAGTGGGATAAGGCCTCTTGCGAAAACATAAAGGAAAATATCGCAAATGGATATCCGGGCGTCAGAGATTGGAAGGTATACCAAACGGATGTAAGAACCGTAAATTATAATGGCTATACGGGGAGTATCCAACTTGTTGCTGGAGGACCACCGTGCCAGCCATTTTCGTTAGGTGGAAAGCATCAGGCCTATAATGATAAGCGGGATATGTTTCCTGAAGCTGTGCGCGCTGTGCGCGAGACGCAACCTGAAGCATTTATATTTGAAAATGTAAAAGGACTTTTAAGGAAGTCTTTTAGCTCCTACTTTAATTATATTCTACTACAGCTTCAACACCCGGAGATCGTAAAAAAAGAAAATATGACATGGGAAGAACATATGTCGCTACTCGAAAAGCACCACACGGCCGGGCATGATGACGGTCTGTCCTACAATGTTGTTTTTCGATTGTTGAATGCCGCTGACTACGGCGTGCCGCAATCCCGGCATCGTGTTATTATCGTAGGCTTCAGAAGTGACAGCAATATAAGCTGGAGCTTTCCGAATGCTACCCACTCACAGGAAGCTTTGTTATATTCTAAGTGGGTTACAGGCGATTATTGGCGGGAACACGACATAAAAAAGCCGAGTGAAATGCCGCTGTCTACCGCACAACTACGTTCAGTACGCCGTGCTGTTGAGGAAACGGATACACCGTTGCAGAGATGGCAGACTGTGCGTGATGCGATTGGAGACCTGCCTAATCCCGCTGATACACATGGGTCTGGCACTTACTATAACCATGAGTTCCGAGATGGTGCCCGGATTTATGCAGGGCATTCAGGCAGTAAAATGGACGAACCTTCCAAGACCATCAAGGCTGGCGCACACGGTGTGCCAGGCGGTGAAAATATGGTTGTGCTGGACGATGGCAGTGTCCGCTACTATACAGTTCGAGAAAGTGCGCGGATACAAACTTTCCCGGATGATTATATCTTTAGTGCATCCTGGACTGAGAGTATGAGACAAATCGGAAATGCGGTGCCTGTGAAATTAGCGAAGGCAGTTGGCGACTCCGTCATTACACAGATGAAAGGACTGGTGAAACACAATGGCTAAGAAATCAGACTATCCGGTATATGAACCCTTCAACCCGCTGGACAAGCGTCATTTGGGCGCAAGCGTAGCAAATGCTCTTTTGGAGTCTGAAACTTACCCTTTGCCGCCAGAACCGTTCATTGGTGCTGGAGTATATGCACTATATTATTTGGGTGATTTTCCCGTTTATGAAGTTCTCGCAGAAGTAAATCGTAATGGCCAGTATGCTTGCCCTATCTATGTAGGAAAGGCAGTCCCCGATGGTGCAAGAAAAGGCGGCCAGGGAGATGATGTTGATCCCGGAACCGCACTGTACAAACGATTAACAGATCATGCAAAATCAGTGGATGCAGCAACAAATCTTAGATTGGAGGACTTTCGGTGTCGATTCCTTTCTGTAGACGATATTTGGATTCCACTGACGGAGTCCTTATTGATTGAGCGGTTTAAACCGGTATGGAATCGTGTTTTGGATGGCTTTGGCAACCATGACCCCGGCAAGGGACGACATAGGGGAAAGATGCCTCTTTGGGATTGCCTACATCCTGGCCGTGCCTGGGCAGAACGGCTTCAACCCTGCGCTTTTACTGCGGAAGAACTGGAACAACGGGTCAGAGAATATTTGAGAGATGCATTATTGTAAGGCTATTGATGTATTGCCAATTGGCGAATGACAGTTAAATATCAACGGTATTAATGCTGAGTGGTGAATTAGAAAAGCCTACATTTTTCATTGTAGGAGGGCGTTCACATGAGACAAAGCCGATCATTCAAGGAATATGTTGAGAATAACTTCGACAATCAGATCTGGAAGGAAATTGAAGAGTTTTTGCGCTCGGTTGACCCTTCTGTTCTCGATTTGCGCCTTAACAGAGTCAGCAATGTCGGCGAAATAGAACTTTACGAAACAGAGCTGCAGTTTGTCGATGTGTCTGACCTCCCTGGTTCTGCTATAGAATTTGATGTGGTTATGGACGCTACGCTCATTGTCCATGATGAGGACCGATATCATAACGATGAAACCGAGGCAACTCATCAATGGCTCATGGTTCGCTGCCGTGGGGATCTGGACTGCGGACTAAGCGATCTGGATATTTATGCTGTCCTTGTGTATAACAGCCGTAACCGTCAGAGGCGCCCTATGTCCAATGCGCTCGTGCCAATCATCTATAAAGATAATCTTGAAAAAGAAGCCGAGGTGTTCCTGCGAAAGTACTACAAAGAGGCCCTCCTACAGCCGATGTGGGTCGATCCATCCGAACTGGCAAAGCGGATGAAACTCACAGTGATTCGACATCGCATATCGAAGGACATGAACGTTTTCGGGCAGATCTATTTTCGTGAAACGGACGCTAAACTGTATGACGGAGAGAAAGAGGCGGAGACGGTAAAACACGTCAGGCCAGGAACCGTTATTGTTGACCCGTCTGTGGCTTTCCAGCGAAATCTTGGAGCTTACAATAATACTATTGTTCATGAATGTGTTCATTGGGAACTTCATAGGAAGGCATTTGCGCTGGAACAGCTATATAACGAGAATGCAAGCCAGATTAAGTGTAAGGTAGTTGGCGGTGTAGAAGGCCCAAATAATGACGATACCAAATGGATGGAGTGGCAGGCGAACGCCCTTGCTCCCCGCATCCAAATGCCGCTTGCCATGTTCAAGCGGCAGGCATCTGCGATGATCCGGAAATACCGCGATGAACTGGGCATTTTTGAACTGTGTGAGTTGATGCCCTTTGTTATCGAGGAATTGGCGACATTCTTTATGGTTTCCCGGACTGCAGCTAAACTGCGTATGATTGACGCCGGGTATGAGGAAGCGGCGGGAGCCTTTATCTACATAGACGGACATTATGTAAAGCCACACGCCTATAAGAAAGGCTCAATCAAGCATAATCAGACTTATTCCATTCCGGCACAGGAAGCGGCAATCCAGAGCCTTGTTAACCCAAAGCTGAAAGATGCCGGACACTATGTTTATATCGATTCGCACTTTGTTCTGAACCATCCAAGGTATGTGTATCAGAATGAAACTGGCGAGACTTTGATGACTGACTACGCTCGGTATCATGTGGATGAGTGCTGTCTGGCATTTGATCTCTCTATCCGTGGAAAGGTTGAGGAACGCTATCATCGGGAATGTTTCCTAAACCGTGACAAAGGTTCTCCTATTGATTTTGAAATTGTATATAAAGGAGAAAACGGTGAGCTGGATGCGGAAAGCCGGAAGAAATTTATCCGTGACACAGTTATGGAGGAGGCCAGAGTCTTGGATGCGCTTCCCAATAATTATACAAAAGCGTGGAAAGAACTGCTAAAATGGAGGGGTATCTCCCAAGCAGAACTGTCCCGCAGGACAATGATCACCGAAAAGACTATCGGGAATATAATTAACGGCGAAACGTCGGGAACACTTAATAATGTGGTGCTAATGTGTCTGGCTGCTCATCTTCCCTGGGATATGAGCAATTATTTGATTCAGCGCTCTGGGCATCAATTTCGATTCAGTAACGACGATCACATTTGGTATCGTTTTGTGCTTATGCACATGAACTCAAAGGAGATACCAGAAATACAGTCGTTCCTGCAGGAGCAGGGTGCAAGTCCGCTGTAAATCCCCAAAATCCACATTTTAACAGGAGCCAGAGATGAAAATAGAGATTGAAAAGAATTTCCCTCAGTATTTTAAGCCAGCCTATCCGGAAGAATTTGAATTGTTTTCCCATTTTGAAGTAACGGCGGGCATACCAACCGTTTTGTTTGCCATCACTACTTGGAAAGAGAACGGCAAACCGAATGTGTGCTTTCATTCGTGGAGTTGCTTTCACGGGGATAAGACCGCTTTCTTTGCTGTGATGGGCAACTTATATCAGCATACTCACACCTATGCTAATATCCAAAGGGAAAAATGTTTTTGCATCAACTTCCTTCCGATAAGTTATTATGATAATTTGGTGAACACCATTCATCACAACGAAATAGACGATGACGAATTTGTAGAAGGAGGTTTTACGGTTTCCAGTGCAAAAACTATTCACGCACCTGTAATCAATGAGGCGTTTCTTACTATGGAATGCACCCTGAAAGAAGTGCAGGATTTAAGCGGTGCGGGAATAACTGCTATGGTGATCGGGCAAGTGCAGCATATTTCTGTGGAGGAAGTGTATGCGCAGGGGTATGAACAGAGATATGGCAAAGACGGATTTATGCTGCTTGTTCCTGCACCGCAGGACCTTATCACCGGGGAGCCGAATCAGTCGGCGATTGCGACCGTGCATATTGAGAAATACGACTGATTTAAGGAGAGTACGGAAATGGCGACTTCAAATATAAAAGCGCTGATCCCCGGCGAACTTCGCCAAGTGTGGGATTTTGTTTTAGACATTGAGAATTACGCTGCTTGGAGAAGTGATTTGAGTAAAACAGAAGTTATCAGTGATAAGCAATTTATCGAATATACCAAAGATGGCTACCCTACGACATTTACAGTGACTCTTGTCGAGCCATATAGACGATGGGAATTTGATATGGAAAACAGCAATATGAAAGGTCATTGGATTGGTATTTTCACTGCCAAAACCGATGAAACAGAGATAGATTTCACGGAGTGCGTGGAAGCAAAGAAATTATTGATGAAGCCCTTTGTGAAGTCGTACCTGAAAAAGCAGCAGATACAATTTGTTGCGGATATAATGAAAAATTATTCTTAAAGAGTCATACATAGAAAGGCGGTTTATTATGAAGAAGTATGAGTATATGACAGTTGATTTAAGCGCAGAGCCATCGTTTAATGTTCATATTAAGCTGGAACGGTATATTGAGAAGCTCAATGAATATGGAAAACAAGGCTGGCGTTTGATTTCCGGAACTGATGACTGGAAGTATTCGATCTTTGAGCGTGAAATTGATGATGAAAAATAACAAACAGGAGGCGTATACTTATGAAAGATATGATTGGATACTGTGGGCTGGACTGCGAAAAATGCGACGCATACCTTGCGACCGTCAATAACGATCAAGCCCTGCGGGAGAAAACGGCAAAATTATGGGCAGAGTTAAATAACGCTCCCATTCTGCCGGAACATATCAACTGTGAGGGCTGTCGTGTGAACGGAGCGAAAACAGTATTTTGTGAGCATATGTGCGAAATCCGGAAATGTGCTTTGAAAAAAGGAGTTTCCACTTGCGGCGACTGTCCGGAATTAGAAACCTGCCCCACTATTGGGGAGATCCTCGAAAATAATCCGTCTGCTTTGGAGAATTTGAAATGATAGAATACATAGAGTAACAAATTGGAATTTGGAGGTTCAAATTATGTGGGAAGAATTAGGAATCAGTGGTGGAACTGCAATCATTATTTTGATTGCATTGTACTTTATTGTGAAATGGGCAGTAAAAAACGGTGTAAAAGAAGCGTATAAGGATATTACTGGAAAGAAAACAGCTGAGGATACTGAAATTGAAATGGCACTCGGACTTGACACTAAAGATAAGTAAATCCTAATTTACGGAGGAGATACAGTGCTTGAAAATATACCTACTCAATCAACTATGACTGAATTGCTCGGACAACCTTTGTTTGAGGTTTGGCAAGAGCTGTGTTCGGTGATTGATGAAAAATACGATATGGAACGGCTATGGAACACAGGCGGTAAGAACTGGACTTACGAATATAAGTACCGCAGAGGTGGCAAAACGCTTTGCAGTCTATATGCAAAAAGGAATTGCGTTGGTTTTATGATTATTTTCGGAAAAGACGAAAGAGCAAAATTTGAAGATATAAGAGATACGCTTTCTGACTCTGTTTGCAGGCGATATGATGAAGCACAGACATATCGTGATGGGAAATGGGTAATGTTTGAGCCAACCAATACTTCTGAATTTGATGACTTTATGAAGCTGCTGGCTATTAAAAGAAAGCCCAATCGGAAATAGTAATGAGAATATCGGGAGGAAAAAATGAAATTAAAAAACCCTATGCTGGTAGTAACAGATATAGACAGATCAGTTGAATTTTATAAAAAAGTCTTTGGACTTCATATCATTATGGACTTTGGAGCAAATAAGACTCTGACAGGCGGTTTAGCCCTACAAACGGCTGAAACATATAAGGAATTTATCAGTACAAATGACATTTCTTTTGGCGGCAACAACTTTGAGCTTTATTTTGAGGAAGATGATTTTGACAAATTTGCGGATAAGCTGAAAGAATATGATATTGAATATGTCCACCCGATTATAGAACATTCGTGGGGGCAGAGAGTCGTTCGCTTCTATGATCCGGACAAACATATTATCGAAGTCGGAGAGAATATGAAGGTTGTATGCAAGCGCTTCTTGGATAGCGGAATGACGCCGGAACAGGTTGCAGAACGAATGAATGTACCTATGAAATTTATAAATGCCTGTATGCGATAAAATAACTGTTTTATAAGGAGTAAAGAAATGGCTTTTGATTACAAGAAAGAATACAGGGAATTTTATATGCCGAAGAACAAGCCCAGTATCATAGAGATTCCGAAAATGAACTACATCGCAGTCCGGGGAAAAGGCAATCCCAATGAGGAAAATGGGGAGTATAAAAGCTCAATCGGCTTGTTATATGGAATTGCCTTTACTATAAAGATGAGCTACAAGGGAACCCATAAGATCGAGGGCTTCTTTGAGTATGTAGTGCCGCCCCTTGAAGGGCTTTGGTGGCAGGAAAATACGCAGGGACTTGATTATGCCAGAAAAGAAGATATGCACTTTATCTCTATGATCCGGCTGCCGGATTTCGTAACGAAGGAAGATTTTGAGTGGGCAGTTCAGGAAGCGACGAAAAAGAAAAAGCAGGATTTTTCAAAAGTCGAGTTCTTTCCTTATGATGAGGGATTATGTGTTCAGTGTATGCACATCGGCTCTTATGATGATGAGCCTGCCACTGTTGATTTAATGCACGACTATATGAAAGAGAATGGGTACGAACTGGATATTACGGATACAAGATACCATCACGAAATCTATCTGAGCGATCCGAGAAAATGTGATGTGAGCAGGCTGAAAACGGTCGTGCGCCACCCGATCCGGAAAGCGGAGTAATCGGAGGAGTAATATCCTGTTGAAATAAAGGCAAGGCGAAAGGAGAACGCTTATGGAGGAATTGAAAACTATCATGCAGAAATTTGCTGCGTCAGGTTGGGACTTAATAGCTGACCCGGCGCGGGAATGGCTGGACGGAAAATCCAATAAAGACACTTTGGTATCAGCAATCAAACAGGCGGATGAAGAATGTGGGAACTGCGGATGTGAGTTGGATCAGTTGTATAAAAGAGCATTAGAACTTCTTTGAAGCAGGAGAGGTACCTGCGTGGGGAAATTCACTCTGAAATTTTTCTCGCCGACATTAAAAACATGGAAATCCGATTACCATGCTCAAAATAACATAAAAAGCGTCTAACAGAGCCATATGTGACCTTAATGGTCATGTATGGCTCTATTTTTTTGCCCATTTTCCGGGCCTTTGAGGGCAAAACATAGAAATGTGCTTACAATTCCGTATCCTGCACGAAGCGGCTAAAATGGAATTATCAAAGGGAACACCTTTGAAATAAATCAAATCCGCTTTGTGAAGTACGCGCGTTAAGCAGAGCGGTGGATACATACGGAAGTCTGAAACTGGCGTTAGTGCGCTGGGTCAGGAAAATCCGATGTCCACCGTTTTCTCGCCATGCCATCACAAGGCTGCCGGAGTCGGTGTGTCATCAGATGCACCGGCTTTCTTCGTGTCCACCGCTCGATGAGCGGTGAAAGGACACGAAATGAAAGCAAACCAGAGTAATGCAGAGTCAAAGAAATTCCAGATCCCGATGATGGTAACCGATGAGGTCATCGGCGATTTCGGTATTAAGCCGGAGGAAGTCACTTGGCGGCGCATCGGCAACCGCAAGTGCCGGGTGGTTATGGTGGATGCTACCGAAGAAGAGTACAAGGCGTATATGGCGCCGATCTGGGCGGAAATCAAACGGGAAGACCGGTATGGCCGCTGCATGGTCAAGGGCAAAAACGGCAAGCTGATCCGCTGCCCGGAGAGTAACCGCTGTGAGGAGTGCAAGCATTTCTCGGAGGCCAACCGTAAGCGGAATAAGCCCGCCTCCCTCTCCGTACTGATGGATGAGGGTGCGGAGCCGATTGCCGAAGGGTCATATGAGGATGATGTGATTTATGAGACCATCCTGGAAGATCTTATCTCCATGCTGACAGAAATCAAACCGAAGTATGGTAGGATCTTCCGTCTGCTCTATGACGGAGCCACTCAGCAGGAGATGGCGGACGAGCTGGGCATCAAGCAGCGGACGGTGTCGGATGACATTAAAAAAATCCGCAGCCTGGTGCAGCCGTTGGTAAAGGACATCTTCAACCGCTAAAAAAGCGGGCGGTGCTTATCATCACGATAGGCACCGCCTTTTTCAGTCCTTCTTGTAAAACATGGTTACATAGCCATCCGCCCGAAGATTCAGCCCCTCTATCCACGGCGGTGTCCTCCCCATCTGATCGCATACGGCGTCCAGGGAGACATCCATGCCGCACTCAATGATTAACTCATCGTGGACATGGCCGACAATAAAGCAGTGGGACAGCGTCCGTATGGCATACATGAGGATATCTCTTGAAATCGCCTGAACGATATTCTCCGTGAATTTCGGGCCGTAGGATTCGATGCGCTCCCACGTCTTTGTGCTGCCGACGCCCTCATAGGTGACGGAATCACCGCCGAACTTGTTTGTCCCCATCTTCGGCTTCACATAGCAGAGCTGGCGGCCGGATGGCAGAACGATGAACAGCATCCCGCTGCGGTAACGGAACCGGATGCCGTGCGTCTCTGTGTCCAGCCACTGGCGGACGGTGGTTTTCACCGCATTGTCCACATCCCACCAAAGCTGCACGATGTTCGGATTGGAGGTGCGCCACGCATCCACAAGGGGCTGGAGTTCCTCCTCGGAAAGCCCCATTTCCAGTGCGCCTATCGACTTGAGGGCGCCTACCGATCCGCCGTATCCCAAGGCCAGCTCGGCGATTTTGCCTTTCTGCCTGAGATGTGCGTTCTGCCCATGTTTTTCCACCGGCACATGGAACATGGCGGAGGCGCTGGCGCAGTAGATGTCGCCGTTCTCCGCAAAGACCTTCAGCCGCCAGGACTCGCCGGCCAAAAACGAAAGTACACGGGCTTCGATAGCGGAAAAGTCAGAAACGATGAATTTGTATCCATTCCTCGGCACAAACGCCGTGCGGATGAGTTCCGACAGGACTTCCGGCACGGAGTCATACAGTGCAGAGAGCATGGAGTAATTCCCGGAACGAACAAGGCTTCTCGCATCTTCCAGATGTGTCATGTGGTTTTGGGGGAGGTTTTGTAACTGAATCAGCCTGCCCGCCCAGCGGCCGCTGCGGTTGGCCCCATAAAACTGGAACATCCCTCTTGCCCTGCCGTCCGCGCATACGGCGTTCTGCATGGCCTGGTACTTCTTCACAGAGGATTTGGCAAGCTGCCGGCGCAGCTCCAACACTTCGGCAAGCTCCGGCGGCGCGGTTTTCAGCAGTTCCTTCACGGCTTTCTTGTCCAGGGAGTCCACCTCAAGACCGTGTTTTGTGAGCCATTCCTTCATCTGCTGGACGGAGTTTGGGTTTTCCAGGGCAGTGAGCTGCCGCATCTTTGCGGAGAGTTCTTCCCTGGAACGCTCATCAATGGCGATGGCCTGTTCCACCAGCGCCATGTCAAGCTGTATGCCCCGGTCGTTGATCTCCTGGTCGAGATGGTATTCCTCCCATAGGAAATCCGGCACGGGGAATTTCGACAGCTTCTGCTGGATCGCCATTTCGGTTTCCACATCCCGCTTGTTATACGCGATGAAGGTTGACCACTTCACCGGGTCATGCTCCGGGAGGTTGCGCGTCCTGCCGCCGTTGGCCTTGGTAGGCTTGCAGGGGACGCAGAAATAGCGGATGAGCGCCTTTCCCTCAGCCATCTTCTGATTTTCCAGCTTCAGGACTTTGCCGATTCCCTCCAGAGAGAGGGGCAGCCCCATGTATGCGCCCCATACCAGGGAGCAGCGCCAGGAGGACGGGTCAAGGTAATTTCGGATGGTGTCCTCCTCTATGCTGTAGGAGGAGAAGTGCTGCGGATAGTTCCGTCTCAACCAGACGGAAAGGCAGACCCGCTCGAAAGACGCATTGTACGCCCACTTGATGACGGAATCGTCTGAGAGGGCTTTGATAATTTCCTCCGGCACAGTGTCGCCGGATGCCAGGTCATATACGGTGACCTCGCCGCCGTCCACAGACACGCCAAAGAGCAGGATTTCAAAATCAGGGGACTCGGCGTATTTATACACGCCGCATTTTTTCAGATCGACACTGGAGAATGACTCAATATCAATTTCTAAACTTGTTATTTCAGCCATGAATAGATCCTCCCTTTTCGGATTGCCGAGATGACGCTTTGCGAAACGCCATACATCTTTGATAGTTCGCATCCCTTTATTCCACAGTAAAAGCCAAACCGAATGGCCTGCACGTCATCAACGGACAGCTTTCTCCAAACTTTTCCCTGCCTATACACATCGAGAATGTTTTCTGTTCGTGTGCCATATCTGAGATTTTCCAGCCGATTATCAGTAGGATCACCATTGCTATGCAAGACCTCCATCCCATCTGGCGGTGCGCCAACGAAGGTCAGCATTACTAATTGATGAACAGGGCGTCCAGGCGTTCCACGTCCAAGTACTACAGATACATGGCCGCTTTTGCAAAATTGCCCTGGTCTTAAAACTCGCCCCTTTACATTTCGATAAAATTCTTTACCTGTGAAATGGCATACTCCACGAACTTTCTGGTCTAAACTACGGATTCTGCCCATGTCGCTTGCCTGATATTTTCCTTCATAGCCAGGGATGTCTTTCCATGTTTCCAAACTTATCACCTCCATAAGAAACAGGCGGCAGGAGTGCTGTTCCCGCCGCCCGGTGTGTATTGCTCATTCTTTCGGCTGCTTCGCTGCCTGATGCTTCTTCTCCCGGTGCTTCTTAAACTTTGTCCAGCACCAGTGCAGGAAGTCGGTGATCCAGTACACGATGCTGCCTACGGCAAATCCGTACAGGAGGATGAAAATCACGATCACATCAAACTGTTTTGCAAACTCATAAAGCTCTGTCATATCCATTTACCTCGCATTTTCTTTGAATGGGCGGGCGGCAGCGGTGACTGCCGCCCTGTGTTGCCTCAGGAAAGATAATCGTCGTCATCCTCGGTGGAGAAATCATCCTCCGCACGGCTCTTGCCGCCCAGCGGCTCCCCATCGGAGATCTTCTGCAGGTTGTTCAGCCCGCAGGCGATGCCCCGGTTGCCGTTGGAGTTAAAGGCGTACAGGTTGATGCTGGCCCTGCCGTACACACCGGAGTACACCTCGGAACGCTCCAGGATGGGGTTCAGGTCCGCATCCACAATACCGGGTGCGGTGGCGGAATTGGCGTTGATGAAGTACGCATCCGCATAGACCGGATCATCGGGGCGTTCCACATCGCCGTCACGCAGCGGGGTCTTGATGACCGAGAGGGCGGGGACAGTCTTGCCGTTGCCCTTCAGTTTGGACTCGCCCTCCTCATAGGCCGCCTGGATCGCCGCCTTGATGGCTTCCACGGTCTTCTTGTCAGACTTCGGAATGATCAGGCTGACGCTGTACTTGGGCGTGCCGCCGTTGATGCTCTTGGGGTCCCAGACGTTCGCATAGCTCCAGCGGGTTCTGGGGCCGGTGATTACCTTCGTCTTATTTACGATCTTTGCCATAGTTGTTGTCCTCCTCATTTTCTTTGAAATCGTTAATGGCTGTATTCATGGCCGGGCGCTTATCGCTCTCCGGCACAAGTACGGGTTTTCCGGGCGGCTTATAGACAAGGCCGCCGAGCAGTTCTTCAAACTTCTTCCGGCCAAGGGCCTGGCTCATGGCCGTGATGCCCAGCAGTTTCTTCTCATAGGGCTCGTAGCCGGCATCCTCCACCGCTTTGGCGACTGCGTCGTCATCGGTGTACTTCCGGTTGGAGCGGCCCTCGACTACTTTGAATCCTGTGAACTTCGTCCCGGACAGGGCTTTCTGCAGGGCGTAGTCCTTGATGTCCCCAGCCCAGGAGACCAGTTCGTCCGCTTTGGTAAGAATAGCGGCGACCTCATCATCTCCCAGGAGCGCGGGCATCTCGAAGTCATACCGCGCCAGTTCCAGGTTGTACTCCGCCCGTTTGCGGCAGTTGGCCTTTGCCTTGCAGAACTGGCAGTGATCGCCGGCTTTGAACTCGCCCTTGCCCTCGTATGCCAGCTTTGCGGCGGGGGCAAGCACGGTCTTAGCCCAGGCCAGGAGTTCTTCCTGGCTCATGGTGTATGTGCTGACGTTCTCCCGGCGGGGTTGGTAGATGGTAAGGCTGACCTGCGCGATATCGTAGATGCCATCGAACAGGTCGAGGGCGCCCAGCGCATAGCAGGAAAGCTGGCTGTTCTTCTCCGCTGACACCAGGACGCCAAGCCCGTGCTTGTAGTCAATGATGTGGAGAAGCCCATCCGATACGATGACGCAGTCTCCGGTGCCGAAGCTGCCCTCGATCCCTACATAGCGGGAATAGTCGAGCCGCTGCTCCACAAGCACCAGCGGGTCGGCGCAGCGTTTTCTGGCCTTTGCAACTTCCTCCATCACGAAGGCACAGTAGCCGTCGGCGCAGTCCTCCATCTCCTGGGAGTAGTAGGTCAGGTTCTCTGTAGGGTCCTTCACCCTGCGGCCAAGGGCTTTTTCCACCTTATAAGCGCACAGCTCATGGCAGTCGGTACCCTCCTGGGCGTATTCGCTGGGCCTGTCCGCATACTCCTCGCAGAGCCGGGCCGACGGCGGGCAGTTGATCCACCTGTGGCTTGCGGAGGCGGAAAGGAAAGAATGTTTACCCATCGGTCCCCGCCTCCGGCTTTCCGAGCGCGTCCGCTTCCTTCAGAAACTCTTCGTACCTGGAAGGGTCGATATCCGACAGCTTCCGCGCTCCGTACTTTGTGATGAGGGCTTTCACCTCTGCCGAGTACCCAGCCTGGGCGATTACCGTCATGCGGTGGCGCACCTCTTCAAAGGCGGGCGCTTTCGGCTTTCCTTTGGGAGCTGCCTTTGACGGCGTATCCTCTGCCGCCTGGGAAGAAAACATCCCCGCCAGCGTATTGGCGATTTCGATGATGGTCTCCCCGCAGGAGCGCAGCTCCTTAATCTGTAAGTCCAGGTCGCTCATTTTCCCCATTCGGCGTTCCTCCTTCCTGATTTGCCGTCTGCAGCTTTCTGGCGAGACGCTTTGCGATCACGCTGATGGCGATCAGCACATCAGCGAGTTCCTCGTCAAGCTGCCTGTCTCTGGTTGTCTCTGAATTTTCCTGCATCCGCAGTACCTCCGTTTCCGAGCGGCTTTCCTGCCCCTCTGTCTCTGAAAGGACAGAACCGGGATTTTTCAGCGGAGAAAAATTTTGCCGTCCCTGCACCTCTCACTTCTGAAAGGACAAGGACGGCATTTTTTAGCGGTGTTTTTTTGAACAAGGTTAGCTGTGGTGTGATAACGCAGATGAGCGTGATTTGATATTTGAAACTATTAAAATATAATGATTTATAAATCTTTGTACACTAAAAAGCGGCTATCATGTCTTAGAAAACATGATAGCCACTTTTTTAGTTGTTTTTGACGGAAACACCATAACGGAGCGTTTTATAAATTGTTATGCCAATCTCGAATAGGGTAATTGCAACAATAAAAGCAAGAAACCCGTTGGACACCATATCAGCGTCCCAGTAAGTGAGAAATCTTGCTCCTGAATCTGCATGATCGCCCAACGCCTGTTCAATCTCAAGTGCAAAATTCGGATTCCAAATGGGTAAGACCTTTAGTACAATGATGCTCAATACAATTTGAAGTACTCCGCACACTATATTACTGATCATAACCAGTCTACAGTAGACTCCGACAACCAAGCGTAATATCTCGTCTGCAAGACCAATCAGCAGACTTAGTATAAAGACGGGAAGAACGACGCTCCATTGTTCCAGGTTGAAAATGGGTACAGTCATTACGGTTTCATCTTCTGTAAAGAACGCCGCAAAGAAATGAGGAGCAAAAATTAGCAATACACTAAAAATGACGATAAATATAATACCTACAATGCTGTCGCCCCGACTTATGATCGCTTTTTTATCGGGGACAGGCTCTAAAAATTTTGGTGTCCAGCGGGAGTGGGAGGTTGGTATTTTGCTTTCTTCCGACAGACTGTCTAAGGTCCATTTCTCTGCCTTTTTCAGCTCGAATTGAACCTTCTTTCGCTCCATAATGGCAAAAGTCAAGGTCACTGCACCGAATGCGGACACGCAGGACAGAATAGCATCAGTAATTCCGGTGATCAGACCGTCTACGATGGCTCGGATAATGACAGAAGCAGAGTTTTGTGCGGTAATCGCAGGCATTTCTCCTATTGCATTTATCAGGGAAATAACCAAAATCGGTATAGCAGCACAGATTAAGACGACCTTAACAAACCACAGATAGGTGTCAAAGTATTCCGGGCCAATCAAATATCTTTGGTCGCCTTGATATTGCTTTGCAAATTCAGCAGGATCGCCGAGTTCAGTCAGCACCTCTTCCATAGAGCCTTTATCCGTATACATATCGCTGATCAGTTCTTCCAGCTCCATGCGCACTTCATCTCGCTGAGCTTTGGGAAGCCGACGGATTACCTGATAAATATATCGATCCATATAGTCTTTTTCATTTGGCGTCATGATTCTTCCTCCCTTAATAACCGGTCCATTCCGGCGGATAAGTTTTGCCAGTATGCTTTCAGCTTCTCATAAATTTCTGTTCCGTATTTTGTCCGCTGATAATATTTTCTCGGTTTTGCGCCACCGGTTTCCCACCTGCTTTCCAAAAGCCCCTGATTCTCAAGTCGGCGAAGGAGAGGATATAGGGTGTTGGGGTCAATGGCAACGCCTTTTTCTTCCAAGCTCTGCACCAAAGCATACCCGTATTTCGGTTCTTTCATCTGACTGAGTACGCTAATAGTCAATGTGCCTCTGCGAAGTTCCAAAAGCAAAGAGGATAATAAATCTTTTTCTTCTCCCATCAGCGTCACCTCCTGTCGTCATTATACTGTATGTCATACTGTATTGTCAATAAGAAAATAAAAGGTCAATCACAAGAATTTTGAAAAGTTTGAATACCCACCGCTGAAACAAAGGGTTTCTGTCCTTTCACAATTAGAGAGGTGTAAGCCGCTCAATTTTCAGAGAAAGGACGGAAACAGACTATGGGAACAGCAAAATCAAAAGGACTGCCGCACTGCACGGCGCACAGGGACTGCTTTGCCAATAAGGATGGTGTATGCATCTGCCTGGGTGACAATGACTTTCATGGGAAGGATTGCCCGTTTTATAAGACCACGGCGCAGAATGACGCAGACAGGCAGAAAAGCTATGAGCGGCTGGTGCAGCTTGGCCGCACGGATTTGATCGAGATGTATAAAGTGAGGGTCGCTTATGGGAGTCAGTAAATATAACAGTGAAGGTTACTATGACCCGACCGCCTATGAAGCCCTCACAAAGGCTATCCAGGAGGAAAAGACAGCGAGATACCGTCCGCTGGTGTATATCTGTTCCCCGTACTCCGGGGACATGGAGGGCAATACCGAAAAAGCAAGGCGGTACAGCCGCTTTGCCGCAGACGCCGGCACGATCCCTATTGCGCCGCATCTGCTGTTTCCGCAGTTCTTATCGGAAGATACGGAACGGGAGCTGGCAATTTTTATGGATCTGGTGCTGCTGGGCAAGTGTGAGCAGCTCTGGGTGTTCGGCGGCAAGGTGTCCGATGGGATGCGCCGGGAGATTGGAAAGGCAAAGCAGAAAAATATGACGATCCGTTATTTTACGGAGGATATGGAGGAAACGGAATGCAGATGACAATTTATGACGCTGCGACGGTGGGGAGCCGGTCAAACTGCGTGTACCCGAATCCCGTGACAGTCACGGATGCGGACACCATGCGGCAGGCGGCGGCCTTCGACCATGTGTGTGCGGCATATAAGCAGAATTACCGCAGTGTGGACAACTTCCTGAAAGCGGACTGCCTGCCGATGGACTGCGATAATGACCACTCGGACGACCCGGACGAGTGGCTCACGCCCTTTGACGTGGCGATGGATTTTCCGGGCGTGGGGATGATCTTCGTCTACAGTAAAAGCCACATGAAACCGAAAGGAAAACGCGGCCCCAGGCCCCGGTTCCATGTGTATTTTATCTGTACGGAGACAACGGATGCGGCGCTCTACAGTTCATGGAAGGACAGGCTGATTGCCGATTACCCTTATTTCGATGACGGGGCCAAGGACAGCGCCCGGTTCCTTTTCGGGGTAAAAAACGCACAGGTCGAGGTCTACGACGGCAGCATCACCATTAATGCGTTCCTTACCGACCGCTTTGCGGAGTGGGACGCGGCGCAGGGGCAGATCCCGGAAGGATCCCGGAACAAGACCATGTCCCATTACGCCGGCCGGATCATTAAGCGGCTGGGAAATACGGAAGAAGCCCATAAGCAGTTCTTGAAGGAAGCGGAAAAATGCAGCCCGCCGCTGGATGATGCGGAGCTTGCAGGCATCTGGGCCAGCGCCGTGAAGTTCGGTGCGAAGGTGGCCGCCCAGGACGGGTATATCCCGCCGGAGCAGTATAACCAGGACTTCCTGCTGATGCCGGAGGATTTCTCGGATGTAGGCCAGGCTATCGTATTGTCGCGGGAGTACATGGATCGGCTCCGCTTCTCCCCGGCTACGGATTACATCGTGTTCAACGGCTCGTTCTGGGAAGAATCCCAGCCGAATGCCCAGGGCATTGCCCAGGAGCTGACCGCAAGACAGCTTGAGGAGGCGGAAGTAGAGATACAGCGGTGCATGAAGGAAATGTCGGAAAACGGCGCGTGGGCCATGCTCGCCGCGATGGGCGCTAAGAAAGCGATAGCGGCGTTCAGCGAAGCCCAGCGGTGCTCCTTTGAGAAATACGAACGGGCAGAGACCTACCGGAAGTACGCCATCAAGCGCCGGGATACGAAATACATCTCGGCAGCCTTAAAGGAAGCCCGCCCGATGATCCAGATCGAGCAGCGCGTCCTGGATGCGGATGAGTTTTTACTGAACCTGCCGTCCGGCACCTGTGATCTTAGGACGGGGGCTGTCAGGGAACACAACGCTCAGGACTATATCACGAAGCAGACGGCGGTAGACCCGTCCGGGGACGGCATGGATATCTGGGAGGACGCCCTCCAGACCTTCTTCCAGAGGGACGCCGACCTGATTCACTATGTACAGGAGATCGTAGGGCTTGCCGCCATCGGCAAGGTCTACATTGAAGCCCTGGTCATTGCTTACGGCGAGGGCAGGAACGGCAAGTCCACCTTCTGGAACACCATTGCCCGTGTGCTTGGCGCCTATTCCGGCAATATGTCCGCAGACACCCTGACCGTGGGTTGCAAGCGCAATGTGAAGCCGGAACTGGCGGAAGCCAAGGGCAAGCGGATGATCATTGCCGCCGAACTGGAGGAAGGGATGCGCCTGAACACCTCCAATGTCAAGCAGCTCTGCTCCACAGATGAGATCTATGCGGAGAAAAAGTACAAGGCGCCGTTCTCCTATGTTCCCACCCACACGCTGGTGCTGTATACCAACCATCTGCCCAGGGTCGGAGCCATTGACCAGGGTACCTGGCGGCGGCTCATCGTGATCCCCTTCAACGCCAAGATTGAGGGCAAAGCAGACATCAAGAACTATGCGGACTTCCTGTTCAAAACGGCAGGCGGCGCTGTGCTTTCCTGGATTATCGAGGGGGCAAAGCGCGTCATCGGCAATGATTACAAAATCGTCCAGCCCAAAGTGGTATGGGATGCCATCCAGAAATACAAGGAGAACAACGATTGGCTGTCCCACTTCCTGGATGACTGCTGCGAAATCAATCCGTCCTACGAAGCGAAGTCTGGCGAGGTTTATAACACCTACCGCAGCTATTGCAATCAGATGGGTGAGTATGCGCGAAGCACCACAGATTTTTACACCGCCATTGAGGCGGCAGATTTCACGCGCCGCAAGACGAAAAAAGGGATGCTGATTCATGGATTTCGCCTGAAATCGGATTTTGAGTAAGCGTGAAGCTATCAAGGTGACGGTCGGTGATAGTCTCTCCCTAAAGTCCTCTAAGGACAAGAAAAAATAACATATATAAAGAAATCGTGGGAGGACTGTCATAGACCGTCACCAGAAGGAGGTCTTATGAGAGAGAAAGCCATTGAACAAAAACTGGTTCAGGCAGTTAAATCCAAAGGCGGGATTGCGCCGAAGTTCGTATCGCCGGGATTTTCCGGGGTTCCCGACCGCCTTATCCTATTGCCGGATGGGAAATGCGGCTTCGTGGAAGTCAAGGCCCTTGGCGAAAAGCCACGGCCGCTGCAGAAGTCAAGGATACGGCTTTTGCGGCGGCTGGGATTTCTGGTATTTGTCCTGGATGACGAGAGCCAGATTCCCCACATCCTTTCTGGGATCGGAGGTGATGCCAAATGAAGTTCATACCGCATGATTATCAGCAGTATGCCATCGAGTATATCGAAACACACGAGGTTGCCGCTGTACTGCTTGATATGGGCCTTGGCAAGACGGCCATCACGCTGACGGCCTTGTACGATCTGCTGTTCGACTACTTCGAGATCACCCGCGTCCTGGTAATCGCACCTCTCCGGGTGGCGAGGAACACCTGGCCCCAGGAGATTGAAAAGTGGGATCATCTGAAGGATATCCGTTATTCCGTGGCGGTCGGCACGGAAAAAGAACGGCTGGAGGCGTTCCGCAGGGATGCAGATATCTACATCATCAACCGGGAGAATGTCCAGTGGATGGTGGAAAATGTCCCCTTTGAATTTGACGCCATCGTGGTGGACGAGCTTTCATCCTTCAAGAACTGGAACAGCAAGAGGTTCAAATCGCTGATGAAGGTGCGCCCCAGGGCAAAGCGGGTTATCGGCCTTACGGGCACTCCGTCCGGAAACGGACTTATGGACCTGTTCGCTGAGTTCAAGGTGCTGGATATGGGCCAGCGGCTGGGGCGGTTTATCACCAAGTACCGCCAGGACTATTTCCGACCTGACCGCATGAACGGGCAGGTGGTGTATTCCTATAAGCCTCTGCCGGGAGCGGAGAAACGGCTCTATGACAAAATTTCCGATATTACCATTTCCATGAAAGCCGCCGACCAACTTAAGATGCCGGAACTTGTAAGCAGCGAGTACCGGGTGTATATGGAGGAGCCGGAACAGGCCATTTACGATGAGATGTGCGAAGATCTGACGGCACAGCTTGATAAGGGTGAAGTCACAGCGGCCAATGCCGGCGTGCTGTCCGGCAAGCTCTCCCAGATGGCAAATGGGGCGGTCTATACGGATGCCGGGGATGTGGAGCATATCCACGACCAAAAGCTGGACGCCCTGGAAGACATCATCGAGAGCATGAACGGAAAGCCCCTTCTGGTGGCCTACTGGTACCAGCACGACCTTGACCGCATCGAGGAGCGGCTGCGGATGAAGAAGATCGGATTTGCAAGGCTGGATTCTGACGCCAGCATCGCAAAGTGGAACCGGGGCGAACTCCCGGTGGCGCTGATCCATCCCGCTTCTGCCGGCCACGGGCTGAATCTCCAGAGCGGCGGTTCTGCCCTCTGCTGGTTTGGCCTGACATGGAGCCTGGAACTGTACCAGCAGACGGTGGCGCGGCTTTACCGGCAGGGGCAGGCGTCCCAGACTGTGGTCGTGCAGCACATCATCACGGACGGCACCATTGATGAGCGCATTCTGAAGGCTCTGCAATACAAAGACAGGACACAGTCGGCGCTGATCGATGCGGTCCGGGCAAACCTTAGAAAATGAGAGTCAATCAAGGCAAATCCGAGGGAAACAATTTCTTTTTCGGAGGTAGTGCCTATGAACAAGCAGCAGACGGAAACAAAGGAGTACCTTTCCCAGGCGTTCCGCATTGACCAGCGGATACAGAGCAAGATGAAGCAGGTGGCGTCACTGAATGACCTTGCCACACGGGCGACTGCGACCTATTCGGATATGCCCGGAAGTGAGACGAGGAACCTCCACCGTATGGAGGACGCCATCCTTTCCATCATTGAACTGGAAGCTGAAATCAATGGGGACATCTGCAAACTGGTGCAGACGAAAAAAGACATCGTCCATAAGATCAAGGCTGTCCAGAACACGGAGTACCAGACTCTTCTGGAACTGCGGTATCTGTGTTTCAAATCCTGGGAGCAGATCGCCGTGGACATGGGTTATGAGCTTCGGTGGCTGTATCGTCTCCACCACAGGGCGTTGGACGCCGTTTCCGAAATAAGCCACTAAAAGCCACTGCAATACACCTTGTCCCTGTGATATAGTTAGAATCAGAAAAACAGGACAAGGAACGAGCCTTGCGGGAGCAATCCTGCAGGGCTTTCCTTTTGCCCGGAAAGCGAGGTGAGCCGATGCCAAGGAAACCAAAACGACCGTGTTCCTACCCCGGCTGTCCCAAGCTGACGGATGGCAGGTTCTGTGAGGAACATCAAAAAATAGAGAACCAACGATATGAGAAGTACAGCCGCGACCCGGCAGCCAAACGAAAATATGGACGTGCGTGGAAACGCATCCGTGACCGTTATATGAATGCACACCCGCTTTGTGAAAAGTGTTTTGAGGAAGGACGTTTTATTAAGGCGGAGCAGGTGCATCACATCAAGCCTCTGGCAGAGGGCGGAGATCACAGCGAGGAGAACCTGATGGCATTATGTTCTTCGTGCCACGCAAAGATCCATGCAGAGCGTGGTGATAGGTGGCATAAAAAAAATCACGGATAGACCGTGATGCCTTTAGGCGGGTAAGCCAGTCGAAGAGAAGAGGAATAGCGGTCAACTTTGTGACTACAAGTATAACAAAAGATGTAATAGTTGCGATATCTGCTACCATAGGCAGCACCTCCTTCAGAAATAGTGACAATGGTCCCATGTGCTGCCACTACTCCTCCACAGGCATCTTCGCTTGTCAAGACTTACCACTGGGACAAGGCAAGTATATCATTATTGAATCTATAAATCAATGTAAAGCGAATCCAGGGGCGGTCAAAATCTCTACGGCTCTGCCCTATGGGAACGGGCGCGGGGTCGCGCGTATGAAAAAAGCGTTTTCAAAAGGGTAATTAAGGGCAGCCGGCTGCGGCTGCTATATTTTTGCGGAAAAGGGGTGAGAAAATGCCGACAAAATCCAACAACACAGGCGGGCGCGGCGGTGCGAGACCCGGTGCGGGAAGAAAAAAGTCTGCGGTCAAGGAAAAAGCCGAGAATGGCAATCCGGGCGGACGCAGGCTGGAAGTGCTGGACATTCCCGAAGTCGAGGGTGTCGATATGCCAAAGCCCCATGAGTTTCTCTCTGCCGAGCAGCGTGACGGGAGTACGCTCCAGGCAGAGGAGATATACACGGAAACCTGGGAGTGGTTAAAGAAGGTGGGCTGCGCGGCAAAGGTGTCCCCCCAGCTTCTGGAGCGGTATGCCATGTGCAGCGCCCGGTGGATTCAGTGCGAGGAGATGACCAACCGCATGGGCTTCCTCTCTAAGCACCCGACCACCCAGAAGCCAATCCCGTCTCCGTTTATTAACATTGGCATCAACTATATGAACCAGGCGGTGCGGCTCTGGAACGAGATTTTCCAAATCGTGAAAGAAAACTGCAGCACCGATTACGGGGAGGTTTCTCCCCAGGACGATCTGATGGAGCGTCTGCTCCGCGCAAGGAAGGGGTGAAACCTGTGTTTGAAAAAGTAAATCCGTGCCACCCGGATAAGGTGGCGGACCGTATCGCCGGCGCTCTGGTGGATGCGGCGTATAGGAAAGAGGAAAATCCCAGGATCGCTGTGGAAGTCCTCATCGGCCACGGCGTCTGCCACATCATTGCGGAGAGTTCGGTACACATCCCGCCGGATGAAGTGGACGCTGTCGTGAAGCGTATCGCTGGGGATCTCTATACAGATTATGTGGAAGTGCCGCAGGACGGGAACCTCGCCGGTAACCAGGCGGAAGGAATCCGCTGCGGCGACAACGGCGTTTTCAAAGGGGTGCCGGTCACGGAGGAGCAGAAAGCACTCTGTGAAATCGCGAAAAGTGTGTATCACACTTACCCTTCGGATGGGAAGTACATCATTGACGAGGCAAGGCTGATCCTTTGCCAGAGCAATGCGCCCACAGAGGAACTGCAAAAGCTGTATCCTACCGCCGAGGTCAATCCCCTGGGCGACTGGACAGGCGGCACGGATGTGGACTCCGGTGCGACCAATCGTAAGCTCGGCTCAGATATGGCCGATTCCGTGACGGGCGGCGGGCTTCATGGGAAAGACCTCTCCAAAGCGGATGTGTCTGTAAACATCTACACATGGCTGAAGGCGCAGGAAACCGGAAGAACGGTAGAACTGTGCTGCGCCATCGGGGACGATACAGTGGACGGTGTTCCCTATCGTGAGATCGTTGAAACCGCCCGGAAATACATCCAGGGGCTTGGCGGTTTTGAGAAATTTGCGGAATGGGGGCTGGTGCGATGAAGACTACAACGGAAATGCAGCTTGTGCCCATTGCCAAGCTGGTGCCCTATGTGAACAACGCCCGCACCCACTCCCCGGAGCAGATCACGAAGCTCCGCTCATCCCTCCGGGAGTTCGGATTTATCAATCCCGTCATCATCGACCGGGATTTCAATGTGATCGCCGGCCACGGCAGAATCCTGGCGGCAAAGGAGGAAGGCATCACAGAAGTTCCTTGTGTATTTGCCGACCATCTCACCGAGGCGCAGAAGAAAGCTTATATCATTGCGGACAACCGCATGGCGATGGACGCCGGATGGGATGAGGAACTTCTGCGGGTGGAGATCGAGTCTCTGCAGGGCATGGACTTTGACCCGCTGCTTACCGGATTTGATGAGAAGGAACTGGCCGACCTGTTTGCGGATGATTCTGGCAGCGAAGCCAGGGATGATGATTTCAATCTGACCGCTGCATTGGAAAAAGCCTCCTTTGTGGAGCGGGGCGATGTCTGGACAGTGGGCCGGCACCGCCTTGTGTGCGGGGACGCCACCTCCGCTGAGGATGTGACCCTGCTCATGGCTGGCAGGAAGGCCAACCTTATTGTGACGGATCCGCCCTATGGCGTCTCTTTCAAAAGTTCCAGTGGCCTGACCATTCAGAACGACTCCATGAAAGACGAGGAGTTTTATAACTTCCTCCTCTCTGCTTTTAAGTGCATGGCGGAGCATCTGGAGAAAGGCGGTGTGGCCTATGTGTTCCATGCGGATACCGAGGGGCTGAACTTCCGGAAAGCGTTCATTGACGCCGGGTTCCATCTGGCGGGCGTGTGTATCTGGGTAAAGAACTCCCTGGTGCTGGGACGCTCTGACTACCAGTGGCAGCATGAGCCGGTACTGTATGGATTCCTGCAGAACGGGAAGCACCCCTGGTACTCCGACCGCAAGCAGACCACCATTTGGAACTACGATAAACCGAAGCGCAGCGCCAACCACCCGACTTCCAAGCCCCTGGATCTGCTGGGGTACCCTATCGGGAACTCCACCCAGGAGAACGCTGTGGTGATCGACACTTTTGGCGGCAGCGGCTCCACCATGATGGCCTGCGAGCAGATGAACCGAGTGTGCTGCATGTTGGAACTGGATGAGAAATATGCTTCGGTCATCCTCCGCAGGGCCGTGGAGAACGGCATCCCGCCGGAGGATATTTTTGTGGAGAGAAACGGAGAAAAGATGATGTACTCCGACCTTGTAAAAGAGGTGGAGGTACCAGATGAATAAATTGACCCTCGGCAGCCTGTTTGATGGCTCCGGCGGATTCCCATTGGGCGGCCTGCTCTGTGGCATTACCCCGGTGTGGGCTTCAGAGATCGAGCCGTTCCCTATCCGGGTGACCACAAAACGGCTGCCGTTTATGAAGCATTACGGCGATGTCTCCCGGATGGACGGTGGGAAAATTGAGCCGGTGGATGTCATCACCTTCGGCTCGCCCTGCCAGGACATGAGCATTGCCGGGAAAAGAGCCGGGCTTGACGGCTCACGGAGTAACCTCTTTTATGAGGCAATGCGGATTGTAAAAGAAATGAGGTGTGCAACCGATGGAAAATATCCAAGGTACATCGTCTGGGAGAATGTCCCCGGCGCGTTCAGTTCCAACAAGGGCGCGGACTTCCAGTCCGTCCTCGAAAAAATCTGCTCGGTCAAAGGATACGAAATTCATACTCCTCGACCTGAGAGATGGGCAAACGCCGGGGAAATCGTGGCGGACGATTTCAGTCTCGCATGGCGGGTATTTGATGCGCAGTACTGGGGAGTCCCCCAGCGCAGAAAACGTATCTACCTTGTCGCAGATTTTGCAGGCGGGAGTGCCGGAAAAATACTATTTGAGTCCGAAGGCGTGTCTGGGTATACTCCGCAGGGCTTCCGCCCGTGGCAAGGAGCTGCCGGAGCTTTTAAGGAAGGCGCTGGAGCGTCAGGCTGCGTCTGCTTAAACGACCAGGGCGGCAGTCGCATGGATGTGACGGAGGATGTTGCGGCAACGCTCCGGGC
>DXIS01000003.1 GCA_019112735.1 Candidatus Mediterraneibacter guildfordensis
ATCAAGGTTCCTGTCGTTCTCTCAAGCGACAGCTTTAATAGTTTATCAAAGCTCATTTCGTTTGTCAAGAACTTTTTTATTTTTTTGCTGTCCCCAACGGGTCAGCTTAGATATAATACCATTTATTTCTATCACCTGTCAACCGTTTTTTACAAGTTTTTTCAACTTTTTTTGCCGGTTTCCAGTAAGTACTATATCTGGTATTTTTACATGATATTATCCACAAGTTTACCTTGAATATACAAAAACTACCGGATCATTCCAGTAGTTTCTGCTGATAATATCAAACGGAGAAAGAGGGATTTGAACCCTCGCGCCGGTTTCCCGACCTACACCCTTAGCAGGGGCGCCTCTTCAGCCTCTTGAGTATTTCTCCTGATTCTGAATCGACTGCGCCAACCAGGCCGCAGCTGTTTATTCAGTTCTGCACTGATGTGCGAGATTTATTATACTAAACGAACTTTCCAATGTCAACGGATTTTTTAAATTCTTTTGCCGCTCCTTTTTTCAGATGCTGGCATTGATCACATTCTGGATCCGCTCCTGCACCAGCGCGGCGATCTGCGTTGTCTTCATATCTTTATAGTCATCATAGTACAGCGGTTCCAGGAAGTGCACCTGCACAGTCACCGGTTTTATCGAATTGGTGTCAAACGGTTTGAAAGAATCGACAAGCGCCACCGGTACAATCGGGCACTGCGCTTTTGTCGCCGATTTGAAGCTTCCGCCTTTGAAAGTCCCCACATGATTGCCGTTCTTGGATCTCGTCCCCTCAGCGAAGATCAGGTAGTTTCTTCCTTTCTTCACTTCTTTGGTCACGTTAATGATCACCTGCATGGCCTGTCTTACATCTTCACGGTCGATCATATACGCTTTCATACACGCAAAGATCTGCTTCAGGAACGGGATATTGGCGATTTCTTTTTTCGCGACAACAGAAAACGGACGGGGACTTGCTTCTATAATAGCAAGTACGTCATAAAGCCCCTGGTGGTTCGGGAAAAACATAAACCCGTTCTTTTCCGGGAGATTCTCCAGTCCGTGAACATCGATATGGACATTTCCTCCCCTGTTGGCATGAAGGTCGATCCATGTCAGGAACTGATACATATCTTCTTCCGTATATTTATCGACGTGCGCCGCCCGGTAGCAGAGCCCGATCCAGCCATATGGCACCATGAACAGATTCCTGAGCACCATCATTAAAATGCGTTTCATAAGCTGATCTCGACCTTTCTGTTTGTTCTGTGGTACTGATGATACCTGACGCCCGCCGCATCCATCATCCGCTTGGACGCCTGAACGCCCGGCGTATCCGCATATTTGTCACAGTCATAGATTACTTCCTTGATCCCACACTGGATGATCGCCTTGGCACATTCATTGCACGGGAAAAGGGTGACATAGAGCTTCGCTCCGGCAAGGCTTCCGCCGCTGTAATTCAGGATCGCATTCAGTTCGCTGTGCGTTGAGTATACATATTTCGTTTCCAGGGGATCCTCGCCCTCTCTCGCCCACGGGAATTCATCATCCGAGCATCCGATCGGGAAGCCGTTATAACCCATGGACAGGATCTTGTTGTCCTGGCTGACGATGCAGCACCCCACCTGTGTATTCGGATCCTTTGAGCGCATGCCCGAAAGCATGGCAACACCCATAAAATACTCATCCCATGACAGATAATCTGATCTTTTTTCCGACATTTTATTTCTCTCCTTTATCTAAATGCATGGCGTTCTATTTTGTACCGAATATCCGGTCGCCGGCATCGCCCAGCCCCGGGATGATATATCCGTGGTCATTGAGCTTTTCATCAAGCGCACCGATATAAATATCTATATCCGGATGGTCTTCCCGCATGCGTCTGAGTCCTTCAGGCGCCGCGATAATGCATAGGAAACGGATGTTTTTTACACCTTTCTCCTTCAGCATCCGGATCGCCGCCGAACTGGATCCGCCGGTAGCCAGCATCGGATCCACTACAAATACTTCTCTTTCTTCACAGTCTTCCGGAAGCTTGCAGTAATACTCCACAGGCTCCAGCGTTTCCGGATCCCGGTACAGACCGATATGTCCTACTTTTGCCGCCGGGATCAGGGAGAGCATTCCGTCCACCATGCCAAGTCCTGCCCGCAGGATCGGGATGATCGCCAGCTTCTTGCCGGAAAGCACCCGGCCTTTCATCTCGGCAAGCGGCGTTTTGATCGTCACTTCCTCCGTCTTGAGATCTCGTGTCGCCTCATAGCACATGAGCTGCGCGATCTCTCCTATCACTTCACGGAACTCTTTTGTTCCCACATTTTCCTGTCGGATATAGCTGATCTTATGTGCGATCAGCGGGTGATCCATTACCATTGTTTTCCCAGTCATATTTCTCCCTCCGCAAGTGAATCCAGCCGTTCCGCCAGCTTCTGCACCAGTTTCTTCAGGGCTTCGAAGCATTCTCCATACACAGGCAGCGGCTGCCCGTACGGATCCGGTATCTCTGTGTCATCACCTGCAAATTCATTCAGTGTATAAAGATTTTTTATCCGGCCGTATTCTGCGGTGATCTTTTCTTTTACCGCTTCGTCAATCGCAAGCACCAGCGAATCTTCCTGTATATCTTCCTGATCAAACTGCCGTGAACTGTATTCCGCAAGAGTCATTCCTGCGCTCTTCATGATTGCCTCGGCTTTCTGGTTCGCCGGTTCCGGGAACAGTACGACCATGCCGGCCGAACCGATCACATACTCCTGTTTCAGATCACAGTTTCTCAGAAGTTCTGCAGCCATCGGACCTCTTACCGAATCCGAGCTGCTCACAAAAAGGATGCGTCTGTACTTCTGTTGGCGCACAATATCCGCCGCCGGAATAGTCTGATGGCCCGCCGCCTTTTCAAGGCGGTTCATGATCGCTTTCCCGATCCCCTGCGCCGCAAAGGATTCACTGTATATTGTATCTATATTTTCTTCATCAAACTCCCGCAGCACGCCGTACAGGCCTTTTGCGATCGTTTTTTCGTTCTCCCTGGTACCCACGCTTTTGACAATGCCATGATTATAGAAAGGAAGCGTTTCAGCGGTTGCGATGATCCCGACTTCTTTTCCCTGCCGGTGTGCCGCATAAGAAAGCTGGCGTATCGCCAGGATCTCTTCTCTGAGGTCTCCTTCTACGATGAACATCTTTGCCTTCGGGGCATAATGCCGGTATTTCATCCCCGGCGCTTTGGGCGCCTGCACACTGTCCGCGCTCAGAAGTGTCTGATCTACATCAACCGGTCCGATCACTTCTTCAAACATTTCCGCCGTGATCGCGCCGGGTCTCAGGATCATCGGAGGCGTCACCGTCATATCCAGGATCGTCGACTCGAGACCGATATCCACCGGGCCGCTGTCCAGGATCATCTCGATCCTGCCGCTCAGATCCTCCGCCACATGCTCCGCTGTCGTAGGACTCGGCCGGCCTGACGTATTGGCGCTGGGCGCGGAAACGAATCCGCCGGCCGCCCGGATCAGGGCTGCCGCCACCGGATCAACCGGCATGCGCACTGCAACCGTATCAAGGCCGCCTGTCGTCCCGTAAGGCACCGCCGGGCTCTTCTCAAAGATCATGGTGAGCGGTCCCGGCCAGAAATGAGCTGCCAGCATATCCGTCTCCGCCGGGATATTTACCGCGATCTTCCTGAGATCCTCATAATCCGCAATATGGACGATCAGCGGATTATCCGAAGGCCGCCCCTTCGCCGCGTAGGTCTTTCTCGCCGCTTCTTCCTGAAGTGCATCAGCCCCCAGGCCGTACACCGTCTCGGTCGGGAAAGCGACCAGGCCTCCTTCCCGCAGGATCGCCGCCGCCTCTTCTATGATATTTTCATCTATTTTATTTTTATCGATTTTTCTGATCTTTGTCTCCATAACGTTCATTATACCATTATTATTCTCAAAAACAAACTCTAATCAGTTATATATTGAAGAATCCCTTCTGATACAGCCTCCGCGATCCTGTTCTGATATTCATCATCCGCAAGCTTTTCAGCTTCCGTATAGCTGCTGAGGAATCCACATTCCACGATTACCGTCGGGATCCGGGTATTTTTTAAAATATAGTAGCTGTCATTGGCTCTGATCTCTTTCTCATTATCCGGAGCCAGGGCATTCAGTTCCGCCTGGATCATCCCGGCCGCCGTCCTGCCCTCTTCGGAATCTGTATAGTAGAACACCTGGGCGCCCGACACCGCCGGATCACGGTAGCTGTTCTGATGGATACTGACAGCGAGCAGAGCTCCGCCATTCATGATATCCGTTCTGGCTTTCAGATCTTCCCTCTGAGAATCAGCAAGCCGCTCATCTCCCTCTCTCGTCATTTTAACAGTAACATTACTATCGGAAAGAAATTTTTTTATTTTCTTAGATATCTCAAGATTTATATCCTTTTCCTTCTCCCCGTTCACTCCGGTTTTACCGACATCAATCCCTCCATGTCCTGCATCCAGGATAACCTGCATCTCCTTCGATAATTTAAAAGTTTCTCTCGTCTCTTCCTTCATCCGGCTTTCCAGCTTCATCCCCGCCATATGGCAGAGAACGATCAGTCCGGCCAGCCCCAGCAGCATGGCTGCAGATTTTACTTTTGAAGCCATAAAAGACATCCTCCTTTCCATATATAGAAATATATGTTAAAGAAGGATGTCCTTATCTGAATATCTTACATTCCCGGTCTGTTTAATTCACATACTGCAGGATCAGATCCCACACGGCAGGATCTTCCATGCCAAGACTCCACTCTGCCACTCCGGCCAGATTGTTTTCTGCTATTACTTTCAGCTTGGCCTCAAGGGACTGCCTGTCTTCCAGCCAGATCCGATAGGTTCCGCCGTCTGCTTCCCACTCTGCATAATTCTGCATTGTTGCCTCATCCCATGCAGCCTGGACTTCCGAATCACTGAGAACCTTCTCTGCTTCGTCCATGCCGTATGCAGTACTGGTCACTTTATTCGGATACTGCGCAGCTTCTGTTCCGGCTTCCTCCGCCAGTTCTTCCTCAGTCTTCGGTGTTTCAAACCACAGACGCGTAAAGAACGGAACACCTGCAACCAGCTTTTCAGCAGGAACCATCCGGAGCGCTTCGCTGATCCCGTTCTCCAGATAACCGATAGACGCTACCGAACCGGCCTCATAAGACCCTTCCGTATGTTCATCATATCCCATGATCACCACATAATCCGCCACAACTCCCTGTTCCTGCAGATCATAGTGCGCATTGTATGGCTGCGGCACATAATTGTCTACCGAGAACACCAGCCCGTTCTGACGGCACCGCACCGACAGTTCCCGGACAAACTGGATATAGTGTTCTCCGCATGCCGATGATACGAGTTCAAAATCAAGATTGATCCCGTCCACGCCTGTTTCGATCGCCTCGGCGATCACCTGGTTGATCACTTTTGTACGCTTTGATGTATAGCTGAGCACCTCATAAGTTTCATCATAAGAATTAATGCCGCCATGGAAGTCTCTAAGCACCGCCCACACTTCAAGGTTGGACTGATGTGCATAATTGACATAATCCGGATCGGCGATCGATGAGATATTCCCTTCTGTATCAGCCAGGCTGAACCATGTCGGTGCGATCGTTGTCAGGCCTTTTGTTCTGGCAATATTTTCAAGGATATATCCGTTGGCTGTCTCATTCGTTACATTATGCCATGCCATATTGATCGTATAATCCTTGGAAATGTTCGAGTAAACCGGCTCCTCAAATTCTCTGGATGTCGTTTCTGTCGCCATATCCTTAAGTGCACTTGTCTTCACATACCCGACAAATCCGTCTTCTGTTCCGACACGCATCCAGTCATTTTCATCTTCCAGAACCGTCACTTTCGCGCCTTTATCTGTTTCTGTGAGGATAGGACTCTTTACACCGCCCTGATACCGGACCTCGGTATCTCTTTTTATCACTGCGGTCTCCGTCTCTCCCCACTCTGAAGTGATCACCGCTCTCACGACCGGAGCATCATACACTTCATACTCCATATTTGTATACTGCTGGATGAACGGAAGAGCAATATATGCTGTTCGTCCTTCCGTTTTCAGGATATCATAATCCGCGCTCTTCTTTTCTGTTATATCCGTATAGTCTCTGCTTCCCACTTCCACTGTGACATTTCCGTCAGGAAGAGTATACAGCAGCACATTTTCATTCGGATCCCAATAGAACCTTTCATTGATTCTGTCCCGTACAACCGAATATTCAAGATAATACTGACCGTCATAAATTCTGCCGGGCACCGGTGCCGCTTCCATGTCATCCGACGACCCGTCCTCATTCTCTCTGATCACTTCATTATTGATCACCACAGCAATCTCGTCATCTGCTCCTATATCATAATATTGTTCCAGATCGGCCTTCTCATTCGATGAACCGTATTTCTTCCAGAGCAGAAAACCTCCGGCCACTGCTATAACAAGAACGATGAAGATCATCCAGCGGATCACAGAATTGCTCCGCCTTCTCCTTGCCCTGCTGCTCCGTTTTGCAGGCCGCCGCCCGTTCCGGGCGCCCGGTCTTCCGTGAGCCGGTACTCTCCTTCTTCTTCTTTCGTCCATGCTGTACCTCCTTATCGGGAATATGTGCAATCATTATACCATACTTCCCGTATTCGTCATCAGGAAATTGCCTGTTTAAGAAGATTTTAATTTTTACAGCCCTATACGTTTCACAGTCATTCCGGATATTTAAGGGGTGTTCTCCTCCCGACTGTATGGGTGGATATCAGTAAATCTGAGCGCCTGGATATTCCCTTCTCTGCTCAAAACATAATCTCGCATATATGTGCCTTCCTCTCTGGTCATATGGGCTGTCACGATTTCCAGCGGGCTTGCGCTGTATCCGTCAATCGACATATCAACGCCACGCTTTTCATAACCTTCAAGTTCCGTAAACAGCTCTCTGTAGACCTGCTCATCCATTTTCATCTTTGTGTATGCTCCTTTCCTGTGCGGATTTTGATAAATGATGTTTTCTCCGCTGTTCCGCCTCCCACAAAGAAGTATTGTGACATACTGCCGGTCCGGCTCCGCAGCGAAGCAAAAGACAGCAGCATCCGCTTCAGGTGATCACGTCGACCGGTATACCTCCTCCCATTTTCAGATTTGCTTATCAGAAGATGCCGTCTTTTGTAAGTGCCATTATAGGGAGCGGTTTTTGTAATTTCAATGTGTTTATTGTTCATAACCCATGTGAATTTGTTGATAAGTTGTATTTACATATTTTATATTTTTGTATATACTTAGCATGAGTATATGTATCTATTTCTGTTTGAGGTGCATATTATCTTATATAGTATAAGGATGTGATTACATGAAAATTGAGAAACTCAATGAAAATCAGATTCGTTGTACGTTGACACACGCCGATCTGGCAGCGCGCCATCTGAAACTGAGCGAGCTGGCATACGGCACCGAGAAAGCAAAATCTTTATTTCGCGATATGATGCAGCAGGCTTCTTTTGATTTTGGATTCGAAGCCGAAAATATCCCCCTCATGATCGAGGCGATCCCGTCTTCTGCGGATTCCATCGTACTGATCATTACGAAAGTGGAAGATCCGGAAGAACTTGATACCCGGTTCTCAAAATTCACCCCGGGCGGCGAATCCGATGCTCAAAGCACCGAAGCACTGGAGAAACTGGTTGGTGCAGAAGAATTTATGGATCTGCTGAACAAAGTAAAAGAAGCGGCCGCCGGAACAAAAAAGAGTATCGAACCGTCAGCCTCCGTACATTTCTCAATACGGCTGTTTGCGTTCGGGGATCTGGACGGAGTGATCCGTGCTGCACGGCTGATCGCGCCGCTTTATAATGGCGCAAATACGCTGTACAAAGATGAGAGCACCGGCATGTTCCTGCTGGCCCTTGCCCCATCAGAGCATTCGACCAATGAGTTTAACAAGATCTGCAACATGCTTTCTGAATATGCTTCACCGGAAAAAGCGGACGCTTCCGTCCTTGCTTTTCTGGAAGAACATTGTGCCGTGATCATATCGGCAGACGCCGTACAAAAGTTATCCACACTTTAATGTGTACAAAAACAGCCCCGGATTCCCGGAGCTGTTTTTGTTATCCACAAATTATTTTGCCGCTGCCATTGCCGCGTTGATCTTTTCCACAAGAAGATCGGAATCAATGCCGTGCACCATAGCCGCCTCTTCAAGCGTCTCCATCTGGGATGCCGGGCAGCCAAGGCAGTGCATGCCGATCTCCATCAGGATCGGAGCACATCCCGGAAAAATATTGAGAAGCTCGCCGATTTTTGTATCTTTAGAAATCTGTGCCATTTCTGTTTCCTCCTTAATAAATTGAATTGCTAAGCGTTTTTTATTATAATCCCTGACTGTTAAATTATCAACATTTGATTTTCATTTTATACCCCTGTATTCGATCTTCTTTTCTGAATTTTCTGAATTGTTATGTCGTATATTTTCGTTTTTTTGAATACTCAGAAGTCAATAATGAATCTGATTTTTTTCGACAAATTTACATTTTCATTACAACTCACCAAAACGTCCGTTCTCTTTTCATGGGTGAGTAATTCACCAAAAACATATGTTTTTATGTGGATAATGTGGATAACTCGATGGAAAACCTCGTTTTTTCCACGTTTTCCGTTAAATATAATGTGGATAAGTTGAAAACTTACTGATAATCAATTTCGACGGATTTTTACAAAGAAAAACATTTTTGTGCATTTTGATGATTTTAATGTTTTATAATGTCGAAACGGGAACCCCTGTATTTTTAAATGCAGGATTCCCGTCCAAAATGCAGCCGATCAATCATATATTTTTTTACAATACTCTCCTCACTGCACAGATATTCGTGTATGTGGCGCTGCAGATCCCGATCCCCTGATCAGGATTCATGGCATTCACGATATTTCCATCTCCCATATACAATCCGACATGGCCGCCGTCTCCGTAAAAGATCAGGTCCCCCGGCTGTGCCTCTTCATAGCTCACACCATACCCCGAATAAATCTGTTCAGAGGTTGTCCTTGGAAGACTGATGCCAAAGTGCGCGTATACTGACTGTGCAAAACCGGAACAGTCCGCTCCGTCCGTAAGACTTGTCCCGCCCCAGACATAGGGGTTTCCGATAAACCGGCAGGCATACTCTATAATATCCTGTCCCGAATTCCCGTAGCTGCTCACCGGTGCATCGGCCGGAATCTCTCTTTGTGACGCCTGCTCCCTTTCACGTATCTGTTCTTCCTCCCGGATACGCGTCTCTTCTTCTTCCCTTGTTTCCCCGTATGAGAATCCCGTCGCAGTCTCCACATATCTTCCGGACACCCAGCCGTCAATGCCGGCAACATTCACAGGATACCAGCCGTCTACCGGCTCTCCTGTCATCTCATACTGCTGTCCTTCCGTGACCTGAGTCAGAATATCAGATCCTGTTCCCTGGCCGTCTCTTACATTTAGGACGCCGGCAGTGACTGTAACCGTATTATTTTCGTATTCGTCGGCACATTCTTCTGCTTCTGTTCCTGTGATCAATGTATCAGCAGGAACATAACCTTCTGCCGAGCCCGACCTGATCCTGGTCCACCCGTCCAGATATTCCAGAACCTGTGCCGCTGAATCGTTATACAGTTTTCCGATCCAGTCACTGTCTTCGTCCGGGGCGCTTCTGATATAGGTATATTCCTCTGTATCAGAAAACGCCATATTCAAATACTCGCCCTCTTCTGTCGGCACCAGATAAAGATCAAGATTGTCTTTTACTTCTGTTTCATAACACTCTTCCAGTACCGATTCGATCCCTGACGCCTGTACGAATGCCTGCTCATCTGTACCTTCTTCGGCATGCACATAAAGCGTATTCCCCGGGATCAGGATCATTCCCGCAACCACGGGAACAACCATCCTTTGCATAATGTGTGTTTTATCCATATAAAACCTCCTGTTATCTGTGTCTTTATCTTTAGTAGGAAGTTCTAAATGTTACACATTTGTTAAATTTGTTACGGTGTGATTATATCAATATTTTCATGTAATGTCAACCCATCACACTATATATTGCATGACATTACCCGACATGCACCAAACTTTACCTGTCATCGCTTGGAATAAAACGATATAATTGTAATTATTTTGTAATATCTATCCGCATTTCCGGGATTCTGTTTCTACATATTTATATAATCTATTATTTCTTATCCGGACAGGCATAATTCTAAGACTGTGCAATTTTATATTATTTTTATAAAAATCTTATTGACAATTCGACCGTAATAGATTATATTCTAATTACAGTAATAATTATTATTATTGTTTGGTAACCGTTCTCATTAAGCAATGAAAGGGGGATTCCCATTGGCAGGTTTGAAGTACAGCAGACAACGAGAATCCATCAAACATTTCCTGATGATGACAAGAGAGCATCCTACAGCCGATGAAGTTTACATGCATGTAAAGCAGGAATATCCGAATATCAGCCTCGGTACCGTATACCGGAACCTGAATCTGCTGACAGATATCGGCGAGGCGATCAAGATCTCCACGCCGGACGGCGGAGACCGATTTGATGGAAGGACCGCACCGCACAATCATTTCTTATGTAAGAAATGCGGACGGCTGCTCGATCTGGAACTTGATATGAAGAGTATTGAAGAAGTAAACCGCCTGGCGGCGGAGAATTTCGACGGTATGATCGAATCGAGTTCTACATTATTTTATGGTGAATGCAGTGACTGCATTAAAAAGTCTTAACAATATAATATTATTTCAAGAAAAGGAGAATGAAATCATGAAAAAATGGGTATGTACAGTATGTGGTTATGTTTACGAGGGAGAAGCTGCACCGGCTGAATGTCCGGTATGTCATGCACCGGCTGAGAAATTCCAGGAGCAGTCAGGCGAGATGACATGGGCTGCTGAGCACGTTGTAGGTGTTGCTCAGGGCGTAAGCGAGGACATCATCGCTGATCTGAGAGCAAACTTCGAAGGCGAGTGCTCAGAGGTTGGTATGTATCTGGCAATGGCAAGAGTCGCTCACAGAGAAGGCTATCCGGAGATCGGCCTGTACTGGGAGAAAGCAGCTTACGAAGAGGCTGAGCACGCTGCAAAATTCGCTGAACTGCTCGGCGAGGTTGTTACAGACAGCACAAAGAAAAACCTCGAGATGCGTGTAGAGGCTGAGAACGGCGCTACAGCCGGCAAATTCGACCTGGCTAAACGTGCAAAAGCAGCAAACCTCGACGCAATCCACGACACCGTACACGAGATGGCAAGAGACGAGGCTCGTCACGGCAAAGCATTCGCAGGACTTCTGAAGAGATACTTCGGCTAATCCGCGGATCATATTACCACAGGAAAGCAATATATAGTTACACCCGAAACAATGAGGCTGTCTTTGAGAATTTCATATGTGATTCCGAAGGCAGCCCCTTTTTACACCAGTACCATACACATTGAATTCATTTTTATAAGGAGGCACATTATGTCCAAATACGCAGGAACAAAAACCGAAAAAAATCTGATGGATGCATTCGCAGGCGAGTCCCAGGCACGCAACAAATATACCTACTATGCTTCTGCCGCAAGAAAAGCCGGCTTTGTACAGATGGCAAATATCTTTGAAGAAACTGCCAACCAGGAAAAGGAGCATGCTAAAATGTGGTTCAAAGAGTTCCACGGCATCGGAACCGTAGACGAAAACCTGGCTGACGCAGCTGCCGGCGAGAACTATGAGTGGACAGACATGTATAAACGCATGGCTGAGGAAGCAGAAGCTGAGGGCTTCACAGAACTGGCTGCAAAATTCCGCGGCGTGGCAGAAGTAGAGGCAGCTCACGAGAGACGCTATCAGAGACTGCTCGACCACTACAAGGCAGGACAGACTTTCAAGGATGAAGCTCCGCTCGGCTGGAAATGCAACAACTGCGGATACATCTATGAAGGAAACGAAGCGCCGGAAGTATGTCCGGTATGCGCACATCCGAGAGCTTACTTCGAAAGAAAGGCTGAGAATTATTAAATTCCTGTTTATCAAACTGAGCGGAACTTGCAGCATAGAATACAACAATAAATTTCTATCAGAATGCGGATTCACGGAATAAGGGATAAAACCTTCCCGTCTCCGGTTCCGCAGCTTAAGAAAAACTACAAAAACGGAACACTGACAAAAAACAGGAGCAGAGATGAAGAACTCGCATTCGCTCAGACAACTTCATCTCTGCTCCTAAAGTCAGCGCTCCGTTTTTTACTTTTT
>DXIS01000030.1 GCA_019112735.1 Candidatus Mediterraneibacter guildfordensis
GAGGCTCTGTATGAGGCTCTTGAGGGACACCCGGTAACAATCCGTTTCCTTGATCCGCCGCTTCACGAGTTCGTTCCGACAGAGGAAGAGGACATCAAGAAACTGGCTGACGCTCAGGGCAAGACTGTAGAGCAGATCAAAACAATCATTGACAGCCTGCACGAGTTCAACCCGATGATGGGTCACCGTGGATGCCGTCTGGCAGTGACATATCCGGAGATCGCTAAGATGCAGACAAAAGCTGTTATCCGTGCGGCAATCAATGTTCAGAAAGCTCATCCGGGCTGGAAAGTACAGCCGGAGATCATGATCCCGCTTGTAGGAGATGTTAAAGAGCTGAAATATGTGAAGAAAGTTGTTGTTGAGACAGCGGATGCTGAGATCGCGGCAGCAGGCAGCGACCTTGAGTACGAAGTTGGTACAATGATCGAGATCCCGAGAGCTGCTCTTACAGCTGACGAGATCGCAAAAGAGGCTGACTTCTTCTGCTTCGGTACAAACGACCTGACACAGATGACATACGGATTCTCCCGTGATGACGCTGGTAAGTTCCTTGACGCTTACTATGATGCGAAGATCTTCGAGAACGATCCGTTTGCAAAACTGGATCAGACAGGTGTCGGCAAACTGATGAAGATGGCGATCGACCTCGGCAAGCCGGTTAACCCGAAACTGCACGTAGGTATCTGCGGCGAGCATGGCGGAGATCCGAGCTCTGTAGAATTCTGCAACAGCATCGGTCTTGACTATGTATCCTGCTCACCGTTCCGTGTGCCGATCGCAAGACTGGCAGCGGCTCAGGCAGCGATCGCTCAGAAGAACGCTTAATCCACGCGTTACCTGAACAGAAAATGACCATAAGAAAATCCCGTCTCCGTTTCGGAGGCGGGATTTTTTGTGGGATACGTTATTCTGATTCCTTTCCGTCGATCAAGTCTTCGTAGGTTACTTCAAGTACTTCGCACAGTGCTTTCAGTTCAATATCCGTGACATATCTTTTGTTTGTCTCGATCCTTGTGATCACATTTTTATCCATATCATACCCCTTCAGCTGAAGCTGATACGCCAGAAGTCTCTGGGAATATTTCTTTTCATTCCGGAATTTTATCAGGTTGGCGCTGATCAGATTCTTTTCTCCTGTTTTTGAACGCGGTTTTGGCATGGCTGTCATCCTTTCTTTTATAAGTCGGCATTTTGTCTCATTTTCTGCACCGTTTTTATTGATTTTATATAATCGGGAGAATATAATCGGTTGTAAAAATGAGACAAAAAGGAGCATTTATGACAAAAAGCAACAAAACGATGACAAGATTGAAACGGCTGCTGATCCTGGCCGGAATATTGATCCTTCTGATTTTTCTACTCCGGGTATACGGGCATAAAGATCAGGAACTGACCGGTGTGCCGGATGCCGTGGCCAGCACGGTCAGCGGCGGGACCTGCAGCCTGACAGTCACGGCCAATGTGGAGCGGATCAGTGACAGAGAGGCCTTCGCCCGGGAAGTGGTCCGGATGTGCCGGGAGAATTCATTCCGGTCCCTGCGTCTGTCTACGGATATGGCCGGCTGGCCGGAAGAACTGGATATAAAAGTTTATCTCTGGCGAGAAGATATCGGTGAGAAAGAGCCTGTCATGCGGATCTTGTACGAGCCGGCGGACACAGACGCGGATATCAGCATACAGGATGATCCGGAGAAATATATCCTGACTATTGAATAAGTTGAAATATCACATTTTTTTGGCATGCATTTCATAATTCCGTCACATTTTTCAGCTATCTTATGAGATGTAAAAAGAAAAATTCTTTATGAAAAGGGGCGCAGATTATGAGTGAACAAAATTATGATGAAAATAGAAACGGTGAATATCACTACACAGGAGATCAGCTGAATCAGACAACCGGTAATCAGTCGAATGAGCATCAGTCGGCATACCGGGAAGTGCAGACGGGACCCCGTCCGCATCCGGCTCCGAAGAAAACGAAGAAACCGCTTTCCATGGGAAAGAAATGGGCGATCGTGATCGCGATGGCGCTGGTGTTCGGCCTGGTGGCAGGCAGCACGATGGTGGGCGTAAATGCGATCGGAGATCTGGTTTTCAACAGAAATGACCGGGCGGCGCAGCTGACGCAGACCGAGACGACAGAGAATGCTGACACGGCAGGCGAGTCGTCGGGAAGCAGCGGATCGGTCGCAGAAGTGGCGGCAAACGCCATGCCTTCGCTGGTTACAATTTCGACGATGAGTGTAGAAGAGATGAGAAACTTCTTCGGCGGAACCCAGCAGTATGAAGTGCAGGGCGCCGGAACCGGTGTGATCGTCGGAGAAAATGACAAAGAACTTCTGATCGCCACCAATTACCATGTGGTAGAGGGTGCGACCAGCCTTTCCGTAGGATTTATCGATGAACACAGCGTAGAGGCTGCCGTAAAGGGAACCGATGTGAATAATGACCTTGCGGTTGTAGCAGTGAAGCTTTCCGATATACCGGACGAGACCATGAAACAGATCAAGATCGCAACGATCGGGGATTCGGATACCCTTCAGCTGGGCGATCAGGTCGTGGCCATCGGAAATGCCCTCGGATACGGACAGTCCGTGACAAGCGGCTATGTAAGCGCACTGGACAGGGATCTTACACTGACTTACGGGGACGGAACGACGATCGAGTCCACCGGCCTGATCCAGACCGATGCGGCGATCAACTCCGGAAACAGCGGCGGCGCGCTTCTGAATATGAAAGGCGAGCTGATCGGCATCAATGAGGCAAAGAGTTCAGGCTCATCCACCGGGGCGTCGGTTGACAATATCGGATTCGCGATCCCGATCGATAAGGCCCAGGGAAGCCTGCAGGATATGATGAACATGGAAACCCGCGCAAAAGTGGATGCAGACCAGGCGTCCTACATCGGGATCCGCGGTTCTGATGTATCTTCAGAGGCAATCCAGCTCTATGGAGTACCGTCCGGCGCTGTAGTTGTAGAAGTCATTGAGAATGGACCGGCAGAGAAAGCAGGCATTGAAGCAGGAGACATTATTACGGAACTGGACGGACGTACGATCAGCGGTATGTCACAGCTCCAGCAGACGCTTGAGTATTACGCGGCAGGCGAGAAGGTAGACATGGTTATACAGCATTCCGATGGCAAGGGGTATGAAGAGAAAACAGTAAGCGTAACGCTTGGATCTGCAAAAGAAATGCAGAATCAGCAATAAAATTTATAAAAGTCAGGGCGCGGATATCCGGTTAAAAACAGCACCGGATGTCCGCGCCTTATTTGTGTATCAGTCCTCAAATATAAATTCTTCTGGACGGAATCCTTCATTCGCGGTAAAATTATAGCAGATATACCAGACCGTGCATGCACGGGAATTCGATAAAAGGAGGCTGTAAAAATGGAAAAATTCAGTGACAATATCAAGAAAGTGATCCTGGCCGGCATCGGCGCGGTTGCGACGACGGCGGAGAGATCAAAGGATCTTCTCGACGAGATGGTTGAGAAGGGCGAACTGACGGTAGAGCAGGGCAAGGTACTCAATGAAGAGCTGAAACACAATATTAAACAGAAGGTTCAGGATGTGACGGGAAAGAAAGAAGCTGAACTTTCGGATGAGGACATTTCGGATCTGATCAACCGGATGACGCCGGAGCAGATCCAGGCGCTGAAAGAGAAGCTTGCCGGAAGCGATGACGCACAGACAGAGAATAAAGAAGAGGCAGCAGAGGAAGAGAAAGCAGAATGAGCACGATAGAGCCGATCGAATATAATTCGAGACTGCGCGAGATCACTGCCGTGCTGCGTAAGCACAATATTACGCGGGGCGTTACGCCGAAGAAACTGCGGGAGATCCTGGAGGATCTTGGCCCGACTTTTATCAAGCTGGGGCAGATCATGTCCATGCATTCGGATATCCTGCCGAAGCGGTACTGCGATGAGCTGATGCTGCTCCGTTCGGAAGTGACGCCGATGCCGTTTGAGGATGTGGTTTCGGTGATCGAAGAGTCCTATGGCCGATCCTGGAAGAGAGTATTCTCTTCCATCGAGGAGACGCCGCAGGGCTCTGCTTCTATTGCCCAGGTCCACCGCGCGGTGCTTAAGAACGGCGATGAAGTGGTTGTGAAAGTCCAGCGCAGGGGCATTTATGAGAAGATGGCCCGTGACATCGACCTGCTCCACAAGGCGGTGAAACTGATGCCGCCGGTCAGCATCAAGGGAATGGCGGATCTGGACCTGGTGCTGGACGAGATGTGGTCCGTGACCCGGGATGAGATGAATTTCCTGACAGAGGCGGCCAACATGGAGGAGTTCGCCCGTCGGAACAAGGAAGTCAGCTTCGTGGGCACGCCGGTCCTGTACCAGCAGTATACGACGGTGAACGTCCTGGTAATGGAATATATCGACGGGATCGGCATCGACGACAAGGAAGCGCTGATCGAAAACGGGTATGACCTGAAGGAGATCGGCAGCAAACTGGTGGACAATTACATCAAACAGGTCATGGACGACGGGTTCTTCCATGCGGATCCCCATTCCGGCAACGTGAAGATCCGGGAGGGCCGGATCATCTGGATCGACATGGGCATGATGGGCCGCCTGACCGAGCACGACCGGGAAATGATCGGCAAGGCCGTGCAGGGTGTGGCTTTAAATGACGTCGGCCTGATCCAGCAGGCGGTGCTTGCGATCGGTGAATTTAAAGAGCGTCCGGACCAGCGGAAACTGTATGAGGATATTGAAGGCCTGCTCCTGAAATACGGCAACACAGAGATGGGGCAGATCAACATCGCCTCGGTCATGACCGACCTGATGGATGTGATGAAGAACAACAAGATCAAGATGCCCCACGGGCTGACCATGCTGGCAAGGGGACTGACCCACATGGAGGGCGTGCTGGCGGACATTGCGCCGGATATTAATATGGTGGAGATCGCCACGGCCCATATGTCCGGCGAATTTTTCCGGAACTTTGACTTTAAGAAGGAACTCAAAAGCAGCGGGCGCAGCATCATCAAATCATTCCGCAAGGCGCTGGATATCCCGTCCATGGTGGCGGATATGATGAACGGGTATCTGAAGGGCCAGGCAAAGGTGAATCTGGATCTGCAGGTCACAGATGATCTGGCGCAGCTTCTGCGGAGGCTGGTGCGCAATATCGTGATGGGCCTGTGGGTGATGGCGCTGCTGATCAGCTCCAGCATCATCTGTACGACGGATATGACGCCGAAGATCCTGGGCATTCCGGCGCTGGGGGCGTTCGGGTATGTGCTGGCGTTTGTGATCGTGATGTATGTATTTATCAAACACATGCTGTCACGGAAAAAATAAAAACAAACAGGAGGATACAGCCTGTGAAAAAAGATAAAAAGAATCCCCTCGGGGCCAGCTTCGGCTATGCTTTTGAAGGCATCCTGACCGGGATCCGAAAAGAGCGCAACATGAAGATCCACTGTCTGGCGATCATTGCGGTCACCTGCGCGGGGACGCTGTTTCACATCACGCCGGCGGAGTGGTGCATCTGCCTGCTGCTCTTTGCCCTGGTGGCATCCCTGGAGCTGGTGAATACGGCGGTGGAAGCGGTGGTGGACCTGGCGACGGAAGAGCGCAGACCGCTGGCGAAGATCGCCAAAGACACGGCTGCGGGCGCAGTGCTCTTTGCCGCGATCATATCGGTGATCATCGGTCTGATCATTTTTCTGCCGTATGTATTGGAACTGCTGCGGAAGATGTGATACAATAGCAGGAGCCCGGCCTGACAGCCGGACTGAGCGAATGGAAAGGAAATGCATAATATGAGTGATACATATACATCTGTTACGAAGCAGGAAACCCTTGCGGCCTTAAGAAAACCGGGAGAGCTTTATGTTGTCATGTCTGCGGTGACGAAGCTTCCCTTTGTAAAATGTGATGAAGAGACATTTGACGATGAGGTCTTCCTGTATTACCGGATGGAAGATGCGAAAGACAAAGCGAAGGAGCTGCTGGATCAGAAATATCTGACCGCAGTGGCGAAACTGGAGGATAAGCAGCTGCTGGCCTTTTATACAAGCCTGTATACGCTGGGGGTCAACTGTCTGGCCGTGAACCACGGGACGGATACACAGATCAGCGTCCAGCTCTCAGACCTGGTCGTTAGAAAGGATCCGGCGGATCTCCCGGAAGGAAAGAAAGTGATCGAGAATCCGGCGCTCCATCTGACGGCGATCTATTTCATGCAGGAGATGCGCCGCCAGGAAAATCCGCAGCCGACAGAGGAACTCAAAGAGCTGCAGGAGGAGCTGCTGGCGCATTACAGTAAGGCTTCATTTATCATCGCCATGCAGGAGGATAAGCAGATCCCGGTGCTGAAGCTGAAGAACGGCGATGTTTATCAGCCGGTTTTCACGGACGTCCTGGAATTCCAGAGATTTGCAAAAGGGAAGAAGATGCGCACGGCGGTCATTCCGGCGGACAAGATCCCGGATATCCTGGTGGGGGAGGCCAAAGGGGTCGTGCTCAACCCGCTGGGCGTCAATGTACAGCTTAATGTGGCGAGAAAGAAACAGCCGGTGAAACCGGAAGGAGACGCCTGAATCCGGGCGGGACTGCCGGTGGATGGGAGGAACGTATGTCAATAGCGGTTTATATAAGAAAAGAATATTTCCGGGCCGTGACGCTTCCGGACAAGAGCGCCCATATCCTGGAATTTCACTACCGTCCCCAGACGGTGGATGTTTTTGAAAAAGGATACCAGATCTTTCACATGGAGTATCTGCTGGAGAGCAAGACGAAAGCTGTGATCATGGAGTTTTATCTCAACGGGTTTACGCTTCGGGGCAAAGGATACGGAACTGTGTGCATGAACGAGATCGCGGACCAGCTCGGGAAAAAAGGGGTCACGATGATCACCGCGCCCATGGGATATGAACTGGCGCCGCTTGGATATACGGGACCGGACCAGTACCATGAGCTTCTTGCCGGGTTTTATAAAAAAGCCGGGTTTACGGTCAGCGGGGACGGGAATCTGGCGATGAAGATCATTGAACCGGAAGCATAATATTGTTATACTGATCGGTGTACAGCATTTTACAGAAGGGCTGTATGCCGATTTTTGCATCGACGGAAGAAAGCAGCAGGGAGGCAGACTATGTACAAGATCCTGATCGTGGAAGACGACCTGGCAATGGCGCAGGCCATACAGAAAGAGATGAAGATGTGGGGGAATGAGGCGGAGTATGTGCGGGATTTCCAGAATGTGCTCACTGTCTTTACGGACTATGATCCCCATCTGGTCCTGATGGATATCACGCTGCCCTTTTATAACGGATATCACTGGTGCAGCGAGATCCGGAAGATTTCCGGCGTGCCGGTCATGTTTATCTCCTCGGCGGCCGATAATATGAATATCATCATGGCGGTCAATATGGGCGGCGATGATTTTGTGGCAAAGCCCTTTGACCTGAGCGTCCTGACGGCGAAGGTGCAGGCCCTGCTGAGACGGACCTATGATCTGGCCGGGAAGATCCCGGTGCTGGAGCACCGCGGCGCGATCCTGAACCTGTATGATACGACGCTTACCTATGAGGGGAAGAAAATTGATCTGACGAAAAATGAGTTCCGCATCCTGCAGACGCTGATGGAGAATAAAGGGCGTCTGGTCAGCCGGGATACGCTGATGACAAAATTGTGGGAGACGGATGATTATATTGAGGAAAATACACTGACGGTCAATATCGCCCGGCTCCGGAAGAAACTTGACAAAGCGGGGCTTACGGATTTTATCACTACGAAAGTAGGGGAAGGATATCTGATCCCGCAGACGCAGGATCCGGCGAAATCGGATGTCTGAGCAACAGACGGGACGGAAGAGTGGATGACGGGAAAGGAGACGGGGAAACATGCGCGACGTATTGCGATATCTGGCTGACTGCCGGTATATCTGGATGTGGGGGCTTCTAAGCGGCATTGCCTATGCGGCCGTGTTCGGACTGTACGGCATCCGCTGGGAGGCGATCTGGTATCCGCTGCTGCTGGCGGCGGCTTTCGGCCTGTTTTTCCTGGTTCTCGGATTCCTTCGTTACAGAAAGAGGCACCGCGGACTTGAGCGGCTGGACCCGGCGGATGGACCGTGCGCGGATTATCTGCCCCGGGCAGGCAGTCTGGCTGAACGGGACTATCAGGAACTGGTGCGAAAAGAGGAGGGGGCGAACCGTTTACAGAAGGAAAAATGGGACGCTGCCCGCCGGGACATGAATGATTATTATGCGGCCTGGGTCCACCAGATCAAGGCTCCGATCGCGGTGATGAAGATCCTGCTCCAGCAGCAGGATACCCGGGAAAACCGGGAACTTTCGGCGGAACTCTTCCGCGTCGAGCAGTACGCGGAGATGGCGCTCTCCTATATCCGGCTCGGCGAAGGGGCGTCGGACCTGGTGATCCGGGAGTGCGATCTGGATGAGATCATCCGGAAGACGGTGCGCAAATATGCGGGACAGTTTATCCGACGGAAGATCCGCCTCGTGTATGACGGGACGGACATGAAAGCGCTGACGGATGAGAAGTGGCTGTCTTTTATCCTTGAACAGCTGTTGTCCAATGCAGTGAAATATACGCCGGAAGGCGGAACGGTTACGATCGCGGCGGACCGGTACCGGCGGATCAGCGTGACGGATACGGGGATCGGGATCGCGCCGGAGGATCTGCCCCGGATCTTTGAAAAAGGATACACCGGATACAACGGACGGCTGGATAAGAAGTCCACAGGGATCGGGCTGTATCTGTGCCGGCAGGCGGCGGACCGACTGGGGCACCGGCTTACAGCGGCTTCGGAGCCGGGACGGGGCAGCAGGTTTACCGTGGATCTGGAAAATTATCCGCTGCAGGTCGAATAAGCGGGTTGCGTGTGACAATTGTGTCACATGATACGGCCGGAATGTCACAGGATTCGATGTCGGCATTCCGGTCATTTTCTGTATACTGGGTTCAGAAATGATGAAGGAGGTCAGTTTTTATGACTGTTTTGGAAGTAAAGAATCTGAAGAAGATCTATCGTCCGCGGTTTGGCGGGACTCAGGTGCAGGCGCTCTCCTGCGTGAATTTTTCCGTGGAGGAGGGCGAATACGTGGCGATCATGGGAGAGAGCGGAAGCGGCAAGACGACGCTCCTCAATCTTCTGGCGGCGCTGGATAAGCCGACGGAGGGCGAAGTGTATCTGAAAGGGAAGCCGCTCTCGTCTGTAAAGGATAAGAATATCTCGCAGTTTCGCCGGGACAATCTCGGGTTTGTGTTCCAGGAATTCAATCTTCTGGATACGTTTAACATCCGGGACAACATCCTCCTTCCGCTGGTGCTGAAAGGGGAGAGCTATAAAACCATGATGCAGAAGCTGATGCCGGTGGCAAAGGAACTGGGGATCGCAGCGCTTCTGGAGAAATATCCCTATGAAGTATCCGGCGGCCAGAAGCAGCGGGCGGCGGTGGCCCGGGCGATCATCACAGCCCCGGACCTTCTGCTGGCGGATGAGCCCACAGGGGCGCTGGATTCGAAGTCCACGGACGAACTTCTGGCGCTGTTTTCGCGGATCAACGAAAAAGGGCAGACGATCCTGATGGTGACCCACTCGGTAAAGGCGGCCAGCCGAGCCGGGCGCGTGCTCTTCATCCGGGACGGCGAGGTATACCACCAGCTGTACCGGGGCAGCCTTACGGACGAACAGTTCTACCAGAAAATATCGGATACGCTGACGATCCTTGCGACAGGCGGTGACAGACGATGAGGGGCGGATTCTATATCAGACTGGCGAAAGACGGGATCGTCAAGAACCGGAAGCTGTATTTCCCGTATATCCTGACCTGCATCTGTATGACCATGATGTACTACATCCTGTATTATCTTGGCTTCTGCGCCGATTTTACGAAAGTGCGGGGCGGCGAGATGCTTCAGGCTCTGCTGAGCCTGGGCGTGTGGGTGATCGCCATATTTTCCCTGATCTTCCTGTATTATACGAATTCATTTCTGATCCGCAGGCGGCAGAAAGAATTCGGACTTTACAATATCCTGGGCATGGGCAAGCGCAACCTGGTGCGGATCCTTGCCTGGGAAAATGTCCTGACGGCCCTTATCTCGGTCATCGCCGGCGTCGGGCTCGGCATGCTTTTCTCCAGGCTTGCGGAACTGGCGGCGGTGCGGATCCTGGGCGGACATACCGGATTCGGTTTTCAGGTAAGCGCAAGGCCGGTCCTTGCAACGGCGGGGCTGTTTATCGGGATCTTTATCCTGATCATGATGCGGATGCTCATCTCGATCTTCCGGCTCCGTCCGGTGGAACTTCTGAAAAGTGAAAAGGTGGGCGAGAAACCGCCCCGGGCCAACTGGGTGCTGGCGGTCCTTGGCGCGATCATCCTGGCTGCCGCCTATTATCTGGCGGTCATGGTGATCGATCCGATGTCGGCGATCGTTCTGTTTTTCTTTGCGGTGGTCATGGTGATCATTGCAACGTATTTCCTCTTTATCGCCGGATCGGTGGCGCTCTGCCGGCTGCTCCAGAAGCGGAAAGGGTATTATTATAAGACGAAGCATTTCATATCCCTGTCTTCTCTTGTGTACCGGATGAAGCGCAACGGGGCCGGGCTTGCATCCATCTGCATTCTGTCCACCATGGTGCTGGTCACCGTATCCTCCACCGTGTGCATGTATGCCCAGACGAAAGATGCGGTGGAGAGAAGATTCCCGCATGATATCTGCATGGAGTTTGTCTCGGACGATTACGGGGAGACGCAGAGCTACCGGGACCTGACGGAAGACGTGCTGGCGGAGTACGGGGAGTCTGCGGAGAATGTGGAGGACTTCCATTTCTACGAGACCGCAGGGTTTGCACTGGGGGATCAGTTCCGGCTGGATCAGCCGTTTGCCAGCGTGGGGGTTGGTGAAGTGGAGTCCCTGCGCGGCATCTATATGATCACGCTGGAGGATTACAACGCCATAAGCGGCGCCGGGGCGGAACTGGCGGATGATGAGATCCTTCTGTATCCTTATAAAACGGAGTTCCACGAAGACAGCCTGACGATCGACGGCTGCGGCACGTGGAATGTGCGGCTCATGGACCGGCAGCCGTTCAATATGGGGATGGCCCAGGCGAATATTATGGGATCATGGTTTATCGTGGCGCCGGATATGGCGGTGATCCGTCAGATCAATGATTACAGGAATACACTGGTCGCATCGCCGGATCCGACGGAAAGCCTGGCCACGTCGTACATCCGGGAAAGCTACGGGTTTGACCTGTCCTGCGATGATGAAAAGCAGGCAGAGATCTACCGGACGATCATGGAACGGATGTCGGAACTGACCGGACAGGAAGATCCGGCGGTGGATTATCCGGGGTATACACTGGATTCGAAAGCAGAAGGGCGGGCGGATATCATCGCCCTGAACGGGGGCCTGTTCTTCCTGGGCGTGATGCTCGGGGCCGTCTTCCTCTTCGGCACGGTGCTCATTATGTACTATAAGCAGATCTCGGAAGGGTACGAGGATCAGGACCGGTTCGACATCCTGATGAAGGTGGGGATGAGCCGGAAGGAAGTGAAGCAGAGCATCAACTCCCAGGTGCTGACGGTATTTTTCCTGCCGCTTATCGCGGCGGGCGTCCATCTGGCATTCGCGTTCCCGCTGATCTCCCAGATCCTGATGCTTATGTCCGCCACGGAAGAGAAGCTGCTGATCCTGGTGACGGTATGCTGTTATCTCGTGTTCGCACTCTTTTATGTGGCCGTGTATGTGATCACTTCCAGGAGCTATTACACCATCGTCAGCGGGAAAAATGCATCGTCCGGCCGGAAAGAGTAAAATAATCAGAAAATACAGAAAAGATTGAATAATTAATAAAAATTTCTGCCAAAAACTCTGCGGATGATGGTATAATCAAACTATAATTACAGCGACCCGCAGGGAGGAGTGACACATTATGATGCAACATACGATCATTACTATCGGCAGACAGTTCGGAAGCGGCGGACATGAGGTCGGCAACCGGCTGGCGGAACGGCTTGACATCCCGCTTTACGACCACAATCTGATCCATATGGCGGCGCAGGAACTCCGGATCAGCAATGAAGATGCGACGAAGGTGGATGAGACGATCCTGGGCAGATTCCTGTCCGCGTATGCGGCCAGCAGCATCGAGTACCGGGTGTTCATGAACAGTGATGAATCCGGCCAGACCCTTACGGACCGGGTGTTTGACAGGCAGTGCGCGATCATCCGCAAGCTGGCGGAGGAAGGCCCGGGGATCTTCGTCGGGCGGTGCGCGGACTATGTGCTGGGCGATTACACGAACTGCATCAATACATTTATCTATGCGTATAAAGACGACCGCATCCGCCGGATCATGAAGCTCTATAAGCTGGATGAGAAGCAGGCGGCGGACAAGGTGAAGAAGACCGACCGTGAGAGAAAGAATTATTATGAAGCGCGGACCAAAAGGACATGGGGCAGCATCGAAGCCAATGCGATGATGTTCAACACAAGCCTTCTCGGGGTCGACGGAGCCGTGGACGCACTGGAGGCGATCTATAAAAAATGGGAGGAGCGGGAGGCTTAAAAGGGCTTCCGGTGCCGGGGATTCCGGCATCTTCCGGACAGACATAAAAACGGGTACATCCGGGAATGTTATACAAAAACCGAGTGTACTCGTTTTTTGTATTGATAACTGTTCACAGAGTATGGTATAATCAGTTGATATCGGTGTTGGAACACTGAAAACATACGATAAGCATTACGGAATGGAAGGGAATGGAAATGAGCTTTATATCGTACTTAATTAACGGATTGAGCCTGGGAAGCGTGTATGCGATCATCGCCCTGGGCTATACCATGGTCTACGGTATTGCGAAGATGCTGAACTTCGCCCACGGCGACGTCATCATGATCGGCGCCTACATGGCCCTGATCGCCATGTCGCAGGCCGGGCTGTCGCCGGTCATCGCGGTGCTGATCGCCATCGTGGTCTGTACTGTGCTCGGCGTAGTGATCGAGCGGGTGGCGTACAAGCCGCTCCGGAACGCGGCGTCCTCGCTGTCGGTCCTGATCACGGCTATCGGCGTCAGCTATCTGCTGCAGAATATCGCACTGCTTGTGTTCGGCTCGAACGCGCAGACTTTCCCGTCGGTGATCAAATGGACGGGGATCACGCTCGCAGGCGGACAGATCAGCATCTCAGGCGTGACCATTGTTACGATCGTGGTCTGTCTGGTCATTATGGCCGTGCTTGTCACGTTCGTGCAGAAAACGAAACCGGGACAGGCCATGCGCGCGGTTTCTGAGGATAAGGGCGCGGCCCAGCTGATGGGCATCAATGTGAACGGAACGATCGCGCTGACCTTTGCCATCGGTTCGGCACTGGCAGCCGTGGCGGGCGTGCTTTACTGCTCTGCCTACCCGAGCGTGACGCCGTATACGGGCGCGATGCCCGGTATCAAGGCATTCGTGGCGGCCGTGTTCGGAGGGATCGGATCGATCCCGGGCGCATTTATCGGAGGACTGCTCCTGGGCGTGATCGAAATATTCGGAAGAGTGTATTCTTCCCAGCTGGCGGACGCGCTCGTGTTTGCCGTGCTGATCGTCGTGCTCCTTGTGAAGCCTACGGGACTTTTGGGTAAGAAGATTCAGGAGAAAGTGTAGGTGGACGGCATGAAGAAGATGAACGGAATCAATAAAACGACAAAAAACAATCTGATCACTTACGGGATCGTGATCGTCGCGTTTGTCATCATGCAGACGCTGATCAGTACCGGAAGCGTATCCAGCCTGATCGAAGGGATCATGGTGCCGATCTGCATCTATGTGATCATGGCGGTCTCCCTGAACCTGGTGGTCGGCATCCTGGGCGAGCTGAGTCTGGGACATGCCGGATTCATGTGTGTGGGCGCATTTTCCAGTGCGTTTTTCTCTAAATGCATGAAGGACGTGATCACTGTTGACGGTCTGCGTTTCTTCCTGGCCATGCTGATCGGCATCGCGGTGGCGGCTGTGTTCGGCATCCTGATCGGGATCCCGGTGCTCCGCCTGAAGGGCGATTACCTGGCCATTGTTACACTGGCCTTCGGCGAGATCATCAAGAACCTGGTCAATGTCCTGTTTATCGGTAAGGACTCCAACGGATTCCATTTCTCCCTGAAGGATGTAATGGCCCTTGACATGGAGCCGGACGGGACGGTCATTGTGAACGGACCGCAGGGGATCACGGGCACGCCCCAGGACTCCACGTTCCTGATCGGATTTATCATGATCATGATCAGCCTTTTCGTGATCCTGAATCTGATCAATTCAAGGGACGGACGTGCGATCATGGCGATCCGCGACAACCGGATCGCAGCAGAGTCCATCGGGATCAATATTACAAAGTACAAGCTGATGGCATTTACCGTTTCCGCGGCACTGGCGGGAAGCGCAGGCGTGCTGTATGCGCACAACCTGTCCGCGCTGACGGCGAACACGGATAACTTCGGATACAACCAGTCCATCATGATCCTGGTATTCGTCGTGCTGGGCGGCATGGGAAGCATCCGCGGTTCGGTCATTGCGGCGACGGTCCTGACGCTTCTTCCGGAGCTCCTCCGCGGCATGCAGGATTACCGTATGCTGATCTACGCGATCGTCCTTATCGTTATGATGCTCTTTAACTGGGCGCCGAAAGCGATCGAGTGGAGGGAGCGCCACTTAAGATTTGGCAGAAAGCAGAAGGAGGCTGTGAAATAATGGCATTACTGGAAGTAAAAAACCTGGGCATTTCATTCGGCGGCCTCCGCGCGGTGAATGCATTTGACATATCGATTGAAAAACAGGAGCTGTACGGCCTGATCGGGCCAAACGGCGCCGGCAAGACCACGGTCTTCAACCTGCTGACCGGCGTGTATAAACCGGACAGCGGCAAAGTCCTGCTGGACGGGACGGACATTACCGGGAAGAAGACCATTGACATCAGCAAGGCGGGGATCGCCCGGACGTTCCAGAACATCCGTCTGTTCAAGGATCTCACCGTGCTGGACAATGTAAAGGCGGGGCTCCACAACAAGCACCATTACTCAACGGTTTCCGGCATCCTTCGTCTTCCGGCCTACCGGAAGGTGGAGAAGGAGATGGACGAGCGGGCGATGGAGCTTCTGAAAGTGTTCAATCTGGATGAAGTGGCGCATGTGAAGGCGTCCAACCTGCCCTACGGACAGCAGAGAAGGCTGGAGATCGCAAGGGCTCTTGCGACGGAACCGAAGCTCCTGCTGCTGGATGAGCCGGCGGCCGGAATGAACCCCAACGAGACGGGCGAGCTGATGGATATGATCCGTTTCGTGCGGGATGAGTTCCATATGACCATCCTCCTGATCGAGCATGATATGAAACTGGTAAGCGGGATCTGCGAGCGCCTGACCGTGCTGAACTTCGGCGAAGTGCTGAGCCACGGCGCCACATCCGACGTACTGAATGATCCGCGGGTCATCACCGCTTATCTTGGAGAATAGGAGGAAACGGATTATGGCAATGCTTGAAATAAAAGATCTGGAAGTATATTACGGCGTGATCCAGGCCATAAAAGGGATCTCCTTTGAGGTCAACCAGGGAGAGGTCATCGCGCTGATCGGCGCCAACGGCGCAGGTAAGACGACGACGCTCCACACGATCACCGGCCTGATCTCCCCGAAGAAGGGAAGCGTGGTCTTCGAGGGGAAGGACATTACGAAAGTGCCGGCCCACAAGATCGTTTCCATGGGGATGGCCCATGTGCCGGAGGGGCGCCGCGTATTTGCGGAGCTCAGCGTGTATGAGAACCTGAAGATGGGCGCTTATACAAGAAGCGATAAAAATGAGATCGAGGAAAGCCTGGCGAATGTATATAAACGGTTCCCCCGTCTGGAGGAACGAAAGAACCAGATGGCCGGAACGTTAAGCGGCGGCGAGCAGCAGATGCTGGCCATGGGCCGGGCGCTCATGTCCCGTCCGAAGATCATCCTGATGGATGAGCCGTCCATGGGGCTTTCGCCGATCCTTGTAAATGAGATCTTTGACATCATCCGTTCCGTGAGTGAGAGCGGCACAACTGTTCTTCTCGTGGAGCAGAACGCAAAGAAGGCCCTGGCCATCGCGGACCGGGCGTATGTGCTGGAGACCGGACGCATTACCATGTCAGGCAATGCGAAGGATCTTCTGGAAGATGATTCGATCAAGAAAGCATATCTTGGTGAGTAGGAGAGGAGGAAGATCATGAGGAATATCGTAATTACGATCGCAAGACAGTACGGAAGCGGCGGGAAGACCATCGGGGCGATGCTTGCCCATGAGCTGGGAATCAACTGCTACAGCCGCGAGATCCTCAGAATGGCTTCCGAGGACAGCGGGATCAATGAGCGGCTCTTCGGGATGTCTGATGAGAAAGTGAGACATGCCCCCTGGTTCCGTCTCCTGAGCCGTCCCTATGACGGGGAGCTCCTGACGCCGGAGAATAAGGAATTTACATCGGATGACAATCTCTTTAATTATCAGGCGAAGATCATCAAGGATCTTGCCGCGAAAGAGTCCTGCGTGATCGTGGGACGCTGCGCGGATTATGTGCTGCGCGAGTATCCGAATGTGGTCAGCGTCTTCATCCATGCGGACCGGAAGTTCTGCCTGGACCGCTCCATGGAGCGACACAGCATGACGGAAAAAGAGATGCAGAAGTTTATCGAGAAAACCGATGAATACAGAGGAAATTTCTACCGTTACCACACGGGACATGAGTGGGCGGATGCGAGAAATTATGATCTGTGCCTGAACAGCGGGAAGCTTGGATTTGAAAAATGCGTGGAAGAGATCAAGTCATATATAAAGATCCGTTTTGATCAGTGATCAGAATGTAAACAAAAAAGGCGGGGTGAATTTTCACTCCGCCTTTTGGTATGCCATCCGTTCGCTTCCGTCATCTGTGTAGATGATGCCGCAGTATCTGAATCCGTTTTTCTCCAGCATGTGCTGCATGATCCGGTTGTCCCGGTGGGTGTCGATCTTCAGGTTGCCGCACTGTTCAAACGCCCAGCCGAGGCAGAAAGAGGCGGCCCCTTTTACGGTCCCGTCCGAGGTGATCCGGTGGACAACGCCGTAGGGCTCTGCGTTGAGCCATTCGCCGTCGTATATCCTGAGATAGGTGTCATCCGGGCCTTCTCTGTAATAGAAAGTCGCGATGATCCGGCCCTGATCCTCGCATACATAGGAGCATCCGGATGCAATATCAGACTCCGTGAGCGTCCGTTTCGGGTAGGTCTGCCCCCACTGCTGCGGGTTGCCGTGGAAGGCCATGAACTGCCGGGCGCTTTCGTACATTTTACAGAGGGTATCCAGATCCTCCATGGTTGATCTTCGAATTTCCATTTTACAAGAGCCTTTCTTTTATTTTGAATCAGCGCTTTGTACACTGACGCTATTATAACAGAATGTCAGATCGTAAACAATCTACTACAGAGAGGATGCCTGTAAAAAATAAGCACAAAATGTTGTGTAAAATATATGTTTTGCACAAAAATGTGAACATAGGCCAAAAATGAGAATGATTATCAGAATAAGGGTTGCGTTTTTCTCCGGTCAATGATATACTAGCGCATGGCAATAAGTAATATACAGATTTCAGAGGAGGATTTTGAAGATGGCAAAAGCGAATTTTGACCAGTGGGAAGGATTTGGCGGACATCTCTGGAAAGAGGAAGTCAATGTGCGTGATTTCATCCAGCACAACTACACTCAGTACGACGGAGACGAGTCATTCCTTGCAGGCCCCACAGAGGCGACAGACAAGTTATGGGGAGAGCTGCAGAAGCTCCAGAAGGAAGAGCGCGCCAAAGGCGGCGTTCTCGATATGGAGACAGAGGTTGTATCCGGCCTGACGGCATACGGCCCGGGATACATCAATGAAGAGATGAAGGATCTGGAGCAGGTTGTGGGCCTCCAGACAGACAAGCCGCTGAAGCGTGCGTTCATGCCCTACGGCGGGATCAAGATGGCGGAACAGGCGTGTACGACCTACGGGTATACTCCGAGTGAAAAGCTCCATGAAATCTTTACGAAATATCATAAGACACACAACCAGGCCGTGTTTGACATCTACACACCTGAGATGAAAAAAGCGCGTCACAACAAGATCATCACAGGTCTTCCGGATACATACGGAAGAGGCCGTATCGTCGGCGATTACCGCCGTGTGGCGCTCTACGGCATTGATTACCTGATCGAGAAGAAACAGTCCGATTTCGTTGAGTACGAGAGACACGGCATGAAGGGAACGGATTTCCGTCTCCGCGAGGAGATCGCAGACCAGATCCGCGCCCTGAACGGCATGAAAGAGATGGCGGCCGTATACGGCTATGACATTTCAAGACCGGCGACAAACGCGAAAGAGGCGGTGCAGTGGCTGTATTTCGGATATCTTGCGGCGATCAAGACACAGAACGGCGCGGCAATGAGCGTGGGACGTATCTCCACATTCCTTGACATTTACATCGAGCGCGACCTGAAGAAGGGCATCCTTACAGAGGAGCAGGCCCAGGAACTCATCGACCACATGGTCATGAAGTTCAGAATGGTGAAGTTCGCAAGGATCCCGTCCTACAATGAACTCTTCTCCGGCGACCCGGTATGGGCGACACTGGAGATGGCGGGAATCGGCATGGACGGACGCCATATGGTAACAAAGAATGATTATCGTTTCCTCCACACACTGGAGAACATGGGACCGTCACCGGAGCCGAACCTGACCGTGCTGTACTCTTCACATCTGCCGGAGAACTTCAAGAAGTACGCGGCATACATTTCCGTGGCAACGAGTTCGATCCAGTACGAGAACGACGATGTGATGCGTCCGGTATGGGGCGATGACTATTCCATCTGCTGCTGCGTATCTGCCACAGAGACAGGCAAGGAGATCCAGTTCTTCGGCGCCCGCGCCAACCTGGCAAAATGCCTTCTGTACGCGATCAACGGCGGCGTGGATGAGAAGACAAAACAGCAGGTATCCCCGCTGTACCGTCCGATCACATCCGAATATCTTGACTATGACGAAGTCATGGAAAAATACGACCAGATGATGGAGTGGCTGTCCAAGCTGTATGTTGATACACTGAACATGATCCACTACATGCATGATAAATATTACTACGAAGCTGCCGAGATGGCGCTCATCGACACAAATGTGAGACGTACATTCGCTACCGGGATCGCAGGATTCTCACACGTGGTCGACTCCTTAAGCGCGATCAAATACGCGAAAGTAAAAGTCATCCGCGATGAGGATGGCCTGGCAGTTGACTACGAAGTGGAAGGCGATTTCCCGAAATACGGAAACGACGACGAGCGCGCGGACGAGATCGCAGTATGGCTGCTCCGCACATTCATGAGCAAGCTGAAAAAATGCCATACCTACAGAAACTCAGAGCCGACGACTTCCATCCTTACCATCACATCCAACGTGGTGTACGGCAAGGCGACCGGATCCCTTCCGGACGGAAGAAAAGCAGGCGAGCCGCTGGCGCCGGGCGCAAACCCGTCCTACGGCGCAGAGCAGAACGGCCTTCTGGCATCCCTCAACTCCGTGGCAAAACTTCCGTACGAGCAGGCGCTTGACGGAATCTCCAACACCCAGACCATCAGCCCGGGTGCACTGGGACACGATGACAACGAGCGGAAGAACAACCTCGTACACGTGCTGGACGGATACTTCGACCAGGGTGCACATCACTTGAACGTAAACGTATTCGGAACAGAAAAACTGATCGATGCGATGGAACATCCGGAAAAAGAAGAATATGCAAACTTCACCATCCGTGTGTCCGGATATGCGGTTAAATTCATCGACCTGACAAGAGAACAGCAGATGGACGTGATCGCAAGAACCTGCCACGACAGGATGTAACATGGAAGGTTTTATCCATTCTACGGAGAGTTTCGGCTCGGTTGACGGGCCCGGCGTACGGTTTGTTATTTTTGTGTCCGGTTGTCCGATGCGCTGTCAGTTCTGTCACAACCCGGATACCTGGGATATGCAGGTTGGCCAGAAGAGAAGTGCGGAGGATCTTCTCTCTCAGGCGCTGCGGTATAAGTCATACTGGGGAACTGAAGGGGGGATCACGGTGAGCGGCGGGGAGCCGCTCATGCAGATAGATTTTATGATCGAGCTGTTCCGCAAGGCGAAGGAGAAGGGCATTCATACGACGATCGATACGAGCGGCGCGCCCTTTACACGGGAGGAGCCTTTTTTCGGAAAGTTTAATGAGCTGATGCGGTATACGGATCTGCTGCTGGTGGACATCAAGCATATTGATGAGGAGCAGCATAAGGTTCTGACCGGCCGGACGAATGCGAATATCCTGGATATGGCGCGGTATCTGTCTGAGATCGGGAAGCCGGTGTGGATCCGGCATGTGCTTGTCCCGGAGCGAAATGACGATGATGCGTACCTTGAGAAACTATATGATTTCATAAGTGCATTGAAAAATGTACAGAAAGTAGAAGTACTCCCCTATCATACGTTCGGGGAGTACAAGTGGAAGGAACTGGGATATGATTATCCGCTGGCGGGGATCGACCCGCCCTCGAAAGAGCGGGTTGCAAATGCGAACCGCATCCTTCATACAGGGCAGCAGATTACCGGGGCTTCCGGAACAGGAAGATAAGGGACAGGACTGCCACGGCAGCTTCTGTCACCGGCACGGACATCCATACACCGGTGAGCCCCAGGCACATGGCCAGGATTGCAGCTGCGGGGATGATCAGGATGAATCCACGGAGAACGGATACGGCAAATGCCTGCCGGGGCCGGTCTTCGGAGCTCAGCATTGCGGCTGCGACGATATTGATGCCGGAGAAGAACAGGCTGAGGAAATAGATCTTCATCCCGCCGGACGCGATCGAAGTAAGGACCGGATCATGGTCCCGGTTAAAGAGTCCGGCGATCGGGACTGCAAAAAAGAAGATCAGGATATAGGAAACAGATGCCAGCAGCAGGGAACTGGTCAGCGCATAGCGCCGCAGCTTCCGCCGCTGGCTTTTTCCGTTCTCTCCCGTATAGCGGCTCACGATCGGCTGGATCCCCTGCCCGATGCCGGTGAAGATGGCCACCAGCACGAGGGCGATATTTGCCAGGATGCCGTAAGCCGCCACCCCGGTATTGCCATTCAGCCCCAGGATCAGGAAATTAAATACAATGATCACGATGCCGGAGGACATTTCCGTGACCAGTGAAGAGACGCCGAGTGCGCAGATGTCTCCCCAGCGGTGCAGAGACAGCCGGGTGCGCACGGGGCGGAAATGATTCTGCTTCCGGATAAACCGGGAGAACATGATCAGCATGCTTACCACAGGCGCGGTTGCCGTCGCGATGGCAGCCCCGGTCATCTCCATGCCCAGCGGATAGATAAATACATAGTCGAGGACGATGTTTGTCAGGCTCCCCACGATCATGCCGGTCATGGCAAGACCGGGCGCGCCGTCATTTCTCGTGAAGCTGAGCAGAAGGTTGTTGCCGAGAAAAAGGGGCGAGAAGACCAGCAGGATGCGGATATAATCGGCGGCATAGCCGGCGGTCTGCGCGTCCGCCCCGAGGAATACGGCGATCTGTTCCGGCAGGAAGAGCCCCGCGCAACTGAAGATCACGGCAGCCAGCGCTGTAAGGTACAGCGCCTGGGTGAAAATGGTCCGGTGCAGTTCGCGGCCGGGCTGCGCGGAGGAGATCGTGTACCGGGCGGCTGCGCCCATGCCGATCATCAGACCGGTGCCGTTCATCAGGCTGTATGCCGGAAGAACAAGGTTCAGCGCGGCAAGTGCGTCCGCGCCGATCCCCCGGGCAATGAAAAATGTGTCCGCGAGAATGTAGCAGGAATAGCCGATCATGCCGAGTACATTTGCGGAGACATACCGGAGAAAGAGTGCGAAAAGGGGCGTATTGTGTTCAGTTGAAGCAGTCATGTCATAGTTCCTTTCATAAAAAAACATCCGGATCTGCATATCTGCTAAGGCCTGACGATATGCAGCCGAATGCTAAACGGTCACGCCCGGCGGCGTGTACCTGCATGAGTAACGATTTGATTTTTGATTTCGCAGTTATGGTATCACACATGCGGATGAAAATCAAATCTTTTTTTACCGGCGGATATGCGGTATGATGGACAATAACGGAAGAAAAATAAAAGAGGTGCATATCATTGAATAAGAAAGAAATCCTTGAGATCCGCAAACAGTTTACTCCGGCGAACTGCGCGATCACCCGCATCTGCGGCTGTTATGTGGATCATGAAAAAAATAAAAAACTGGAATCAAAAGAGGCTTTCCTGTCGCTTCCGGAGGAAGAGGCGTTCAAATATTTTGATATATTTAAGAAAACGCTGTCCGGCACGGTGGGGAAAAATATGCTCAACCTGGAGTTCCCGCTGGAGGCGGAGATGCCGGGCGGGACGCAGGAATTCCTCCTGAAGCTGCGCGACAGCAGGCTGGAAGACGATATGCTTCTGGATGAATTTTACGACAAGGTGATCGCTACATATGAGTATGCGGAGAATTATTACATTATCCTGATCCATGCCATGTACGACATTCCGGGAAAGACGTCGGACGGCCTGGAAATGTTTGACGCCTCGGACGAGGTATATGAGTATCTGCTCATGAGCATCTGTCCGGTGTCCCTGTCCAAAGCGGGGCTGTGCTATAATGCGGAAGACAACCGGATCGAGGACCGGATCCGCGACTGGATCGTGGACATGCCGGACAAAGGCTTCCTCTTCCCGGCGTTCAATGACCGGGGAACGGACCTTCACGGCATGCTGTATTATACGAAGAAATCTTCAGAACTCCAGCCGGAGATGATCGACCAGCTACTGGGCGCGAAGATGCCCATGTCGGCGGACGACCAGAAAGAATCGTTCCAGATGCTGATCGAGGATACGCTCGGCGAGGACAGCGATTTTGAGACCGTCCGCAATATTCACGAGACGCTCAACGATATGATCGAAGAGCACAAAGAAGAGCCGGAACCGCTGGCCCTGGATAAGACGGAGATGCGGAAAGTCTTCGAGCAGAGCGGTGTGGATGAGGAGAAAATGGAACGTTTTGACCAAAGCTTCGAGGAAAATGCAGGGGAGAAATCCGCCCTCCTGGCCGCGAACATTGCGGAGACGCGCAAATTCAATATTGAGACGCCGGATGTGGTGATCAGGGTCAGCCCGGACCGGGCGGATCTGGTGGAGACGCGGATCATCGACGGGCGTCAGTGCCTGGTGATCCCGGTGGACGATCACATTGAAGTCAACGGGATCAATGTAAGGACGCTGCGCGCGGAATAAAAAAATGGAAGCCGTACCGGATGCATTATGCATCCAGTATGACTTCCATTCCTACTTTCTGGGGTTTAAGCCCGCATTTCTCATAAAATCTCATGGCGCTTTCGTTGCAGCTCCACACGTTCAGCGTGACATTGTAGCAGCCCTGTTCCCGTGCAAATCCAAGGACCGCATCGTAGATCGTCCGGCCGATATGCTCCCCGCGTTTTGACTCATCCACACAGAGATCGTCGATATAGAGCGTTTTGATATCCGTCAGGATATTGTCGTTTAAATGCTGCTGGAAGATGCAGAAGGCATAACCCTGCAGGCAGTCGTTTTCATCAACGCCGGCAAAGATGGGGCGTTTCGGATCGTGAAGGATTTCCTTTAACTGTTCATCGGTATATTTGCGCTGCCCGTATTTGAAAAGGTCGGGGCGTCCCCTGTGATGCACCATGGCGACCTGTGAGAGAAGCTCATGGATGCGGGGGATGTCTTTTTCTTCTGCCATGCGTACGTTCATCTGTAAATCACTCCTTTTCTGCATAAGTCCGGAAGACGTCTTCAGGCATCTGTAAACCAGTATACCGGAAATAAATGAAATGCACAAGCGGATTACCCGCAAACGGGTGAAACGGTTGACAAATACCGTAAACGGATATATAATAAACACAGAACATGTGATCGGCTATAAGATGTGAAGGGAGAGGACAATATGCTGTATGAAGAACTGAACAGCCGGAAAAAGAAACTCGGGATGACTACGGAGCAGCTTTCACAGCTGTCAGGGGTTCCGGTCGGAACGATCAACAAGATCCTGAGCGGGGAGACGAAATCCCCGAGGTATGACACGCTTCGTGCGCTGGAAAATGTCCTCTACGGACTGAACGGTGAATCGCCGGAGCTGAACAGCCGTATGACGGAGAGCGATATCCGTGCGCTCAGCCGCATGACGCCGGATGCGGTCCGGGAAGCGGCCAGGCCGTATTATACGAAGCGGCAGGGAGAGTATACGGTGGAGGACTACCGGGCGCTGCCGGAAGATGTGCGCGCGGAACTGATCGACGGGGTGCTGATCTTTCTGGAAGTGCCGACCTTTACGCATCAGGAACTGGTGACGGAGCTTTTGCTGGAATTCGGAAATTATGTCCGGAAGAACAAGGGCCCCTGCCGCGTGGTGCCCTCCCCGCTGGACGTGCAGCTGGACTGTGACGACAGGACCATGATGCAGCCGGACATCGCCGTCATCTGCCGGAATGAACGGATCACGAGAAAGGGCGTTTACGGCGCGCCGGATCTGTGCATCGAAGTGATCTCGGAGTCGACCCGGAAGCTGGACTACAGCGTCAAGATGCAAAAATACATGGACGCCGGCGTGCGGGAATACTGGATCGTGGATCCGAAACGGGAAAAGATCGTATGCTATATATTTGAGGGGGAATACGCGCCGGAGATCACCATGTACACGTTCAATGACCGGGTGCCGGTCCGAATCTGGGAAGGACGGCTGGAAGTGGACTTTGCGGCGATATCGGAGCGCCTCTGGACAGAGCCGGCGGAAGAATGATGCAGAAGGGCCGGCCAGAGGACCGCAGATCTTGTATTCATTTCAGGTATAATGGAACATACGGAAGAAGTATTCGCAGTTTTGCGGTCCGGGGAGTATAATGTCATATGGAAAACCATATGTACACAGATCAACAGGAGGCGAATGCTTTGAAGACAATAGAGAATCAGACATTTGACATGGAACGTGCGCTGTACGGCAGCAGGGATGTCGAGGTGAAGAACTGCAGGTTCGACGGGCCGGCGGACGGGGAGAGCGCGTTCAAGGAATGCAGCAATGTCCGTGCGGATCACTGCTTTTTCAATCTGCGGTACCCGTTCTGGCATGACCACGGCCTTCGGATCACGGATTCGGAGATGACGGAGCTGTGCCGCGCGGCACTCTGGTACACGGACCATGTGGAGATCGTCAATACGAAGATGCACGGGATCAAGGCGCTGCGGGAGTGCGCGCAGGCGGTTGTGAAGGGATGCGACATCATTTCCCCGGAGTTCGGCTGGTCGGTCCGCGGAATTGAGATGGAAGATACGACAGCGCAGAGCGAGTATTTCATGATGCGTTCCGATCATCTGGCCTTCCGCAATGTGAGCCTGAAGGGGAAATATTCATTCCAGTACATAACGGACGCGGTTTTTGAAAACTGTAATTTTGATACAAAGGATGCGTTCTGGCATGCGAAAAATGTGATCATCCGGAACAGCGTGGTAAAAGGCGAGTATCTGGCATGGTACTCGGAAAATGTCACGTTCGAGAATTGTAAAATCATCGGGACGCAGCCGCTCTGTTACTGCAGGGGCCTGAAGCTGGCAGACTGCGAGATGATCGATACGGATCTGGCGTTTGAGCGATCGGAAGTGGAGGCCCGGATCACGACCCCGGTCATCAGCATCAAGAATCCCTATGCCGGCTATATCACGGTCCCGGAGGTGGGAGAGATCATCCGGGATGATGAGAATGCGAAGGGCGTGATCGAGACGCTCAGATAAGGTTGACTGGAAGCGCCAAAAGCAGTAAGATATGCTGTGGTAAAAATCAATGATAAATTTGCGTAAGGGGGCGCATGATTTGAAAAGCAGCAGATTTGAGATAGACATGTGCAACGGATCCATCATGGATAAACTGGTATCCTTTGCACTTCCGCTGATGGCATCCAGCATCCTTCAGCTCATGTTCAATGCGGTGGATATCATTGTCGTAGGGCATTTTAACGGAAGGGAGGCGCTGGCAGCGGTAGGTTCCACCACGGCGCTGATCAATATTTTCACCAACCTGTTCATCGGGATTTCGCTGGGGGCCAATGTGCTGGCAGCCAGATACCAGGCGACAGGGCGGACAAAGGAAATGTCGGAGGCGGTACATACGGCGATCACCCTGGCGCTGGTCAGCGGGATCCTGATGGCGGTGGTAGGCGTCCTGTTATCGAGAGGGGCGCTGGAACTGATGGCGACGCCGGCGAATGTGATCGGACAGTCGGCGCTCTATATGAAGATCTACTTCTGCGGCATGCCGTTCTTTATGCTTTATAATTACGGTGCGGCCATCTTAAGGGCGGTCGGGGATACGAAGCGTCCGCTCCTATACCTGATCGTTGCCGGTCTGACCAACGTGGTGCTGGACCTTCTTCTGGTCATCGTGATCCCGCTGGGCGTTGCGGGCGTGGCGATCGGCACGGTGAGCTCCCAGATGGTATCCTGCATCCTGGTGCTCCGGTGCCTGTACCGGTCAGAGGGGGCCTATCAGCTGCGTTTCTCGAAGCTGACGATAAAATGGATCTACCTGAAACATATTTTTGCAGTGGGGATACCGGCCGGCATCCAGAGTACGGTCATCAATTTCTCCAATGCCATGCTCCAGTCTTCCGTGAACTTTTTCGGGGATACAGCGATGGCGGGATACACGGCGGCCAATAACATCCTCGGCTTCCTGTATGCGGCGATCAATGCGGTGACCCAGGCGTGCATGAGCTTCACCAGCCAGAACTACAGCGTCGGGAAGCAGAAGCGGATGGACCGGGTGCTGCTTGACTGCGGGCTCCTCTCGGTGGGGGTGTCGCTGGTCCTGGGGGTGGGCGCCTGGGCGTTCGGTTCCCGGGTGCTCAGGATCTACACAACGGACGCAGAAGTGATCGCATGCGGGCTGGAGATCCTGTCCATTACAACGGTGCCGTATTTCCTGTGCGGGATCATGGATCTGATCCCGGGAGCGCTCCGTGGAATGGGGCATTCGGCGGTGCCGATGATCCTCTCTGTGATCGGAACAGTGGGGACGAGGATCATCTGGATCTACGGATTTTTCCCGCACAACCGGTCGCTGTTCTTCCTTTTTATCTCGTATCCGGGCTCCTGGATCGCCACGATCCTTATGCAGGCGGTCTGCTTCTGGTTCGTCCGGAAGAAATGTATACAGCAGTTAAAAAAGGCTGCCGCAGTTTAGTGCGGCAGCCTTTTTTGGGCTAAATTATTGCGGATTCACGATATTTTGCATTTGTCCGTACATACATGATGCGATACGGGGTCTCCGGTTCGCGGATGCGTGAGAGTAGCAGATCGGCTGCGATGTACCCCATTTTTGAACTCGGAATATCGATCGTAGTCAGATGCGGTTCGATGATCCGTGATTCAGCGGAGTTGTCGAAGCCGGTGATGAATATATCTTCCGGCACCCGGACTCCCTGTCTGCGCAGTGCGCGGATCAGGTCAATGGCGATGAAATCGTTGGAACAGATAAATACTTCAGGAAGTTTTAATGTGCGTTTTAGTGTCTCGTCCAGAAGAGCGGCTTCTGCGAAGACATTGGTATCTGTGAACTGAGTCGTACAGGGGGTGAGACCGTTTTCCGTCATGGCGTCTGTGAATCCCTGCCATCTTTCAAAGAAAGAGCGGCAGTGCCGGCGGTCGCCGGCGAAAGCAAGCCGTGTAAGCCCTTTCTGGATCAGAGCGTCTGTCAGGTTGTACACGCTGATCCGGTTTTCCATCATCAGAAAATCAGCATTGATCTGTGTGAAGTCTGTATCATATGCTGCGTCGATAAACAACAGAGGGATGCCGAGTGAATTCAGCATTTCCATATATTCGGGCTGGAACATCTCCATACAGATGATGCCGGCTGTCTTTTCTCTGTCAAATCCAAGAGGGAGCTGCAGTGTGGCAATCTCTTCTTCGCGGACCGGAAACATAGTGAGCCGGTAGTTGTTCTGGCTGATCTTCTCCTGAAATGTATTGAGCGCATAAGTCCCAAAATGAGAACCATAGGGCATGTTCTGGGAAATCAGAGCCAGTTCGCCGGGGGCGGTATTATATTCCGGCTGATCCTGCTGCAGGTATATGAATCTCCGGTATCCCATTTCTGCCGCCCGTGTCAGGATTTTCTGGCGGGTTTCTTCGGCAAGGATCCCGGTGTTGTTCAGCGCCTTTGAAACTGTATTTCTGGATAAGCCGAGACTGTCTGCAATATCCTGGATCGTAACTTTTTTCTCCATAATACAATACTCCGTTTATGTGTATGATTCTGTTACATTTAATTTAAATGATTGTGCATGATTTGTCAAATGTAAAAGCGAGAATAAGTGAAAATATAACTAAAATACGTCCCAGAATAGAAAAATAAATGGAATGGTGCAAATGCACAATGAAAATATTATGCAAATGTAAAATATATATTGACATTATGCAAAAACAGTGGTACTGTAAAGGTAACCTTTAGATAAACCATGCATAAAATGACCGGTCAAATAATGTGGATGGTGCAAATGTAAAAAAGGAGGGGTTACTAAATGAGAGTTTTCCGTAAAAATGAAACAGCGGCTGTTGCTGTAAAGCAGACGCCGCGGGAAAAACTGAAGTATGTAAAGAAGAACTGGCAGCTTTATGTATTCTTTCTGCTTCCGGGGCTTCTGCTTACGCTGATCTTCAAGTACGGGCCCATGGGCGGTATTCTGATCGCGTTCGAGGATTACAATGTTATCGAAGGCGTGCTCGGAAGTCCCTGGGTGGGGCTTGATTATTTCAGACGGTTCCTGTCTTCACCGGATTTCATGAATTATCTGATGAACACATTGAAGCTGAGCGTCTTCGGACTGCTCTGGGGCTTCCCGATCCCGATCATCCTGGCGCTTTTGCTCAATCAGATCCGCCGGATGGGGATCCGCAAGAAAATCCAGCTTCTGATCTACGCACCGAATTTTATCTCAGTCATCGTTCTCTGTGGTATGGTGCGTATGTTCCTGTCACCGGTTGGCCCGATCAACTCCCTGTTCGGCATTGACACCAACTGGATGACCATGCCGGAGGCATTCCGGACAATTTACATAGCCAGCGGGATCTGGCAGACGGCAGGCTGGTCTTCGATCATGTACACGGCGGCGCTTTCAAATGCCAGCAAAGACCTGGAAGAAGCAGCGATCGTGGACGGCGCGAATATCCTGCAGCAGATCAGATACGTGCAGCTTCCCGCCATCAAAAATATCATCGTAATACAGTTCATCCTGCAGGCAGGTAATATTATGAGCATCGGATTTGAGAAGGCATATGCGCTGCAGACAGATATGAACCTGCCGGCTTCCGAGATTCTTTCTACATATGTATACAGACTCGGTCTTCTGAATGGCGACTACGGTTATTCTACGGCAGTGGGATTGTTTAATTCCATCATAAACGTGATCCTGCTGATCTTCGTAAACTGGGTAGTAAAGAAACTTAATGACGGTGAAGGATTATAAAAGGGGGATATGACTATGGAAACGAGAAGAAAAATGAAACTCGGGACATCTGACCGCATAATCCTGGGTGTAGGTTATACACTTCTTGGGCTCTTCGTGCTCGCGGTTTTTGTCCCGCTGGTCTATGTGGTGCTCGCCTCTTTTATGGATCCGAATGTACTGAACAACCAGGGGATCAGTTTTGATTTTAAAGACTGGACGCTGGATGCATATAAACGGGTACTGGAAAATGATATGATCTGGAGAGGATTTGCCAATTCATTCTTTTATTCAGCAGCATTTACCGTGATCTCGGTCTTTATCACACTGCTGGCGGCTTATCCGATGTCCAAGAAAGAATTTGTCGGCAGAAAATTTTTTAATGTGATCTTTGTGATCACGATGTTCTTCGGCGGCGGAATGATCCCCACATTCATCCTCGTCAATAACCTGCATCTGGTCAATACCGTGTGGGCCATCCTGCTCCCGGGTGCATTTAATGTGTGGAATATGATCCTTGCCAGAACATACTTCCAGTCGATCCCGACAGAGCTCAGAGAGGCGTCCGCACTGGACGGGGCAAGCGAGATCCAGCATTTCTTCAAGATCATGATGCCGGTGTGCAAACCGATCATCGCGGTGCTGGCGCTCTGGTCTTTTGTAGGAATGTGGAACAGCTATTTTGATGCAATGATCTATCTGAATGATGCTGATATGCAGCCGCTGCAGCTCGTGCTCAGATCCATCCTGGTGCAGAATACACCGCAGCCGGGAATGATCGCAGATATCCAGAGTACGGCTGAAATGGCAAAAGTAGCGGAACTGCTCAAATATGCAACGATCGTTGTATCCAGTCTGCCGCTGCTGATCATGTATCCGTTCTTCCAGAAATATTTCGACAAAGGAATCATGGTTGGTTCTGTCAAGGGTTAGGAGGCCGAGAAGTGATGAGAAAAAGAATAAAAAGACTGACGGGCCTTGGCCTGTCGCTGATAATGACAATGTCCCTGTTTGGGTGCAGCAGCGGAAACGCGCAGGTTGCGGATACAGATCCGGATACGCCGGTCGAAGAAGTAGCCTTTCCGCTTGAAGAGACGAAAGAACTTTCGTTTATTACAAGCGCTCCGGCGACGACGACACAGGAGCCGAATGAGAAACTGATCTTCCAGAGACTGGAGGAGCAGACCAATGTACATATTGACTGGACATGTTTTGTAGACGACCAGTTCGCCGACAAGAAGAATCTGGCGCTGGCGCAGTTCGGCAATCTTCCGGACGGACTTTTTACGGCAGGTATGAACGACTATGATCTTCTCCGGTATGCGAAGCAGGGCATCATCATCCCGCCGGAAAACCTGATCGACAAATATATGCCGAACCTTCAGGCTGTATTCGAGAAATATCCGGAATACAGGACGATGGTCACAGCGCCGGACGGCCACATTTATTCCTTCCCCTGGATCGAGCAGCTGGGCGAGGGCAAGGAAGCAATCCAGGCTATCGGTGATATCCCGTATATCAATAAGAAGTGGCTGGACTTCCTCGGACTTGAAGTGCCGACTACAACAGAAGAACTGGAGCAGGCGCTCATCGCGTTCCGGGACAATGCAGACGCTCTTGAAAAGGAATTTAATATTGAGGGCGATGTGATCCCGATGTCGTTTATCATCAATAACGGCGATCAGGATCCGGCGATCCTGATCAACGGTTTCGGCGAAGGCTATGGAGATACCGGGGATCATTTTGCAGTGACAGATGAAGGTGAGGTAATATATACCACAGTACAGGAAGGGTATAAAGAAGGAATCAAGTGGCTGCACTCTCTGGTAGAGCAGGATCTTGTGGATCCCGAGGCATTTACGCAGGAGTGGTCCACATATGTCGCAAAAGGAAAGAACCACAGATACGGTCTCTGCTTCACATGGGATATCGCAAATATCGACAACTATGAGGATTACGTGATGATGCCGGCTCTGGCTGGACCGGACGGGCTTGTCAATATTACCCGTCAGAATGGAAGTGAGACAAGCGGCTTTGACCGCGGAAGATGTGTGCTTACGACCAGCTGCCGCGATACGGCTCTGGCAGCGGCGTGGATCGACCAGATGTATGCGCCGATCCAGTCTCCGCAGAACAACTGGGGAACCTATGGCGAGAAAGATGCGGACAATATCTTTGAGATGAGTACGAATGCGGAAGGCGGACCGATGCTGAAGCATCTGGCCCTGGGCGATGCATCGCCGGTGGAAGTACGGCAGGCACAGTCTGTAAACGGCCCGCTCGCTGTGCTCAATGATTATTATGATGTGTATGTAACACAGCCGGATGATGCGAAATGGCGTCTTGACAATATGCATGAGGTCTATCTGGATGACATGCACAGTAAATATGTCTATCCGAATGTATTTATGAGCATTGATGATACGAACCGGGTGTCACAGCTTGATACAGATATCAAGAAATACGCGGAACAGAAGAAAGCGGACTGGATCTTAAACGGCGGGATCGATGAAGAGTGGGACGAGTATCTCCAGAAGATGGAGGACTACGGTTTATCCGAATATCTGCAGATCAAGCAGAAATATTTCGACAGCTATCAGGAATCCCTTGCAGAGCTTGAAGCAGCAGGATCCGCGGATGCCGCGTCCGGAAATTAAGCAGGAAAGGAATCGAATCAATATGACAAGTCAGACACTGCGTGAAGCAAGAAAATACGAAGAAGCTTCTGAAAAGATGATAAAGAAAGAGGAGCGGCCGGATTTCCATTTGTCTGCGCGTACTGGCTGGATGAATGATCCGAACGGCTTCTCATACTACAATGGGCAGTATCATATGTTTTATCAGTATTATCCGTATGAAACAAAATGGGGACCGATGCACTGGGGACATGCGGTAAGCAGTGACCTCCTGCACTGGGAATACCTTCCGGCGGCACTTGCGCCGGATGACGCCTTTGACCGGGACGGATGTTTCTCCGGGAGCGCGGTAGCGCTTCCGGACGGCAGGCATCTGCTGATGTATACCGGTGTGCTCCGGGAACGGCAGGCGGACGGCGGATACGGGGATATCCAGACTCAGTGTCTTGCCGTAGGCGACGGTGTGGATTATGAAAAGTGTGAGATGAATCCGGTCCTGGATAAAGCGGATCTTCCGGAGGGAAGCAGCGCACATGATTTCCGGGATCCGAAAATATGGCAGAAAGAAGACGGCACATACTGCTGCGTGGTCGGAAGCCGGCCGGCAGACGGGAGCGGACAGATATTATTATATACCAGCCCGGATGGATTCGAATGGAAGTTTAAGAGCATTCTGGCATCCAATCATAACCGTTTCGGAAAGATGTGGGAGTGCCCTGACTTCTTCAGACTGGACGGGAAATGGGTGCTGCTGACAAGTCCGCAGGATATGCTGCCGAAAGGATTTGAATATCATAACGGAAACGGAACGCTCTGCCTGATCGGAGAATATGATGAAGAGACAGGAACCTTTACAGAGCAGTATGATCAGGCCATTGATTATGGAATCGACTTCTATGCGACTCAGACGATCCTGACGCCGGACGGACGTCGGGTGATGATCGGCTGGATGCAGAACTGGGATGCATGTGCGATCCGTTCCCCGGAAGAGAAGTGGCTTGGGCAGATGAGTCTTCCAAGAGAGCTTTTTATAAAGAACAACCGGCTTTACCAGCGTCCGGTCAGAGAACTGGAAGAGATGCGGAAGAATAAAAAAGAGTACCGCAATGTTGCATTTACCGATGTGATACGGCTGGACGGGATCCGGGGCAGAAGGATCGATCTGGAACTGACCGTCCGCCCCGGCGACTCAGAAAATATGTACCGGAAATTCGCGCTGCGTTTTGCTCAGGATGATACATACCAGACGGCGCTCAGTTTCCGCCCTCATGAATCCGTTCTTAAAATCGACAGGAAATTCTCCGGTTCCAGAAGAGCGATTATCCATCAGCGCCGGTGTCTGGTGAACAGTAAAAACGGTGAACTGAAACTGCGGGTGATCCTTGACAGGTTCAGCGCAGAGGTCTTCATAAACGACGGTGAGCAGGTCATGACGGCGACAATCTACACAGACCAGTCGGCGGAAGGGATTTCCTTTTTCGCAGACGGAGATGTAAATATCGATGTCGTGAAATATGATCTTGCATAAAATACTATATGGCGGGACCACATCGTCCATTAGCTCTTTCGGACAGAAAACTCCATGCGGTACGACGGTTCCGCGCCGTATTCCGGCAGCAGCATTGTGCCGGTATCTGAGAATTCATACCCATCGAATTCGACCTCGCACTGTGCGGTGACGTCTCCGCAGGTCAGATTGAAGCTGCTGAATGTTTCGGCTGCGCTTTTGATCCTGCCGTAGATATACTGGGGCGGTGAAGTGACGAAGTTATAGTCATCCTGCGCACAGATCAGGGACAGAGCTGCCAGCGCCATAAAATCATCATAGGGCATCACGGTCACATTCTCATTGTTATAGGACAGGGAGAAAGAGACGCCGGTGATGTCCTTTTCATTTCCGTCAAAAATGAGTTGCGGAAGTCCGGAAAAAGTTTCGTCATAGCTCTGAGAATAATTCGGGAGCTCCTGCCACTGCCCGTTTTCATCCAGCAGCATCGGTTTGGCATAAGTATTGTAAAAATACTGGTCCGGAGTGTTGACCGGCCGGTTGACGCCATAAAATTTCTGAAGCATATTGTAGTTTTCGCAGAACTCTGCCACGGACAGGCTGCCGCGGTTCGGCGGGAGCGAAGCGGCTTCATTCAGAAGCAGTTCGCTGCCCGAAGACAGGAGGAAGGCGAGGGCAAGCATAAATGCAAGCAGTGGAGTTGGGCGCTTTTTTAGTATAAGGACCGTGTTTTCCTCCCATTCCAGATATTCTTCTTTCACGCATGACTTGTAGGAACTGTACAGGCGGATGAGGTGATAGATCGGGATATAGAACCCGAATCCCCTGTGCAGGACCAGCCATGTACGGGACCATGCTTCGGACCAGGTCAGGGGGCTGCCGTCCTGACCGGTCACACTGAGGCCGAAGATAAATTTACCCGGGGTGGTTCCGGCGGATGAGAGCATAGCCGGTTCCAGCAGGATCATCAGCCCCATGCCCGCCAGCCAGGTGAAAACAGACATGCCCAGGTGAAACTCTGCGCTGTTATTGTGCCAGACCAGGCAGAGGAAGGCGTTCAGGATCAGGGAATAGATCCAGGAGTCGATCAGACGTGCGAAATACCGCTTCCACGGGGCGGTTACTTTCGGCAGTGTATCTGTTTCTAATTCAGCCGGAACGGATCCGGACATAGCTTCCAGTTCATTCAGATAGTGTGCGGCGTCCAGTGTGGCGTACTCTGCGCGGTCGCGGCACATAAGCCCGCAGACGTCCCTGCAGCGGTCCAGCTCACTTTGGCTGTTTTCAAGTTCTGTCATATGTGTTCCGAGCACATCAGAGAGCCGGCGGTCTCCCCTGATCAGGGCGCGGATGTCGTCAAGGGGGATGTGCAGGCTCCGGAGCAGGCGGATCTTCCGCAGGGTCTCCAGATCGGCGTCAGAGTAATTTCGGTAGCCGTTCTTATCCCGGGCCGGGATGAGAAGTCCTTCGGATTCATAAAAGCGTATATTGGCGCGTGTCATTCCTGAACGCTGTTCCATTTCTTTGATCGTCATATCAGGTCATCTCCTTCTGTCTTTTCTGATCCGAGCATAAGCTGTAAAGAGACTTTACAGTCAAGCGTTTTTCCAATATTCCTTAAAAATCATGATGTTTTACGGAAAGATCGGGATAAAATCCGCGCAGCGCATTCATAATGAGTTTAAATGTAAGTTCCGCCATGTGCTGCGGGCTGACGGAAGATCCTTCAGACAGCCAGGTTTTGACCAGGCCGATGCAGCCGGAGAGACAGAAGGCGTAGTAGTATGTCAGGTCGTCCATCTTCTCCGGAAATGTCTGCTTCAGTGCGTTCAGGCTGTGCTCGGAGAGGAGCGCTTCGATCCGGTGCAGGAAGGAGATGTCGCCGTTGGGCCCGAGCAGGGCGGCGCAGATGTCCCGGTTTTCCGCAAGGATGGAGAAAATATCCTCGATGAAGGGGAAGCTGTCTTCATTGAAGGGGCTTACCGGGTGGGTGTGGATCAGATCCTCGATCTCCCTGGTCAGCTCATTCTCGATCTTTTCCATCATGTCATAGATATCCGTATAGTGCAGGTAGAAGGTGGAACGGTTGATATCCACTTTTTCCACCAGTTCTTTGACCGTGATCTCCTTTATGCTTTTTTCTTTCAGAAGCTCAGCCAGTCCCTGACGGAGCTGGGCCCTTGTCTTGCGGACCCGTCGGTCCATATTTTTTGCCATGGTACAGTTCTCCTTTTTTAATTTCTTAAATAAAAATAAATAATAGACACTGTGTCGCTTATTTATCCATTAACAGACAAAACCGTATGACATTAATGGTTGTATCTTTTCTCTGGTTTCACTATAATTCATCACGTCAAGAAAATCAACACAATATCTATTAATAGAATAAATGTTGTGAAACAGAAGGGAGATATGACAAATGCTGAAACAGGAATGGCGTAAACTGTTTAAAAATAAAATCCTTCTGATCGTCACGGTCGCGGTCATCGCGATCCCGACGATCTATACCACGCTTTTCCTCGGATCCATGTGGGATCCGTACGGGAATATCGACAAGCTGCCGGTGGCGGTCATCAACCATGACGTTCCGGTCACCTATGCGGATAAGAAGCTGGACATTGGAAAAAATCTGATGGATGAGTTGAAAGACAATGATGCTCTGGACTTCCGGTTCCCGTCGGAGACGGAGGCGCAGCAGGGACTTAAGGACGGAACCTACTATATGGTCATCACCATCCCGGAGGACTTCTCGGCCCATGCCGCATCATTGACGGACGCGAATCCGGAGAAAATGACGCTGGTCTATGAAACGAATCCGGGGACGAACTATATCGCGTCCAAGATGAGTGAGACCGCTATGAAGGAACTGGAAAGCTCGGTGCGGGTAGAGGTGACGAAGACCTATACGGAAGTTCTGTTTGACAAGCTTGCCGAGGTGGGCGACGGAATGCAGGAGGCGGCGGACGGTTCGGGTGAACTGAAAGACGGGGCGGATCAGCTGGCTGATGGCAGTCAGACGATCACGGATAATCTGGAGGTGCTCGCGGACAGCGCCCTTGTATTCGCAGACGGCAGCAGAGAACTGGAAGTGGGTCTGGATCAGTATACGGACGGCGTCAGCGCAGCGGCAGCCGGGGCGGAAGAACTGCAAAGTGGTGTGAATGCACTGGACAGCGGGGTGAATGACGCGCAGAAAGGCGGTGCGGATCTGGCGTCCGGCGCGGCAGATGTGGATGACAACATGACGGCGCTCAATGCCGGACTGTCTGACCTGAATGCAGCGGCGTCCGCGCTGCCGGATGCGGCGGATGCACTCAATGACGGTGCAGCTTCATTAAGTGACGGCGCAGCGCAGCTTTCTGGCGGGATCGCATCCCTGTCTGACGGGGCGGCCGGCCTGAAGGACGGGGCAGATGCGCTCAGTTCCGGACTTCAGTCCGCCGCTTCCAGGTCCCAGTCGCTGCGCGACGGGGCCGCCGGGATCAGCCAGGCGTTGTCGGCCCTTGCCGGGGCGGAAGGTGTGCCGGAGGAAGTAAAGGCACAGATTGCGGCAGTGCAGCAGCAGGCAGATGTATTTTCGGAAGGGATCTCTGCCTATACTTATGGCGTCGATGATGCGGCAGCCGGAAGTGCGCAGCTGGCATCAAAGATCCCGGATCTTCAGGAGGGGATCTCCGCCGTGCAGGACGGGGCGGAGTCTCTTGAAAGCGGGATCGGCCAGCTTCAGGCCGGAACTTCCGCGCTGGCGGAACAGGCGCCGGCGCTGGCCGGAGGCATCTCCACCGCCGCGTCAGGGGCGGACCGGCTTCAGAAAGAAGGAACATCGGCGCTCCGGAAAGGCGCTGCGGATCTGGACAGCGGCCTGGGAGAACTGGCACATGGAAGCGGAAAACTAAAAGACGGAACCGACGCGCTTGTCTCCGGAGCCGGGCAGCTCACCTCGAACAGTAAAGCGCTGACGGAGGGCGCGGCGAAGCTTTCGGACGGAGCCGGCCAGATCAGCAGCGGGGCGGGAAAGCTTTCAAAGGGCAGCCGTGAACTGGGCGACGGGATCGGCCAGGTATCGGAAGGTGCGGATACGCTGTCAAAAGAACTGGGAAGCGGCGCGGATCAGATCCGGGAGACGAATACATCGGATCAGGCGGCGGATATGTTTGCCGCGCCTGTGGATACGGAAGAGACGCAGATCACCGAAGTGGCCAATAACGGCCACGCCATGGCGCCGTACATGATGTCCGTGGGCCTGTGGGTCGGCTGCATCGCGTTCAGCCTGATGTATCCGCTGACCAGCTATGCCGGGCAGATGAAATCCGGATTCCGCTGGTGGATCAGCAAGGCATCTGTGCTCTACCTGACGGCGCTCCTTCAGGCGGTGGTCATGATCGGTGCACTGCATGTATTTGACGGGTTTACGCCGGTGGAGACTGGCAGGACGGTTCTGGTGGCCTGCGCGGCGTCGCTGGCGTTCATGTCGGTGATGTACTTCTTCACCAGCCTGCTGGGGCGCGTGGGCAGCTTCCTGATGCTGATCTTCATGGTGATCCAGCTGGCCGGTTCCGTGGGAACCTATCCGTATGAACTGTCCGGATCATTCGTTCCTTATCTTCATGACTGGGTGCCGTTTACCTATACGGTGGAAGCGTTCCGGAGCACCATAAGCGGAGGGGAGAGCATCCGCGGCTGCCTCATTTTCCTGCTGATCCTGTTCCTTGTCTTTACGGGGCTTACGATCCTGGAGTTCACCGTGCGGGCCCGGAAAGTGCGGGAAGGGAAGAGCACATGGATGGTGTGGCTGGAAGAACACGGACTGGCATGACAGGTAAAATGTCCGGATAAGAACGGACAATCTTTAGAAAATCAGAATATTGTCCGGGTATAGACCGATAAAAAGTTGAAAATAATAATATTGTAAGGTATAATGATTGCGCAGAGCGCAATCCAGCCCGGAATCCGGGCTGCTCCGCTGTGCGGAGATTATACCGGCAAGCCACGGCTTGAGAAGTAAATGCTGCTTCGCAGCGCTTCCTTCTCTACGCACGTGGTATAATAAAGACAATATTATTAGAGGATGTGAAATGTATGGAGATGATAAAACGAAATCGCTATCTGGATCAGATAAGTCCGTTTATTGATAAAGATCTGATCAAGGTACTGATCGGACTCAGAAGAAGCGGGAAGACTATTTTGCTTTCACAGATCCGCGACATTCTTCTGGATCAGGGAGTGCCGGAAAAAAATATTATAGAGATCAATTTTGAGTCACGGCGTTTTAAAAAACTTGAAGATGCGGATGCCTTTTATCAATATGTTATGGAGCGTGCAGAACAGGCAGGAGGAAGGGTTTATCTCTTCTTTGATGAGATCCAGCATGTGAAAGAATGGCACTCAGTCATCCCTTCGTTCAGGATCGATCTGGATTGTGATATCTACGTTACAGGATCGAACAGTAAACTGCTGTCGGGCGAACTGGCAACAAATATGGCGGGAAGATATGTTTCTTTTCATGTGTATCCTTTTGTTCTGTCGGAGATACAGGAGTTTTACGAAAAAAACAGTATTCCGTACAGAAGAGAGCAGCTTTTTGCAGATTATCTGAAATACGGCGGCCTGCCAATGCGCCTGTTGCTGCCGGATGAACATTCGGTGCGCACATATCTTGAAGATGTATATGATTCGGTTGTAATGAAAGATATTCTTTCCAGATATGCGATCAAAAATGAAAATTTACTGAGAAAACTTCTGGAATTTCTTCTGGACAATATCGGGAATCCATTTTCTGCACGCTCTATCAGCCGTACGCTGAAGGCGGCAGGATTCTCTACTACAGTGGAAACATTATTGAATTATATTGATAAGCTTCAGGAAGGAATGATCCTGTCAAAAGTTGAGAGATATGATATTAAAGGGAAAAGCATTCTGGCTTCAACAGAGAAATATTATGCCGGCGATATCGGACTCCGCAATATAAATAAGGCAAGTGAGCAGACGGATTCCAGCAAGCTGTTTGAAAATGTAGTGTATCTGGAGATGCTGAGCCGGGGATATGACGTGAAAGTGGGAAAGCTGGATTCACAGGAAATTGACTTTGTATGTTACAAAGGACAGAAGAAACTGTATATCCAGGTCGCATATGTCCTGACAGAAGACTGTATCGTCAGAGAATTCGGAAATCTGGAGAATATTGACGATAATTATCCTAAATATGTAATCAGCAGTGACATTGTAGATATGAGCAGAAACGGCATCATTCATTATAATATTATTGATTTCCTGCTGGATAAACACGAAATATAATATCGGCAGAACTGTCAGGTGAAGGGAGCCGGCACACTAAATCAGTGTGCCGGCTCTCTTCAGTTATTCTGGATTTTGTGAAAAAAGTATAAAATAAATGTGAAATCACCCTGTAATCCGTTGACAGATTTGTGGAACAGTACTAAACTATCGTTTAGTTTGCTAACTAATTAATATGGGCTATAAGGAGGAGTTGCCATGAATCACTGCCGTGATGAGATCCCCGCGATCGGGATGATGGGGATCGTCATGCACAAGATGATGAACCGGGCGCAGGAGATGTATCAGGAGTTCGACCTGAATAAAAGTCAGGCGGGTGTTCTTTTTACCCTGCACCGGAGTGATTCCATGTCCCAAAAGGAACTGGCGGCAAGGCTCAATGTGACGCCGCCGTCCATCACCGCTTCGATCCAGAAGATGGAGCGGGACGGATATCTGACCCGCCATCCGGATCCGAAAGATCAGCGGGTGATGCGCCTGTCCCTGACGGAGAAAGGAAAATCCTGCATCCAGGGCGTCTGGACAGTGGTGCAGCAGATGGAAGAGCTGATGTTCTGCAATATGACCGGGGAGGAGGTCGCGCTTCTGAAGCGGCTGCTCCTTCAGATCAGCGACAATCTGGACCGGAAATAGATTTACAGAGAGGAATGACTTGCTATGAAGAATTTATTTAAGTATGCGGCGGAGCACTGGAAGGCGCTCCTTCTGATCATCGCCGTGCTGTTTATCCAGGCGTACTGTGATCTGTCGCTGCCGGCCTACACGTCGGACATCGTCAACGTGGGCATCCAGCAGGGCGGCGTGGAGGACCAGGTGCCGGAACAGATCTCCGTGGAAGAGATGGACCGGCTGCTTCTGTTTGTCCCGTCGGATGAACAGCAGACCGTTCTTGACAGTTATATGGAAGATGAGAATATCTATGATGTGCCGGCTTATGTGATAAAAGCAGGCATGACCGATGAAAACATGACAGAGCTCCGGGATGTGCTGGCGGGCCCGATGATGCTGACCGCCGGATTCGAGTCCGGAAGCGAGATGACCGCACAGATTGAAGAGCAGCTGAAGGCCGCGCTGCCGGACGGCATGGCTTCGGATGATATGACCGTATTCGATATCCTTCAGATGATGCCGGAAGAACAGCGGGAGACGCTTATTTCCGGTATGGAGGAGATGACTGCGGAACTGCCGGATACGATCCTCGATCAGGCGGCGGTAAGTTTTGTGGGATATGCCTATAAGAATCTGGGGATCGATATGGACGGACTCCAGATCCGCTACCTGGTGACCACCGGCGGGAAGATGGCCGGCCTTGCGTTCCTCGGGATGGCGGCCAGCGTCCTGGTTGGATTCATGGCGTCCCGGGTGGGCGCCGCCACGGGCCGGGATCTGAGAGGAAGAGTTTTCCGGAAGGTGGTCGGATTTTCCAACAATGAGTTTGATCATTTTTCAACTGCGTCCCTGATCACCCGGAGCACCAACGACATCCAGCAGATCCAGCTGATCATCGTGATGCTCCTGCGGATCGTGCTCTACGCGCCGATCCTGGCCATCGGCGGCGTGATCCAGGTATTCCAGACCAATGTGTCCATGTCCTGGATCATCGGCCTGGCGGTGGTGCTGATCGGGCTGGTCATCCTGCTTTTATTCCTGGTGGCCATGCCGAAGTTCCGCATCATGCAGTCCCTGGTGGACCGGGTGAACCTTGTGATGCGTGAGATCCTGACCGGCCTGCCGGTGATCCGCGCCTTCAGTACGCAGAAGCATGAAGAGGAGCGTTTTGACCGGGCCAACCGGGATCTGACAAGGACGAACCTGTTCGTCAACCGGGCCATGACGTTCATGATGCCGGTCATGATGCTGATTATGAACGGGGTATCCGTGCTGATCATGTGGAACGGCGCCCACGGCATCGACAACGGCCAGATGCAGGTGGGAGATATGATGGCCTTTATCCAGTATACGATGCAGATCATCATGGGCTTCCTGATGCTGTGCATGCTGTCCATCATGCTGCCCCGTGCGGCGGTTGCGGCCGACCGTGTGGAGGAAGTGCTTGCAAGCCGGACCGCCATCAAAGATCCGGACCGGGCGGAGCATTTTGCTGAAAATGAAAAAGGAGTTCTCCGGTTTGACCATGTGTCGTTCCGGTATCCGGGCGCGGACGAAAATGTCCTGGAGGACATTACATTTACGGCGAAGCCGGGGGAGACGACGGCCATCATCGGAAGCACCGGAAGCGGCAAGTCCACGCTGGTCAATCTGGTTCCCCGTTTCTATGACGTGACGGCAGGCAGCATTACGCTGGACGGAGCGGACATCCGGAATGTCTCCCAGCATGAGCTGCGGGAGAAGCTGGGTTATGTGCCCCAGAAGGGCGTGCTCTTCTCAGGCGACATTGCTTCGAATATCCTGTTCGGCAATCCGGACGGCAGCGAGGCGGAGATGGTCGAGGCGGCCCGGATCGCCCAGGCGGAAGAATTCATCGAGGGCAAGAAAGACCGGTACCAGAGCCCCATTGCCCAGGGCGGCTCCAATGTATCCGGCGGGCAGAAGCAGCGTCTGTCCATCGCCAGAGCCATTGCGAAGCACCCGGAAGTATTTATCTTCGACGACAGTTTCTCTGCCCTTGACTTTAAGACGGATGTGACGCTCCGGAAGGCGCTCCGTCAGAAAACGAAAGAGAGCACGGTGCTGATCGTGGCGCAGCGGATCAGTACGATCATGAATGCGGAGCAGATCATCGTACTGGATGACGGGCGGATCGCCGGCACCGGCACCCATCGGGAGCTGCTGGAGAACTGCGAGGTCTACCGGCAGATCGCCGCGTCCCAGCTCTCGGAAGCGGAATTACATGCAGGAAAGGAGGCGGCTGCACATGCCTAGAGGAATGCACGGAAGACATGCCGGCACAGAGAAAGCCAAAGATTTCAAAGGGACGATCCGGAAACTGATCCGGTATATGAGCGCCTTTAAGATCCATATGCTGTTCGTGGCGGTGTTTGCCGTCTGCGGAACCATTTTCAATATCGTAGGGCCGAAGATCCTGGGAAAGGCGACCACCGAGATCTTCAACGGCCTGGTGAGCAAAGTGTCCGGCGGAAGCGGCATTGATTTCGGCCGGGTCGGGCAGATCCTTCTGCTCACGCTGGGCCTGTATCTCATAAGCGCCCTGTGCACCTTTATCCAGGGGATCATTATGACCGGGGTGTCCCAGAAGACGACCTACCGGCTGCGCAAAGAGATCTCGGAGAAGATCAGCCGCATGCCGATGAATTATTTTGACACGAAGCCCGTGGGCGAAGTGCTCTCCCGGGTGACCAACGACGTGGATACGCTGGGGCAGAGCCTGAACCAGAGCGCGACCCAGATGATCACCTCCGTGACCACGCTGGTCGGCGTGCTGGTCATGATGCTGTCCATCAGCCCGCTGATGACGCTGGTGGCGCTTCTGATCCTGCCGGTGTCCATCCTGCTGATCTCCTTCGTGATGAAGCACTCCCAGCGGTATTTCCGCGGGCAGCAGGCGTATCTCGGCAACGTAAACGGGCAGGTGGAAGAGATATACAGCGGCCACAACATCATCAAAGCTTTCAATAAAGAGGAAGACGTGATCCGGGAATTCAACGAGACGAATGACAAACTCTATGACTCGGCATGGAAATCCCAGTTTTTCTCGGGCATGATGATGCCGGTCATGCAGTTTGTCGGAAACCTCGGATACGTAGGCGTGGCGATCCTTGGCGGATTTCTGGCGATCCGGAAGACCATCGAGGTGGGGGACATCCAGTCCTTTATCCAGTATGTGCGCAACTTCACCCAGCCGATCCAGCAGGTGGCCCAGGTCACCAATATGCTTCAGCTCACGGCGGCTGCGTCCGAGCGCGTCTTCGAGTTCCTGGATGAAAAGGAAGAGGACCAGACCGTGCCGGATCCGGTGTCCGTGGAAGGCTTGCACGGAAATGTGGAATTTGACCATGTGAATTTCGGATATAATGCCTACAAAACGATCATCAATGACTTCTCCGCGAAAGTGGAGGAAGGCCAGAAGATCGCCATCGTCGGTCCGACCGGCGCCGGCAAGACGACCATGATCAAGCTGCTCATGCGGTTCTATGACGTGAACAGCGGCGCCATCCGCATCGACGGCCATGACGTCCGGGATTTCAACCGGAGCGAACTTCGGGAAATGTTCGGCATGGTGCTGCAGGACACGTGGCTTTTCCACGGCACCATCATGGAAAACATCCGGTACGGAAAGCTTGACGCTTCGGACGAAGACGTGATCCGGGCGGCAAAGGCGGCCCACGTCCACCGGTTTGTACAGACCCTGCCGGGCGGATACCAGATGGAGCTGAATGAGGAGGCCAGCAACGTATCCCAGGGACAGAAACAGCTTCTTACGATTGCCCGTGCGATCCTGGCGGATCCGAAGATCCTGATCCTCGATGAAGCAACCAGCTCCGTGGATACAAGGACAGAGGTGCTTATCCAGAAAGCCATGGATAACCTGATGAAAGGAAGGACCAGCTTCATCATCGCCCACCGGCTCTCCACCATCCGCGATGCGGACCTGATCCTCGTCATGAAAGACGGCGACATCGTCGAGCAGGGCAGACACGAAGAACTCCTCGCCCGGAACGGGTTCTATGCAGAATTATATAACAGCCAGTTCGAAACAGCAGATCAGGCAAGCGCCTGAGACAAAAGACCCGCCCTGTAAGCGAAAGCTTACATAGGGCGGGATCTTTTTGTCTTTATTGTTCTGGCAAGGCAGCGGAATCCTCTACAATATCTGTTATAAGCTGCCGGAAGTCTTTGGCATTTTGGGAAGTGATTACCGGCTTCCCTGTCGTTTCTTCAATATCTTTCCGGGTATTTCCTGCAATGGCCCCGCCTTTTTGTGCTACTTTTCGATTTTCCGGAAAAGTAGCGGGCTTTACAGTTTTAGAGATTTCTGTTGTGGCGGCTTACGCAAGCATTGTCAAAACCAATTCCAGATCGTTCATGTTGTCTCGAAGATTTTCTTTCTTCAAGCCTTTCAGCTTTTTGTATTGCCGGGTTGTCATGCCTGACCACGCGCGGGAAATTTCATCTGTCAGGATTGCATACTCCTTACCTTTTTCCACACCGCGCTTTTGCCACTCATCTGTCAGCTCATTACGGATGCGGATTGCCAAAAGGCGTTGGTGTACCCATTCTTCGGAATACCCTTTTTTCAGATAGGTTTCTAGTGCCCGGTCAATGGCCTGTTCCGGGTCAATAGTTTCTTCAATCCGTTCTCGTCCCACACTTGCAAGCCACGCCTTGAACGGTTCTGCTTTTGGGGATGGAACAGACTGGACAATCCGCAAAAGTTGTTCTGTATTGGCAACATCTGTTTTGTATTTTTTTCCATCAGAGGACAGCATTTTCAGTTGTACGATTTTTTCGTACAACTCAACTGCACCTTCTTTTTTCAGCTTTCGTTTTAAGTCACTCCAATACCGACGCGGATTTTCGGTGCCGGTTAAAATAGCTATTACATCTACAATGGAAAAATCCACCTCAGGAATAGTTCATTTATGAAAATACTGTGAAACTCCTCCAAAGTTTAAATTCAGTTTAAATAACCGTCATAAAATATCTGCTGGAAATAACTTTTCAGGAAGGAGAAGGAAATGATAGAAGTCAATAATCTGACTAAATTTTACGGCGACCACAAGGCTGTGGACAATATCAGTTTCTCCGTCAAGGACGGCACGGTCTGCGGGTTCTGCGGGCCGAACGGCGCCGGAAAATCAACGACCATGAACATTATGACGGGCTGTCTCTCGGCCACGTCAGGCACAGTGACCATCGGCGGATATGACATCTTCGAGCATCCCCTGGAAGCGAAGAAGCTGATCGGCTACCTGCCGGAGCAGCCGCCCCTCTATCTGGAGGAGACGCCGCGGGAGTATCTGAGGTTTATCGCGGAGGCGAAGAAGGTGCCGCGGGAGCGGCTGACGGACGAGGTTGAGCGGGTCATGAAAGAAACCCAGATCAGCGATGTGGCGGACCGGCTCATTAAAAATCTGTCCAAAGGATATAAGCAGCGCGTCGGGATCGCCCAGACGCTTCTGGGCAGTCCGAAGGTCATCATCCTCGACGAGCCAACCGTAGGGCTCGACCCGATCCAGGTGGTGGAGATCCGCGACCTGATCAAGAACCTCGGGAAACGCCACACGGTTATCCTGAGCAGCCACATCCTGTCGGAAGTCCAGCAGATGTGCGATGAGATCATCATTATCGCGAAAGGCAAACTGATCGCATACGATACGACCGAAAATCTGGAGAAGCAGCTCCAGCCGAAAGTGATGCTGGAGATCCAGACCGATGCGACAAAAGAAGAGAGCGAAGGTGTGCTCGGCCAGATCGAAGGCATCGAGAACGCGGAGTATTCTGAGGAAGACGGTCTTCTGAAAGTGCTGATCACCACAGTTCCGGACAAAGAACTGGAGATCCGGAAGCTCCTCTCCAGGAAATTCGCGGCCATCGACCGGGCGGTGTTGAAGAACGATAAAGTAAAGGCCAATCTGGAAGAAATCTTTATCGAACTGACCCACGCCGAACCGGAGACCCATGAAGCTCCGGATGAAGAGAAGAGAGAGGGGGATGAGCCATGACCGCGGTATTCCGACATGAACTGCGCATGATGTTTTCAAATCTCACCGCCTATGTGTACGGGATGTTCTCCCTGCTGGCGGTTGCGATCTATATGATGTACTACAACCTGAGTGTCGGCTACGCGAACTTTGAGTATGCCCTTGCGGGGGCGTCCTTTGCGCTGCTGATCATGATCCCGATCATTACCATGCGGATCATCGCGGAGGAGAAGAAGCAGAAGACAGACCAGCTGCTCTACTCCCTGCCGATCTCAACGACACAGGTGGTGGTCGGCAAGTTCCTGGCTGTATTCGTGACGTCGGTGATCCCGCTGGTCATCGTGTCCGTTTATCCGTTTATCCTGAAGAATTACGGGAACCTGTATCTTCCGACGGCCTTCGGCGCGATGTTCGGCTACATCATGTTGACGGCGGCGCTTCTGTCCATCGGGATCTTTATCTCTTCGATCACGGAGTCCCAGCCGATGGCGGCGGGGATCTGCTTCGCGGCTATGGTCCTGAACTACTACATGGTCACGCTGGCGGAATATGCCCTGTCATCGGCCTACGGTTCCTTTGTGGCGCTGCTTGTCATTGAAGTGCTCCTGGCCCTTCTGGTCCGGCATATGACCGGAAATGACCTTCTGGCGGAAGGACTCGGCGGTGTGGCCATGGTGGCGACGGTTGCCGCATATATCTATAACAGCGACTGGTTTGAAGGACTGTTCCCGGCCATACTGGAGAAACTCTCTGTCTATGAACGGTTCTATGAGTTCGTGGACGGTGTGTTTGACTACACCCATGTGGTGTACTTTATCAGTGTGATCGTATTTTTCCTGTTTTTAACAGTCCAGTCACTTGAGAAAAGGAGATATAACTGATGAAAGAACGATTCAAAAAAAATATGGCGGAGATCCGGGCTCAGTTCGGGACGCGCTCCAGCAAGGTCGGAAGCTACAGTTTTATCCTGGCGGCCGTGGTGCTGGCGATCCTGATCACTGTCAATTTCGCGCTCAGTTTCCTGCCGGACAGCTATGCCCAGGCGGATCTTACGGCCAATCAGCTTTATTCCATCTCCAGCCAGTCCAAGGTCATGTTAAGTTCGCTGGAGGATGACATTACGATCTACTGGATCGTGGCGGCCGGCCAGGAAGATGAATATGTGGAAAAGCTGCTCCACAATTATGAGGATTACAGCAGCAAGGTGAAGGTGGAAAAGAAGGATCCGGACCTGAACCCGGATTTCACCAATGCCTACACCGATGAAGAAATTTATAACAATTCGGTCATCGTAGAGTGCGGGGACCGGTACCGCTACATCAGCTATGAAGAAATGTATGAAGTCAGCAGCACGGATAACTATTCCATGTATTCCAGTGCGGATGAATTCTCCGGCGAGAAGCTGATCACCTCGGCGATCTCCTACTGTACGACGGAAGAACTGCCGGTTGTCCATGTGCTGGAAGGCCATGGCGAGGCGGAACTGTCGACGAGTTTCGCGGACGCCATCGAGACCGATAATCTGGAGACGGAGAGCCTTTCCCTTCTGAACGGGGAGGCGGTTCCGGAAGATGTGGAGTGCATCCTCATTAATGCGCCATCCACGGATATTTCAGAGGAAGAAAAAGATATGCTGATCGACTTCCTGGAAGGCGGCGGAAGAGTGCTGATCTTAAGCGGCACCAACACGGAAGACGAACTGCCGAACCTGAAGGCGGTTGCAGAGTACTACGGGATTTCCGTTCTTGAAGGCGTGGTCGTGGAAGAAAGTACGGACCATTATATTTTCAACATGCCGGTCATCCTGATGCCGGAAATGGGATCCAGCGACATTACGGATCCGCTGATCAACGACAACTATCATGTGATTATGCCGGTGGCGAAAGCGCTGGATGTATCCGAACCGGACGGCGATGTGACGGTTACGCCTCTTCTGACGTCCTCAGAGAATTCATTCCTCAAGGCGGACGGCTATAATATCGAGACCTATGAGAAGGAAGACGGGGACACGCAGGGTCCGTTGACGCTGGCCGCGCTGGCGACGAAGGATATCGACGACGAGAACCAGATGCAGTTTGTCTGGATCGCATCTTCCGTCCTGCTTGACGAAGCGTATAATCAGTACTCATCAGATGCGAATGAAGACTTCGTGCTCAACGCACTGGAAATGATGTGCGAGAAGGACGACAGCGTATCCGTGCGCTCCAAGAGCCTGACAAATGAGTACCTGACGGTCAGCACAAGTTCGGCTTCGCTTATCAAGGTTGTAACGATCGGCGTGATCCCGGCCATCTATCTGATCGTCGGCATCGGAGTCGTTGTAAGGAGGAAACGCAGATGAGAAGAGAACGGAAACTGATGATCCTGACCGGCGTCCTGGTGGTCTGCGCTGCCGGGGCCTTCGGGATATCCCGGATCGACTTTGAGGAGAAGATGACCGGGACGGAGACGACGATCGTGGATGCGGACAGTGCGGACATTACGTACCTTTCATGGAACTATGAGGATGACGAGCTGGCGTTTACACGGGAGGACGGCGCCTGGACCTATGAGCCGGACGCGAAGATGTCCGTGGATCAGGATCTGCTGGATGGGATCGCGGAAAATCTTTCCAGTATCATTTCGGATAAAAAAGTAGAGGAAGTTCAGAGCCTGGGCGTTTATGGTTTAAGCGACCCGGCTTATAACATTACCATTAAAACGGCGGACGATACGTGGGAGATCGCGGTGGGCGACGAGACATTTTCGGATGGGGAAGTGTACATTTCCAACGGCGACGGCTATGTATACCTGACGGATTCCGGCCTTATCGACGACATCTCCTACACGCTGCTCGACTGTGTGCAGAAAGAAGAGATCCCGCAGATGGCGTCCATCTCAGAAGTCAAAGTCGTGAACGAAGGCACGGCGGATATCATCTATAAGGAAAATGCCGGATACTGTTACAGTGACGCCTACCTGTATTATCTGAAAGACGGGGATGCGTATCGGAATCTGGATAATGTGGATACAGGCAATACATTTACCACACTGTCGGAATTTACATGGACAGACTGCGTGGATTATTACGCGGACGATACAGAGCTTGAATATTACGGGCTGGCCGATCCGGCAGCCACGGTGACGATCATCTACAGACCGGCTGAAGAAGATTCAAACGACTCGGAAGGCGGTTCGGATGATGCGGAGGCGGCAGATGATGCAGAAGATCAGATATTTGAATACGAGGTCGGGACATCAGACAACGTATACTATGCGAAGCTTGTGGATTCCAACATTGTGTATACCATCAGCGAAGAGGTCTACAATGCGGCTGTGAATGCGTCCTATGAGAAACTGAAACCGGATGAAGTGATCCTGCTTGACTGGGATACGGTGGACAGCATCGAGATGGAACTTGACGGAAATGTGTATACTGTCGATCTTGAAAAAGACGGGGACGATGCATACAAATATACGCTGAATGGAGCAGAGGTTGAATTCGATGATGTTCTGGATCAGATCCTGAATATTACTACGGCGGCGGACAGCGCCGATGATGAAGAAGACGATCTGCCGGAAGAAGAACCGGCGCTCAGTGGAAACAAATCCGAACTGAAGCTTACCTTCCACCGCAACACGGATGAGTATCAGACCGTGGAACTGGAATTCTACCAGTATGACGGCTCGCACTGCATCTCTGTCCTGGATGGCGGTGAAATGAACTATACAGACCGGTCGCCTGTGATCGATCTGAAAGAGGCGATCAATTCCGTCATCCTGGACAGTGAAAGCGGGGAATAAAGAATAAGGGTGCAGGGATTCAATCCTGCACCCTTATCTGCGCTTTGTATCCAAGCCCCCGGATGGTGATGATCTGAAAGTCCGGATTATTTTCAAAATGGTTCCTCAGACGGTTGATATGTACACTGACGGTCGCCTCCATGGACTCTGTGGCCGGGCCCCAGATATCATCCAGAAGCTGGATCCTGGTGAAGATCTTATTCGGATAGGAGAGCAGTTTATAGAGAAGCAGGAATTCTTTCGGCGGCAGGGTGATCGTGTGGTGATCCCGCTGAACAGTCAGGGCGTCATAGTCCAGCACGGTTTCCCCGACCGTAAGGCGGTGATCCGATGCAATCCGGGCCCGCCTTAACAGAGCGCGGATCCGGAGAAGAAGTTCTTCCTCGTCAAAAGGTTTCGTCATATAGTCGTCCGTTCCGGCCAGAAAGCCGTGCTTGATATTATCCGGAAGCTGCCGGGCGGAAAGCATGAGGATCGAAAGGTCATAGCGGCAGTCCCGCAGCAGCCTTGTGAATTCATAACCGTCCATGCCGGGCATCATAACGTCCACGATCAGAAGATCGAACGGGATCTCCTTTATCAATTTCAGAGCTTCGCCGGCCGAAGAGGCACAGCAGGGCGTATATCCGGCATCTGTAAGGAGCGCGCTCAGGTAATGCCGGGTGTGTTTATCGTCGTCTGTAATAAGGATCTGAAACATAGAGTCCCTCCATTCTTGTTTGCCGGCCAGCTGCTGACCGGTTTTTCTGTGAAAATCGTATCAGTGAATCGTGACCATTCTGTTTCGGCGGGGCGGTTTTCACAGATATTTCATAAAATGACGAATATATTATTGCTGCCTGATCTTTGTCTGACATTGAAGGCATCAGAGGTTTTAGAAAGATGATTACAAATGTATTGAAAGAGCAATGAATCTGCATTATAATATAAACAAAACACCAGGACGGAGGGATGAAAAATGTCTAGTACAATTCAGGTGCGTGTTGATGATGAACTGAAGAATAAGGTGGATAAATTGTTTAAGGATCTTGGAACGGATACGACTTCTGCAATCCGAATGTTTTTAACACAGGCTGTTGCGACCAATGGTTTTCCGTTTGAGATAAAACGGATTCCGGATAATCCTTATGCTGCTATGACTGAAGATATGTTTTTAGAAAAACTTGAAAAGTCGAGAGTGTCTGTGTCACAGGGAAAGTGCAGGCCGGCAGAGATGGTTATTGCAGATATGAGGAAAAAGTATGGAATATAAAGTAATCGTATCAGAAGAAGCAGAGGCAGACCTGGACCGGTATATCAGATATCTGTTTGCAGTGAAAAGGAATGAACAGGCAGCACGAAATGTTCTCGAAGATTTTGAAGCAACGATCAAAGCGTTAAAAAATGTTGCCGGGAGTCTCAAGCTGTGTGATAATGAGCAACTGAGAAAACAGGGTTACCGCAGGATAAATTTTCTGTCGCACAGATATTTTTTGATTTATCGGATTGTTGATGATACTGTATTTGTAGATAATATTTTTCATGAAATGCAGGATTATGAAAATAAAATGATGTAATTTTCAAAGTATGATAAAATACATACAATATAAAAATCAAATGGAGACAGAGAAAGGATCAAAACCATGGGTTTTACGCATTTTGATGAAAACGGCAAAGCGGTTATGGTGGATGTGACCGCCAAGTCCGAGACGGAGCGGGAGGCCACAGCCACCGGCCGGATCGTGGTGAACCGGGAGGTGTTCCAGGCGATCAAAGCGGGCACGGCCGCCAAGGGCGATGTGCTCGGCGTTGCGGCCACAGCCGGGATCATGGGGGCGAAGCGTACTTCGGATCTGATCCCCATGTGCCATATCCTGCCGATCACGAACTGCAGGATCCATTTTGACATGGACCCGGATGAGTGCGCGATCTACTGTGAGTGTACGGTAAAAGTGACCGGGAAGACCGGCGTGGAGATGGAAGCGCTGACCGGCGTGAGCGTGGCGTTGCTTACGGTCTATGATATGTGCAAGGCCATGGATAAGACGATGGAGATCGGAGAGATCTACCTGGTAAAGAAGACCGGCGGCAAGAGCGGAAATGTATACAACGAGAAGAAACGGGAACTTGACCTTTTGTAGAAAACAGCGCGGGCCTGTGGACCGGTCCGGGAAAGAAAGGATAACGGTGGGATTATGCCGGAATACAGATGGAAAGCAGCGGTCGTAACCCTTAGCGACAAGGGGTATGCAGGGGAGCGGGAAGACAAAAGCGGTCCCCTCGTCCGCGAGATGATCGGGGCTGCCGGATACGACGTGCAGGAAATGATCCTGCTTCCGGATGATCGTGAAGAAATTAAAAAGTGTCTTCTAAGACTCTGTGACGAAGATAAAATGGATATTGTATTTACGACCGGCGGGACCGGGTTCGCCCCGCGGGACTGCACGCCCGAGGCGACCATGGCTGTGGCGGACCGGAATGCGCCGGGGATCGCGGAGGCCATGCGGGCGGCGTCCATGAAGATCACGCCGAGGGCTATGCTGAGCAGAGGCGTATCCGTGATCCGGGGACAGACGCTGATCATCAATCTGCCGGGCAGCCCGAAGGCGGTGCGGGAGAATCTGGAAGCCATCCTGCCTTCACTGGATCACGGCCTGGTGATCCTGACCGGGCGCGGCGGGGAGTGCGGACAATGACAGATCAGTTTGGCAGAACCATCAACTATATGAGAGTGTCCGTGACGGACCGGTGCAATCTCCGGTGCGTGTACTGCATGCCGCCCGAAGGGGTTCCCTGCCTGAGCCACCGGGATATCCTGACATATGATGAGATCACCCGGGTCTGCAGGATCGGCGCCGGGCTGGGGATCAGCCGGATCAAGCTGACCGGAGGGGAACCGCTGGTGCGACGCGGACTGCCGGACCTGCTCGGGATGATCCGGGAGATCCCGGGGATCGAACAGGTTACGCTCACGACAAATGGTATATTATTAAAAGATAAAATAAACGAATTAGTTTCCAATGGGCTTGATACAGTTAATATCAGTATCGACAGCCCTGACCCGGACCGGTATGAGAAGATCACCCGGGGCGGCCGTCTGGAAGAGGCGCTTGCAGGCCTTGAGGCGGCGCTGTCCTGTACAGGCCTGGGCGTCAGGGTCAACTGCGTCCCCATGCAGGAGACGCCGCCGGAAGATATCATCGGGCTGGCATCTCTGGCAAAAGACCGGGAACTGGATGTCCGTTTCATTGAAATGATGCCGATCGGCCTGGGAAAGAATTTTGGCATGATCAGCGGAAGCTGGATCCGGGATCTTCTGGAAGAACGGTTCGGAATCGCCGGTCTGTGTTCTGAGAATGGCGGAAACGGACCGGCAGTCTATGTGCGTTTCCCGGGCTTTAAAGGGCGGATCGGGTTTATTGACGCCCTGTCCCATCAGTTCTGCGGTACATGCAACCGGGTCCGGCTGACGTCGGAGGGCTATCTGAAATCCTGCCTTCAGTATGAAACAGGCGTGGATCTGAGGCGGCTTCTGAGAAATGGTGCGGAAGATGAGGAACTGAGAACTGAGATGTATAAAGCGATCCATGAGAAGCCTGCCTGCCACCAGTTTGCCGGAAAAGGGGAAGCGTGCGGATCAGGGGGACAGATATTAGAGACGAGAGATATGTCGCAGATCGGAGGATGAAGATGGGAACAGTGATCGCTGTCTGCACAAGCCCGGAAAAGGGCACGCAGAAGACAGATGTGAGAGAAGCGGTTTTTATAGAGGATTTCGGGATCGAGGGCGACGCCCATGCGGGAAAGTGGCACCGTCAGGTAAGCCTTTTATCCTATGACAAGATCCGGGCATTTCAGGAAAGAGGCGCCCGGGTCGGCCATGGCGCGTTCGGGGAAAATCTGGTCGTTGAGGGGATCGATTTCCGCACACTTCCGGTGGGAACGAGACTGGACTGCGGTGATGTGGTACTGGAGATTACCCAGATCGGAAAGGAGTGCCATCACGGTTGCCGGATATTTCAGGAGATGGGAGAATGCATCATGCCCCGGGAAGGCGTCTTCGCGAAAGTGGTCCGGGGCGGTGTGATCCGCTCGGGCGACGTGATGCGTGTGGAAAACCATGAAGCGGATTAGCAGAATAATCCTGGTATTATTCATATTCGCCGTTGCCGGGATCTTTGTATTCGATTACTTTGAAGACCGCAGCAGTGAGAATAAGGAGACTGCAGTAGAGTCTGAGGATGATGCGGACGGGCAGAAGGAAACTTATGTGTTTCTTGACGTGGAAGGAAATGTCTACAATGCGCAGCTCCTCGGGAAAGTCCCGGAATGCACATATGATCCCGACTGTCTTGTGACGGATGAAAAGACCGGATATAAGCATTATACAGATGAAAAGAATCACGTGACGGCAAAGCCCGGCATAGATGTTTCTGAATTCCAGGGCGAAGAGATCGACTGGAAGAAAGTCAGGGATGCAGGATTTGAGTTTGTGATCCTGCGGCTCGGATACCGGGCGTACGGCGAGAGCGGCGCCCTTGTTCTGGACGCCATGTATGAGGAAAATGTGAAAGCCGCACTTGATGCAGGACTGGAAGTCGGTGTATACTTTTTCTCTCAGGCCATTACAGACGCGGAGGCGGAAGAAGAGGCGCAGTTCGTGCTGGATCATGTCCGGCCCTATAACATTACCGGGCCGGTGGTGTATGACACGGAAGAGATCAAGTGGGATACTTACCGCGCAGAAGATAATACGTCTGAAGAATATACAAAGTACTGCAGGGTATTCTGCGACGCAGTGGAGGCGGCCGGCTATGAGCCGATGATCTACTGCAATATGAAATGGATGGCATTTACCCTTGATATGGAAGAACTGGCGGGATATGATTTCTGGTATGCGGATTATTATGATGTACCCCAGTGCCCGTATGATTATAAAATATGGCAGTACAGCGAGACCGGCGTTGTGCCCGGGATTAATGGAAATGTAGATCTGAATCTGTGGTTTCAGGAAGGAGAATAAACGATGAAATGGTATAAGTACCGTCTGAAAACAACGACTGAGGCAGAAGACATCGTCAGCAGCATGCTGGCGGATCTTGGCATCGAAGGGGTGGAGATCGAGGACAAGGTCCCGCTCACGCAGAAAGACAAGGAGCAGATGTTCGTGGACATCCTGCCGGAGACAGAGCCGGATGACGGCGTGGCATATCTCAGCTTCTATCTGGAGCCGGAAGCGGACCGGGAGAAAGTCCTGGCGGACGTGCGCAGGGAGCTTGAAGAAATGTCTTCCTATGTGAATGTCGGGGAATGTCTCATCGAGGAATCCCAGACAGAGGATGTGGACTGGGTGAACAACTGGAAGCAGTACTTTCATCAGTTCTATGTGGATGACATCCTGATCATCCCTTCATGGGAGGATGTAAAACCCGAAGACAGCGATAAAATGGTGATCCACATCGATCCGGGCACGGCGTTCGGGACCGGCATGCATGAGACCACACAGCTGTGCATCCGGCAGATCCGCAAATACGTGACGGACCAGACAAAGATCCTGGATGTGGGATGCGGAAGCGGCATCCTCGGAATGCTTGCGCTCAAGTTCGGAGCGGCGTATTCCGTGGGCACGGACCTGGATCCCTGCGCCATCGAGGCAACCTATGAAAACATGGAAGTAAACGGGATCCCGAAAGACCGGTATGAAGTCATGATCGGCAATATCATTGACGATAAGAACATTCAGGACAAAGTCGGATATGCATGCTATGACATCGTCGCGGCAAATATCCTGGCGGATGTGCTGGTGGAACTGACCCCGGTGGTCGTAAACCAGATGAAGCCTGGCGGGATCTACATTACCAGCGGGATCATTGATGACAAAGAGCAGACGGTGGTGGACGCTGTGACAGCGGCGGGCCTGGAAGTATTAAGCGTCACATACCAGGGTGAATGGGTCTGTGTAACGGCCAGAAAGCCGGAGTAATTACAGAAAGAGTAAGGAACGATCATGCAGCAGTTTTTTGCAGACCCTTCCATGATCAGGGAGGGCCGGGTCTGTCTGGAAGGCCCGGATGTCAATCATATGAAAAATGTCCTCCGAATGAAGCAGGGGGAAGATGTCCGCATCAATGACGGATGCGGCAGGACCTGGCTGTGCAGCATCCAGTCCTACGAAGGGAAAACTGCGGTGCTGGACATCCTGAAAGAGCTGGATGCGGATACAGAGCTTCCGGCCCGGATCTGGCTGTTCCAGGGGCTCCCCAAGGGGGACAAGATGGAGCTGATCGTGCAGAAAGCAGTGGAACTGGGCGCGTATGCGGTCGTCCCATTTTCGGCAAAACGTTCGGTGGTCCGGCTGGATCAGAAGAAAGCGGAAAAGAAGCGGGAGCGCTGGCAGGCAGTTTCCAAAGGCGCGGCGGAGCAGTCCGGCCGGGGCATCATCCCGGAGGTCCATCCGCTTAAGAGTTTCAATGAGGCGCTTGATATGGCGGCGGATCTTGACGTGACCCTGATCCCCTATGAGCGGGAAGAAGGGATGGACGGGATGATCCGGGCGGTCCGGAAGATCAGGCCGGGGCAGTCTGCCGGCGTCTTTATCGGACCGGAGGGCGGATTCGAGGAAGAGGAAGTGCGTAAGGCCATAGAGCAGGGCGCGCTTCCGGTGTCGCTCGGGAAGCGGATCCTCCGGACGGAGACGGCCGGGCTTGCAATGCTGTCCATCCTGATGTATCATCTGGAGTGCGAAAGTCATATTTTATAAAATAGAACAGTTTTGAGAGAAGGCAGTTAATATGGAAGTATATTTGGACAATTCCGCTACGACGATGTGTTATCCGGAAGTGGGGGAACTGGTATATAACGTGATGTGCCGGGACTACGGCAATCCGTCCTCCATGCACCGCAAAGGCGTGCAGGCGGAGCACTATATCCGGGAGGCGAAAGAGACGATTAGCCGGCTCCTGAAAGTAAATGCAAAAGAGATCTTCTTCACGTCAGGCGGCACTGAGAGCGATAATCTGGCGCTCATCGGCTGCGCCCGCGCCAACCGCCGGAACGGGAACCATCTGATCACATCTTCGGTGGAGCATCCGGCGATCCTGAATACGATGCGTTATCTGGAAGAAGAGGAAGGGTTCCGTGTCACCTATCTTCCGGTGGACGAATACGGAAGGATCCGGCTTGAGGCGCTGAAGGAAGCACTCTGCCCGGAGACGATTCTGGTCTCCATTATGTACGTGAATAATGAACTGGGAACCGTCCAGCCGGTGCAGGAGGCGGCGCGCATGGTGAAGCAGTACAAACCGTCCATCCTGTTCCACACGGATGCGGTCCAGGGATACGGGAAGTACCGGATCTGGCCGAAGCGCATGGGGATCGACCTCCTGACGGCGAGCGGGCATAAGATCCACGGTCCGAAAGGGGTTGGGTTTCTGTATATCGACAGCCGGGTGAAGATCCGTCCGATCGTCTTCGGCGGCGGGCAGCAGAAGGACATCCGCTCCGGAACGGAGAATGTGCCCGGGATCGCGGGACTCGGTCTTGCCTCGAAAATGATCTATCAGGATCTGGACCGGAAGAACGAGACCATGCGGCAGCTGAAAGCCCGTTTTCTGGAGGGAATATCAAAGATCGAACACACGAAGGTCCACGGCTTCACAGATGAGAACAGCGCGCCCCATATCGTGAGCGTTGGATTCGCGGGCGTGCGGAGTGAAGTCCTGCTCCACGCGCTGGAGGATAAAGGGATCTGCGTATCATCGGGTTCAGCCTGCGCATCCAACCATCCGGCGGTGAGCGGGGTGCTTAAGGGCATCGGGGCGTCAGGAGAATATCTGGAGTCCACGCTCCGGTTCAGCATGTCGGAGTTTACGACGAAAGAAGAAATTGACTATACACTGGAAACACTATATAATTGTATACCGATGCTTCGGAGATTTACGAGGCGCTAGCGCGGTAGAGATAAAAGGAGAGAACCATGAGATTTCATTCATTTCTGATCAAATACGGAGAGATCGGGATCAAGGGCAAGAACCGGTATATGTTCGAGAATGCGCTTGTCAGACAGATCCGCTACGCACTGAAGGATGTGGACGGCGAATTCCTCGTGCATAAATGCCACGGGCGCGTGTATGTGGACTGCAGCGGCGAGTATGATTTTGAAGGCGCGGCGGAGAGCCTGCAGAAAGTGTTCGGCATCGTCGGGATCTGCCCGGTGGTGCGCAAACCGGTGCAGGAGATCGGTGAACTCCGCAAAGACATCGTGGCCTATGTGGGCCAGATGTATCCGGAAGGCAACAGGACATTCAAAGTGGAGGCGAGACGCGCGAACAAGCGGTATCCGCTCAACTCCATGGAGATCAACTGCGAACTGGGCGAGGCGGTCCTGGAAGCCTACCCGGAGATGCGCGTGGATGTGCACAACCCGGATGTCAGGCTGAATGTGGAGATCCGGGAGGAAGTATATATCTATTCCGAGATCATCCCGGGACCGGGCGGTATGCCGGTCGGAACGAACGGCAGCGCCATGCTGCTCCTTTCCGGCGGGATCGACAGTCCGGTGGCGGGTTACATGATCGCCAAGCGGGGCGTGGAGATCGAGGCGGTTTACTTCCATGCGCCGCCGTATACGAGCGAGCGCGCCAAGGAGAAGGTGGTGGATCTGGCAAGGCTTGTATCTGCTTATGCAGGACCCATCAAACTGCACATTGTAAACTTCACGGATATCCAGCTATATATCTATGAAAAATGCCCTCATGACGAGCTGACGATCATCATGCGCAGATATATGATGCGGATCGCGGAACATTTCGCGAAGAAGGACGGATGTCTGGGGCTGATCACAGGCGAGAGCATCGGCCAGGTGGCGAGCCAGACCATGCAGAGCCTGGCGGCGACCAATGCGGTGTGCACCCTGCCGGTATACCGTCCGCTGATCGGATTTGACAAGAAAGAGATCGTGGAGATCTCGGAAAAGATCGACACGTATGAAGTTTCCATCCAGCCTTACGAGGACTGCTGTACGATCTTCGTGGCGAAGCATCCGGTGACAAAACCGAATGTGGAGCGGATCGCGAAGTCGGAGCTGAACCTGACGGAGAAGATCGATGAGATGGTGAAGACGGCGGTGGAGACTGCAGAAGTGATCACGGTCGGAAAGTAAGAGAGTGAACAGACGGGCCCGCCTGCGGAGTATCCGCTCCGCGGGGCCTGCTCAATAAAAAAAGAAGCTGCCTCATAACTGAGACAGCTTTCTGTATGGACAATAATTATTTGATGATGTAAGAATCAAGTGCAGCGAGGATCTCATCTACATTATCGTCTGCATGGATGTTCAGATCGATCGGCTTGGAAAGATCCAGGCTGAAGATTCCCATGATTGACTTAGCATCGATAACGTATCTTCCGGATACTAAATCGAAATCATTGTCATACTTTGTGATCTCGTTCACAAAAGATTTTACTTTGTCGATTGAGTTTAATGAAATCTGTACAGTTTTCATTTTTTGTCCCTCCTTGAATCATACAATAAAAATAAGCATGGGTTTTCTGAACCCTACGTCTATTCTAAGAGATGCACTGTTAAAAGTCAAGAAACAATAGAGGAAAAATGAGGTAAATTTGATGGATAAGAAAGCAGCTCTGCACAATCTGGGGTGCAAAGTAAACGCATATGAAACAGAAGCAATGCAGGAAATGCTCGAGAAAGCAGGATACGAGATCGTGCCTTTTAAAGAAGGGGCGGACGTCTATGTTATCAATACCTGTACGGTAACGAATATCGCCGACCGGAAGTCCCGGCAGATGCTGCACCGGGCGCGGAAGATGAACCCGGACGCCGTCGTCGTGGCAGCGGGCTGCTACGTCCAGGCGCAGGACGGGAAAGGTCAGGATCCGTGCATCGACATTGTGCTCGGGAACAACCATAAAAAAGACCTGGTGCGGATCCTGGACGAATATGCGGCAGAGCGCGCTTCTGCCGCGGAGATCGAAGACATCAGCCGCACCCGCGAATATGAATCCCTGCATCTGACGAAGCCGGGCGATCACACGAGAGCCTATATCAAGGTCCAGGACGGATGCAACCAGTTCTGCACTTACTGCATTATCCCTTATGCCCGCGGACGGGTGCGCAGCCGCGTGATGGAGGATGTCCTGCGCGAGGTGCGGGAACTGGCGGAAGGTGGCTATAAAGAAGTCGTACTGACGGGGATCCACCTGAGCTCCTACGGGATCGATTTTGACCGGGAACGGCATCTCCTGGAGCTGATCCGGGCGGTCCATGAGGTGGACGGCATTGAGCGGATCCGGCTGGGGTCTCTGGAACCGGGTATTATTACGGAGGAATTCGCACGGGAGCTGAGCCGGATCCCGGAGATCTGCCCGCATTTCCACCTTTCCCTGCAGAGCGGGTGCGATGCAACGCTCAAGCGGATGAACCGCCGGTATACAAGCGCGGAATATGCTGAAAAATGCAGGATCTTAAGGAAATATTTTGATGATCCCGCCCTTACGACAGACGTGATCGTGGGATTCCCGGGGGAGACGGAAGAAGAATTCAGGGCGTCTTATGATTTCGTGGACAGCATTGATTTCTATGAGACGCATATTTTCAAATATTCCAGACGGAGCGGGACGAAAGCGGCCGTCATGCCGGATCAGGTCAGCGAACAGGTGAAGGCAGAGCGAAGCGCAGTCATGATCGGACTGGGCGAACGGAAGCGCGCCGCTTATGAGAAACGGTACGTCGGCCGGGAAGTTGAAGTGCTGGTGGAAGAAGATGCGGTCATGGACGGACGCTGCGTCCAGGTGGGCCATACAAAAGAGTATATTAAGGTTGCGCTGGAAAGTAATGAGGATCTGAAAAACCGGATCGTAAAAGTGCGTATTGAAAATGATTCACAAATTATGCATTGAATTTTACAGGCGAGTATATTAGAATGGTAAATAGGGATTTTAGTATTAAAATCTATGAAAAAAGGAGGACGTAAAGATGAGTGATCTTAGTAATACACAGTTCTTCCAGGTTGAGCCGGGGCCGCAGATCTCCGCAAAAGACATCTTAGAGATCGTGTTCAAGGCTCTCAAGGAGAAAGGATACAATCCGGTCAATCAGATCGTCGGATACATCATGTCAGGCGATCCGACCTATATTACCAGCTATAACGGGGCGAGGAGCCTGGTTATGAAAGTGGAGCGGGACGAGCTCGTGGAAGAACTGTTAAAAGCGTATATCGAACATAATTCATGGGTATAATCTGTCATGAGGATCATGGGGCTTGATTACGGGACCAAAACCGTCGGAGTCGCAGTCAGCGACCCCCTCGGGATCACGGCCCAGGCGGTCGAGACGATCACCAGGAAAGAGGAAAACAAACTGAGAAAGACCTGCGCCCGGATCGAGGCGCTGATCGCTGAATACGGTGTTGAAAGGATTATTCTCGGTTTTCCGAAACACATGAACAATGATATTGGGGAGCGCGCGGAAAAAGCGCTGGAGTTCCGGGACATGCTCGCACGCCGCACCGGCCTTGAAGTCGTTATGTGGGACGAAAGGCTGACAACGGTGAGTGCGGAACGTACGCTGATGGAGAGCGGGGTACGGCGTGAGAACCGTAAAAAGCATATCGATCAGATCGCTGCGGTATTCATCCTGCAGGGATATCTGGATATGCTCAGTATGCGTCAGGGGACAGAAACCGGACATTGAACAGGATAAGGGGCATTATCAATGGAAAAAGTAAGATTTAATTCTGCAGACGGCAGCGGGGCAGATGAATTTTTTGTGCTTGAAGAGACCAGGATCGGCGGGAGTACATATCTTCTGGTCACAGATTCAGAGGAAGACGACGCAGAGTGCCTGATCTTAAAAGAATCCGAAGGATCAGCTGCGGATGACAGAGTATTTGAGATCGTTGAAGACGAGACAGAACTGGTGGCGGTTTCAAAAGTATTCGAGGAACTGCTTGAAGACGTAAATATTGAAATGTAGGATCTTACAGATCTTTACAATAGAATTACTTAACTGCGGGGGAAGAAAGAACACGCATGGAACAGAAGAACACAGAGAAACTGCTCAAAGAAAAGCTTCGCGAAAAAGGGCTGAAAGTCACACAGCAGAGGATCCTTGTGCTTTCGGCGCTTGAGCAGAACAGCGGGGCCCATATGACAGCCGAGGAAATCTGTGAACTGGTGTCGCAAGAATATCCGGAGATCGGACTTGCTACGGTGTACCGTACGCTTCAGCTCCTTCTGGACATGCAGCTCGTGGACCGCATCAATCTGGATGACGGATGTGTGAGGTATGAGATCGGACATCTGCTGAAAGGCAGTGAAAAGCACAATCACCATCACCTGATATGCAGATCGTGCGGGAAAGTGATCCCGTTTGACGGGGATCTGCTCGAAGGCCTCGAGCAGCATATCGAGGAGACGGCGGGATTTCACGTGCTTGACCATGAGGTGAAGTTCTACGGCCTGTGCAGTGAGTGTATGAAAACGCAGAAATCAATGGAGGTGTTTACTGGTTGAAAAAGGAAAAGAAAGGAAAACTACGGATCATCCCGCTGGGCGGCCTTGAGCAGATCGGCATGAACATTACTGCCTTTGAATATGAAGACAGTATCGTGGTCGTGGACTGTGGACTGGCATTCCCGGAGGATGACATGCTGGGCATCGACCTGGTGATCCCGGACGTGACATATCTGAAGGATAACGCGTCCAAACTGAAAGGATTCGTGATCACCCACGGACATGAGGACCATATCGGAGCGCTGCCCTATGTACTCAAAGAGATCAATCTCCCCATCTACACAACGAAGCTTACGATGGGTATTATCGAAAACAAATTAAAAGAACACAATCTGCTGCGGACCACAAGACGCAAGGTGGTGCAGCACGGACAGTCCATTAATCTGGGCCAGTTCCGGATCGAGTTCATCAAGACGAACCACAGCATCCAGGATGCGTCCGCACTGGCGATCTATTCGCCGGCAGGCGTGGTTGTCCACACAGGCGACTTTAAGGTGGATTACACACCGGTGTTCGGTGACGCCATCGATCTTCAGCGCTTTGCGGAGATCGGCAAGAAAGGCGTGCTCGCGCTGATGTCCGACAGTACGAATGCAGAACGCCGCGGCTTTACACAGTCCGAGCGGACGGTCGGCATTACGTTCGATCACATTTTTGCGGAGCATCAGAATACCCGTCTGATCATTGCCACGTTCGCATCCAATGTGGACCGTGTGCAGCAGATCATCAATTCTGCCTACAAATACGGCAGAAAGGTAGTAGTGGAAGGCCGGAGCATGGTAAATATCATCTCTACGGCTTCAGAGCTTGGCTATCTGAATGTGCCGGACAATACGCTGATCGAGATCGATGAGATGAAGAATTATCCGCCGGAGAAGATGGTCCTGATCACGACCGGAAGCCAGGGCGAGTCCATGGCTGCGCTGTCGAGGATGGCGGCGGACGTACACCGCAAGGTGACGATCCAGCCGAACGATACGATCATCTTCAGTTCCAACCCGATCCCGGGAAATGAGAAGTCCGTATCCCGCGTGATCAACGAGCTGTCCGCGAAAGGCGCGGAAGTAATCTTCCAGGATACCCATGTATCAGGGCATGCCTGCCAGGAAGAGCTGAAACTGATCTATTCCCTGGTGAAACCGAAATACGCGATCCCGGTGCACGGTGAATACCGTCATCTGAAGGCCAACGCTGAAGTTGCGAAAAGCCTCGGGATCCCGAAGCAGAACATTTTCATCATCCAGTCCGGCGATGTGCTGGAACTCGATGAAGAGTCTGCAAAAGTGGCAGATAAGGTGCATACCGGCGCCGTACTTGTTGACGGCCTTGGTGTGGGCGATGTGGGAAATATCGTACTGCGCGACCGTCAGCATCTGGCGGAAGACGGTATCATTATCGTCGTGCTCACGCTCGAGCGGCGCACGAACCGGCTGCTTGCCGGCCCGGATATCGTTTCCAGAGGATTCGTGTATGTAAGAGAGTCCGAGCAGCTGATGGAAGACGCGAGACATGCGGTTTCCGATGCTCTTGACAAATGTCTCGGAAGCCGGCATACAGACTGGAACAAGATCAAGATGGTGATCCGCGATGCCATGAACGACTATATCTGGAAGAAGACAAAACGTCGTCCGATGGTGATCCCGATTATTATGGATGTAGATGTCTAAGCTGTAAAGAAAATATTTTAAATACAAAGAAACTTGTTAATGACGGTGCACAGGGTATACTCTGTGCACCTGTGTCGGTTAAAGGGGTTATTGTACATGATCGTAGATGAACGGATCGTTACATTTATTAATTCGCTGGATACAAAAAACAGCGAACTTCTGGAAATGATCGAAAAGGAAGCGCGCAGGGATGACGTACCCATCATACGGAGAGAAATGCAGAGCTTTCTCAGAGTCCTGCTGATGCTGAAGCAGCCGGCAAATGTTCTCGAAGTCGGGACTGCGGTGGGATTTTCGGCGCTGCTGATGAGCGAGTCTGTCCCGGCCGGATGCCGGATCACAACGATCGAGAACTATGAGAAGCGGATCCCGGTGGCAAGAGAGAACTTCCGCCGCGCCGGGAAAGAGGAACAGATCACTCTGATCGAGGGAGATGCGGCAGACGTCCTGAAAACACTTGAAGGGCCTTATGATTTTATCTTCATGGATGCGGCAAAAGGACAGTATATCCACTTTCTTCCGGAGATCCTCCGGCTGCTCCCGCCGGGCGGCTGCCTGGTATCCGACAATGTGATGCAGGACGGCGACGTGATCGAATCCCGGTTCGCCGTGGAACGGCGCAACCGGACGATCCACGCAAGGATGCGGGAATATCTGTATGAACTGAAACACCACCCGGAGCTGGAGACATCGATCATCCCTCTGGGAGATGGAGTGGCGGTAAGCGTAAAAAAGATGGAAAGGAAACAGAACAATGAGCAGACACCCTGAACTGCTGGTTCCGGCCAGCAGCCTGGAAGTACTGAAAACAGCGGTTATCTTCGGAGCGGACGCCGTTTACATCGGCGGCGAAGCTTTCGGCCTGCGCGCCAAGGCAAAAAACTTCTCCATGGAGGAGATGAAAGAAGGGATCCGTTTCGCACATGAGCATGGAGTAAAGGTATACGTGACGGCCAATATCCTTGCGCACAATGAGGACCTGCCGGGCGTGCGGGAATATTTTGAAGAACTGAAAGAGATCCGGCCGGATGCGCTGATCATCGCGGATCCGGGTGTGTTCGAGATCGCAAAAGAAGTGTGCCCGGAGATCGAGCGTCATATCAGCACCCAGGCCAATAATACCAATTACGGCACCTATAATTTCTGGTACCGCCAGGGCGCCAGCCGTGTGGTGTCAGCCCGGGAACTGTCCATGGAAGAAATAAAAGAACTCAGGGCCAATATCCCGGATGATCTGGAAATCGAAACATTTATCCACGGGGCGATGTGCATTTCCTATTCCGGCCGCTGCCTGCTGAGTAATTATTTTACCGGCCGCGACGCCAACCGTGGCGCCTGCACACACCCGTGCCGCTGGAAATATGCGGTGGTTGAGGAGACCCGGCCGGGCGAATACATGCCGGTCTATGAAAACGAGCGGGGAACCTATATCTTCAATTCCAAAGATCTGTGCATGATCGAGTACATCCCGGAACTGATCGACGCCGGCATTGACAGCTTCAAGATCGAGGGACGGATGAAGACAGCCCTCTATGTGGCGACAGTCGCCCGCACATACCGGAAAGCCATTGACGATTACCAGAAAGACCCGGAACTGTACCGGAAGAATATGCCCTGGTATCTGGACCAGATATCCAACTGTACCTACCGTCAGTTCACGACCGGATTCTTCTTCGGGAAACCGGACGAGAACACCCAGATCTACGACAGCAACACCTACAATAAAGAATACACCTATCTTGGGATCGTCCATGAAGTCAGAGACGGCCTGTGCCGGATCGAGCAGAGAAATAAATTCTCTGTGGGAGAGATGATCGAGATCATGAAGCCGGATGGAAGAAATGTTGAGGTTCAGGTGAAGCGGATCCTGAACGAAGAGGGCAGAGAGCAGGAGAGTGCGCCCCACTCAAAACAGGTGCTGTGGGTGGAACTTTCAGAAGCGCCGGCGGAATACGATCTGCTGCGGCGGAAGGAGTGAAATTCCTGTTTTCCGGACGAGCTGATCCATTAATGAACTTGGCAGCGCTTAGAGAATAGTGAATGGATTCTGACACAGCAAAAGATGTGTACAGGTTCAGTTCGAGAATTATGAAAAATTTAAGGCCACGAAAAGCCGGCTAAATACGAAAAGAGGAATTGGAGAACTCGCCTTTCAGGCTCAGACAGCTCCAATTCCTCTTTTAACGCCGACTTTTTGTGACCTGATTTTTTCTATAATTCTCTCAGATTCACCTGCCCACATCTTTGCCGCGCAGAATCATTTCCCCATCACAGAATTGATTGCCCAATACTTTTGAATCGCTTGTTCGGAAAACAGAAGATTTTTTGCTGAAGGGAAGCTGCTGAGGTAGAGACCGTGTTCTTTTACAACCGGTTACGGTCAGAATGAGACTTTGTCTTGCTTGATCGATTATGATCTGCAGAGATCAGGGCGCGTCAAGGCCTTGCCCTTTGGGTGCTGCGCAGCCTTGACGCACCCTGATCCTGCAGATATGATACAGACAAGCAAGCAAAGCCTCTCTGTGGCTCGGATTTCGCCCCTTTCCCGACTCATTCTCTGGTTATTGTTTGTCGAACTGATCCTGGTAACTGCAGCACAGAATCTCAAAAGAATTTCCAATCGGATGCGACTTTCACGGAATAAGGGATAAAGCCGTACTGGTGACTGTGAAGCGACTGTAGAAAAAGTAAAAACGGAGCGCTGACTTTAGGAGCAGAGATGAAGTTGTCTGAGCGAATGCGAGTTCTTCATCTCTGCTCCTGTTTTTTGTCAGTGTTCCGTTTTTGTAGTTTTTCTTAAGTTGCGGAACCGGAAACGGGAAGGTTTTATCCCTTATTCCGTGAATCCGCATTCTGATAAAATTCTTTTGCAGTATTCAGCGCTGTGCTTTGCCGCTCAGTTCGATAAACAGAAAGTTGTCTTACAGAAAGATCTCCGCTTCTTTATCGCTTCTGCATGCTTTTTTCAGCTTGCCTTCTATGACTTTCATTTTCAGGGAATTGACGCTCCGGGCGTGCTGCCTGCAGATCTGTACGCATTTCATGCAGCCGATGCATTTTTTCGTGTCGGTCTTATTTGGTTCTTTAACCGGGATGGATCCGGTAGGACAGACTTTTGCACAGGATGCGCAGAGCGTGCACATGTTATTGTCTGCCTTCGGGAAGAGAGCATTTTTCCCGTATTTTTTATAAGGCGTATTGCCGGGAACCTGGATGTTGATCTTGCTGAAATCCTCTTCTTTTCGGATGCGCCGGTTCAGCTCGACGCCGTATTCTGCGATGGTCTTCAGGTCGGTTTTGTTCGGTCTTCTTGCGCCGATGGACGGAACGATGGAGTGTTCCGCCGGGAATGCGGCTGCGCCGATCACTTTAAAGCCGCGGTTCTCTACTTCGGTTTTGAGCTCCAGGAGCGCATCGTCATATTCGCGGCAGCCGTAGGTTGCGATCAGGGCCGCGGGGGTTCCGTTCCCGGAAATGTTCTGCAGATAATCCATGAAGAGGGCAGGCACGCGCCCGTAGTATACCGGGATGCCGAAGATGACGAAATCATTGGGGGCAAATTTTAATGCCGGTCTTTTTTCTTTATAGACGGAAAAATCAAAAGATACGGATTTTAAGTCGATGTTCCGGGCGGTTTCCATGACCGCTTTTCTTGTTGCGCCTGTCGGGCTGAAATAGACAAGCTTCAGTTCGTTCATTTTCATAATCGTAAAACTCCTTTGTATGTATTCTGACCTCCGGCGGATTGCATTTTCGGCATGCCGGAAGTTATGATCCGATAACAACTATATTAGCATACTATGACAAAAATTGCACGACCGTTGGAAAAGAAAGGCGGAGCAAAAACCGCTGGAAAAATATACAGTTGTAAAAACGGCATAAGCGGAGTATAATATGCGTATAAATAAAGGGAAGTTAACCTGAAATGTGCGATAACCCTGTGATTTTGAACCTACATTTGTTTAAACGGGATTCCTAAATTTCTGTAATATGTCAGGCCTCCGATATGCAGTGGACGACAGAAAAGCAGATGCGGTTGCCCACCTGGCTACGGCTAGGACTCAAAATACGGGGCCGGCATTTTGGGTGAACTGCAAAAGATAAAGGCGGTCGTCTTGTGCGGCCGCTTTTCCACATAAAGCCCCGCGGATATCCGACAGGCTGAAACGATTTTCCCGGAGTGAACGGTTATGGATAAGAAAAAGAAGATCAAAAATCAGATAATGAGGATCATGCTGACGGTGAATTCTCATCACACAGGCGCCTATGCGGCACAGGCGGCTTATTTTTTTGTGCTGTCTCTGATCCCGATCCTGCTTCTCCTTGTATATATGGCCGTCCGGTATACGCCGCTTAACCAGAATGATGTGTTAAATGCCGTGCTCCAGGTCTTTCCGGCTTCGGTGTCCGGTCTGATGCGCAGTATTTTCTATCAGGTATACAATCAATCCGAGACGGTCATCCCTGTAACGATCATCGTTGCGCTCTGGGCGGCAGGGCGTGGCGTCCTTTCGGTCACCTCGGGCCTGAATGCGATCTATTCCAACATAGAAACGAGAAATTACTTTTATCTCCGCATCCGGTCGACGATCTATACGCTGCTGTTCCTGATCGCAATCATCCTGTCGCTTGTTATCTCCGTTTTCGGAAACAGCATCAGCGTGATCGTGTATGAGCATGTGCCGTTTCTGATCAAAGTTGTTGACTTTATCATGCGGATCCGCACGCTGGTGACTCTGATCGTGCTGATCGTATTCTGGGATCTGGTGTATAAATTCCTGCCGAACAGGAAGCACAATGTCAGGACTACATTCCGGAAACAGCTTCCCGGCGCGGCGTTTACTGCCTGCGGCTGGCTGCTGCTTTCGTTTGTATTTTCTATTTATCTGGATATATTCACCGGATTTTCCGACATGTATGGAAGTATGGCAACGATCATCCTTATTATGCTCTGGCTCTATGGATGTATGTATATCATCCTGCTGGGCGGCGAGGTGAACGCGCTGCTGGACCGCTATGTGTGGCGGGCGAGAAGCGGGAATGATTCCCGCGCAGATAAAATGCGAAAGGAAGACTTACATGAAGACAAGTGATTTTAATTATGAACTGCCACAGGAGCTGATCGCCCAGGATCCTCTGGAGGACCGCTCTTCATCGAGGCTGATGGTTCTTGATAAAGAGACCGGGAAAGTGGAGCATCATGTTTTTATAGAAATCATAGATTACCTCAATCCGGGAGACTGTCTGGTCATTAATGACACGAAAGTGATTCCGGCAAGGCTCATCGGGGCAAAGGAAGAAACCGGGGCGAAGATCGAAGTGCTGCTTTTAAAGAGAGGAGCGGACGACGTCTGGGAGACGCTGGTGAAGCCGGGACGCAAAGCGAAGCCCGGGACCAGGATCAGCTTCGGGGACGGTCTGCTCGTGGGCGAAGTGGTGGATATCGTGGACGAGGGAAACCGTCTGATCCATTTTGAGTATGAAGGGATCTTCGAGGAGATCCTGGACCAGCTGGGGCAGATGCCGCTTCCGCCTTACATTACCCATCAGCTGAAAGACAAAGACCGGTACAATACCGTTTATGCAGAACATTCCGGATCGGCGGCGGCACCGACGGCCGGTCTGCATTTCACGCCGGAACTGCTCCGGGAGATCGAGGCAAAGGGTGTGGATATCGCACGGGTGACGCTTCATGTTGGGCTTGGGACATTCCGCCCGGTGAAGGTGGATGATGTGGAGAATCACCATATGCATTCGGAGTTCTACATGATAAGCGAAGAAGCCGCAGAGAAGATCAACCGGGCGAAAGACGGTCCGGGTCGGGTCATCTGCGTGGGGACGACGAGCTGCCGTACGGTTGAGTCCGCGGCGGATGAGGACGGGCATCTGAGGGCCTGCAGCGGATGGACGGAAATCTTCATCTATCCGGGATACCGGTTTAAGACGCTGGATTGCCTGATCACCAATTTCCATCTGCCGGAATCTACGCTGATCATGCTGGTGTCCGCGCTGGCCGGGAAAGAACACGTGCTGGCGGCGTATGAAGAAGCCGTGCGAGAGCGGTACAGATTCTTCAGCTTCGGGGATGCGATGTTTATTAAATAGTGATGCGTCTTTTCAGCCGGATGACATGATACATCACATCCGCTTCGGCATCATCTACGGGGATGATCTCGCGGCCTTCCAGTACATCATAAAGGTCTGTGGCCAGATTGGTGGTAAAGCAGGGAAGGGTGGAGCTGCGGATGAGTTCCCGGAATTCGTAGTCGTCCTGCTGTACGAGAAAGCGGGAGGCGGGCATTTTCTGCCGGCACATCTCATTCCAGAATCCAATCTCGGAGCGAAGCAGGAAATTAAATCCATTAAGCATTTCAAATGTAACAAGACTGTGTCCGGACAGGGCATGGTCTTTTGTTACGCAGATCGAAAGGGATTCCCGTAAGAACGGCGTACAATCAAGAGTGTCATCCTTTGTGAAAAAGGGAAGGATGCCGATCTGGCAGGCGCCGTTCTTTACATTTTGGATGATGTCGGGGAGCGGGACAAGCTTGGAGGATATGGTCTGTTCAGGATATTTTTCCGCCAGCCTGGGCAGCAGCGTCCACAGCGGTGCAGGGGCACAGGACTCGACGGCGATTGTATGGAGTTTCCGGTCATAGGAACGAACCTGCTCTATGGCATTCCGTGCATCGGCCAGGAGCTGTCTTGCATATGCCACGGCTTTTTGTCCGGTTTCGTTCAGTGTGATGCGATTCTTCCCGCGGATGAAAAGGGGGACTCCGAACGTTTCTTCTATGTGCTGCATGGTCCGCGTGAGTGTGGGCTGTGAGATATGCAGGGCGTCAGCGGTTTTCGAGAGTGTGCCAAGATCTGCAAATGTTGTAAGCTGTTCCAGTTCGTTAAGGTCGAGCATGAAGGATCTCCTTTCGTTTATTATTCATTTTATGAAATCTATATTCCGATATTTCTATTGTACATTTCATTATAATATTTGTAAACTTTAAGTGGAAAGAAGAATTGAAGAAAGCGCTTGATTCAAAAAGATTTCATTAGATGAATAAAGAGGAGGACGAACATAATGGAATATGTGACGCTGAATAATGGAGTGAAGATGCCGATCCTCGGATATGGCGTATATCAGACGCCGCCGGAGGAGACGGAGCGCTGTGTCCTGGAAGCGCTTGAGACGGGATACCGCAGCATCGATACCGCACAGGCGTATTATAATGAAGAAGGAGTGGGAAACGCACTGGCGAAATGCGGGATCCAAAGGGAGGAAATATTCATCACGACGAAAGTCTGGATTTCCAATGCCGGATATGAGAAAGCAAAAGAATCAATCGAGGAATCCCTGAGAAAACTTCAGACGGATTATGTGGATCTGCTTCTGATCCATCAGCCGTTCGGCGATTATTACGGGACCTACCGCGCGATGGAAGAGGCATATAAGGAGGGAAAGGCGCGTGCGCTCGGCGTGTCGAATTTCTACCCGGACCGGTATCTGGATCTGTTCCATTTCGCTGAGATCAAACCGGCGGTCAACCAGGTGGAGACCCATGTATTCCAACAGCAGAAGACGGCGCGGAAATATATGGAGAAATACGGCACCCAGGTCATGTCATGGGGGCCGTTTGCCGAGGGCAAGAACGATTATTTCCAGAATCCGGTGCTGAAAGAGATCGGGGATAAGCATGGAAAATCCGTGGCACAGACGGCGCTCCGGTTCCTGATCCAGAACGGGGTGATCGTGATACCGAAATCCGTGCATAAGAGCCGGATGGAAGAGAATTTCAATGTATTTGATTTCACCCTGACGGAAGAGGAGATGAAGCGTATCGAAGCGCTGGATACGGGAGAAAGCCTGTTCTTCTCTCACTATGATCCGGAAACTGTGGAGTGGTTTATGAGTCTTCTGTAATAAAGGAATTATGCGGGAATAGAATCGTAAATAATAAACGCGGGATGTCACACAGGTGTGGCATCTCTTTTTTAGAATGCTTCTCGATTTTTACAAAATAATACTAAAATATAGTAGTAAACTATTAAAATAATACTTGAATTTAGTATAAAATGTGATAATCTATAGAAAAGAAGGCTTAGAACCGGAAAATCGGGAGGCGGGATCATGGAATTTGCTTTACAGAAAACATTATATGCTCCGGAAGTGAAGAATATTCGGAAAAATCTGAATATGAAGCAGAAAGAGCTGGCTGTACTGCTGAATGTTTCCGTTAAGACAGTGGAACACTGGGAAAGCAGCGGGGGCAGTGTATCCGGCGCCGCTGCAGCGTTGCTCTGCATCCTGCGGGAGCGCCCCTGGCTTCCGGAAGAACTGGAGATCCCGGAAAAGAAGTTTCCGCTGCGCCTCAGATATCTGAACGGGGACCGGCTGTGTACAATCATCGATGTAAATGACAGAGAGCAGCGGGTGAAAATTAAAAACTATGTAACGGATCCGCTGTACCGTGCATTCGGGAGGAATGAACATCCTTCGTACAAGGATTATGAAGAATTCCTGGAGTCGAGATGTTTTCCGCGGACGCGGGACAAGATGAAGATCATACTGGAAGAACTGAACCTTCCGTTCTATGATCCGTTTCTGATCATACAGAAAACGGAAGGGAAGATGGCGGAAGATGATTTCCGGATTGAGATTGAGAGGTGAAGAGGATGGTCAGACTGGAAGAAAATGAGTTGAGAACTGCCGCCCATCAGTCCTCAAAAGGAAATCAGATGAAATGGGAATCAGACGGCGTATGGTACAAAGCAGACTATACGGGATATGAAGGTCTGGCGGAGTATATGGTTTCCGGACTTCTGAAACATTCAAATATGAATGAAGAAGAGTATATCCTGTATCAGACAGAGGAGATTGGTTATAAGAAAGCATTGTACAGGGGATGCCGGAGCGGGAACTTTCTACCGGATGGCTGGCAGCTTATTACGCTTGAGAGGCTGTTTCAGAATCTGCACGGGCAGAGTCTGTATATGAGCATTTTCAGAATACAGGGCACAAAGGAGAGGGCGCGTTTCCTGACAGAGCAGGTAGAACAGATGACAGGTCTTGAAAATTTTGGCGTATATCTCAGCCGTCTGCTGACAATCGACGCGCTGTTCCTTAATGAAGACAGACACATGCACAATATCGCTGTGCTGCGCGACGGAACCGGCGGGTATCATTATTGTCCGGTTTTTGATAACGGGTGCGCGCTTCTGTCCGATACTCAGATGGATTATCCGATGGGAGAGGATATAATTGATCTCATCCCGCAGGTCAGATCGAAAACACTGTGCAGTGATTTCATGGAACAGCTGGAGACAGTGGAAACATTGTATGGGCAGTCATTAAAGTTTTCATACGATGAACATGATATTGAAATATTGATGGAGAAAGAACCATATTATCCGAAAGATATAAAGATGCGGGTGCGCGATATCCTGCTTCAGCAGCGGCGCACGTACCGGTATCTGTTTCGGTAACTATAGATAATATATTATCTATGATTGATTTAAGTATCTTATCCAAAACACCTAAAGAAATCGATAAACTGATCGCTGCCCGGATCCGTAATATCCGTCGGCGGAGAAAGATTTCACAGAAAAGACTGAGCGAGAAGTCGGGAGTAAGCCTGGGATCTGTGAAGCGGTTTGAGAGCAGCGGTGAGATTTCCCTGATCTCACTGACCAAGATTGCGATCGCGCTGGATATTGAAAATGAACTGGAAGGACTGTTTGAACATGTTCCGTTCCTGTCGATCGAGGAGCTTATTAACGAGGAAGCCGAAAGAGAGAAAAAGTTAAATGCTCTGTGACTTGATATATTCCCCCAGCAGACTGACGAACCGTTTCAGCGCCGGCATGTCCTGGTCATACCGGTAATACACGCCGAAGGAGATCTTCGGCAGATCCGTAATGGGGATATAGCAGAGATCCCTGTCCCGTGCGGGAATGATATCGGGGTACAGCGTGTACCCCAGCTGCGCCTTTGCGAGAGCGAAGGCGCTTTCTGTATTTTCGGCAAAATACCGCCCCTCCGGGCGCAGTCCGCCGAGGATGCGGGTCTGGGCTGTGAAGACCGCGTCCGGGATCTGGCGGGGTGAACAGGCGATGAATTTCCCGTTCAGCTGCGAAGCGGTAAGCGTACTGTGGGCGGCCAGCGGATGCTCCGGGGCGCAGACGCATGCCAGCGGGACACAGCACAGCTCCCGGAAGAAGAGGGGGGATGTTTTCTGCTCCAGCTTTACGCTCAGGGCCGCATGCACCTGTTCATTCTCGATGAGCCCCATGAGGGAGGGGAAGGGGATCATCCGGATGTCCGGCCGCAGCAGCGGGTATTCTCCGGCCAGATCATGGAGGACAGGCGGGAGCAGGCTCAGTTCCATGTGATTGTGGCAGCCGAGGACAAGGGTGATGTACTGTTCCCGGTTTCCCAGACGCTCTTTCGCGGACAGGGCGGTTTTCAGGATGAGCTGGGCGTCCCCAAGGAACTGGACGCCCTCGCGGGTCAGGGTCACCGTCTTGCTGGTCCTGAGGAACAGCTTTGTCCCCAGTTCCTTTTCCAGCGCCTGGATCTGGTGGGTGACTGCCGGCTGGGTGATCTTCAGCACCTGGGACGCTTTTGAAAAATTCAGATATTCTGCTACAGTGACAAAACATTCCAGCTGTACGGTGTTCATGGGGACTCCCCTTTCTTTTTTATTTTACATTTCTTTACTGAATCCAAAATAACATGATATAAAAATATAATCAATATCTATAAATAATATTTATTGATAATAATAATTTTGAATTTCACATTCATGATTTTCTGAGCTAAAATCTCTAATGGACAGAAGATAAGGGAGCGAACTGTCTGCGTATGAACAGTCCGTTCTGACAGGAGGTGAAGGTACGGATGGAAGAGGATTTCAGGGCGGAAGACCTGCTTTTTATGATGAAGAAGATCAGCCTTGATCTGGCGGCGCAGATGGACCAGTGCCTGAAGAATCATGAGATGACCGGAGTCCAGGTCTATTTTCTTGTCTACATACTGCGGCACCATCCGAAGGGGACTTACCTGACGGAGCTGTGCCGGGAGATCGGCGTATCGAAGGCGACGCTTTCCGCGCTGATCAAACGAATGAGAGAAAAAGAGTATCTGTATTTTCTTGAGGATCCGGGCGATGTCCGGAAGAAGAAAGTCCTCCCGACGGCGAAGCTGATCGCCGGGGGAAATGAATTCCTCCGGAAGGCGGAACAAATGGAGGCTGAAATCTGCAGCGCGCTCGACGCGGATGAGCGCCGGAAGCTGTGGGACCTTGAGAAGAAGCTGATCGGCCGGTTCGCGGCCATGGAGGAGAACGAAAAAGACAGACAGGAGGTATATAACCGTGAGAAAAGTATTACAGCAGCTGGGGCAGTATAAGCGTGATACGTTCCGGTGCATCGGGCTCACCGCCCTGGAGGTGGTCTTCGAGATCCTGATGCCGTTTATCACTGCCATTATCATTGACCGGGGACTGGAACCGGGCGATCTGTCGGTGGTCTACCGCTACGGGGCGCTGATGGTCGTCATGGCGTTCTTAAGCCTGTGCTTCGGCGCCTTTGCCGGGAAGAATGCGGCAAGCGCGGCGTCCGGCCTTTCGGCAAATCTGCGTGAGGCGATCTACGCCAACATCCAGACCTTTTCATTTTCAAATATCGATAAATTCAGCGTGCCGGGTCTTGTCACCCGTATGACGACAGATATCACCAACGTGCAGAATGCCTTCATGATGGTGATCCGTGTGGCGGTCCGGGCGCCGCTGAACCTGATCTTCAGTTTTACCATGTGCCTTATCATCAACCGGCACTTAAGCGGCATGTTCCTGATCGCCGTGGTCTTCCTGGTGATCGTCATTGGTTCGATCATGGCCGTTACTCTGAAGATCTTCCGCCAGGTATTCCGCAGATACGATGACCTGAACGCCAGCGTCCAGGAAAATGTCACCGCAATCCGCGTGGTCAAGGCGTTCGTCCGTGAGGATTATGAGAACGTGAAGTTTTCAAAAGCGTCCAAAATGCTCTACGACCTGTCCGTAAAGGCGGAGGGCCTGCTGGCCTTTAACAACCCGGCGATGATGGTTGCGGTTTATTTCTGCATCATTTCCGTATCCTGGTTCGGCGCGCAGTTCATCGTGGGCGGCTCCCTTACGACCGGAGACCTGACCAGCCTGTTCAGCTATATCATGGCGCTTCTGATGAGCCTGATGATGCTTTCTATGGTAGTCGTTATGATCAGTATGTCCATGGCCAGCATCCGGCGTATCAGCGAAGTGCTGAATGAGGAAGCGGACCTGACTGACCCGGAGAACCCGGTGATGGAAGTAGCGGACGGAAGCATAGATTTCAACGATGTGAATTTCTCCTACAAACACGGCAGCGGCAAGAATTCCCTGTCTGACATCGACCTGCATATTAAGAGCGGCGAGACCATCGGCGTGATCGGCGGGACCGGCTCGGGCAAGAGCACCCTGGTCAATCTGATCTGCCGCCTCTATGACGTGGATGGCGGTTCGGTCTGCGTGGGCGGCGTGGACGTCCGGAAGTACGATACGGAAGTCCTGAGAAACCAGGTGTCCGTCGTGCTCCAGAAGAACACTCTTTTCTCCGGCACGATCCTTGACAACCTGCGCTGGGGCAATCCGGACGCGACAAGGGAAGAGTGCATCGAGGCATGCAGGGCTGCCTGTGCAGATGAGTTTATCGACCGGATGCCGGCCGGGTACGACACGGTGATCGCCCGGGGCGGCGCCAATGTATCCGGCGGCCAGAAGCAGCGTCTGTGCATCGCCCGGGCGCTCCTGAAGAAGCCGAAAGTCCTGATCCTCGATGATTCCACCAGTGCGGTGGACACATCCACGGATGCGAACATCCGGGCGGCGTTCGCGAAGAAGATCCCGGGCACAACGAAGATCATCATCGCCCAGCGGATCTCCAGCGTCCAGTCCGCGGACCGGATCCTTGTGCTGGACAACGGCCGGATCAATGCATTTGACACCCACGACAATCTGTTGAAGACCAATGCCATCTATCAGGAGATCTACACATCCCAGTTAGAGGGAAGCGGCGACTTCGACCAGCCGGCGTAAGAGTCTTGGAAAGGAGAGATACGGATCTATGAATGAGAAGAATGAAAAGAAACAGGCATCCCGGGCGGCATCGCCGAAAGTGGTCGGCCGCGTGATCCGGTACATGCTTCATTATTATAAAATCCCGTTTTTCTTTGTCATCGTCTGCATCGTCATTACGGCGGCGGCAACGGTCATCGGAGCCACCTTCCCGCAGACGCTTGTGGATGACTATATCACCCCGATGCTGAAAAGCGGCAGCAGTGATTTTAGCGGTCTGGCGTCCCAGATCGTCCGCCTGGCCTGCATCATGGCGGTGGGCGTGATCACGGCGTTTACCTACAACCGGATCATGGTCAATGTGAGCCAGGGCACCATGCGGCGGTTAAGAGACGACCTGTTCGCCCGGATGGAATCCCTGCCCATTAAATACTTTGACACCCATGCACACGGTGACATCATGTCTGTGTACACCAACGATGTGGATACGCTCCGGCAGCTTCTGAGCCAGAGCATCCCCCAGGTCATCAACTCCCTCATTACCATGGCGGCGACGCTCATCACCATGATCGTCCTGAATCCGGCGCTGACCGTGATCTCCATCCTGACGGCTGCAGTCATGATCCTGGTGACGTCCAATTTCTCGAAGCTGTCGGCGAAATACTATGTCCGCCAGCAGATGGACCTGGGCGCGGTGGACGGCTTTATCGAGGAAATGCTGGACGGCCAGAAGGTGGTCAAAGTATTCTGCCACGAAGAGGCGGCCATGCGGGATTTCCATGAAGTCAATGAACGGCTGCGGAACAGCGCGGACAAGGCGAACCGCTATGCCAACCTGCTCATGCCCATCAACGCCAACATCGGCTGGATCAGCTATGCGCTGGTGGCCATCGTCGGCGCGATCCTGGGGATCAACGGCCTGGCGGGCGTGACTATCGGTACGGTGGTTACCTTTGTGGGACTGAATAAGAGCTTTACGAACCCCATCACCCAGGTCAGCCAGCAGATCAACTTCGTGGTCAATGCGGCGGCCGGCGCCCAGCGTGTATTCGACCTGATGGATGAAGAGCCGGAGAAGGATGAGGGATATGTGGAACTTGTCCATGCGAAAGAGGACGGGAACGGCAATCTGACAGAATCTCCGGTCCGCACGAACCAGTGGGCATGGCGGCATCCGCACAAGGCGGAAGGCACGGTGACCTACCAGAGACAGGAAGGCGGCGTAGTCTTCGACGATGTGGACTTCGGATATGACGAGGACAAGATCGTCCTGCACAACATTACCCTGTATGCGAAGCCGGGGCAGAAGATCGCCTTCGTCGGCGCGACGGGCGCGGGCAAGACCACGATCACGAACCTGATCAACCGGTTCTACGATATCGCGGACGGCAAGATCCGCTACGACGGCATCAATATCAACAAGATCAAGAAGCCGGACCTGCGGCGGTCGCTCGGCATGGTGCTGCAGGACACCCACCTCTTTACCGGAACGGTCATGGACAATATCCGCTACGGCAAGCTGGACGCTACCGATGAAGAATGCATCAAGGCGGCGAAGCTGGCCAATGCGGACGGGTTCATCCGCCGTCTGCCGGACGGATATGATACCATGCTGACCGGCGACGGGGCCAACTTAAGCCAGGGCCAGAGGCAGCTCCTTGCCATTGCCCGCGCGGCAGTGGCGGACCCGCCGGCGCTGATCCTGGATGAAGCCACGTCGTCCATCGACACCCGCACCGAGAAACTGGTGCAGGCCGGCATGGATGCGCTGATGAAGGGCAGGACCACATTTGTCATCGCCCACCGGCTGTCCACGGTCAAGAACTCCGACTGCATCATGGTCATGGAGCAGGGACGCATCATCGAGCGGGGCACCCACGACGAACTGATCGCGGCCAAAGGGAAATATTATCAGCTGTACACCGGCAATTTTGCGGCGTAGAGTCATATACCCCCGAAGGCAGGCATATGCTTCCCTTACGGGGGTGTTTTTATGATCTATGTAGTGAAAAGCGGCGACACGCTGCAGAAAATATCGGATGAGACGCGGATCCCTGTGCAGAAGATCATTGCTGACAATCAGTTGATATACAGTGAACGGCTTGTGCCCGGGCAGGCGCTTCTGCTCCTGGGGGAAGGAGAGGAAGGGGATCTGGCACAGGGATATCTTACAGCGGGATATGCCTATCCGTTTATCGATCCGCCGGTCCTGGAGGAAGCCCTGCCGTCGCTTGGCCGGCTGCTGGTCTTTTCCTATGGCTTTACATTTGAGGGGGATCTGGTCCCGCCCCGGCAGGATGACTGCTGGATGGCGGAGCGGGCGGCAGAGATGAACGTGGAGCCATGGATGGTGCTCACGCCTTTTTCTTCTGAGGGAGCCTTTAACAATCAGCTGATCCGGGTGCTTGTGGAAAACGAAGAACTGCAGGACAGACTGACCGCACAGATGCTGGAGATGATGGAACGGAAAGGATACCGGGGAGTGGATATTGATTTTGAATATATCCTTCCGGAGAATAAAGAACAGTATGTACAGTTCGTTGGGAAAGTAAAGCAAAGGATGGGCAAAAGCGGATATCAGGTGACTGTGGCGGCTGCTCCGAAAACGTCTGACCGTCAGAGAGGGATCCTGGTGGAAGGGGTGGATTATGCGAAGCTGGGAGAAAATGCCGATGCCGTCTTTCTGATGACGTATGAGTGGGGGTATACCTACGGGCCGCCCATGGCGGTGGCGCCGCTCGATAAAGTCCGGGAGGTCGTGGAATACGCGCTGACCCGGATCCCGCCGGAGAAGATCATCCTGGGGATCCCCAATTATGGATATGACTGGCCTCTGCCCTATGAGCGCGGGATCACCCGCGCCAGATCCATCGGCAATGAAGAGGCGGTTGGGATCGCGGTGGAAAACGGTGCTTCTGTCGAATACGCCGAAGTTTCCCAGAGTCCCTGGTTTACCTACCGCAAAAACGGCATGGAGCATGTCGTCTGGTTTGAGGATGTGCGCAGCATCCGGGCAAAATGGGAACTGGTCCGGGAATACGGACTTTCCGGGGCCGGCTACTGGAATCTGATGCGGCCCTTTAGCGCCAACTGGCTGATGCTCGGGACAGATAGAAGATGACGCCCAGCGCATCGGCCAGGAACCAGCCGATGGGCACGGCCCACCAGATCCCCACAACCCCGAAGAATGGGACCGCGGAGAGGGCGTATGCAAGCGCAACCCGCGTGCCGAGCGACACGACGGTGAGGACGACCGACATGCCGGGCTTCCCAAGCGCCCGGTAAAGTCCGTAGAGAAGGAACAGGATGCCGATCAGGGCGTAGAATGCGCCTTCGATCCGCAGGTAGCGGACGCCTTCTGTGATCACGGCCGTCTCGCCGGCGTCGATGAAAAGGGACATGAGCGGCCGGGCAAAGATGAAGACCAGCAGGGAGATGATCAGGCTGAAAACCGTGGAGGTTATGACAGCTGTGCGGATGCCCTTGCGGATCCGGTCAGAGTTTCCTGCCCCGTAGTTCTGTGCAATGAAGATGGAGAAGGCATTTCCGAAATCCTGCACCGGCAGGTAGGCGAATGCGTCGATCTTTACTGCTGCGGCGAAAGCGGCCATGATGGTCGTGCCAAAGCTGTTGACCAGTCCCTGCACAGCCAGGATCCCCAGGTTCATAATAGACTGCTGGAGACAGGTGAGGGCAGAGAAGCCGGTGATCTCTTTTATGCGTGTGCGGCGCAGGCGGATGGACGGATCCGGGCGCAGCAGATGGGGGAACCGGATCCAGGTGTACAGCGTGATCCCGATGCCTGAGACATACTGGGCGATCACGGTCGCTTCTGCGGCTCCGGCCACGCCCCGGTTAAGTCCGGCCACGAACCACAGGTCCAGGATGATGTTGAGTACGGCGGACACAGCCAGAAATACAAGCGGTATCACGGAGTTCCCGAGGGAGCGCAGCAGCGAGGCGAAGAAGTTATATAAGAAGATCCCGATGAGGCCCGCGAAGATCACGGCCAGGTATTCCCGCATCATGGGGATCAGCTCGTCCGGCGTGCGCAGGAACCAGATGATCCGGTCTGTTCCGGCGAAGACAAGGATGTTGAGGATCACCGTCACGATCCCGAGCAGGGCGAAAGACGCCAGGATGCATTCCCGGAGCGCCCGGTCGTCTTTCTGGCCGAAACGGATGGAGAAGACCGTGCCGCTTCCCATGGCAAGCCCCAGGATGATGGAAGTGAGAAAGGTCATCAGAGAAAAAGCGGAGCCCACGGCGGCGAGTGCGCCCGCTCCGAGAAACCGTCCGACGATCAGCGTATCTGCGATATTATAACACTGCTGCAGCAGGTTCCCCAGGATCATGGGAACAGCGAAGCGCAGCATGGTCTTCATGACCGGTCCGTGAGTCAGTTCATTTTGCATTTCATTCACACAACTTTCCAAAACATTTGTAAACAACGAAATATATGATAATTCCGGCATAAAAGAATGTCAACATTGACGCTTTTTTTCACCCCGTGGTATGATGATTTCATCGATGACATGAAAGAAAATGCGGGGACGGAAAAATGAGCGGAACTGGAAACAGAAAGATCATCCTCTTCAGTTTTACCGGGACGGGCGCTTCGCTTGGCCGGAGACTGTGCGGAAAACTGGAGGAGGCGGATCATATATGCGAGGCGTATGCGCCGGAAAAATATGCGCAGGAAGGGGTGCGGCCGATGCCGGCAGACCGGGCGGAACTGATCGGCGGCCAGTGGGGCCGTGCGGCATTCCTGTTTATCGGCGCGGCGGGGATCGCCGTGCGTTTTATCGCCCCGTGGGTAAAGGATAAGTATACGGATTCCCCGGTGCTGGTGCTGGATGAGAAAGGGCGGTATGTGATCCCCCTGCTCTCCGGACACGTGGGCGGCGCGGCGGCGCTGGCGGACGAGATCGCCCGTCTTACGGGCGGGACGGCGGTCCACACTACAGCCACGGATGTACAGGGAAAGTTTGCCGTGGATGTGTTTGCGAAGGAACATTGTCTGGAGATCACGGACCGGGCGGCGGCGAAAGCCATTTCAGCAGCCGTGCTGGCGAGGGAGAAGATCGCTCTATATATAGAAGAGTCTTACAGGGATATGCTGCCTTCGCAGGCGGAAGGAATGCTCCCCGGGGAAGTGATCCTCTGCGGGACACGGGAAGAGGCGGATGCGTACAGATATCAGGTGGTCGTATCCGGACAGCTGTGCGGACAGCGGCCGGACAGGGCGGAGTCTGAAGATCTCTCCGGTTCTGTCATCCTCCGGCTGAAGCCGCTGGAGACTGCAGCCGGGATCGGCTGCCGGAAAGGCATCGCGCCGGAACTTCTGGAACAGGGCTTCCTGGATGTGCTGAGGGAGAGCGGGATCAGCATCCGGCAGGTGAAGATGATCGCCAGCATCGATTTGAAAAAAGACGAGCCGGCGCTTATCCGCCTGGCTGAAAAATATGACGTCCCGTTCGTGACCTATCCGGCGGATGAACTCCGGACGGTGGAAGAGGTGTCCGCCGGGTCGGAATTCGTGGAGAAAGTGACCGGCGTGGACAATGTGTGCGAGCGGGCGGCGCGTCTGTGCGCCCGGAACCGGGAGACGGGCGTGGACGGAACACTGATCCGGGGAAAATGCATCCGGGAAGGGATGACGGCGGCGCTTGCTGCATATCCGGCCCGGACTGCCGGGAAAACCGGGTGCGCGAAGTCGGATGAGAAAACCACGGATATCCTCATTTTCGCCGGCACGACGGAGGGACGCCTGCTGGCGGAATATGCATCCGCGAAAGGGATTGGCTGTTATGTGAGCGTGGCGACGGAATACGGGGAAACCCTGCTCCGGGATCTGGAAAATGCAACCGTCCTCACGGGACGGATGGACGGGCAGGAGATCCGGACATTTATCGAAGAAAAGAAGATCCGGCTGGTCATTGATGCGACCCATCCTTTCGCCCGGGCGGTAACAGAAAATATCCGGGCGGCCTGCGTGGAGGCCGGGAAACATCTCCCGGTGCGCTGTGTGCGGTGTCTCCGGCAGGATGATGAGGCGTGCGGCGGTCCGGAACGCGGTGAAGGACCGGAAGGAACGTCAGGGATCATCCGGGTGGATTCCGTGCAGGAGGCGGTGGAATATCTACAGCAGACCACAGGAAACATTCTGATTACGACGGGCAGTAAGGAACTGGAATTATATACGGCGATCAGAGATTACCGGGAGCGGTGCTTTGCGAGAGTGCTGTCCGCCGGACCGTCCGTGCAGGAGAGTGTGAGACTGGGATTCGAGGGAAGCCATCTGATCGCCATGCAGGGACCGTTTTCCGTGGAAATGAATCTGGCGCTGCTGCATCAGACGAAGGCGGCGTATTTTGTTACGAAGGAGACGGGGCGCGCCGGCGGATTTGAAGAGAAGCTTGAGGCAGCGCAGAAAGCCGGGGCCGTGCTGGTGGTGATCGGCCGGCCGAAGGAAACGGGATTGAGCCTTGATGAGGTGAAGGAACTGATCGCCCGTCCGTAAGCTGTTCGTGATTTTCCGGATTTAGGTCAAGATACCACAGGAAAATGGAAAAACCGGATGTTATACTGGGATACAGCGGACCGGGAAAGTAAGACCGGTTCTCAAAAAAGGATAAGGAGGTGAGCACATGGAACAAAGGATCGATCGCGCAGAAGCGCCCCAGTGGGTTTTGGAGGAACTGGACCGGGTGTGCGCAGTCCTGGAAAAGGATATGAAGAAATTCGGAGACCGGTTTCCTTCCGCCTGCGCTGAAAACGGACACTATGAGGTGACGGAAAATGATGACTGGACCAACGGCTTCTGGACCGGCATGCTCTGGATGGCTTATCAGTATACCGGAAAGGACGCTTTCAGGCAGCAGGCCTGCCGGAACATGGAAAGTTTCGAACGGCGGCTCGATGAGCATGTGGTGCTGGATCACCATGATATCGGATTCCTCTACAGCCTTTCCGTGGGCGCAGGATACCGGATCACGGGGGACAGTCACTGGAAAGAGGTGCTGATCCGGGCGGCAGATGTACTCCTTGCGAGGTATCAGGAGAAGGGCGGATTCATCCAGGCGTGGGGCAAGCCCGGTGATCCGGGCGAATACCGTCTGATCATCGATTCCCTTTTAAACCTTCCGCTCCTATACCGGGCGTCGGAACTGACCGGAGATCCGGTGTACAGGGAATGCGCACAGCAGCATTATAAAAACGTGATTGGAAATATCGTCCGGGAAGATTATTCAACGTACCATACCTTTTATTTTGACCCGGAGACGGGAAAGCCGGACCACGGGGCGACCCGCCAGGGATTCTCGGACCAGTCCTGCTGGGCGAGAGGACAGGCCTGGGCGGTGCTCGGGATGCCGCTTCATGCAAGGATATCCGGAGAAGGCATGGACGAGGAAGAACGCACGCTCTATGAGAACGTGACGGCGTATTTTGAAGATCATCTTTCTTCCGACGGGATGCCTTACTGGGATCTGATCTTCACGGACGGATCGGACCAGCCAAGGGACAGTTCAGCACTGGCGGCAGCGGCATGCGGCATGCTGGAGTACGGGAAAAAGGCTCGCGGACTTGAGATGCTCCGCACGCTGAAAGACCTGGCTTCCACAGAGTATGAGGCGGATCCGGAAGGACTGCTGCTCCACGGCGTCTATGCGTACATGGAAGGCAAAGGCGTGGATGAGCCGGACCTGTGGGGCGATTACTTCTATATGGAAGCGCTCTGCAGAGTATGCGACCCGAAGTGGCAGCCTTACTGGTAAGATAAGGAAAATGCACGGAATATTGTGGTTTTTGCAGAATGTATAATAAAAGGCGTTGTACAAAATATTATTTGGAACAGTAATTAATAAAGAAATATTGTTCACAATAAACAAAAAATAGCAAGAATCATAAAAAACAGAACAATATAATGATTGCAACAATATGCTCCGGGGACTATAATTTAATCATCAAATATCAAAGGAGGATATGATATGAAAAAGAAAATCATCAGTATTTTGCTTGCAGCAGTTATGGTGACAACACTTGCTGCTGGATGCGGAAGCTCAGGTGACAGCAACGAAGGCGGCGGAAGCGCAGACAACAGCGGGGACAAGCCGTATGAAGGCGTAGAGCTTACATACTGGTCAATGTGGTCCAACACAGAGCCGCAGGGACAGGTTATCCAGGAAGCTGCTGATGCATGGGCAGAAGAGACAGGCGGTACAGTCAACATTGAGTGGAAAGGCCGTGACATCAAACAGATCCTTTCTTCTTCACTTGAAGCAGAAGAGAAGATGGACCTGTTCGAAGATGATTACAAGAGAATTTCCGAGAACTACGCTCAGTACTGCTATGATCTGACAGAACTGGCAGAGGCGAACGGATATGCTGATTCAAGTTATGCGCTGTTCAATGACCGTGCAACAGGCTGGGCAGGATTCCTTACCTGTATTACAGAGCAGCCGAACGTAGGCGGTGTATTCTACAACCAGGATCTGTTTGAGGAAGCAGGCGTTGAAGTTCCGACAACATGGACAGAGTTCCTTGATGTGTGCAAGGCACTGAAAGACAAAGGAATCCAGCCGCTTGCACTTGACAGTACATACGCACCGTTCCTTTTCGGATATCATCTTGCAAGATACATCGGTGAAGATGCGATCGCTGACATGGCAGACAATGGCGGATGGGGAGAAAATGAACTCGTAGCCAAAGCTGCACAGGATATGATCGATTTTGTTAATGCAGGATACCTTGCAGAAGGCGCTCCGGCTGAATATCCGGCAAGCCAGGATTCCATGGGAATCGATGGTGATGTTGCAATGGTTGTATGTGCAAACTATGTTACATCAGAAGTTAACCTTCACAGCGGCACAGAACTGAACTGGAGCGTATTCAACTATCCGTCAGTTGAAGGTGCGGCAGAGGGTGTAGATCAGTCAGCAGCATATGCAGGCGCAAACTCCATCGCAGTTACAAGCTACAGCGAGAATCCGGAAGCAGCGTATGATTTCGCTACATTCCTTACATCAGGCGAGTGGGATCAGAAGATGGCTGATACAGCTTCCCAGATCCCGGCTGATCCGTCCAACACAGCTCCGGCTTCTCAGAACGGAACAATTGAAGTTCTGAATACTGTTGAGACACCGCTTAGCTGGAACATGGGCTTCAACCAGAATGCAGATCTGATGTCCCCGATCGCAGAAGTTATCGTAAAAATGTACGAAGGCAGCTTCGCAACAGGTCAGGACTTCGCAGCAGCTCTGGATGCATTATACTAAGAACGGGTTTTAAACCAGGAGGTGGCGCTCACCGGCGCCACCTCGTTTTGTCAGAGAGGTGACACAGGAAAATGAAAAAGAAAAAAACATTTATCATACCTTTTGTCCTCCCTTGTGCTCTGGCCCTTACGATTATGTATCTGTATCCGGTGATCCGGACGGTGATCATGAGTTTCTTCGGGATTGAGAGTGTAACGGCAGACCTGTCAGAATGGTCGTTCAATGGTCTGGACAATTATATCAGGATCTTCGAATCCCCCACATTTATCAGAGCGATGACAAACATGCTTCTGATCTGGCTGATCGGCGGGGTGATCGTGCTTGCGTTTGCACTGCTTTTTGCAGTAATCCTTACAAGCGGGATCCGTTTTAAAAAATTCTTCCGTGCGGCAATCTATCTGCCGAATATCATCAGTGCAGTTGCGCTGGCTACAATGTGGATCCAGTATATTTACAGCCAGGAGTTCGGTCTTCTGAATAAGATCCTGAATATCTTCGGAATGGAAGGGAAGAACTGGCTTGGCACGGATATGAAATTCTGGGCAATGCTTTTTGCATTTACATTTGGTGCAGTAGGATATTACATGCTGATCTTTATCAGCGGCATCGAACGTATCCCGGAAGATCTTTACGAAGCGGCAACGATTGACGGCGCTAATAAAGTTCAGCAGTTTTTCACTATGACACTTCCGCTTTTAAGAAGTATTTTTAAGACGAATATTACTTTCTGGAGTGTTAACTGTATTACATTTTTCCTCTGGTCAAAGATGTTCTCGCCCATTCAGACTGAGACATCTACGGTAGTTCCTGTTGTATATCTGTATGATACTGTATTTGGTACAACAGGAAACGTACAGAGAGATGCAGGAGCCGGTGCGGCTGTTGGTGTATGCCTGGCTGTTTTTGTAGCGATTGTTTACTTCGTAATGAACAAACTGCTTAAAGATGACGATCTGGAATTCTAACCCGGGAAAGGAGGATAAAAATGGCGAAAAAAGAAAAAGTTGTTTATAAAGAAAAAGTGAACTGGAAAAAAGAAGCCGCTCTTCTTCCGGGGTATCTGATCGTGTTGATCTGGATCGCGTTTACCGCAATATTTCTGATCTGGATCCTGGCGGCCAGTCTCTCAACGACCAGAGAGATCATGTCCGGAAGCGTTTTCAAATTTGAATCAGGAGTTCACTGGGAAAACTACATAAATGCATGGACGGCAAGTAATGTTTCCGTATTCTTCATGAACTCATTGATGTATGCGATCATATCGTGTACAGTCGTAATCCTGATTGCAGCTCCGGCGGCTTACGCATTGTCAAGATATACATTCCTTGGCAACAAGCCGATTAAGACGAGCCTGATCCTGGCTATGAGTATACCGGAAGTTATGATCATCATGCCGATCTATGCTCTGACGGCCGAACTTGGGATTAAGGGCAGAATCCTTCTGATCCTGCTGTATATATTTATCCGTGTGCCGTTCACAACGACATACCTGCTTAACTTCTTTGCAAGCCTTTCCAGAAGTTACGAAGAAGCGGCTGCAATTGACGGATGTACACCGGGAAAAACATTCTGGAAGATCATGCTTCCGCTTGTACAGCCGGCACTTGTTACAGTTACAATCTTTAACTTCTTGAGTGTATGGAACGAATTCTTTATGGCGTTGATCTTTGCAAGTTCAGCAGATATGACTCCTGTAGGCGTCGGACTTCTGCAGATTGTAAATGGTATGAAGTACACAGGAAATTACGGCGGTCTGTTTGCAGCAGTCGTTATCGTATTCCTTCCGACGTTCCTGCTTTATATCTTCCTGTCAGAGAAGATCATCGCAGGTGTTACCGGCGGCGGTGTCAAAGGATAGAGAATTTATTCCGGATAAAATCGTGGCGGAATGCGTTCCGCGACATAGAAAAAATATCGGGCTGGCGCAGACACTGTACCAGCCCGAAAGTGTCAGGAGCGCTATAAGCATGGCACTGTGCCCATTATAGGGCGATTAAAAATACTACATGGCGATTGGCGAAAGGAGAATCATAGTGAAAGAGCATACAAGCGGAAGAGTAACAATACCTACTGATGTTGATGTAGTACCGGAGACTCTGGAACTATTAAAAAGATGGGGAGCGGATGCCATCCGTGACTGTGACGGAACAGATTATCCCGAAGAACTGAAGAGCGTGGATGCAAAAGTGTATTCCACATATTATACAACAAGAAAAGATAATGCATGGGCAAAAGCTAATCCGGATGAGATCCAGCAGATGTATATCATGACTCCGTTTTATACGGCGGTTGAGGATGAACTTTCTATTCATTTGATGAATCATCTTTATCCGGATATGCTGAAAGTAAATGACTATGATGATATCACAAGATGGTGGGAAGTGATCGACCGTACAACAGGTGAGGTCGTGCCGGTTTCAGAGTGGAGCTACGACAGTGAGTCAGGAGATCTTACAATCCACGGCGCAAAGAAATTTCATGATTATACTGTAAGCTTTCTGGCGTATATCATGTGGGATCCGGTGCATATGTACAATGCGGTGACAAATGGATGGACAGATTTTGAGAAGCAGATCACATTTGATGTCCGTCAGCCGAAGACACACAAATTTTCTATGGAACGACTTAGAAAATATATGCAGGATAATCCGCATGTCAATGTAATCCGTTATACAACTTTCTTCCATCAGTTTACATTGATCTTTGATGAACTGGCGAGAGAAAGATATGTTGACTGGTACGGGTATTCTGCATCGGTAAGCCCTTATATTCTTGAGCAGTTTGAGAAAGAAGTGGGATATAAGTTCCGCCCGGAATTCATTATCGACCAGGGATACATGAACAATCCGTATCGTATTCCGTCAAAAGAGTTCAGTGATTTCCAGGCTTTCCAGAGAAGAGAAGTTGCAAAGCTGGCGAAGGAAATGGTCGACATAACCCATGAGGGCGGAAAAGAGGCTATGATGTTCCTTGGCGATCACTGGATCGGCACGGAGCCGTTCATGGATGAATTTAAGACAATCGGACTGGACGCTGTAGTCGGAAGTGTTGGAAACGGATCCACACTGCGTCTGATCAGTGATATTGAAGGCGTGAAATACAGAGAAGGCCGTCTCCTTCCGTATTTCTTCCCGGATGTTTTCCATGAGGGAGGCGATCCGGTGAAAGAGGCGAAGGTAAACTGGGTAACAGCGAGAAGAGCGATCCTGCGTAAGCCGATCGACCGGATCGGATATGGCGGATACTTAAAACTGGCGCTTCAGTTCCCGGAGTTTGTAGACTACGTAGAAAGCGTATGTAATGAGTTCCGTGAGCTTTATGAGAATATCAAAGGTACAACGCCGTACTGCATTAAGAAAGTGGCGGTTCTCAACTGCTGGGGCAAGATGCGTGCATGGGGAAATCATATGGTCCATCATGCGATCTATCACAGAGAGACGGCATCTTATGCAGGTATCATTGAAGCTTTAAGCGGTGCGCCGTTTGATGTGAAATTCATCAGTTTTGATGATATCAGAAATAATCCGGGAATCCTGGATGACATTGATGTAATCTTAAACGTCGGAGATGCTGATACAGCATATACCGGAGGCGATAACTGGACCGATGAGACGATCATCACCGCAGTGAAGAAGTTTATATACAATGGCGGCGGATTTATCGGAGTCGGTGAACCGGCAGCTCACCAGCATGAAGGTCATTTCTTCCAGCTTGCAACAGTTATGGGCGTTGAGAAAGAACTTGGATTCACGCTCAACTATGATAAATATAACTGGGATGAACATGATCACTTTATCAAAGAAGACTGCACGAAAGAGATTGACTTTGGTGAAGGTGAGAAAAACATTTATGCGCTTGACGGAACAGAAATCCTTGTACAGCGTAATAAAGAAGTTCAGATGGCAGTTAATGAGTTTGGAAAGGGCCGCTGCGTTTACATCAGCGGGCTTCCGTACAGTTTTGAAAACAGCCGTATTCTTTACCGTTCTATTATCTGGGCAAGTCATGATGAGGACAATCTGCACAGATGGTACAGCACGAACTTTAATGTTGAAGTTCATGCATATGTAAAGAATGGGAAATATTGTGTGGTTAATAACACATATGAGCCGCAGAGCACAACGGTTTACAAAGGAGACGGATCGAGTTTTGATCTTAATCTGGATGCAAACGAAATTATCTGGTACGAAATTTAATAGTGAATGTAGTTTCGGTGCAGTGTTTCATTGCACCGAAACTGTAAATTAAGGAGATGAAAATTTTGAAAAAAAAGCCCAATATCGTATTTATATTAACAGATGATCAGGGAGCATGGGCTATGGGATGTGCCGGCAATCAGGATGTAAAGACTCCGAATCTGGACCGGCTTGCTGCAAACGGTGTGCGTTTTGATGAATTTTACTGTGCATCGCCCGTATGTTCTCCCGCGCGAGCATCCATTGTTACAGGAAAAATCCCTTCCTGCCATGGCGTACAGGACTGGATAGAAAAAGGGAATGTTGACGGATATAAATACCCTGAAATGAGTAAAGTTCCAGGCTTTGATATAAATGACCTTGCCATTGATTATCTTGAGGGACATCGTACATATATGGAGATTTTGTCAGAAGCAGGATATCAGTGTGCCTTGAGTGGAAAATGGCATTTGGGAGATAATGCTGCAAAAAGAAAAGGATTTAAAAACTGGTATACGATTGCAAGAGGAGGATGTTCTTATTTTCATCCGGATATTTGTGACGAGGGAGAACTGTATCCGGGTGAAGGATATATTACAGATCTGATCACAGAGCGTTCACTGCTATATATTGATGAAATGGCGGAAACAGAGAAACCGTTTTATCTAAGTGTTCATTATACAGCGCCTCATAGTCCGTGGGGGCCGTCTGAACATCCGGAAAAATTCAGGAAATTATATGAAAATTGCGAGTTCGCGGCTACACCGGATCTGCCGATCCATCCGAACCATATCATTACCGGACCTATTGGCGATACTCCCGAAAAGCGAAGAGAAAATCTTACGGGGTATTACGCGGCTATTTCAGCGATGGATGCAGGGGTAGGGAAAATAGTTGAAAAGCTGGAAGAAAAACATCTTCTTCAGGATACCGTGATTATATTTACTGCGGATAACGGAATGAATATGGGACATCATGGCATCTGGGGAAAAGGAAATGGAACTTATCCGCCCAATATGTACGATTCTGCTGTTAAAGTCCCATTGATAATATACAGTCCGGAATTGAAAAACAGAGGCGCTGTCTGCCATCGCATGACTTGTCAGTATGATATTTTCCCGACCATCCTTGAAATAGCCGGATGTGAGTGGGTACCGGAAAAAATGCAGCCCGGCAGAAGCATGACGGAACTCATCTATGAGCCGGAGAAGGATGTGCAGGAACGTATTGTAGTCTATGATGAATATGGGCGGACAAGAATGATAAGAGATCGCCAGTATAAATACATTCATCGTTATGGAGACGGAGAGTGTGAACTTTACGACATGGAGAAAGATCCGGATGAGACAAAAAATATTGTTCATGATCCGGAATATGCAGAAATTGTCGAAAGTTTACGGATGGAAATGGAAGAATGGTTTTCCAGATATACGGATGAAAAAAATGATGCAAGGAAATTTGACGTAAAAGGAAGGGGCCAGCAGAAGCTCTGCTGGCAGAAAGATGCCTTTAATACAGAAATCGAATTTTATTCTAAGCGTTGAGCGTCATTTACTCTGCCGGTACTGCACCGGAGTCATCCCGTAGAATTTCCGGAATATCTGGGTGAAGTAGGACTGGGAGGAGAATCCGGTCTGGGCTGCGATCTCCGAGATCGAACAGTCCGTGGTCTCCAGCAGCTGGCAGGCGGCCTCGAGCCGGCGCCGGTTCAGGTACTGGATCGGCGACAGGCCGGTGAATTTTGTAAATGAATGAGCCATATAATATTTGTTCATATGGGTCAGCCCCGTCAGTGTATCCAGGGTGATCTGGGAAGCATAGTTTGCGTCGAGATATTCTTTTATCTGGGCGCATTCTTTTGTCATGCGCATGGAGGAGTTCGGAACCGTAATAAGCTGCTGGGAGCGCAGGATCCGCATGATCAGAATATCCAGCAGACTCTGGCAGATCATTTCCGATCCGTACAGTTCTTCTTTGGTCTCGTAATAAATCTGCTCCATCAGTTCCGCGATCATGGCATGCCGGTCGAAGTTGCAGAAGACCTGATATGTGCCGGGCTGGTCTTTTGGCTGGAAGGAAATACCCTCCAGCCCCAGTACATAATATTTGAGGGACTTGCCGGGGATGGACTGTTCCGTGTGCTCCACGTAGGGCGGAACAATGACCAGATCCCCGGTTTTGATCGGGCGCTTTACATCCCGGAAGAGAAAATTCCCCTCGCCGTTCAGCACATAGAAGATCTCTGTAAAATGATGCGTATGAAGCACGCTCTGCCAGTCCTGATCATCTTTTGAAAGGGAGATGGACAGGAAGCGTGCGTTCAGGTTCGGCATATCTGGTGCTTTTGTCGATTTCTGGTTTTTAAACGTATGTTTGCTGTGGCTCATTCATTCGGTCCTTTATTGTACGGTTGTATATGTGCTGTGTCATCTGTTACGGCTGTGTCGCGGACGGAAGGGTCGGCCCGTAGGGGCGTCCGGCGATCAGTTTTGTACCGTCTGTGAATCCTTCCGGCCGTCCGGTCAGCGCTTCGATCAGATGTCCGCGGAGAATCGAGATCCGTTCCTGCTTCTCTGGTTCATGGATCAGGTCGGTCAGTTCGTGGGGATCGGCTGCCAGGTCGAAGTACTGTTCCTGTCCGGTCTGGGGGTGCCAGATGTATTTGTCGGTCTCTGTCACGATCCAGTGGTTGGAGAACTCCCCGTAGGAGTGTTCCCCGTGGAGCCAGGTCCGCTGTGCTTTCTCCGGTTCTCCGGTGAGCGGCAGGAGGCTCTCTCCGTCGACAGAGGACGGGATTTCAGCTCCCGCGATGTCAAGGAGCGTCGGCATGATGTCCCGGAGCTCCGCAATGGTGTGGCATACCGAGCCTGCTTTCAGGTCCGGCAGGACATTTTTGCCGGCTGTGATAAAGAGCGGGATGTGGCAGCTGCCCTCGTACGGACGGGACTTGCGGAACATATGGTGGTCGCTTAACTCCTCGCCGTGGTCTGCGGTGAAGATAAATACGGTGTCGTCATATAATTCCTGTTCGATCAGCGCCATGATGAGCCGGCCGATCTGGTGATCCAGGTGGGTGATGCAGGCGTAATAGCCGATCTGGGCCTGGCGGATCAGTTCCGGGTCGATGGGGCCGGTTTTGGAATCGAAGACACGTCCGTCTTTCTTAAGATATTCATCTGTTTCCCATGAACCGACAAACGGCGGGCGGAGATCCTTTCCGCTGTACAGATCAAAATAATGCTGCGGCGCGTCGAACGGTGGATGAGGCCTTAAGTAGGATGCCATCAGGAAGAAGGGCTGCCGGGGATCCCTGCGTCTGAGGAAATCCAGGCTCCGGTCTGTCACCCAGTTGGTCGGGTGGTATTTTTCTTCATGAGTCCACGGGCGGGCCACCCAGCTGTTGCAGTCGATGCCGGTGTCCGTTACGTCAGCGTCGGCGCCGAGCTCCTGTTTCAGCCAGTGGAAGTAGTCGTCGGCAACGAACTGGGATTCCCGGTAGGGGACGCTCCCGTAGCGCGCGCAGTGAAGGTAGCCGTCATGGAGATCCACATGGTTGAATCCGAGATAGTTCCGGAGCGGGTGGACGTGCATTTTTCCGACGCACTCCGTATAGTATCCGGCTTTGGAAAGCTCACCGGCCATGGTGTGTTCGTAGTTCCAGGGCAGGCCGTCCTCGTAGCCTACGCGCCCGTGGTGGCTCTGCTCCATGCCGGTGTGCAGAGCGGCCCGCGCCGCGATGCAGCTGGGGCATGCGCTGTATGTGTTGGCGAAGATCACGCCTTTCGACGCCAGGCTGTCAAGATAGGGCGTTTTGACATCCGGGTGTCCGGCGTAGCCCAGACAGTCCGCGCGAAGCTGATCTGTCATGATAAATACGATGTTTGGTTTCTTCATGTGATCGTACTCCTTTCCTTCTTATAGATAAGACTAATACATGTACATGTGAAATGCAAGCTAAAGACCTGATGTCCGCTCTGACCGCGCCTTGATGGACGAGGCGTATTCGGAAGGGCTCATCCCGGTCAGCTTGCGGAACTGACGGGAAAAATAATGGATGGATGAATACCCCAGCGTTTCCGCGATCTGGGTGAAGTTCATCTGCTCATTGCGGATCAGTTGTTTGGCGGCCTCGATCTTCATCCGTGAAAAATACTCGATCACGCCGGCGCCGCATTTTGCCTGGAAGAGCTTCTGCAGGCGGGACCGGCTGATCAGATTGTCCGAGCAGATCCCGTCGATGGTGACGTGCCCGTTCAGCCGGCGGTCCAGATATTCTGTAAGCCGGGAAAACAGTTCGTCGTCCGCATTTTCGGTGGTTGTTTTATCCGGAACAAAAGCCTGGTGATCCTGTACAGGCGACGGGATTCCGGCTTCATTCCCAAAGCGCCGGAAGAGGCCGATCAGGAACTGCTCCAGACAGGTCCGGATGATCTGTGCAGACCCGGCAGGCGCATTTTTACGCGGGATCAGGACTTTCTGGTACGGATCGTCCAGCCGGCCTTCCAGGAATAAGCGTGCTTCACTGATGATACGCGCAAGGAGCAGCCGGTCCTGCTCGGTGATCTGCAGGATCCGTTCGCTGAAAAAGTCCATCAGCGGGCTTCCGGTTGAGAAGGAGATCACGATCAGATTGGGGGCGGCTTTCCCGCCGGCCCGGACCCAGTGGAATTCGTCCGGTCTGTGGAATACGATCTGTCCACGGGTGAGGACGAATGACCGGTCTCCTGCGCCGATGGTCACTTCGCCTTTGTCCACGCAGACGAACTCCCAGAACGGATGGGATTCACCCGGAAAGTAAAAGCTGTTCATATATTCAAAATAGTGCAGTGAGAACAGCTCGTCGATCTGAAATTCATTTGCCAGAGCCAGCCCCTGATAATCCATGATGCACCTCCTTCTGATACTTCTTATCATACCGCATGTGAGCAGAATGTGCAAAGGGAAATGAGCTGATCGTGCAAATCAAATAGAATATAGGACAAAGATTTTTAAGCCCGGATATTTTACAATTAGATACAGATAAAAGCAGAGGAAAATGTCTTCACAGGAGGAGAAGAAAAAATGGGACGAGTATCTGAACTTCAGCTCAAAGAAGCAATTGCAAACTTTAATTATTTCGGACGGCTCAAAGCGTGCGAACCGTTCGGCAGCGGACACATCAATGATACATACCGCCTGACATTCGAGATCGGCGATATGGGCGATGTGTATGTGATCCTGCAGCGGATGAACCGTGAGATATTCAAGAAGCCGGTGGAGCTGATGGAGAATATCGTCGGCGTGACTTCGCACCTGCGTAAGAAGATCATCAAAGCGGGCGGAGATCCGGAGCGCGAGACACTGAACGTGATCCTGGCCAAAGACGGAAAAGCTTACTATGTGGATTCCATGGGCGAATACTGGAGATCCTTTAAATACATCACTGAAGCGACAAGCTATGACCTGGTAGAGAAACCGGAAGATTTCTATGAAAGCGCGGTGGCGTTCGGACATTTCCAGCGGATGCTCGCCGACTATCCGGCGGAGACGCTGCATGAGACGATCGAAGGCTTCCACGATACAAAAGCAAGGCTCCGCGCATTTAAAGAAGCGGTTGAAAAAGACGTGTGCGGACGCGCCGCTTCCGTACAGAAAGAGATCGATTTCGTGCTTTCACACGAGGATACGGCAAATGTGTTCGGCGACCTTCTGGAGAAAGGCGAACTGCCGATCCGCGTTACGCATAACGATACAAAACTGAACAACATCATGATCGACAATACGACAAGAAAAGGCATCTGCGTCATTGACCTTGATACGGTAATGCCCGGACTTGCCATGAACGATTTCGGCGATTCCATCCGCTTCGGCGCCAGCACGGCGGAAGAGGATGAGCAGGATCTGAGCAAGGTGTCCTGCAGTATGGAGCTTTTTGAACTCTATGTAAAAGGATTCCTTGAGGGATGCGCGGGAAGCCTGACAGACAAAGAAGTGGAGATGCTCCCCATGGGCGCGAAAGTCATGACCTATGAGTGCGGCATGCGTTTCCTGGCGGATTATCTCGAGGGCGACCATTACTTCAAGATCCACCGCGAAGGCCACAATCTTGACCGGGCGAGAACCCAGTTCAAACTCGTTGCGGATATGGAGAGCAAATGGGACACGATGGCGGAGATCGTCCGCAAATATGCAAATGCATAACAGCGCCATCTGCATGCCCGCGAATGCGTGAAAAATTCCTTGCAAACGCGATTTTTCTGTGATATACTACGAATGTTGCAAAAAAACACGTATGTGCATTTCTCTGAAGGTGCCAACCCCGGGGATCCGGGCGGTCTCAGAGAGCAAACCATACGGAAGAACAAAACCAAATGGAGGAAAGAAACATGAGTGTTATTTCAATGAAACAGCTTTTAGAAGCAGGTGTACACTTCGGACACCAGACAAGAAGATGGAACCCGAAAATGGCTCCGTACATCTACACAGAGAGAAATGGTATTTACATCATCGACCTGCAGAAATCTGTAGGAATGGTTGACGATGCATACAAAGCCGTTTCTGACATCGCTGCTGAGGGCGGCACAGTCCTCTTCGTAGGAACAAAGAAACAGGCTCAGGACGCCATCAGAACTGAGGCGGAGCGCTGCGGTATGTTCTATGTAAACGAGAGATGGCTGGGCGGTATGCTTACAAACTTCAAGACGATCCAGAGCCGTGTAAAACGTCTCAAAGAGATCGAGGCTATGTCAGAGGACGGAACATTCGACGTACTTCCGAAGAAAGAAGTAATCGCGCTGAAAAAAGAGTGGGCAAAACTTGAGAAGAACCTGGGCGGTATCAAAGAGATGAAGAGACTGCCGGATGCGATCTTCGTAGTTGACCCGAAGAAAGAAAGAATCTGCGTACAGGAAGCTCACACACTGGGAATCACACTGATCGGTATCTGTGATACAAACTGCGATCCGGAAGAACTGGATTACGTGATCCCGGGTAACGATGATGCGATCCGTGCAGTAAAACTGATCGTTTCCAAGATGGCAGACGCTGTAATCGAGGCAAACCAGGGCGCAGCTGCTGACGCAGAGGAGTACTATGACGACGCTGCTTACGATGAGACAGAGGCAGCTGAGGTTGAAGAGGCAGTAGAAGAGTAAGATCTTGATTTAACGGAGGAATTTATCATGGCAATCACAGCAGGAATGGTAAAAGAATTAAGAGAAATGACAGGCGCAGGCATGATGGACTGCAAGAAAGCCCTCACAGAGACAAACGGCGATATGGATGCAGCTGTTGAGTTCCTCAGAAAGAACGGACAGGCAAAGGCTGAGAAGAAAGCCGGAAGGATTGCGGCAGAGGGTATCGTTAAGACAGTCGTAAGAGACGACAAAGTCGCAGCGATCGTAGAAGTAAACTCTGAGACAGACTTCGTTGCCAAGAACGATGAGTTCCAGGGATTCGTAGAGGCGGTTGCAAATCAGGTTGCTGACAACGCACCGGCTGACATGGATGCATTCATGGCAGAGGCATGGGCTGAGGACAGCTCCAAGACTGTAAAGGATGCTCTCGTAGAGAAGATCGCAGTGATCGGCGAGAACCTGAACATCAGAAGATTCGAGAGAGTAGAAGCTGAGAACGGATGCGTAGTATCCTACATCCACGGCGGCGGACGCATCGGTGTCCTTGTAGTGGCTGACACAGATGTAGTAAACGATGAGATCAAGACATGCCTGAAGAACGTGGCAATGCAGGTTGCAGCTATGTCTCCGAAGTATGTATCCCGTGATGAGGTATCTCAGGAGTTCATGGATCACGAGAAAGAGATCCTTCTTGCACAGGCTAAGAAAGAGAACCCGGAGAAGCCGGAGAACATCATCGAGAAGATGATCATCGGACGTCTCAACAAAGAGATGAAAGAGATCTGCCTGCTCGATCAGGTATACGTTCAGGACAGCGATCTTACAGTAGCAAAATATGTTGCAAAGGTAGCTAAAGAGAACAACGCAAACGTAACAGTGAAGAAATTCATCCGTTACGAGACTGGCGAAGGTATCGAGAAGAAAGAAGAGAACTTCGCAGAAGAAGTCGCAAAACAGATGGGAATGTAATCTCATAAACTAAAAGAACTTAAAAACCCCTGAAAAGCCCGTAAAATGGCTTGTTTCAGGGGTTTTTTGCGTCCCAGGAAAAAGTACGCAAAGTATCGTAAATTACCGTATTTTACGTATAAATTTGGGGGATTTTTGGGAGAAGATTTGGGGGAAAGCCTTCCCCCAAATTTGAATATAAAATGGCGCATCTTCCCCCAAATTATCATAAGTTATCAGCAGAAGAAACAGGCAAACTTTGTTTGTAGATAATTGAATATAGATAGATTTTGCAAAAAGCCGTTTGTTCTTTATAGTAGAGAACAGACGGTTTTTGCGTTCTATAAATATATGGTTTTTGCCAGATTCAATGAAAGAGAGGAAATGTCAATGAAGAATGATGACAACAAG
>DXIS01000031.1 GCA_019112735.1 Candidatus Mediterraneibacter guildfordensis
CACGTGAAACATTGAATAACTATTCCGCATATTTTATTCGACACATCACCGCCTTTTCTTTACTAAAGCATCTGTCTGTAGTATAATAATTATATTATATTTGAAAGCAGGTGATCGTATTGTCCTGGAAGAAAAACCTTGGAATTCTGGCGTGTTTTGTAGGTACAGCTGTTGGCACAATGCATGTGATCAACAGAGTTTTTACACATATTTCCACTGCATATAATTATCTTGACGGAAATGATCTTAAATACTACGATTGGAGATTTGGCCGCATTGCATACAGGAAAACTGGCTCAGGATCTCCCGTATTACTTGTACATAATTTCGATGTGTGCTCATCTATGCATGAGTGGAATAATATTGAAGCAGAACTTGCAAAAACAAATACGGTATACAGCATTGATCTGCTTGGATGCGGATGTTCAGAGCGTCCGATCCTTACATATACTAATTTTCTGTATGTGCAGTTGATCAATGATTTTATTAAAAATGTTATCGGTGAAAAAGCAGACGTCATTGTATCCGGAAACTCAGCTTCTTTTGTCCTTATGGCATGTGCCAATGATGAAACGATTATAAACCGGATCGTTATGATCAATCCGCAGAACCTGGCATCTCTTGCAAAAATGCCTACAAAGCGGAGTAAATTCATTAAATATCTGCTCTATACCCCTGTGATTGGCACATTTATCTACAATATGAGGGTAAATAAGCGGACGATCAGCCAGAAATTTTATTCTGACTGCTATTATGATGTAAACGAAGTGAATGAAAAGGATATTCTCACATGTTTTGAAGCGTCTCATAAAGATAAAACACGCTCAAGATACCTGTATGCCTGCCAGAAATCACGGTATACAAACGCAAATATCCTGTTCTGCCTCGGCAAGTTAACAAACAGCATCTTCATCATCTCCGGAAACGGAAATCCTGAAAACGCTCTTGTTGCAGAACAATACCAGAATCAGCTCCCATCGATCGAGATCGTAGGGATCAACAACACAAAAGACCTGCCGCATATAGAAAAAGCAGATGAATTCCTTGCGCAGGTGCGGGTACTGCTGACGGAAGAGGATTAAACTCCGGTTCCATAGATTAAAAACTACAAAAACTGCAGGAAGAGGAATTGGAGAACTCGCCTTTCAGGCTCAAACAACTCCAATTCCTCTTTTAACACTGGCTTTCCATATTCTAATTTTTTTCAATAATTCTCTCAGATTCACCTTCACATATCTTCTCTGCGCCAGAATCGTCTCCCCGCTACAGTATTAAGCTAGTAATTATAATGAAAAACTTCTGACAGGATGCGACTTACGGTATAAGGAATAAAGCCTGACTGATGACTGTGGAGCAGACATAGAAAAAATAAAAAATGGAACGCTGACTTTAGGGCCAGAGATGAAGCTGTCTGAACGAATGTGAGTTCTTCATCTCTGGCCCTGCTCTTTGTCAGTGTATCATTTTTGTAGTTTTTCTTAGTCTGCGGAACCGGAATCCGGAAGGTTTTATTCCTTATTTGTGAATCCGGATTCTACACGTAAGATTTTTATAAATTACAGCGGCTCCTTGCCTGGCACCCCCGCTTTTCTTGGATACCGGGTGGGGGTATTTTTTACTTTCCTGATCTCGACCAGCGCTCTTCCCATATCACTTCCCGGGAGCATGAATTTATCGACCTTTACAACCTCTCCGCCCAGGATTTTTATGGCTTTTTCCGCCTTTTTTATCTCCTCATCGGAATCGCCGCTCTTATAGGATACAAAGCTTCCACCTTTTTTTACGAAAGGGAGACAGTATTCGCTCAGCGTGGACAGGTTTGCGACGGCGCGAGACGCGCACAGGTCGAATTTTTCCCTGTATTCAGCCTTTTTTGCATGATCCTCCGCACGTCCGTGGAGTGTAGTGATGTTCTCCAGATCCAGTTCTTCGATCACCTGGTTCAGGAATCTGAGCCTCTTATTCAGTGAATCAAGAAGCACGATCCGGATATGGGGAAAGGCGATCTTTAACGGGATCCCGGGAAACCCGGCGCCGGTTCCCACATCGATCATGGAACGGACTTCATTCATATCTTTGATCCGGACGATAGACAGGCTGTCTGTGAAATGTTTCAGGCAGACTTCGTCATATTCTGTTATTCCGGTCAGGTTCATGACCTTATTCCACTCTGTTAGGAGTTCGTAATATCGGTCAAACTGCTCTTTCTGCCTCTCTGAAAGGGTAATCCCAAGGGTATTTAATTCTTCATCAAATCTGGTTTTTTCCATGAAGTGCTTACTCCTTATGATCTTTATTTATTCGATGTTTTTCTCGCAGCGCTTAAATGTACGAGCAGGACTGATATATCCGCCGGCGATACGCCTGATATACGCGACGCCTGGCCGATGGAGGCGGGCCGGATCTGCGAGAGTTTCTGTTTTGCCTCGATGCGGAGGCTCTGGATCTCATTGTAATCGATATTTTCCGGTATTTTCCGGTTTTCCAGCTTTTTGAACTGCTCGACCTGCTTCATCTGGCGCTTTATATAGCCCTCGTATTTGATATTGATATTTACCTGTTCCGCCACGTCCCATGGGAGGTCCGGTCGGTCCTCATCGATTTCTTTCAGCTTATCGTAGGACAGTTCCGGGCGTCTGATCAGTTCCGCCAGCGTGGTCCCGGACGTCAGACGGGTGCTGCCGTATGAATCCAGAAGCTGCTGCACTTTTTCGGATGTTCCGACATTGGTATGATTGACACGGTCGATCTCCTGAGCGATCTGCTCTTCTTTTTTAAGGAGTTTTTGATAACGTTTCTCATCTATTAAACCAACCTCGTGACCGATCGCAGTCAGACGCAGATCCGCGTTGTCCTGTCGCAGGAGCAGCCTGTATTCGGCTCTGGACGTCATCATCCGGTATGGCTCATGACTCTCTTTTGTCACAAGATCATCGATGAGAACGCCGATATATCCCTGGGAACGGTCGATCACGATGCCTTCCTTCCCCTGCAGCTTCCGGGCCGCGTTGATCCCGGCAATCAGCCCCTGCGCCGCCGCTTCCTCATAGCCGGAACTTCCGTTAAACTGTCCGCCGCTGAAGAGGCCCTCAATGTTCTTGAATTCCAGCGTAGGCTTAAGCTGGCGGGCGTCTATGCAGTCGTATTCGATGGCATATGCATTCCGCACGATCTTCGCATTTTCAAGCCCCGGCACGCTCCGGTACATGGCGTACTGGACGTCCTCGGGAAGGGAACTGGACATGCCGCCCACATACATTTCCGTCGTATGGATCCCTTCCGGTTCGATAAACACCTGATGGCGGTTCTTATCCGGGAATTTCACCACTTTATCCTCAATGGACGGACAATACCGGGGACCGGTCCCTTCGATCGCGCCGGAAAAGAGGGGCGACCGGTCCAGATTGTTTCGGATGATCTCGTGGGTCGTCTCGTTTGTATAGGTCAGCCAGCAGGATACCTGATCGATCTGCACATCTTCCGGATCCGTGGTAAAGGAAAAGGGCACGACGCGCTCGTCGCCTTTCTGCTCTTCCATCCTGCTGAAATCAATGGAATTCCGGTCGATGCGGGCCGGTGTCCCGGTCTTGAACCGGTACATCTTTATCCCCAGGGATTTCAGGCTGTCCGTCAGATAATTGGCGCTCTGCAGGCCGTTCGGGCCGGTGTGCATACTGACATCGCCGTAAATGCACCGGGCTTTCAGATAAGTCCCGGTGCACAGGACCACCACCCTGCAGTGGTAAATTGCGCCGGAATAGGTCTGGACGCCTGTGATATGCCCGTCCTCTGTCAGCAGGTCCGTTACTTCCATCTGGCGGATGTCAAGCCCCGGCTGCGCTTCCAGCACCTGCCGCATGGCCCGGCTGTAGTCCGCTTTATCCGCCTGGGCGCGCAGGGAATGGACGGCCGGACCTTTAGACTGGTTCAGCATCTTGGACTGGATGAAAGTCCGGTCGATGACCTTTCCCATCTCTCCGCCCAGGGCGTCCACTTCCCGCACCAGATGTCCTTTTGAACTGCCTCCGATATTCGGATTGCAGGGCATCAGGGCAATGCTGTCCACGCTGACCGTAAAGACCACCGTCCTGAATCCAAGCCTTGCAGCCGCCAGCGCGGCCTCGCAGCCGGCATGTCCGGCGCCGATGACCGCCACATCGTATTCGTCTTTATTTTCCCATACAGAATTTGCTGAATATTTCATTGACTAAATCTTCTCCCGCTGTTTCTCCGGTAATGCTTCCGAGGGTGTCATAAGCGTCCATCAGGTCAATGGAATAGAAATCCTCGGGCATGCCGGATCCGATGCTTTCCGTTACTTTTTTCATGCTTTCCAGCGCGCTTATAAGCGCGTTTTTCTGTCTCGCGTTTGTAATATATACCTGATCATTGAAGGAAATGCTTCCCTCAAGGAACATTCCTTTTACTGTATCTTCCAGTTCGCGGATCCCCTGCTCCTCTTTTGCCGAGGCGGAAATGACCGGGATCTCACCTGCTTTTTCTTTCATCTGCTCCGGCGTGATGACCGTGTCCAGATCCGACTTGTTGAGGAGGATCACGGTTTTCTTATCCCGGATCAGTTCCAGGATCTCTTCGTCATTCTCATCCAGCGCCCTGGATGCGTCCGCCACATAGATGATGAGGTCAGCCTTCTCGGCATATTCCCGGGCCCGGTCCACGCCGATCTTCTCCACAGCGTCCTCGGTACTTCGGATGCCGGCCGTGTCGATCACATTCAGGCTTAGATCCCCCAGACGGATCTGCTCCTCCAGGATATCCCGCGTCGTTCCTTCTATATCTGTCACAATGGCCCGCTCATAGCCGGAGAGAACATTGAGAAGGGATGATTTGCCGGCGTTCGGTTTGCCCACGATGACCGTATTGATCCCTTCTTTCATGACCCGGCCGCTTTCTGAGGACCGGATCATTTCCTGGAGTTCAGAAATGATCTCTTCAACTACATGAAGAAGTTTCTCTCCGTACCCGTCAAGGCTGTAGTGCTCCGGATCATCCAGCGCACTTTCAATAAAGGCGGTGTGGTAAATAATTTTGTTTCTAATATTATTTATTTTCTTCCTGATATTTCCTTTTAACTGGCTTACCGAACTTTGAAGGGCGTATTCATTTTCCGAATTGATCACATCGATGACCGCTTCCGCCTGCGACAGGTCCAGCTTGCCGTTTAAGAATGCCCGCTTGGTGAATTCACCCGGCTCCGCGGCTCTTGCGCCGTTCTTCAGGACAGTTTCCAGCACCCGGTTCAGCACATACACGCCGCCGTGGCAGTTGATCTCCACCGTATCCTCCCCGGTAAATGTCCGGGGCGCGCGCATGACCATGACAAGCGTTTCATCGATGGTCTCCTGACCGTCTGTAATATGCCCGTAATGGATCGTATGGCTGTCTGCGTCTTTTATATTATCTCTGCCTTTATAAACCCGCTCAGCGACACCAAGCGCCTCAGGACCGCTGATGCGGACGATGCCGATGCCGGAATTCGTCATTCCCGTCGATATCGCAGCTATCGTTTCTTTTTCCATCTCTGTCTCCGTCTGAACTGTTCGTTTTCAGGTATCATACAGGTATTGTACCATATCCCGGATTGATTTTCCGCATAGAAAAAGGACGCCCGGCGCCCTTTTTCTGTGATCGCTTTTTAATTCTTATCGTTTTAATGTAACAACGACCTTTCTGTAAGGCTCCTCACCCTCGCTGTGGGTTGTTACATAGGGGTCTGACTGAAGGGCTGAATGGATGATCCTTCTCTCATAAGGATTCATCGGCTCAAGAGCGACAGGTCTTCTGTTTCTCTTTACTTTGTGAGCGATGTTCTTTGCGAGATGCTTCAGTGTCTCTTCTCTTCTCGCACGGTAATTCTCTGTATCAAGCTTCACTCTCACATAGCCGTCCTGATGCTTGTTAGCAACCCGGTTTGCAAGGTACTGGAGCGCATCCAGCGTCTGTCCCCTCTTGCCGATCAGGATGCCCATGTGCTCGCCTTCCATATCGATGCACAGCGCGCCGTCCTCATCGATGGAAGCGGAAGTCTTAACTTCCATGTTCATCGCTTTTAATGTATCGTTGATGAACTGGCTTACCGCCTCAATGGTCTGGTCCTCAACTTTTGCCAGCTCAACCTCTTTCTTCACCGGAGCGGCTTCTTCCGGCTCTTCCTTTGCTGCAGCCGGCTCTGCTGCTGTCTCTTTCTTAACTTCGGCAGCCGGCTCCTCCTTTGTCTCTTCTTTAACTCTGGCAGGCTTTTCTTTCTTCTTCGGAGCTTCAGGCTTCTTCTCTGCCCTGAACTCTTCTTTTATGATATCCTCGACTGTAACTTCCGGCTCTTCTTCCTTTTTCCACGCCTCGATGACAGCCTGTTTCATACCGATCCCGAGGAATCCGGCGCTTCCTTTTTCGATCACTTCGTACTCAAGACGGTCGCTTGTTACGCCCAGCTGGATCAATGCTTCTGTGATCGCGTCGTCAAGTGTCTTTGCTGATACTCTGATACTGCCTTTCATCTTTATTTACTTCCTTCCTCTGTCTTCTGCCCTTTGTTATATCTGCTGACAAGATTTGCCTTTGCTGTCAGGCTTCCCGGTTTTGCATTCTCAGCCAGCTCATGTGCCTTCTTTATCTTCTCTTCCTTTGACGGATCTGTTGAGACTTTATTTTTATTGTTTGTCTGGCTTCCCACGTTTCTTGTGTTTGTGGTGGCCATTTTGTTGATCTCTTTTCCGGAAGTTCCTTTTTTCTCGATCTTCTTCTGCATCTTCTTCCGGTTCTCTTCAATCATTTCCTCAACGCTCTTGCTCTTCAGGTATTTATTAACCCCAAGCTGCTGAACGCATCGCACGGCGGCGCTGGCCACCCAGTAAAGACCAAGTCCGGCAGGAAGTGTAAAACCGAATACCACGGAGATCAGCGGCATGGTGTATGTCATGGTCTTCATGGAATTCATCATCGGATTGTCCGAATCCTGCATGGAAACGGATGAGCTCATCTGTGAAAGCTTCACACTGATGAACTGTGTCAGACCCGCAAGGATCGGGATCAGGACTGCAAGGATGATCCCGCCGATGGAAGCTGCCGCAAACGCGTTCGTCAGCAGGTTCCACGGGTGTGTTCCGATATCGATGCCAAGGAAATTATTAAGCCTTCCGATCTCGCTGATCGTTGTCCTTGCTGCACTTTCAACTGAAGGCATCTGCTCGATCAGGGCATTCCATGAATTCTCCTGGAATCTGTACAGCGCTTCCGTGATCCCGTTTGCTGTTGTAAAATCATAAAGGCTTGCTGTATTTCCCGCTACATTTGTCAGGATGTCCACATGGTCTTTCACACCCATGATCTGATCCACAAGCGGTGTGTATACATTTCTTACTTTCGTTACATATTCCGGTATGTTCTGGACTACCGGGTACAGGCCGAAGAGGATGACGAGCTGTAAAAGGGACGGAAGACATCCGGCGGACATCTTTACTCCGTACTTCTCATATACCGCATTCATCTCTTCCTGCTGTTTCTGCAGTGACACCTGGTCTTTCTTTCCGGCGTATTTCTTCTGGATCTTCTGAACTTCAGGGTTCACAACAGACTGCATTTTTGAAAACTTCTGCTGTTTGATCGTAAGAGGCAGAAGGATCGTGTAGACGATGATCGTGAAAATGATGATGCTCACACCGATATTCTCGATCCCGATCGCACTCAATACATTATAGATTCCATTCATGACCTGGCCGAGGATCCACGAGATCTGACTGATGATCGGCCAGTCGTAAATGCCTCCGCTGGCTAAAAGCCCGTAAACTTCCATTACTTATCCTCCTTAAGGTACCGGATCATATCCGCCTTTTGAAAATGGATTGCAGCGCAGGATCCTCCAGACGGCCAGAGCGCCGCCCTTTAAAGCACCGTACTTCTCGATCGCCTCGAGTCCGTACTGGGAGCACGTCGGATAATATTTACACGTGCTGTACCCCTTAAGGCCTGACAGATATTTCCTGTAAAAACGGATCATCCATAAAAGGATCTTCTTCATCCGCGCCACTTCCTTTATATATATATTTTATGAAGCTTTCCAAGGTGGATCAGTGCGCTCTCAATCTCATGGTAATTCTTTTCTTTCGCACTTGTTCTTACTATCACGACAATGTCATATCCACGCTGGAAATGTTCTTCCGACAGTCTGTAGCTCTCTCTCACAAGACGGGTCAGATGATGCCTGACCACACTGTTTCCTACTTTTTTACTCACGGATATCCCGAGCCTGTTCCTCATAGTCTCATTCTTCAGGACATACATGACAAGATAACTGTTGGCAAGGGATCTTCCCTTTTTATATACAGTCTGAAAATCTCTGTTTTTCTTTAAAGATTCTGAAAAAACCATCCAAAACCTCTTCTTTGAAAATTATCTCAAAATAGAAGAAAAGGCCACATATATGCGGCCTAAGCTGATAACTGTTTTCTTCCTTTTGCTCTTCTGGCAGCTAATACTTTTCTTCCGCCCGGTGTGCTCATTCTTGCTCTAAAACCATGAACTTTAGATCTTGATCTCTTCTTCGGCTGAAATGTCATTTTCATCTCAAATACACCTCCCTTTTTAAGTATACTTTATAGTTAAAGTATTCCAGTATTAACGTATTTATCGTCTTTCCTTAAAAAGACGCGCACTTAATTATAGTGAAAAAACCCCTGCAAGTCAAGCAAAATCAAGGCTTATACGAAAATATTTATCCACATTTTGTGGAAAACTTTTAAAAATATGTAGATAACCTGTTCATAACTGTAAAATAGCATGTTGATAAAAATTATTTTTTCTCTCAATCCCTTATAACTCCTGTGTTGAAACTGTGGATAAAGTTATACACATTATTTCTCATTGCTTCACACCCTGTTTTGATGTAAAATGTAATAGAGAGATTTTGCCTTAATATCTCTCTATTATATTGATTAGGAGTTACTTTCGATGAACATTGTGGAACAAAACTGGGACCAGATACTGAACAAGATGAAGCTGGAATACTGCTCATCCAATATTGCATACAACACCTGGGTTGCCCCCCTTACCGTTTATGAAGTGACGGATGATACCGTCTATATCCTTGTTAAACTGCGGGCAAGCCTTGAACATATTGAAGAAAAATATCTGCTTCCATTCAAAGTGTGCATCGCGGAAGTAACCGGGACGGAATATGAGGTTGCTTTTGTAACAGACAATGAGACGGTCGTTAAAGAGAAGAAGGAAGATATTAAAAAGAAAAACAAGATCAATTCTCTCTTTGAAAAAGCGAACCTGAATCCGAAATATACATTTGACACCTTTGTCGTGGGAAGCAATAACAATTTCGCCCACGCCGCATCGCTGGCCGTTGCCGAATCGCCGGGTGAAGTGTACAATCCGCTTTTCATATACGGAGGCGTCGGACTGGGCAAGACGCATCTGATGCATTCCATCGCCCATATGATCCTGGAGAACGATCCTTCCAAAAAAGTTCTCTATGTGACCAGCGAGACATTTACCAATGAGCTGATTGATGCACTGAAAGCAGGAAAGACCGGCAATGAACTTGCCATAACAAAATTCCGTGAGAAATACAGGAACAACGACGTACTCCTCATAGATGATATCCAGTTTATCATAGGAAAGGAGAGTACGCAGGAAGAATTCTTCCATACATTTAACCATCTTCATGTATCCGGCAAGCAGATCATCATCTCCAGTGATAAGCCGCCGAAAGATATCGAGACGCTTGAAGCGAGGCTCCGCACCCGGTTCGAGTGGGGGCTGATCGCGGATATCTCTGCACCGGATTATGAGACGAGGATGGCGATCCTCAGGAAGAAGGAAGAACTGGACGGCCTGGACCGCTACCATATTCCGGATGAGGTCATGCAGTACATCGCCAACAATATTAAAGCAAATATCCGTGAGCTGGAAGGATCGCTCAATAAACTGATCGCCCTTTCCAACCTGGAGAATAAACCGATCGACATTTCCCTTGCAGCGGAAGCCTTAAAAGATATGATATCTCCGGACAACAACCGGCCGGTAACGCCGGAGCTGATCATTGATATCGTATCCGACCACTTTAACATCCCGGTTTCCGAATTAAAAGGAAAGAAGAGGAATGCCGAGATCGTCCTTCCGAGACAGATCGTCATGTATCTGTGCAGGTCGCTTACCGACACACCCCTGAAAGCGATCGGAGCCCTGCTCGGAGGAAAGGATCACGCTTCCGTTAACCACGGAGTCAAAAAGATCGAGAATGAACTGAAGACCGATGAGGCACTTAACAATACGGTCAATATTATTAAGAAGAAGATCAACCCGGTATAAAAAATGTTGATAACTGTGTGGAAACCTTGTGAAATACTTTTTAATAACCTGTGGATGTGTGTTCATAACTCCTGACAGGGGATTTTAACCCGGATCGTTTTCCCCACACATTCCACATTCTTTCAGACAGAAACCTTCACAGTTATCAGTACCCTTAACCTCAGGATTTACAAGGCTTTGAAAGGGTTTTCCTCTTTTTCACAGCCCCTATTAAGACGGAGGCGGAATTAATATAATATCTACATACATAGCGCGCCGCCGGAAATATTTTTTTCACAACGAAAGGAGCATCATCCACATGAAAATCATATGCACAAAATCAAACCTGTCAAAAGGAGTAAGTATTGTATCAAAGGCTGTTCCTTCTAAAACGACAATGCCCATCCTGGAATGCATCCTGATCGATGCTTCTACAGATGTGATCAAACTTACGGCCAATGATATGGAACTCGGCATCGAGACTTCCATAGACGGTGAGATCGTAGAAAGAGGGATCATGGCGATCAATGCCAGAATATTTTCTGAGATCGTACGGAAGCTCCCGGACAGCGAGATCGTGATCGAGACCCAGGGAGAGGCCCAGGCTCTTATTAAATGTGAGAAAGCAAAGTTCAATATCGCTGTACAGCCGGGCGATGAATTCTCTTATCTGCCGGCTGTTGAGAAGGATGATTTTATTACTGTATCCGAATTTACCCTGAAAGAAGTGATCCGTCAGACGATCTTCTCGATCGCAGACAGCGATACGAACAAGATGATGACGGGAGAGCTCTTTGAGATCGAGGATAACATCCTGAAGGTTGTTTCCCTTGACGGACACCGGATTTCGATCCGCAAGATCGAGCTGAAGGATTCCTATGCGCCGAAGAAAGTGATCGTTCCGGGCAAGACGCTGCAGGAGATCAGCAAGATCATCGGCGGGGAAGCGGAAGCGGACGTGGACATTTCATTTACCAAGAACCACATCGTATTCGAGTTTGACCGGACAGTCGTTGTATCGAGGCTGATCGAGGGAGAATACTTCCGGATCGACCAGATGCTTTCAAGCGACTATGAGACGAAAGCAAGGATCAACAAGAAAGAACTCCTCGACTGTATCGACAGGGCAACCCTTCTGATCAAAGAGGGCGACAAGAAGCCGATCATCATCGATATCAAAGACGAATCCATGGAATTCAAGATCAAATCACAGATTGGATCCATGGATGAGGAGATTATGTGCCTCAAGGAAGGAAAGGACCTTCTGATTGGATTCAATCCGAAGTTCCTCATCGACGCGCTCCGCGTGATCGATGACGAAGAAGTGGATCTGTACTTTATGAACGCGAAAGCGCCGCTGTTTATCAAGGATGCAGAGCAGAGCTATATCTACCTGATCCTCCCTGTCAATTTCAACGCGGCGATTTAAAGGAGAACGATATGGAAATATTTCAGTTAAGAGCCGGAGAAGATTTCATCCGGCTCGGACAGGTTTTAAAAGCAACCGGCATGGCCGAATCCGGAGCGGAAGCGAAGGAGATCATCCAGGACGGCCTTGTCAGCGTCAACGGTGAGACCGAGACGAGAAGAGGAAGAAAGCTCCATAAAGGAGACGTCGTTTCATATGACGGAAAAGAGCTTGAGATCGGATGACCGGGCATTTTTGTTTGAAAAATGTTGTAAAAAAGTGTAAAATAGATTAGATAGGTAAATTATGGTTATCAAATCTTTAAAGCTTAAAAACTACAGGAATTACGATCTGGAGCAGCTTAATTTTGATCCGGCGACCAATATCCTCTACGGGGATAACGCCCAGGGAAAGACCAATATCCTGGAGGCCCTTTATCTGTCCGGGACGACCAAATCCCACCGGGGGACGAAGGACCGGGACCTGATCCAGTTCGGGCATGAAGAATCCCATATCGAGACGGTTGTCGAGAAGAAGGGACTTCGTTTTCAGATTGATATGCATCTCAAGAAGAACAGCCCGAAAGGGATCGCAATTGATAAGATGCCGATCCGTAAGGCCAGTGAACTGTTCGGGATCATTTATTTTGTGTTTTTCTCTCCGGAGGATCTGAATATCATCAAGGAAGGCCCGGCCGGAAGAAGAAGATTTATCGATCTTGAGCTGTCCCAGCTGGATAAGATATATCTGAACAATCTTTCAAACTATAACCGGATCATCAATCAGAGAAATTCCCTGCTGAAAGATATATACGGGAAGGATAATCTGATGGAAACTCTTGATATCTGGGATATGCAGCTCGCTTCGTACGGGACGAAGATACTGGAGAGAAGAAAAGAGTTTATCGAACAGGTAAACAGAATAATTTCTGATATACATTATAAATTAACCGGAAATAAAGAACACATCACGATCTCCTATGAGGCCAGCACCGGGAATCTGTCGCTGGAGCAGTGCCTCAGGAAATACAGGGAGCGGGATCTGAGAATGAAGAGTACGACAGTCGGCCCACACAGGGACGATCTCTGTTTTACTTCGGACCAGGGAATAGACGTCCGCAGGTTCGGTTCCCAGGGACAGCAGCGCACAGCTGCGCTGGCTCTTAAAATGTCGGAGATCGAACTGGTGAAGCAGGTCACAGGCGACACGCCGGTGCTTCTTCTGGATGATGTTCTGTCTGAACTGGACAAACACAGGCAAAACTATCTGTTAGACAGCATCCATGATATACAGACGATCATCACCTGTACGGGTCTGGATGAATTTGTCAGCAACAGATTTTCTATAAACAAGATATTTCACATAAAAAACGGACACGCGGTAAACGCAAATTAGGAGGTATTACATGGGTGCATCAAGTACAGAATTTGACGCAGAATATGGAGCGGATCAGATCCAGATCCTGGAAGGTCTGGAAGCGGTAAGAAAAAGACCCGGTATGTATATTGGGAGCACCTCAGCCAGAGGTCTTCATCATCTGGTCTATGAGATCGTGGACAACTCCGTTGACGAGGCGCTTGCCGGATATTGCGATGAGATACAGGTAGATATCAATCAGGATAATTCCGTTACCGTAAGCGACAACGGGCGCGGGATCCCGGTCGGCATCAACCATAAAGCGGGACTTCCGGCCGTGGAAGTCGTATTCACCGTTCTCCATGCCGGCGGCAAGTTCGGCGGCGGGGGATACAAAGTGTCCGGCGGACTCCACGGCGTAGGCGCATCCGTTGTAAATGCTCTTTCAGAATGGCTGGAAGTTGAGATCTACCATGAGGGACAGATCTACAAACAGCGCTATGAGCGCGGAAAAGTCTGCTACAAGCTGAAAGTGGTCGGAACCTGTGAGCCGGAACGGTCCGGGACGAAGGTTACATTTTATCCGGACGCCGAGATCTTCGAGGAGACGATATTTGACTACAACGTGCTGAAGCAGCGTCTCAGAGAGATGGCATTCCTTACAAAAGGACTCCGTATCGTCCTTAGAGACTGGCGTGAAGAGCCCCTTCGCGAGCATACATTCCATTACGAAGGCGGCATCAAAGAATTCGTGACTTATCTGAACAAGAGCAAGACACCGCTCTATGACCAGATTATTTACTGCGAGGGAATGAAGGACGGCGTGGCGGTGGAGATCGCCATGCAGCACAACGATTCCTACAGTGAGAATACGTACGGTTTTGTAAATAATATCAACACGCCGGAGGGCGGAACCCATATCGAAGGATTCCGTTCGGCGCTGACAAAGACATTTAACGATTACGCAAGAAAAAATAAACTGCTCAAAGACAATGAGTCCAACCTGTCCGGTGATGATATCCGTGAAGGTATGACGGCCATTGTCAGCGTTAAGATCGAGAATCCCCAGTTCGAGGGACAGACGAAGCAGAAGCTTGGAAACAGCGAGGCGAGGGGCGCGGTCAACAGCGTGCTCAGCACCCAGCTTGAGATCTTCCTGGAGCAGAACCCCAATGTGGCGAAGCTGACGATTGAAAAATCCGTGCTTGCACAGCGGGCGAGGGAAGCGGCGAGAAAAGCGAGGGACCTGACCAGGAGAAAATCAGCCCTTGACTCCACATCCCTTCCGGGAAAACTTGCCGACTGCTCGGACAAGAACCCGGAAAACTGCGAGATCTACATCGTAGAGGGAGATTCCGCCGGCGGATCCGCGAAGACGGCCAGAGACCGTGCGACGCAGGCCATCCTGCCGTTGCGGGGAAAGATTCTCAATGTAGAGAAGGCAAGACTTGATAAAATATACGGAAACGCCGAGATCAAGGCCATGATCACTGCATTCGGAACCGGCATCCATGACGACTTTGATATCAGCAAACTCAGATACCACAAGATCATCATCATGACCGATGCCGACGTGGACGGCGCCCATATCAGTACATTGCTGCTCACCTTCCTGTACCGGTTCATGCCGGATCTGATCAAAGAAGGATATGTATATCTGGCACAGCCGCCGCTGTACAAACTGGAGAAAAACAAAAAAGTCTGGTATGCGTACAGCGACGAAGAACTGGATAAGATCCTCCAGGAAGTGGGACGTGACAGCAACAACAAGATCCAGCGGTACAAAGGTCTGGGAGAGATGGACGCAGAACAGCTCTGGGAGACCACCATGGATCCGGAACACAGGATCCTGCTGCGCGTGACCATGGATGAAGAGACAACATCCGAACTGGATCTCACATTCACAACCCTGATGGGGGATAAAGTAGAACCGCGACGTGAATTTATCGAAGAAAACGCGAAGTACGTACGAAATCTTGATATTTAAAAGGAGATAAAACATGGAAGACAACATTTTTGATAAAGTTCACGAAGTCGATCTGAAGAAAACGATGGAGGATTCCTATATCGACTACGCCATGAGCGTTATCGCTTCCCGTGCCCTTCCGGACGTCCGGGACGGCCTGAAGCCGGTGCAGAGAAGGATCCTCTACTCAATGATAGAACTCAACAACGGCCCCGACAAACCGCATCGTAAATGTGCGCGTATCGTCGGTGATACAATGGGTAAATACCATCCTCACGGCGACAGTTCCATATACGGAGCCCTCGTTAATCTGGCCCAGGACTGGTCCACCAGATATCCGCTGGTAGACGGCCACGGGAACTTCGGTTCTGTGGACGGTGACGGCGCGGCGGCCATGCGTTATACAGAGGCGCGCCTGAGTAAGATTTCCATGGAAATGACGGCGGATATCAATAAGGATACCGTAGATTTCAGGCCGAACTTTGACGAGACGGAGAAGGAGCCGACCGTGCTTCCTTCCAGATTCCCGAACCTGCTCGTAAACGGAACATCCGGTATTGCTGTCGGTATGGCGACGAACATCCCGCCGCACAACTTAAGAGAAGTCATCGGTGCGGTGGTAAAGATTATTGACGACCAGATCGATGAGAACGGCGAGACGTCCATTGAGGATATCATGCAGATCATCAAAGGACCGGACTTCCCGACCGGAGCGGAGATCCTCGGGACAAGAGGCATCGAGGAATCGTACCGCACAGGACGCGGCAAGATCCGCGTGCGAGCCATCACAAATATCGAACCCATGGCAAACGGAAAGAACCGGATCATCGTGACCGAGCTTCCGTTTATGGTCAACAAAGCAAGACTGATCGAGAAGATCGCAGAGCTTGTAAGAGATAAACGGATCGATGGCATCACGGACCTGAGCGATCAGTCCAGCCGTGAGGGAATGCGGATCTGCATCGAACTGAGAAGAGATGTGAATCCGAACGTGATCCTGAACCAGCTTTACAAACACACGCAGCTTCAGGATACATTCGGCGTGATCATGCTGGCCCTTGTAAATGACCAGCCGCAGGTCATGAATCTTCTCGATATGCTGAAATATTACCTTCAGCATCAGGAAGAAGTTGTAACGAGACGTACAAAATACGACCTCAACAAAGCGGAAGAGCGGGCTCACATCCTGGAAGGCCTGCTTATCGCCCTTGATAATATTGACGAAGTCATCCGCATTATCCGCGGATCCAAGACGGTCCAGATTGCCAAGAGCGAATTGATGGAGCGTTTTGAGCTTTCCGATGTGCAGGCCCAGGCGATCGTGGATATGCGTCTGAGAGCCCTGACCGGACTGGAAAGAGAGAAGATCGAAGCCGAGTATGCAGAACTGGAGAAGAAGATCGCCGAATACAAGGCGATCCTTGCAGACCGCAAACTGCTCCTCGGGGTGATCAAAAAAGAAATCCTCGTTATAGCTGAAAAATACGGCGATGAGAGAAGGACCCACATCGGATACGATGAATTCGATATCACCATGGAAGACCTGATCCCGAGAGAAAATGTGGTGATCACCATGACGAATCTCGGATATATCAAGCGGATGAGCATGGATACCTTCAAGAGCCAGAACCGCGGCGGAAAAGGGATCAAAGGCATGCAGACGCTGGAAGAGGATTATATCCGTGAGCTGTTTGTCACGACCACCCATCACTATATCATGTTCTTCACAAACACCGGCCGTGTATACCGCCTGAAAGGATACGAAATACCGGAGGCCGGAAGGACTGCGAGAGGAACAGCGATCATCAATCTCCTGCAGCTTATGCCGGATGAGAAGATCACAGCCATGATCCCGCTGAAAGACTACGAAGAGGGCAAATATCTCTTCATGGCGACAGAGAAAGGGCTGGTCAAGAAGACGTCCATCACCGAGTATGCAAATGTCCGCAAGACCGGACTTGCTGCGATCTCCCTGAGAGAGGACGACCGGCTGATCGAAGTAAAAGTAACAGACAACAACCAGGATATCCTTCTGGTAACAAAATACGGACAGTGCATCCGTTTCAATGAGACCGATGTGCGTGCAACCGGAAGAGTTTCCATGGGCGTGCGCGGCATGAACCTGGGCGACAGCGATGTTGTCATCGGCATGCAGATCAGCAGCCAGGGCAAAGACCTCCTGATCGTATCCGAAAAAGGTATGGGCAAGCGGACCGATATGGAAGAATTCACTCGTCAGAACCGCGGCGGCAAAGGTGTGAAGTGCTACAAGATCACCGAGAAGACCGGAAATGTAGTCGGTATGAAAGCGGTGGATGAAGACAGCGAGATCATGATCATCAATACAGAAGGGATCATCATCCGAATGAAATGCTCGGATATCTCCACATACGGAAGAATAACTTCCGGGGTGAAACTGATCAATTTACTTGACCATGATAAAGTTGCCAGCGTGGCAAAAGTAAGAAAGGCTTCTGCTGAGATCGACGGAGAACAGGTAGAGATCGGAGAAGAAGAGGAAGAAGAAAAGACAGAAGAATAAAAAAATAAAAGATGCGCCGTCCGGAATTTCCGGATGGCGTATTTTTTATCTCGATATTCAAATAATATTTATTGAAAAACAATAAAAATATATTGACAAATAATGTTTTCGAACATATAATACGGGCAGATAAGGAAATATGTCAGGAATTATTCCAGAATGGAGGAGACTGAATGATGAACAGAAAAGGAATTGTTGTTTTTACGAAAGTTCTTCTGGATGTGATGTTTTACAGCGGCATCCTGGTTACGGCATCTCTGCCGTTTACACTGAAGCTGGCAGGAAAGTATTATTCACAGGATTTTGCAGAGCATTATATCCCGATGCTGGCGGTTTTTCTGGTGTCCGGCGTCTGCGGGCTTGTGATCGTGTATCAGCTGAGGAAGATGATCCGCACGGTCATTGCAAGGGACTGTTTCGTGGAAGGAAATACGAAGAGCCTGAAGCTGATGGGAAAGACGGCGTTTGTCATTGCTGCCGTTTATATTGTGAAAGTGTTCACTGTCCCGACGCCGGCTACATTTGTCATTATCCTCACTTTCTTTATCGCGGGGCTGTTCAGTTATGTTCTGAGCATGGTATTTGCTGAAGCCGTGCGGTATAAGGAAGAGAATGATCTCACGATATAGGAAGGGGTGAATGAGGATATGGCGATCGTAGTAAATCTTGATGTGATGATGGCAAAGAGAAAGATGAGTGTGACGGAGCTTGCGAATAAAGTGGATATTACCATGGCGAACCTGTCCATCCTGAAAAATAATAAGGCGAAGGCCGTGCGTTTTACAACGCTGGATGCCATATGCAGGGCGCTTGACTGTCAGCCGGGGGATATCCTTGAATATGTGAAGGAGGAGGACGATGGATAATATCTTTATCAACAGGATGAGGGAAAACCGCAGATGGTATGTGGAAATGAGTCTGATCTTCGGACTTCTTTTCACCGTCTGTTTATACCGGAACCTGTCCGGGATCACATTTCCGGTGATCACAGCGGCGCTTCTTATGTTTTCTGTTCTCTTTCTGAAGAAAAATGAGATTCAGATCCAGAAAGGAAGCGCACCTTATTTTGCAGGGATCATGCTGCTCGGGATATCAACGGTCCTGACGGACCGGGGATTTTTTCACTTTTTCAACAGTGTAGGGATCGTGCTCCTGTTCATGATGCTGATGGCCCATCAGCTGTACCGGGACGATGAGTGGGGCTTTGAAGATTATGTGAAAAAGTTTTTCACCATGGCCGGGACGTGGATCGGAGCTCTGGGTGAACCTTTTCACAGAGTGAAGAAAACCGATGCAAAAACTAAAGATCCGGCGAAGGATGCCCGGAGAAAGCAGACCGGTGCAGTCCTGTGTGGTGTGCTTGCGGCGGCTGTTATGCTGATGATGATCATACCGCTCCTGATGTCGTCGGACCGGATCTTTTCACAGATTTTCAACAGTATTTTCCGTTTTTTCAGTCCTCTGAACCTGTTGCGGAAGATCGATATCGGAAATATCATCGGTATCTGCCTGACTTTTGCTTTCGGCATGTTCGCCCTGTACGCGTTTTTTGCAGGCCTTTTCAAAATGAACCTGGGCGGAAAAACGCAGGCAAATCCAGGGAAGATAAGCCCGGCGACAGGGATTGCATTTGCCGGTATGATGGCGGCCGTGTATGTGCTGTATGCGGGAATCCAGATCCTGTTCCTTTTTCTGAGGCTGGATCAGGGCCTTCCGGACGGCGTGACTTATTCACAGTACGCCCGTGAAGGATTCTGGCAGCTTCTACTGGTCAGCCTGATCAACTTCGGGACGGTGCTTGTCTGTGTGCGGATTTTTGCAGACAACCGGATCTTAAAAGGGCTGCTCTGTGTGATATCGGGCTGCACCTGCATTATGATCCTGTCCGCGGCCTACCGAATGATCCTCTATGTGCGGGAGTACGGGTTAAGTTTCCTGCGGGTGCTGGTCCTCTGGTTCCTGGCAGTGCTGCTTTTTATCTTCGCCGGGATCATATACAGCATCTTCCGGAGCAGTTTCCGGCTCTTCCGCTATATGACAGCGGTTGTATCTGTTGGATACATCCTGCTCTCCCTGAGCCATGTGGACGCGGGGATCGCGGCTTACAATATAAGCGGCGCCGCGGACCAGAATGATATTGATATTTATTATCTGACGGATATGCTGTCCCAGGATGCCGCACCGCAGATTTCCAGTCTGATCGACCCGGAGAAGGTGGATGATGATACGAGGCTGACTTTGACGTTCTATTTTCAGAATATCCGGGAAGAAAATTCAGAAACCGGGATCCGGGGCTGGAACCTGGCCCGGCATGAGGCAATGAAAGCCTCGGAGGACTGGATATTCGGGAAAATCTACGGATGAGTCATAAAACCGTTCTCTCCGGAGTAAGATGTATCAGACGTATATTCCGGAAGGGGAGGGCAGACATGGCAAAGAAGATCGGCGGAGCTGTGCTGCGGTTTTTCATCCGCGCGGCGATCGGAATGGCACTGATTTTTGTCATTAACAGCTATGTCATTCCGGCAGATTCTTCAATTAATGTGGGTCTGAACCCGGTCTCCTTTTTGACATCCGGAACCCTTGGTATTCCTGGCGTCGGGCTCCTTTACGGGATTGTCTGTTATCAGATTTTGTGAGGTTTTAACAAAAATCGGCGGATTTCATTTTGGCTATGGACAAAGTGAAACCCGCCGTTTATAATGCGTCTTACACCACAGGAAATCACCTGTGAAAACACCGGTTTTTGAGGGAAGACCGGTCGTATCAGAATGATCGGACCGCATGAGGTCCGGGGATCATTGCTTTTATCTGTGCTGCAGGACATCGCAGCAGAATTCAGATTATGTCAGAAAAAAATTCAAAAATAGTACCGGGGAATTTCGTGATCTGTGATGTGCAGAAAGAATATGCGGACTGTCTTTTCCGCATCCTGACAGAACGGTTATCCGACCGGTACCAGTTTCATCTTTTTACGGATGCGCAGAGGATGGTCGAGTTTACGGAGCAGGCCGGAGCCGCCATTCTCCTGGTCAGTGAAGAATACCGTGATTATGCGCAGCATTCCCGGGCGGAGCAGCGGTTCGTCCTGACGGAACTGCCCTGTGTGAGGGAGAGCGGAAATGCAGAGTTTATCTCACTTTTCCGCTACCAGCAGGCGGAACGGATTATAAAAGAGATCTGCGGGAGCATTGTAACAGCGCCCCGGGAAGATGCCGGGATACAGGCGGCTCAGCCGGCGCTTAAGCGGGCAGCTCCGCCGCTCATCTACCAGGTGACGGATCCGCAGATCAGGCCGGTGAAGCCGGCTCCGGCAGACCGCACGGACGTCAGGGGGCTGATCGGCATCTATTCGCCGGTCCACCGGATCGGCAAGACAAAATTCGCCCTGCGTCTGGGACAGCGTCTGGCGGAGGAGGTTCCGGTCCTGTATCTGAGCATGGAAGGATATTCCGGGAGAGACCTGTATTTTCCCGGAAATGACGGGGAGAATCTGGGAGATCTTCTCTACTGCATGCGTCAGGAACGGTCCGACCACGGACTGAAGATCAGTTCCATGACCGGACAGATCGGACGGCTGGACTATATCCGTCCCATGGAAAATGTGATGGATCTTCGGGATGTCAGGGAAGAGGAGTGGCTGCGCCTCTTCGGGATGATCGCAGAGAAATGTGTCTATGAGGCGGTCATCCTTGATCTGGGGGACGGCATTGATGGGCTCTATGAGATTCTTGAGCGGTGCAGCCGGGTCTATACGCCCTACATCAGTGACCCCGTGGCGCTGGCGAAGCTGAAACAGTATGAGGACAATCTCCGGGAGGCGGGGCATGAGAACATCCTCCGGCATACGGTGAAGAAGCTGATGCGCAGAAGGATCCGCACATTGGAAAGAGACGGCAGCTGATATGGCGAAGACAGAGGAACTGTACGGGCGGGTCCTGTGCCGGCTGGATATGACGAAAGATACCGGCGAGGATGAACTTCAGGATATTATCCTCCAGGTGCTGGATGAAGCTGCAAAAGAAGAATATCTTCCGCTCAGTGAGAAGATCCAGATCAGCCGGGAATTGTTCAATTCATTCCGGCGGCTTGATATCCTTCAGGACCTTCTGGAGGACGAGGCGGTGACCGAGATCATGGTAAACGGGACCGAGAGCATTTTCTATGAGAAGGGCGGCCGGCTGTACCGGTCGGACAGGCGGTTTATCTCGGAAGAGCGGTTAAATGACGTGATCCAGCAGATCGCCGGGGAGGCCAATCGGTATGTCAATGAGGCTTCACCGATCGCGGATGCCAGGCTTCCGGACGGCTCCCGTGTCAATGTGGTCCTGAAGCCGGTGGCCGTCAACGGTCCGATCCTGACGATCCGGAAGTTCCCGTCGGAAGCGATCACCATGGACCAGCTGGTACGGATGGGAAGCCTGACCCGCGAGGCGGCGGAGTTCATAAAAAGGCTGGTGGATGCAAAATACAACATCTTCGTAAGCGGCGGGACAGGCGCGGGAAAGACCACATTTCTGAACGCCATGTCGGATTATATCCCGAAGGATGAGCGGATCATCACCATTGAGGATAATGCAGAACTGCAGATCCAGGGCGTCGAGAACCTGGTCCGGCTGGAAGCCCGCGGGGCGAATCCGGAAGGGGAAGGGGCCGTGACGATCCGGGATCTGATCCGCTCCGCACTCCGGATGAGGCCGGACCGGATCATTGTGGGAGAGGTCCGCGGGGAGGAGACGGTGGATATGATCTCCTCCGCCATGCTCAACGGGCACAGCGGCTCCATGTCCACCGGCCACGCGAACAATCCGGCGGATATGCTGCACCGGCTGGAAACCATGATGATGATGGGGATCGACCTGCCCCTTGCGGCAATCCAGCGGCAGATCGCATCGGCGCTGGACATTATCATCCACCTGGGAAGACTCCGGGACAAGAGCCGGCGGGTTCTGAGGATCGAGGAAATCACCGGGTATGAGGACGGCAGGATCATAACGGAGACACTGTATGAATTCAGAGAGGAGGGGATGAAGCATGAAGAAGTTAAAGGAAGCCTTATGAAGGTCGGGGAGATCCGGAACCGGGAGAAACTTCTGGCGGCAGGATATCAGGAAGTCTGAATACATATTGGCGGCCGGAAAGTCCGTCGGCCTGGTCCTGCTGGCGGCGTATGTCTTTTACGATTCTTTTGGCGCGGCTCTCATCCTGATCCCCGCAGGGATCTTCTATATGCGGGACTGCATCGCGGATCTGTCCGAGAAGAAAGAACGGGAATTCCTGGGGCAGTTCAAGGACAGCATCCAGGCGGTGGCCGCCGGGCTGAAGGCCGGATATTCGGTAGAAAACGCCATCCGGGGAGCCGGGCGCGACATCGAACCGCTGTATGGGCCGGACAAAAGGATCTGCAGGGAATTCAGCCTGATGACCCGACAGCTGGACATGAATATGTCAACAGGTGCAGTCCTGGATGAATTCGCCGGTCGCACAGGGCAGGAAGATGTGGAGAATTTCGTTAATGTATTCGCGGCGGCGAAGAAAAGCGGCGGGGACAGCATCGCCATCATAAGGAATGCCGTTCAGCTGATCAGCGACCGGATCGATACGGAAAAAGAGATCCGGACCATGATCGCATCCCAGAAGCTGGAGTTCGACATCATGTGCGTGGTGCCGTTTGCCATCATTCTGTATATGAAGGCCACATTCGGAGAATTCCTCGGCGCGCTGTACGGGAATGCCGCAGGCGTATGTGTCATGACAGTCTGCCTGCTCCTCTATGTGGCGGCGTACCGGACAGGCAGGAAGATCATACGGATCGAGGTATAGAAGAATCAAAAGACAGAAGGATGAAAGGAGAGGCAGGATGGCAGGGAAAAGGTTAAAAAGGATCTGCGCCGCGGCGCGGGACCGGCCGGTATATATAAAAGCAGGGATCGCGGCGGTCGTATCGGTGTTGTGCTGCGCGGGGCTGTATATGTGGGATAACAGCCATGCCGCCCTTGAGAAGAATGAGGCCGGACAGACGGTGATCGAGCGGGGCGGTACGGGAGAAGATACGACACGCGAGCTTCATGTGCAGGCCGGAGAAACAGAAGAAGATGTGGAGATCCGGATCTCCGGGCGGACCTATACGGAAGAGGAACTGGATCAGGCCTTTGAACGGGCAAAAACAGATCTGCAGGAGTATATCCTGAACGGGAATAAAAGCCCGGATGAAGTCCGGACCGCGCTCAGTCTGATCACGGAAGTGCCGGATACCGGGATCCGCGTATCCTGGGAGATGGACCGCTATGATGTGATCGATCTTCAGGGGAATATCATTGCGGAAGAATTGACGGAAGAAGGAACGGTCGTTCAGCTGAAAGCGATCCTTACATATGAGGGCAGGCAGCAGGTATGTGAATTCGGTGTGCGCGTACTTCCGCAGATCTTGGGAGAAGAGGAAGAACTGATCCGGTCCATCCGTGAAGAAGCCGGGAAAGCGGACGGAGAAAACCGGAGTGAAAAGTACATGATCCTTCCGGACCGGGCAGGAGGGCGGGAACTTAAGTGGACGAAAGGCCCGGAACCCCGGGCGTTCGGGCTCCTTGTCCTCGGGATCGGCGGGGCATGCATGCTCATTGTGTCGGACCGGCAGAAGGAAAAAGAGAAAGAAAAACAGAATATAAGACAGATGCAGATTGACTATCCCCAGATCATTAACAAATTTAATCTCTACATCCGGGCGGGGATGACGGTGCGCAAGGCCTGGTTCCGGATCGTACAGGATCATCAGATGAGAAACGGGGACAAGAGCGGCCGGAAAGCCTATGACGAAATGGCGGCGGCCATGTACCAGATCCGGGGCGGCCTCCCGGAAGGGGAATGCTATGAATCATTCGGCCATCGGTGCGGCGAACCGGCATACCGGCGGTTCGGGATGCTGCTGTCGCAGAATTTAAGGAAAGGCTCCGGCGGCCTGGCGGAGCTTCTTGAGAGAGAAGCTTCAGAAGCCTTTGAAGACCGGAAGAAACTGGCGAAGAAACTCGGGGAAGAGGCCGGGACGAAACTGATGATTCCCCTGTTCATGATGCTGGTCATCGTGCTCATTATCGTGACTGTGCCCGCATTCTTCTCCATACAGATATAAGAGCAGCAGATTTATGAAGGAGGAAATGAGATGAAGAAAATGGCTGTGAACCTGAGAAACAGAGCAAGAAAAGTTAAGGCGAGATGGACGGAAGAACTGTGCAGGAAGAGCCTGTCCGGGATCACTGTGATCGAGCTGGTGCTGATCCTGGTGATCGTGATCGCCCTGCTCCTTATATTCAAGAATCAGCTCATCAATCTGATCAATACTATATTTGACAAGATCATATCAGAAAGTTCGGGGATCTGATGATGAGAAAGGCGGAGATCACGGCCTTCCTCAGTATGGTGTTTGTCCTCCTTGTATCCTTTGTGCTGGGGATGCTGGAAGTGTCCGTGATCCAGACGTCTAAAAGCATGAGCCGGCTGACGGTTGACCGGGCGGTATTCTCTTTATTCGGCGGTTATCAGTCGGAGCTTTTTGAAGAGTATCATGTGTTCGCCCTGGACGGCAGTTACGGGAGCGGCACATTCAGTGAAGACCAGCTGACCGGCCGGCTCCACTACTACGGGGATCCCGGGATCAGCCACGAGATCACCGGCATTCAGTATCTGACGGATAACGGCGGACAGGCGTTTCGGGAACAGGTGCTGGAGTACATGGAGTCAAAGTATGGGATCTCACTGGTGCGCCGGTTCACGGGACTCACACAGGAGTGGGAAGAAGAAGCCATCCGGGGCGAACAGATGGAGCAGGAAGAGGCGGACCTCGCAGCGGATATTCAGGCGCTGAAGGGAGACAGTGAAGATCAGATCCTGCAGGAAGCGGGCGGCGACCCGTTCACCTGTCTGGAAGTGCTTGATAAGTCCGGCGTTCTGTCTCTGGTGATGCCGGAGGAGATGACCCTGTCCGGGCGTGAGATCCGGCAGGAGGAACAGGCATCGGCCCGGCCGCTCCGGACAGGGTTCGGTTCACTTCCGCAGCGGCAGGGTACAGACGGTCTGGAAGAAAAGCTCCTTTTTAATGAGTATGTCCTTAAGAACTTTACAAACGCCGCGCTAAAGAGCAGTACGGATGCCGGCGCAGATGAGGAGGCGCCCGTCCGGAGCCTGGCTTATGAGGCGGAATATATCCTGGAGGGAAAGGCATCAGATAAGGAGAATCTGGAGGCGGTCCTTTTGAAGATCTTTTTCATCCGGATGGCGCTGAATTACCTGTATCTGATGAGTGACACCGGGAAACAGGGAGAGGTGACCGCCCTGGCTACGGTCATAGCCACGGTCCTTCTGATCCCGGAAGCGGCGGAAGTCATAAGCCAGCTCATCCTCCTGGCCTGGGCGGCCGGAGAAAGCACGGTGGATCTTCGCACCCTCCTGTCCGGCAGACGGGCGCCGGTGCTGAAAAGTGCAGAGAACTGGCAGCTCCCGCTGTCGTCTCTCCTGACGCTCGGAAGCAGTGCACAGCGGCTGTCCGGAAACGATACGGAGGGCGGGATCTCCTATGAGGATTATCTCAGGATGTTCCTCTTCCTTGGAAATACGGACGATATCACTATGCGGACCCTGGACCGGATCGAAGAAAACCTTGCCATGGAACGGGCATTGGATCATATCCGGGCCGACCAGTGTATTACAAAACTTGAACTGCAGAACGAAACGGCGATAGCAGGCGGCATTACCTATACATTTCCGGCGTATTTCGGATATCAGTAACTATATATTTTGTCTCCGGTGCAGATACCCTTTCATTCATTTTCCGCATTCCCCTCGTGCGGATATACACCCATTAACCCGTTGTATCTTTGAGAAAGGAATATTGACTGCGATGAAAAAATACACACATAAGAGCAGATCCCAAATGTCCAGTGAAAGGGTATCTGCACCGGGGACAAAAAACGGAAGCGTAACCGTCGAAGCGTCTTTTGGTATTCCGCTTTTCCTGCTGGCGGCGGTGTGCCTGATCTGGATGATCGAGGTCCGGAGCATCCGGATCAGTGTGGCAAATGCGTCGCTTAATGCGGCAAAAAGCGCGGCGGAGGATACGGCGGTCATCCCGGTGCTCAATACGATCCGCCTGAAATCAGATATCGTGGAGCTCATCGGCGAGGACCGGATCGCACGGAGCATCATCCGGGGCGGCAGTTCCGGCATATCCTGCTGGAAATCCTATGTCTCGCCCTTTACCGGCGACATGGAAGTAACGGTGGAATACGACATCCGGCTGCCGGTCCCGATGTTCGGAAGTCCCGGGGCACAGAAGAAAGAGACATTTACGATCAGTGCGTGGACCGGCAGCAGCGGCAGCGGCGGGGAAGCCGGGGAAGACTCCGGGATCGTCTATGTCACGGACAACCGGGCGGTCTATCACGAAGATCCGCATTGTTCGTACCTTGAGCTTTCCATCCGTTTCGTTCCGGCGGACGGACTGGATTCCATGCGCAATGTATGGGGGAGCCGGTACCACGCATGCGATAAATGCGTGTTCGGACAGGCCATGACCGGTGTGTATGTGACCGAAGACGGAATGAAATATCACAATTCACTGAGCTGCAGCGGACTGAAGCGGACGGTCCATGCAGTAGAGAAATCAGAACTTGCAGGGTTGGGAGGTTGCAGCAGATGTTCAGGATAGATACGGTTTTTAAAGCGGCGGCGGAGCAGAGCTGGCTCATATGCCGGGTGGTCTTTGCCGGATATCTGGGCGTGCTTACGGTAATGGATATCCGGAATAAACGGCTCAACCTGCTCTTTCTCCTGTCGGGTTTCCTTCTGATGGCAGCGGGATTCTTCTGTAAGCGGGAGATCCATCCGCTGCTGCTCGCCACAGGAGCGGGCGTCGGTCTTGTGTTTCTTCTGGCAAGCAGAGTGACCGGGGAGTCCTTCGGATACGGGGACAGTATACTGATCATGATCATGGGCGGGTTCCTGGGATTCTGGGACATCCTCTCCCTTCTGACGGCAGCCTTTCTCCTGGCGGCGGTTTTCTCGGTGATCATGCTGGTCCGGAAGAAATTCAACCGGAAAACGGCCTTTCCTTTCGTGCCGTTTCTGATGATCGCCTATACAGGAGGGATGATTCTTGGAATGTATTAAGAAGAGGCTGAAGACAGATGCCGGACACATCCGGCTCAAGGGCAGCGCGGTGGTCGAGATGTCCTATATCATCCCGCTGTTCCTGGGACTTTTCGTACTGATCGTCCATGCGGTGTTCTATTATCATGATAAGGCGGTGCTGAACGCGGCCGCAGCGGAAACGGCGGTGCTCGGGGCCCAGACCGTCCGGCGGGAAGGGACGGAGTACGACCTGGAAGGATTCTTCAGAGAGCGGTCAGACGGGAAACTGATCTGGATGACCGGGACATCCGTTTCCGTATCGGAGACGGACCGGGAGATCACGGTCGAAGCGTCCGCACACAGGAGCATCATGTCGCTGTCCGTACGCCAGAAGGCGCGGATCGCCTGTCCGGAAGAAAAACTGAGAATGACAGCAGAGGTAGGATAAGTGAAGATTACATATGAAAACGGATGGGAATACACGGATATCCATGTCGATCTGCCGGTTCCCTATGAAGATAATTATCAGATGCGGATGCTGAGAGTCAATGAGATCCCCGGGCTGGCCGCTGTAAAAGGAAGCGGCCTTAATGGCAGCAGCCGGTATACATACCGGATCAGCAACGGGATTAGTATAGGGAGGAAGTATGAAACCGGAGAAATGAAAAAAGAAGATATCCAGAGCCTGCTCGAAGCGCTGCTTAAGACTGCGGAGGCGCTTGCCGCATATATGCTCAGTCCGGACGGGCTGATCCTTACGCCGGAGATGATCTATACCCACGGCGGAAAATATCAGTTCTGTTATCTGCCGGTGTCGGAAGAGTTGTACCGGGTGCCGATCTGCCGGTCGTTTCATACGCTGACGGAATATTTTGTCGGGCGGCTGGATTATCATGACACGGAAGGGATATTTCTGGTCTACAAGCTTCACAAAGAGACGATGAAGGACAGCTATGAACTGCGGCAGATCCTGGCGGAATGCCGGCAGGAGGAAAAAGAATACCGGCGTGAAGTTATGATCAGGGAGAAGAAGAACTATAAAAAAAAACAAGAAAAAACAGAGGACGGCGTACAGCCGGCAAAACAGCCTGAACGCCCGGATGTGCCGGAGAAAAAAGGATTCGTAAAACGGACGGTATCCAGGTTCCGGACCGGACGCTGGGGCGAGTGGAAAGACCTGATCACGGAGATGGATGAAGGAGGCGTATAGACAGAACAACCGGCGTATTCTATAATGAAATGATCAAAGAGCCGGAGGTAAGAGCGCATGAGACAAAGACCGGAAGCGGTATGCACGATCATTCTGATTGCTGTCAATGTGGCGGTATTTTTCATCCTGTCACTGTTCGGGGATACGGAAGACGCGGTGTTTATGATGCAGCACGGCGCCATGTACAGCGATTTTGTAATACAGGACCATGAATATTACAGGCTTTTTACCTGCCTGTTTCTTCATTTCGGGATCGAGCATCTGCTCAACAACATGGTCATCCTGGGAGCGCTGGGCTGGAATCTGGAACTTCAGACCGGGAAGATTCGGTTCCTTCTGATCTATTTTGGAAGCGGCCTGTTCGGAAATGTGGTCTCTCTTATCTTTCACGGGGCCGTTCAGGAGTATACAGTATCCGCCGGGGCGTCCGGCGCGATCTTCGGTCTGATGGGCGCGCTTTTATGGGTGGTCATCGCGAACCACGGGAGACTGGGACGTCTCTCCGGGCGCGGGATGCTGGTCATGGTAGCGCTCAGCCTGTATTTCGGCCTTTCCAGCAGCGGTGTGGACAATTACGCCCATATCGGCGGCCTGGTCTGCGGGTTCCTGCTGGCGCTCATTCTCTACAGAAAGAGAAGCGGCAGAGATGGGTTCGAGAACCCTATCAGGCCGGAAGAGATACTGTAAAGACGGTTTCTTCTCCGGGAACGGATTTTACGGTCAGCGTGCCGTCGTGGGCTTCCGCGATCTGCCGGGCGATGGAAAGTCCAAGTCCGGTCCCGTTTTCCTTATAAGTAACGAACGGATCAAAGATCGTATCGATCCGGTCTGCGGGTATGCCGCATCCGGTATCCCGGCAGGCGATGGTGATCCCGTCCCGGTCTGCCGAGGCGGACAGGAAGATGGTTCCCGTTCCCGCCGTGGCTTCTTTTGCATTTTGAAGGAGGTTCAGGATGACCTGTTCCAGCTTCACCTTATCGCCGGTGAACTCGCCCATGTCCGGACTGATCCGGGACGTGAATTCCGTGCCGGAGCCGCAGGAGTCCAGGGACATGGCGAAGGAAAGGGCGATATTCTTCACCAGCTTTCCGATTGGGAATACTGAATAGTGGAGCGTCCGGCTGTTATTGAATGAAGACAGATCGTTCAGAAGGTCGCACATGAACCGGACGTCCTCAACTGTCTGGGCCCAGTTGTGAAACTCTTTAACTTCCGGGTGCTGCGCCTCCATGATCTGAAGGGAGGAAGATACCAGCGTCAGCGGATTGCGGATCTCGTGGGCGATCATGGAGACTTCTGTCCGGTGATTCTCAAGAAGCTGAGCGATGATCTTCCGCGCATCGCGATTTTCCTTCATTAACCGGTTCATCCGGCTGACGTCTATATTTTCCAGCATGGTGATTCCCCCGTTCCGCTAAAAACTGTCCTGCAGGCAACCCGGTTCAAAAGTGCCCGCGGATGATGATTTTAGTCTAGCATGGCCCGCTGCCGCGTTCAACAAAATCAATGGGACACATTTCGACAACATATCTTCTCTTTTTGCCTAAAATAGTCTATACTACTATTCAGAAATAATCAGCGAAAAGAGGAATGAACATGAGAGACGAGAATTGCATTTTCTGTAAGATCGCGGCAGGGGAGATCCCGTCCGCCACACTTTATGAGGATGACGACTTCCGGGTGATCCTGGATCTCGGTCCGGCGTCAAAGGGCCATGCCCTCATCCTTCCAAAGGAACATTACAGAAATCTGTATGACATCGACGATGAGACGCTTGCGAAGGCAGCGCTCCTCGCCAAAAAGATGGTAAAGAAACTGACGGATGTGCTCGGGTGCGACGGATATAATATAGTGCAGAACAATGAACCCTGTGCAGGACAGACAGTATTTCACTTTCACATGCATCTGATCCCCAGATATGAGGGCGATAACGTCGGACTCGGCTGGCACATGGGAGAGCTTACGGATGAAGTGAAGAACGAAATACTTGAAAAAATGAAATAGGCCAAAAGCATTATGTTAACAGGTAATCGTGAATTTAACGAGATTTATGACAAATATAAAAATCTCGTCCTGAAAGTGGCATATGAATATTCAGGTGATGATTACGATGCGGCGCAAGACATAACTCAGGAGACATTTCTGAAACTGTACCGGGATTTCGACCGGCTTAAGAACGGCAATGTGTACGGATGGCTGAAGGTAACGGCCCGGAATACGGCGATCAATTACCGGAAAAAGAACAGCCGTGAAGTGCTGGAACTGGACAAGGAAGAGAGCGGGATCGCGGAACCGGTGACCAGGAGCATTGATGAGGAATTCGAAGAGGCTGAGACAAAGCTGGAGAAGAGCCGGCTTCACTGGAAGATCATGAAGGGGCTTCAGAAGAAGAATCCCCGGTGGTACGAGGCGATGATCCTCGTCTATTACATGAATGTCCCGCAGAAAGATGCGGCGGATATGTTGGGCATAAAGACCGGAGCGCTTCAGGTCATGCTGACCAGAGCGAAGAACTGGATCCGGAAGACATACGGTGCAGAATATAAAGAGATGGATTAAGACGACATAAAAAAGCAGGCATCAGGGGAATATCCGGATGCCTGCAAATATTATCAGTGTGAGTACGGATCCTTCAGAAACCGGCCCGCTATTTTTCGGAAGCCTCCTCGATCAACGAGATGATCGTATCGATAGAATCCTGCTGGTCGGAATTGCGCATGGCGTCGATAAAGGTGCTGCGGTCCTCGTAGAGCTGCTGTACCGCTTCAAGAAGAGACTCCGGTGTGAGCTCCTCTTCCTCGATGACCATGCTGAAGCCCTGTCGCTCGAAGGAACGTGCGTTCAGGATCTGGTCGCCGCGGCTGGCTTTTGCCGAGAGCGGGATCAGAAGGTTCGGCTTCCTTAAGGCAAGCAGTTCGCAGATGGCGTTGGCGCCCGCACGGGAGATCACCAGATCTGCAAGTGCGAAGATATCGCGCAGTTCGTCTTTGACATATTCGAACTGGCAGTAGCCTTCGGTGCCGTTGAGCGATTCGTCCGTCTTGTCTTTGCCGCAGAGATGGATGACCTGGAAGTGCTCCAGAAGCTTTGGCAGGCTCTTGCGAACGGCATTGTTGACGACCACGGAGCCCAGGCTTCCGCCGATCACCAGGATGACCGGTTTGTCGGCTGTAAAGCCGCACAGGTCAAGGGCAGCAATCTTATTGCCGGAGAGCAGTTCCTGACGGATCGGGGATCCGGTGAGGACCGCCTTTCCTTTCGGAAGGTATTCCAGCGTCTCCGGGAAGTTGCAGCACACCTTCGTGGCGGATGGGATCGCGATCTTATTCGCCAGACCCGGCGTCATGTCCGATTCGTGAATGATCACCGGCACTTTGCAGCGCTTTCCGGCGAGAACGACGGGAACGGATACGAAGCCGCCTTTGGAGAAGATCACATCCGGCTTCAGCTCTTTAATGAGTTTACGCGCTTCACTGAAGCCCTTCAGAACGCGGAACGGATCCGTCAGGTTCTGCATGCTCAGGTAGCGGCGGAGCTTGCCGGATGAGATGCCGTGATAAGGCACGCCGAAAGGCTCCATAAGATCCTTCTCAATGCCGTTGTAAGATCCGATGTACTGGATGTCATAGCCAAGCTCCGACAGTCTGGGGAGCAGGGCGATATTGGGAGTTACATGTCCGGCGGTACCGCCGCCGGTTAAGATAATTCGTTTCATAAGATAAGTATCCTCCGGAAATAATCGTATTAAAACTAATTTCATCTTAACCTTATTTGATGAAAAGTCAAGGAAAAGATACTACAGAAAAGGTGCGGAGAATGAAAGAACTTAAGAAGTTATCACTGAAAGAAGAACTGGACAGAGAAGCAGAAATGATCGAGGAAGAAGTCGGGAAACGCCATGACCTTAATGACCTGACTGTATCCGAGGAGGCGGAGACCGCCCTGTTCAACAAAATCCAGGATTATGAATATGATAAACGGTTCAAAAAGACCGTACACCGCAGCAGGAAGAAACGCCGGATCCTCCTGGCGGTCGCTGCTGTGCTCGTACTCATATGCGGGAGTGTGATAACAGGGACCGGGAGCAAGTCGCATCTGAAGGTGTTGATGGAGAGAGTGTGGGGAGATGAGAATTTAACGAATATTGATGTAGAAAATATGGATATGCAGGATACAGGTGATTTAGATGAATTGCAAGTATTCAGAGAAATAAGAAATGAAACAGGAATTTCACCGGTACATTTTGGATATATGCCAAAGAAGATGCATCTAAAAGAGTATGAGATAAATGGAGAACAGGGAAGAGCAGTTCTTTTGTATGATTATAATGGATATACGATTCAGTACAGCATGTATATGAATGACGAAGATTCTTCTCATGGATATACAGAAATAGATAAACTGGTAGATGAATATACAATATTAACTGCAGTAGATGTTGCGGTTGATATAAAGGAGTATTCAGTTGTAAACCAGGGAAATCATAGATTTACTGCAAAATTTGAATATCAGAATGCGCAGTATCAATTGAATGGGCTAATGGAAAAGGAAGAATTCGATAAAATAATAGAAAAATTACGATTTTATGATTAAAATGCGTAAGCTTTTTGCTTTTCATTTGTTTATATATACAGAAACATTTAAACAGAATAAATAAAAGAGGAATAACAAAAGATGAAGAAACGGATTTTATCCATGTTATGCAGCATTGCTATTCTGTGTATGATGTTTGCAGGAGTAGCAAATGCTCAGGAAACAGATTCGGACATAAAGATTGTTGATGGGTCATATCTTACACAGGAAGACAATTCGACTGGTACATCGGTTCCAAAAGGCACAAAAGGAGAGTATCTGGCGACAGGAGCGTGTACAATTTCAAAGGCAGGGCTTACGAGAATATATGCCTATGCATCTACAACAGCAAACCGTGTTGTGAATTATATGCAGACTATTGTTTATGTAGAACAGTATGATGAAGAGGCAGATGCATGGGGACAGGTTTATTACTGGTACGCAGAAGATCATGATGATTATTATATGTCCACAGATGCGGCAGTAGTTGTAGAACCGGGATATTACTATCGGGTTCATGCGATTCACATCGCCGGTGATCAGTATCCGTATGATGAGACAGTTTCGGTTACAAATGGAATCTTCGTTCCACCTTTGCCGTAATTTTGTTCTGTATAATTAAATAATTCAATGGTTAAGCCCTGAGAGCAGCCGCCTGTGCGTGCCACGGAAACTGTTAATCAAATAAAAAAATAAGAAAGAGATTATTTGAGAAACCTGTTCTGGAAACACCACTTTATATCGGCATACATAAGGCGGTTGCTCTCAGGGCTTAACATTTTCAGAGAAAATCCTTTTCTGTCAGATCCCTTGAAATATTAATATCTTAAAAGCATTTCAAAGAAAATTTTAGGGTCAGGAAAATCGTTGTTACATTTTAAATTAATTTCTTTATATTTCCATTAATAAAAGAGGTATTAGATTTTACAGTGAAAATATAAACAGCTTACAAGCTGTAAGCCAAATTTCTACTGTAGAAAAAATGATAAAGAGTATACCGTGGGTACACAATCAGAGCATAAAGGAGAAATAAAAGGGCGGCCGTTATTCTCCGGCCGCCTCTTTTAATGCCTGCGCAAGCTGATCGGGACATGACGTCGCCTTGAATCCGCAGCGGATCCCGTCCAGCCTTTTGATGGCTTCATCCACATCCATCCCGTCGATCAGGCGGGAGATGCCCTGAAGGTTGCCGTTGCAGCCTCCGCGGAAGGATACGTTTCTTACTTTGTGATCTACGATGTCAAAATGGATCTGCTGAGAGCAGACGCCCTTCGGTGTATATTCCATAGTTTTTTCCTCCATATGATCTGAATTGGTTCCTGCTTTGATCGGAACAATATGCATTATAGCAGTTTCCCGGAGAAAGTTCAATTTTCGTGTGACATTTTCCGGGCGGATCTGACGGCAACCCTGTGCGGCTTAAGGATGTCTTTGTCAGGCGCGGCGGCGGGATGGCGTATCGGGCCCATGCGTGTAGAAATGTGCAGAACGGTTTATGCGGACAAGCGCGCCGGGATAGACTATAATGACCCCAGACACAACAGGAACCGTCACAAGGACAGGGGAGATTGTGGGAGAATAATTAAACAGGAGGGTTAACTATGTTAGAGAGACTGGCAGCAGACACCGGCGTTATCGCATACCTGATGGCGGCGGCCGGCATACTCGGGATACTGGCGAAGGTCGTGAACCAGATCACGCTGAACCGGCTTGTGAGAGAGGCCGGAAATATGCCGAAGAGCACACACCGACTGATAAAACTTGTAAGGTCAAAGTACGAGCACGCATGCATGATTCGCGATTCTGTGGAAAATACAGATGCATTTGTGGAAAAATATATATTTGAATACCGGGGGTTCCTGTTCCGCATACATACATGGCGGCAGATCGAGATCCTGACGGTATGGTTTGCCGGCATACTGGCGGCACTTGGCGCGTCAGTACTTTACTTTTCTTCCGGGTTCAGCGAATCCGTTTATCAATATATCGCGGCGGGCGCCGCGGAGGTGGTGCTGCTGTCCATGGTCATGCGCCTGACGGACGAGCCGTACAAGATCCACGCCCTGAAAATGTATATGACGGATTATCTGGAAAATATCTGTACAGTCCAGCTGCGAAGGCAGGGGACAAGGGAGCGGGAGACCATCGATGTGATCGCCGCCGAGAACTCCTCCAGAAGTTCCAGGGCGGCTGAGCCGGATGTCGGCCGCAGGAAGCAGGAAAAAGCCGAGCCGCAGGCGGAGAAGCGCGCGGCCCGGAGTGTGAAGGCAGTAAGGGGCGGCGCGGAGCCGGAGGAGAAAGAACTGCCCATCAATATTGAGGGCGAGCCCCGGGAGCGGGAGGACGAAGAGAAGGAAAAGAGCCCCGGCGAGCGCCAGCCGCTCAGGGAGGAGGCGATCCGCCAGATCCTGGAAGAATTTCTGGCTTAACGGCCTGACGGTTTTACAGAAACGACCTTGAATAAGCCCCGCAGATTTGTTAAAATGTGCATAGAGTATCGGCGGCGGACGTGTCCGCAGGGGCCGGGATTCAAATGATTACAGTGATATCCAAAAATATCAGAGAGGAAGGATAACAATGAGCAAAGTAACATTTGATTATTCAAAGGCATGCAGTTTCATTCAGGAGCATGAGATGGAGTATATGAGCGAGCTTGCAGCGCAGGCGAAGGACAAGCTCGTGGCGAAGACGGGAGCGGGAAATGATTTCCTGGGATGGATCGATCTCCCGGTTGACTATGACAAAGAAGAGTTTGACCGCATCAAGAAAGCGGCGGCGAAGATCCGCGAGGACTCCGAAGTCCTTCTGGTGATCGGCATCGGCGGCTCCTATCTTGGAGCAAGGGCGGCCATCGAGTTCCTGGGACATTCATTTGCAAATGTGGTTTCTAAGGAAGTCCGCAAGTCTCCGGAGATCTACTACGTAGGAAACAGCATCAGCAGCACTTATATCAAAGATCTGATGGACGTTGTCGGCGACCGGGATTTCTCGATCAATATGATCTCCAAGTCCGGCACAACGACAGAGCCTGCGATCGCATTCCGCGTATTCAAGGAGATCCTGGAGAAGAAATACGGCAAAGAGGAAGCTGCCAAGAGAATCTATGCAACCACAGACCGCGCGAAGGGAGCGCTCAAGAATCTGGCGACAGAGGAAGGATATGAGACCTTCGTTGTACCGGATGACGTAGGCGGACGTTTCTCCGTACTGACGGCTGTAGGCCTGCTTCCGATCGCGGTGAGCGGCGCGGACATTGACAAGCTGATGGAAGGCGCGGCGGCAGGAAGAAAGGCTGCACTCGAGAATGCATTCGAGGACAACGACGCCATGAAATATGCGGCAGTGAGAAATATCCTTCTGCGCAAGGGCAAGACCATCGAGGTTCTGGCAAACTATGAGCCGAGCCTGCACTATGTATCCGAGTGGTGGAAACAGCTCTACGGCGAGAGCGAGGGCAAGGACCAGAAGGGCATCTTCCCGGCATCCGTAGACCTGACCACAGACCTGCACTCCATGGGACAGTTCATCCAGGACGGCAACAGGGTCCTGTTCGAGACCGTTCTCAATGTAGAGAAGTCCAGGGAAGAGATCATCATCAACGAAGAACCGGTGGATCTGGACGGACTGAACTATCTGGCAGGCAAGAATGTAGACTTTATCAACAAGAGCGCGATGAACGGTACGATCCTCGCCCACACGGACGGAAATGTTCCGAACCTGATGGTGAAGATCCCGGAGCAGAATGAATTCTACCTCGGCGAGCTGTTCTACTTCTTCGAGTTCGCATGCGGCGTGAGCGGATATTTACTCGGCGTTAATCCGTTCAACCAGCCGGGTGTTGAGAGCTACAAGAAGAACATGTTCGCACTTCTCGGCAAACCGGGATATGAGGAGCAGAGAGAAGCGCTTCTTAAGAGACTGTAATAGAGTATCAAAAGGAGACGGTGCCGCGGGCAGTTACTGCCGGCGGCATTGTTTTTGGGTGAAATTATACAGCCGTTATAATAAAGTGTCCTATTTTACCATATTTATATTAAATTTACTACGATTTCCATTGGTTTGTTTGGTCGAATAGGGTAGAATAATTAAGATAGAGAATGCAAATGATAAGGAGGTAAAGTATGCGCGCGGCTATCGTAGACGACTCAAAAGATGACCTGCAGTACCTGTACGATAACATTTCCAGATACTGTACGGAACATAAAGTGCACATGCAGATCGATCAGTTCGATAATGAACAGAAATTTCTCTATGCGATCAAGGACAAGAAATACGATCTTGTATTTCTCGATATTTTCATGAACCGGATCGAAGGAGACCGTGTTGCCCGCTATGTGCGTGAGCAGTGGGCGAACTGTCAGATCATCTTTACGACGGCCAGCAGGGAGCACGCGGTGGAAGCCTTCAAGGTGAGGGCACTTGATTATCTTGTGAAGCCGTATACATACGAGAATCTTGCCGGGGCGATGGACCGGTTCGAAGAAGTGTATGATAATTTCCTTCATTACATTGAGCTGAAGGAAGGCCGGCAGTTTACAAGGATCCTGATCACTGATATTATGTATGTAGATTACCACAACCATTACATACAGGTGCATACGACGTCAAATGTGGTCCGCTCCTATATGCCTTTCGATAAATTTGCCCCGTCTCTGGAGCCGTACAGCCAGTTCCTCTGGTGCTATCGGAACTGCATGGTGAACATGGACTACATCGTTTCGGTGGGCGACCGCGATTTCGTCCTGACGGACGGCAAGCGCATTCCGATCTCAAGGGCGATGCATCACGAAGTGACCCAGGCGTATGCAAACTATATGTTTGAGTACGTGAGCCGGAGAGCAGAGGAATGAATATCACACCAAGTTTTTTCGTTATCGCGGCAGCCTATGTCGTGACAGTTGTTATCATACTTTACTGGACATTTAAAGATAAGATCATGAAACCCGTCTGGGGCCGGCTGGTCGCAGCCATTGCAGCATTTGCGGCAGTAGCGGTCGGCGGCAGCATGGGATATGTAATATTCGGGCCGGACAGTTATGTCCAGCCCTTTATTACGGTTGTCACGGCGTTCGGGTGCTTTTTTATCCCTTATATCGTGCTGGATTACAATCTGGGACAGTGCCTGTTTATCTCAGGTGTTGTCAAATGTTATGCGGATGATATCGCGCTGCTGGCAACGTCCCTTTATTATCTCGTGTCGGATGATCTGCCGGAGACTTATCTGGGCTTCCCGGTCTGGCCGGTGCTGTTGGTTACGGCGGTCACCTTCCCGCTGATCATGCTGTTTTACAGGAAACTGGTGCGGCCGGCGCTTGACTGCAGCGGATTCCTGAAGTCCTGGTCCTATACCTGGCTCATCCCGTTCATGGTGAATACGATGTATGCATTTTTCATGCAGCCGGGGTTCACCGTGATCAGTGATTTCCCGGGGGAGAAGTTCCTGTTCGTGCCGTATATGTGGGTGCTGCTTACGTTTGGTACATATGTGCTCCTCACGCTGGCGCTGCTCGGCCAGAGCCAGAACGCCCAGCTCCAGGAGGGGCTTCATATCTCAGAGACTCAGATCAATGCCCAGCAGAAGCAGCTGGAGAACCTGCAGGCGCATATCAGTGAAACGTCAAAACTCCGCCACGACATGCGGCATCATCTCCTGGCGATCAAAGCCTATGCCAAGGACGGGAAATGCGGGGACATCCTCAGCTATCTGGAGAAATGCATTTCCTTTATGGACCAGAGGGATCCGGGCGTGTGGAGCGGCAATCCGGTGGTGGACGCGCTGCTCGGGTATTATAAGGGCAATGCGGAGGATGAGGGGATCCGGACAGAACTCCATGTGGAGACGGATAAGCATCTTCCGGTCAGTGATACGGACATCTGCATCATCCTCGGCAATCTTCTGGAAAATGCCTACGAGGCGTGCATGAGGCAGAAGAGGGGAGAACGGTTCATTAAGATCCGGCTCCATCACACCGGCGATGTACTGATCGTCATGGTGGAGAATTCCTATGAGGGGACCGTGCGCAAAGAAGACGGAAGATTCCTCTCGTCGAAAGCGGAGATGCGGAAGGGGATCGGCATCACGTCCGTGCTGGATGTATGTAAAAAATATAACGGGATCCCGAAGATCGAATACAACGGATCCGTGTTTAAGGTTTCAATCCTGTTGAATGGAATTAGCAAATAGGGTATAATAATAGGCAGTCGAGACAACCCCGGCTGCTTATTTTTTTCCGGACGGGGATCCGGGGCGGAAGAAGCGGATGCCGGCAGAGATAGTAAGGAGGAAACGGACTATGTTAAGAATCGGAATGTTGACAAGCGGCGGTGACTGCCAGGCGCTGAATGCGGCGATGCGCGGCGTCGTGAAAGGGATCTGTTCCAAGAGGAGCGACGTGGAGATCTATGGATTTAAAGACGGGTACAAGGGTCTGATCTATGCGGACTTCAGCATGCTCACATCCAAAGATTTCTCGGGCATCCTGACGCGGGGCGGCACCATCCTGGGTACGTCCAGACAGCCGTTCAAGCTGATGCGCGTGCCGGACAAGGACGGGCTTGACAAGGTTGAGGCGATGAAGCATACATACCACAAGCTGAACCTGAACTGCCTGGTGATCCTGGGCGGGAACGGAACGCACAAGACGGCGAACATGCTCCGGGAGGAAGGGCTCAATGTCATCACACTTCCGAAGACCATCGACAACGACCTCTGGGGAACGGATATGACTTTCGGGTTCCAGAGCGCGGTGGACGTTGCCACGGACACCATCGACCGGATCCACACGACCGCAACATCACACAGCCGTGTGTTCATCATCGAGGTTATGGGACATAAAGTAGGACACGTGACGCTCCACGCGGGCATCGCAGGCGGCGCGGACATCATCCTCCTGCCGGAGATCCCCTACGACATCAAGGCCATCAAGAAAGTGATCGAAGGCCGCAGCAATGCGGGCAAGCCGTTTACCATCCTGGCGGTGGCAGAGGGTGCGATCTCTAAGAAGGACGCGAAACTGTCCAAGAAAGAATATAAAGAGAAGCTGGCGAAGCGGAAATACCCGTCCATTGCTTATGAGGTGGCGGAGCAGATCCAGAAAGAGACCGGCAAGGAAGTCCGCATCACAGTCCCGGGCCACACCCAGAGAGGCGGTTCTCCGTGCCCCTACGATCGCGTATTTGCCACGAGAGTGGGCGCGAAGGCGGCGGAGCTGATCCTGGCGGAGAAGTACGGATATATGGTAGCGATGAAGAACGGGGAGACGACGAAGGTGCCGCTTGAGGAAGTGGCAGGCAAGCTGAAGACCGTCGATCCGAAATGCGGGCTGATCAAAGAGGCAAGAATGACCGGCATCAGCTTTGGAGATGAATAATGTCGTATACGGCGCTTTACAGGAAGTTCCGGCCCACAGAGTTCGAGGACGTTAAAGGGCAGGACCATATCATTACAACTTTACAGAATCAGATCCGGGCGAACCGGATCGGGCATGCGTATCTGTTCTGCGGGACGCGGGGCACCGGCAAGACGACCGTGGCGAAAATATTTGCGAAGGCAGTCAACTGCGAGCATCCGGTGAACGGAAGCCCCTGCGGGGAATGCGCCATGTGCAGATCCATCGCGGCGGGCACATCCATGAATGTGATCGAGATCGACGCGGCCTCCAATAACGGCGTGGACAATATCCGGGAGATCCGGGAGGAAGTGACCTACCGGCCCACGGAAGGAAAGTATAAGGTCTATATCATCGATGAGGTCCATATGCTTTCCACGGGCGCTTTCAACGCGCTCCTGAAGACGTTGGAGGAGCCGCCGGAGTACGTGATCTTCATCCTGGCGACCACGGAGGCGAACCGGATCCCGGTGACCATCATGTCCCGGTGCCAGCACTATGAGTTCAAACGGATCAGCATCGAGACCATCACGGACCGGATGAGGGAACTGATGACCGCGGAGCAGGTGGACGTGGAGGAGAAGGCGCTCCGATATATCGCGAAGGCGGCCGACGGGTCCATGCGTGACGCCCTGAGCATCCTGGACCAGTGCATCGCATTTTACCTGGGGCAGAAGCTGACCTACGACAATGTGCTGGAAGTGCTGGGCGCGGTGGACACGGATGTGTTCAGCCGGCTGCTTCGGAAAGTCCTGGACCGGGACGTGGCCGGGGTGCTGGATATCGTGGACGACCTGGTCATGCAGGGCCGGGAGCTGACCCAGCTGGCGGCGGACCTGACCTGGTATCTCCGGAACTTGCTTCTGGTAAAGACTTCTGATAATATAGAGGATGTTCTTGACGTATCCACGGAAAATATGGCGCAGCTGAAAGAGGAGGCGCAGATGATCGAGCCGGATATGCTCTACCGGTACATCCGCATCCTCTCGGAGCTTGCGAACCAGCTGAAGTTCGCCACGCAGAAGCGGGTGCTGCTGGAGGTGGCGCTCATCAAACTGTGTACGCCGGCCATGGAGACGGATCAGGATTCTGTCCTGGACCGGATCCGCGCGGTGGAAGAGAAGCTGGCCAAGGCCGAGGAACAGGGATTTGCCGTTATGCCGGCGGGACAGCCCGGGGTGCAGACCCGGGGCGGATCTCCGGACGGCGGGGCGGAAGCCCGGAGAAATGCCGAAGCTGAGGCGGTCAGCAGGGGGATCCCCGTGGCGGTGCCGGAGGATGTACAGGAAGCGGTGAAGAACTTCCGGTCCATCGTCAGTGAGGCATCGGGGATCCTCAGAGGATATCTGAAGAAAGCCCGCTTAAGTCTGGGCGGGGAGAACCGTCTGATGATCGTGCTCCCTGACGCGCTGGCTGCAGGTGTGGTCGGAAGAGAGGACCATGTGCAGGAGCTGGAACGCCTGATCGAAGAGCGGATCGGGAAAAAAGTGGAAGTGGAAGTCCGCCATGTGGAAGAAGGACGGCGCTTCGAAGATACATTTGTGGATATCGGGCAGAATATTAATATGGAAATAACAGTGGAGGATTAGATATGGCGAAACGCGGAGGATTCCCGGGCGGCGGTATGCCGGGGAACATGGCGAATCTTATGAAACAGGCGCAGCGCATGCAGCGTCAGATGGAAGAGCAGCAGAAAGAGCTGGAGTCGAAGGAATTCACGGCGACGGCGGGCGGCGGCGCGGTAGAAGTGACCGTGTCCGGTAAGCGCGAGGTGACCGGCGTGAAGCTTGCGGAAGAAGTAGTGGATCCGGACGACATCGAGATGCTCCAGGATCTGATCGTGGCGGCGGTAAATGAAGCCATGCGCAAGGTTGACGAGGAGAGCGGCGCGGCGATGTCGAAGCTGACCGGCGGCCTGGGCGGCGGCATCCCGGGGATGTTCTGAGATGGATTACTACAGTCATGAGATCAGCCGCCTGATCGAAGAGTTCTCAAGACTTCCGGGCATCGGGAGCAAATCCGCGCAGCGGCTGGCTTTCCATGTGATCAATATGCCCGAGGAGCAGGTGGAGTCGCTGGCCAGGTCCATTCTGGACGCGCGCAGGAATGTCCGCTACTGTAAGGAGTGCTGCACGCTGACGGATGCCGAGGTTTGTCCGATCTGCAGCAACCCGGAGCGGGACCATAAGACGATCATGGTGGTGGAGTCCCCGCGGGATCTGGCGGCTTACGAGAAAACCGGGAAATACAATGGCGTCTATCATGTGCTTCACGGAGCCATCTCCCCGATGCTGGGCATCGGACCGGGGGATATCCGGCTGAAAGAACTGATGGAGCGGCTCCAGGGGGATGTGGACGAGGTGATCATCGCCACCAATTCCAGCCTGGAGGGCGAGACGACGGCCATGTATATCAGCAAGCTCATCAAACCGGCCGGGATCAAAGTGAGCCGGATCGCCAGCGGCGTGCCCGTGGGCGGCGATCTGGAATACATTGACGAAGTGACGCTTCTGCGGGCGCTGGAGGGAAGGACAGAACTGTAATGGGCAGGAAAAAGGTGACGTCCTCTGATGTGGCGGAGCGGGCCGGGGTATCACAGGCGACGGTATCCATGGTCCTCAATAAAAAGTATAATGTATCGTTTTCCAGGGATGTGATCCGCAGAGTGGAAGAAGCGGCGGCCGAACTGGGCTATGAACTTCCGAAGCGCAGGAAGCGCAAGGAAGAGGCGAGGCGGGAAAATCTGCTGGTAGTCATAAGTCCCAATCTCACCAATCCCTACTATGTGATGCTGCTTCAGGGCATCGAATCCCGGGCGGCGGAAAAAGGGTTCGGCATCTTCGTATGCAATACGCAGCGGGATCTGAAGATGGAAGAACGCTACCTGAAGATGATCCCCGGCATGAATCCCCAGGGGCTTATCTACATGTGCAATCCCAGCCAGTGCTTCATGGACCGGGTGGAGGAGCTCTCAAAGCGGATCCCGGTGGTCGTGGTCAATAACCAGAACGAGAAGCTGAATGTAGACGTGGTTGATCTGGACAATTCCAAGCTGGGCCGCCTTATGGCGCGCCACCTGCTGGAACTGGGGCACCGGGATGTGGGCTACATTGCGCCTCCGCTGACCGTGCGGCAGAAGCAGAGGTCCAAACGTGTGGAAGGATTCCTTAAGGAATTCCAGAAAGCCGGGCTGGACGGGCATGTGGTGATCAAGGCGGCGGACGAGCAGATGGATAAAGATATCCCGGGGATCGATTCGGAGTACCGGATCGGCTATGACCTGACAAAGGAGCTGCTGTGGGAACATCCGGAGCTGACCGCCATCGTCGGGCTGAATGATATGATCGCATTCGGCATCATGGATGCCCTGCACGACGCGAAGTACAAAGTTCCCGGCGACATGTCGGTGATGGGATGCGACAATACGCTGTTCGCGAAGGTGAAGGAAGTCTCCCTGACGACGATCGAACATTTCGTTATTTATAAAGGGATGGATGCATGCGACATTATCATTAAAAAAATGGATCCCCGCATGAAGAAATATTCGGAGATCGAACCGGTCAGTATCTATCACGTGGAATACGAGCCCCGGATCGTCGTGAGAGGAACGACGTCCTATCCGCGGACGGAGCGTAAGAAAAAAGATAAAATTAATAAAAATCAAGAAAATATTAGTAATAATATTTGAACCATAATGAGGGGTGCATTGCATACACCCCTTAAATTATGCGGGATCAAGGAGAATGTGACTGTTAAATATTAATTAATATAAATAAAACAGTCGTGAAAACCGTATTTATTTAATGAGCTGTGTGATTAATATTTTCCGGCGGTGTTGACCGGCGTTTTTCTAATGGATATAATGAGGTCAGAAACGTAAAAACGGTCAGTTTTAAGGAGGAGCAGCAATGAGATTTTTTATTGACACAGCAAATGTAGAAGATATCAAAAAGGCAAATGATATGGGCGTCATCTGCGGCGTGACAACGAACCCGTCCCTGATCGCGAAAGAGGGTCGCGTGTTCGAAGAAGTGATCGCAGAGATCGCATCGATCGTGGACGGACCGATCAGCGGCGAGGTAAAGGCCACGACAACGGATGCGGAGGGCATGATCAGGGAAGGACGCGAGATCGCTAAGATCCACCCGAACATGGTCGTAAAGATCCCGATGACTGCAGAAGGGCTCAAAGCGGTGAAAGTTCTTTCCGCTGAGGGCGTGAAGACGAATGTGACCCTGATCTTTACCGCAAACCAGGCGCTTCTGGCTGCACGGGCAGGCGCTACATATGTTTCACCGTTCCTGGGCCGTCTGGATGACATTTCCGTAAGGGGCGTGGACCTGATCAATGAGATCGCACAGATCTTCGAAGTGGCAGGCATCGAGACAGAGATCATCGCGGCAAGCATCCGCAACCCGATGCATATCACAGACTGCGCGCTGGCAGGAGCGGACATCGCGACGGTTCCGTACAAGGTGATCGAGCAGATGACACACCATCCGCTGACCGATGCGGGCATCAAAAAATTCCAGGAAGACTATATCGCAGTATTTGGAGAGTAAAAAGGAGAAATCAATGGACAAGCTTAAACTGATGAAAATTGCAAACGAGGTCCGGAAAGGCATCGTGACGTCAGTACACAGCGCAAAGGCGGGACATCCAGGCGGATCCCTGTCGGCGGCTGACATCTTTACGTATCTGTATTTCGAGGAGCTCAATATCGATCCGAAGGATCCGAAGAAGGCGGACCGAGACCGTTTCGTCCTGTCCAAAGGCCATACGGCGCCGGGGCTCTATTCCGTGCTGGCGGAGCGGGGATATTTCCCGAAAGAAGATCTGAAGACACTGCGCCACACCGGTTCCTATCTTCAGGGACATCCGGATATGAAGCACATCCCGGGCGTGGACATGTCCTCCGGCTCACTTGGCCAGGGCATCTCGGCGGCTGTGGGTATGGCGATCGCGGCAAAACTCCGGGGGGATGATTACAGAGTGTACACCCTTCTCGGGGACGGCGAGATCCAGGAAGGCCAGGTGTGGGAGGCTTCCATGCTGGCAGCGCACAGGAAACTGGACAATCTCGTGGTGATCGTGGACAACAATAACCTTCAGATCGACGGGGCGATCAGCGAAGTCAACTCTCCGTACCCGATCGATAAGAAGTTCGAGGCGTTTAATTTCCATGTGATCAACATTGACGGTAATGATTTCGATCAGATCGACGCGGCGTTCAAAGAGGCGAAGACCGTGAAAGGACAGCCCACGGCGATCATCGCAAAGACCCTCAAGGGCAAAGGCGTCTCTTTCATGGAGAACCAGGCGGGATGGCATGGCAAGGCGCCGAACGACGAAGAATACAAGATCGCAATGGAAGATCTGGAAAAGGCAGGTGAAGCATTATGTCAGATGTAAAGAAGATCGCAACGAGGGACAGCTACGGCAACGCACTGGCTGAACTGGGAACAGAACATAAAGACATCGTAGTACTTGATGCGGATCTTGCGGCGGCGACCAAGACCGGCGTCTTCAAGAAGGCACATCCGGACCGCTTCATCGACTGTGGAATCGCCGAGAGCAATATGATGGGCGTGGCGGCAGGCCTTGCGGCAGCGGGGATGGTCCCGTTCGCCAGCACATTTGCCATGTTCGCGGCAGGACGCGCATATGAGCAGGTGAGAAACTCCATCGGATATCCCCACCTGAACGTCAAGATCGGCGCAACCCACGCAGGCATCTCCGTCGGCGAAGACGGCGCCACCCACCAGTGCAATGAAGACCTGGCGCTGATGCGTACGATCCCGGGCATGACCGTGATCTGCCCCTCCGACGACGTAGAGGCAAGAGCGGCGGTCCGCGCGGCATACGAACTCGACGGCCCGGTATACATGCGGTTCGGGCGTCTGGCCGTGCCGGTGATCAACGACCGGCCGGATTATAAATTCGTGATCGGAAAAGGCGTGGTCTTAAGAGAAGGAAAAGACGTGACCATCATCGCAACAGGCCTTCCGGTATGCAACTGCCTGGAAGCGGCGGAAAAACTGGCGGCTGACGGGATCGAAGCAAAAGTCATCAACATCCACACCATCAAACCGCTGGATGAAGAACTGGTGCTGGCGGCGGCAAAAGAGACCGGCAGAGTCGTAACCGTGGAAGAACACTCCGTCATCGGCGGACTGGGCAGCGCAGTGTGCGACGTACTTTCCGAAAAAGCGCCGACAAAAGTACTGAAGATCGGCATCAACGACGTGTTCGGCGAGTCCGGGCCGGCGCTGGAACTGATAAAGAAGTACGGGCTGGATGCAGACAGCATATATGAAAAAGTAAAAGAGTTTACAGAATAGTTTTTAAAATGTAATCGGGGACGTAGTAAAATTGAATTTTACTACGTCCCCGATTACATTTTACCCTGTCCCTTTTTGGAATTGTGTGAATTTGTCGAACTCTTCTGACACCAACTGATAAATTCAGCTTTCCCTCTGTGCTATTCTCTTTACGACGCCGGGGAAATATTGAATACAGGAAGGTGGATGCAGTTATGGAGAGACAAATACCTAAAAATGTCAGGCAGATCGGCAATGTGAGCGACAATCCGAAGATCTATGTTGAGGATTATGTAGATACGTTTTTTAGTCAATTGTGTGAGAAATGTGTAAAAGCCGGAAATATTCCGATGGGCGCTTTTCTGGTGGGGGACATGCAGTCCGGGGATTCGGGTGATTATGTCTATATATATGGCGCGGTCCAGATGCATGAGCTGAAGATGTCCGGCACGGATTATGTGATCGATGATAATACGTGGAAACACGGGTATGAGGACTGCAAGCAGTTTTTTGATGACGGGGAGATGCTCGGCTGGTTCATCGTTCATCCGGGCGCGCCGCTTAAACCGGACGGGGCGGCGGTGAAGCTGCATAAGAGGTCTTTCCCGAAGAATAATACGGTTCTGATCATGAAGGATCCGGTGGAGAAAGATGAAACGTATTTTGTACATAAAATGAATGACCTGATGGAGATCGGTGGCCGCTACACGTATTATGAGAAAAATCCGTGTATGCAGAACTATATGATCGCCAGTCGAAAAAAAAATGGGGTGCTTCCTTCGGAAACTGTTACAGACAGAGCTGCACAGGACTTTCGTGATCTGGTTCGAAAACGCGGACGGAGCAGGAAAGGGAAGAAGTCCGGCGGTCTGATCTATGCGGCGGGCGCCTGTATGGCGCTCGTGCTGATCATTATGGGAGTGTCCATGTTTAACAGCGCGGACCGGATGCGGTCCGTTCAGACGACTCTTGAGACCCTGGCGGATGCGAACCGCACGGAAGACATACCGGATGGCGCAGATGCACCTGACGCACCGGATACTGCGGGTGAATCAGATGAGGCGGATGCACCGGATGCCGGGGATGCACAGGATGCTGCGGATGCATCGGATACGTCAGACGGGCTGTCCGCCTCAACGGAGCCGGAGACCCAGGCGGCAAGTGCGCCGGTTACGGCGGTGACACCGGGGGAAGCGCCGGATGCCGGGCAGCCGGCCGAAGAGAATGACCCGGATGAAAATGGAAGCGACGGCGTATATATTGTTGAAGAAGGCGACACGCTGGCTATAATCAGTAAGAAAATGTACGGAGATGTAAATCATGTCGATGCGATCTGCCGGATGAACGGCATTTCCGACGGGAATCTGATTTATATCGGACAAAAATTGCTATTACCCTGAATTCGTGCTATACTCAACAGGACGACAAAATCAGAAACAAGGGGACGTATATGACGCAAAAGAAAAAAGGATATCTGCGGCTTCTGACGCCGCCCGATAATCTGGGCAGCCTTGTCAGGTCGATACGCAGGCTGCGGATCAACAGCATACGCCATATCCTGTCGATCGTCATCCTCGTGATACTGGGGCTGTGCGGCACCCTGCTGCTGATGCAGAACCAGACGTACGGGAAGGCGAGGACATCCGACCAGTATCCGAGCAACACGACAGATTCCAGCAGATTTGAGCGGTTTGCCGACGGGGTTGTGCGCTATAACCGTGACGGAGTGACATTTCTGAATAAAAAGAATGAGGAAATCTGGATGCAGCCGACGCAGCTGCAGAATCCTTCCATCGTAGTAAAAGAGAAAGCGTTTGTGGTTGCGGACAGCGGCGGCAACAATATTCTCGTATTTTCAGAGGAAGGGCTGAAAGGTGAGATCGAGACCACGCTTCCGATCGAAAGGATCACCGTGTCGGACCAGGGGATCGTCAGTGTTGTCCTGAGAAATGAAAACACACCGGAGATCATCACTTACGATGCTGCGGGAAATATCCTTGCAGAACTTAAGATCTCTCCGGGCCGGACGGGATATCCGACGGCGATAGAACTGTCAGATGACGGAAATACGCTTGCCGTATCTTATCTTTCCGTCTCAGGGACGGGTATGAAATCCAGCCTCGTTTATTACAATTTCGGCGAAGCCGGGAAGGACAAGCCGGACAATATCGTATTTTCACAGGATTATAATGATACCGTGTTCGGGGAGATCTTCTTCATGGGCGGCGACCGTTCTGTGGCCGTTGCGGACCGCGGCTTCCAGATCATCAAGGGCACGGATGCGCCTAAAGCGGATATGCAGATCGCGATGGATCAGGAGATCCAGAGCGTGTTCCATTCGGATCAGTACATCGGCTTTATCCTTCTGAATGACCAGAAGTCCGGTTATGAACTGAGACTGTACAACCGGATCGGCGAGCAGATGATCAGCCGGGAGCTTCCCGGAAAATACGGCAACGCCAAAATAGACGGAGAAGAGATCATCTTGTATGACGGAGACCAGTGCTGTATCGCAACAGCAACCGGGATCATCAAATATGCAGGAGAACTTGCGGTCGAAGCGCAGGAGATATTCCCCGCATTAGGCATAAACAGATACTATGTGATGAGCGTCGATGAGCTTAGAGTAGTTTATCTGACGAAGTAGGAGACATTATGAATAACTGGCTTTTAATAATCGTTGCAACTGTTTTTATTGTATGCATTGTAGTGGGATATGTCAGAGGATTCCTGAAACTCGGGATATCGCTGCTGTCCACCGTGCTCACACTTGTGATCGTCCTGTTCCTGTCACCGCTTGTGGCGGATGCGCTTTCAGAGTACACGCCGGTGGATGACTATATCGAAACAAGAGTCGTAGAGGCGTTCATACCGGATATAACCGAAGAACAGCTGGCCGGCTATGATGTGAGCGGCACGCCGCTGGAAGATTTATCGCGGGAACAGCTGGAAAACCTGAATGAGCTGGACTGGGATCTGATTGGCCTGACCGTGGATGATATCCTGAATGTGATCGGTGAGATCCCGCAGGATGTCCAGATCACGGAGATCGAGAATGCGCCCCTGCCCCAGTTCCTGAAAGATCAGCTTATGGAGAATAACAACAGCACCATCTACGGTGAACTGGGCGTGCAGGACTTCCCGCATTACGTGGCGGCCTATATGGCAAGGCTTGTGTTAAAACTGATCTCGTTCCTTGTCACATTTCTGCTGGCGATCATCATCGTAAAGGCGCTGATGTTTGCGGTAAATATCATCGGAGAACTGCCGGTGCTGGGACTGATCAACCGCTTCGCCGGAGGCGCGCTCGGCCTGGTGCTCGCGCTCGTTATCGTCTGGGTCGGATTCCTGGTCATGACGCTGGCGTACTCAACAGCGGCAGGATCAGCCTGCTTCGAAATGGTAGAGAAGAGCAGCGTCCTTCAGTTCCTGTACAATACCAATCCGCTGCTGCTGTGCCTGCTCGGATTCTGAAATTAGCTGAAATATATTGACATCCCCACGGAAATATGGTATTTTATAAAAGTTCTCAGGAGAGAACACCATTTCCGGGGGATTAGCTCAGTTGGGAGAGCGCCTGCCTTGCAAGCAGGAGGTCACGAGTTCGACTCTCGTATTCTCCACGTCAGCAATAAGCACTGCGGAAGCAGGTAAACAAAAGTCCACTTATGCTTGCATAAAAGTGGCTTTTTGTTTATCTGCTTCCATAGGGCGCATGCCCTGCAAAATTAAATGATCCTCCTTAGCTCAGTCGGTAGAGCATTCGGCTGTTAACCGAAGTGTCGTTGGTTCAAGTCCAACAGGGGGAGCTCTCACAGCCCGTAAACTCAGTGTTTACGGGCTGTTTTCTATTTTAGATGCAAAAACGTTTTCGAAAAATAAAAATTTTTACATTTTTGAAACCGATTTCTTTCATAGTGATGCTGGCATCCGGAATGCTGTTCTGGGCAGCAGAAATATGGATTACGGCAGAGTGTATGAGAATCTGGTCTGCCTTGAACTGCTCCGCCGGGGATATGACGTGTATGTGGGGAAATTATACCAAAAAGAGATTGGTTTTGTGGCGCAGAGAGGGAGTGAAAAAATATATATCCAGGTCAGTGATAATATTACGGATTAGAAAACTCTTGAGAGAGAATGCTCCCCATTACTGCAGATCCGGGATGCTTATCCCAAGAAGATCATCGCCCGGACACGGCATCCCCGATATAGCCGCGAGGGTATTGAGATTTATAATATAGCGGACTGGCTGTTTCAGGAAGAGAGAGACGAAAATTCTTCCGTTTTCCCCCGCAGTCAGCTATAATAGAAGCAGCATAATTTACAAGGTGGATTTTACGATGAAAACAGACAGGAAGAAAAAGATCAGCATTATCATCTCCATTATCTTTGTTGTGGTGGCGGCAACGGCGATCTATTTCGCCATGCCGAAGAACAAGGATCTGTCGGAGAGCAGTATATTCGACAAGGCGGAGGTGGAGGCGCTGGCCGGACAGGTGATCGATTACATCAATGCCGAGGATTACGAAGGGCTCAGGGCGATGGCCGTGGATGAGATGGCGGACATCATGAACCAGGAGCGGATGGACGAGGCGAAGGCCAGGGTATCGGAAGACTGGGGCGCTTTTCAGGACGTTGACAGCATCACAACGACGGAAGTGAACCAGCGCGGCAAGACAGCGGCGGTGGCGTATGTGGCGGCGTCCTATGAAAATGTGGATATCCGCTATACATTTGCCTTTGATGAAGACCTGAAGCTGGCGTCGCTCGGGATACAGTAAATGTGGACACACATTATATAAATCAATCAAAGAAAGGAAGGATTCTGTTATGACCAAGGAAGTACGTGACTATGCAGTTCAGAAGACACACGAGATGATGGAGGCTTTCTCCTGCAGCGCGGAGGCGAAGGCGGCCGGCCAGGCGTGGCTTGACGCCCTTGATACGGAAAATGAGGCGGCGGCGACGGAAAAATACATCGCCGAGCTGGAAGGCGATATCATGCCCATTGAAATGCTGATCGCATTCGCGGAGTCCGACGGCGGCGCGCAGGTATTCGGACCGGAGAAGACGAAGGAAGTGGCGGCCCACGCAAAAGAGATCCAGGCAGCGGGCGCGAAATACTGCGACTGCCCGGCGTGCGCGGCGGTTGAAGCGATCCTTGCAAGAAAGGATGAGATGCTGAAATGAAGATGAAAGTCCGCAACAAGGCTGCATTTACGGATGAAGTGACAGCCCTGGAAAAAGAGAATGCCCGGGTAGCCTACGAGGCGGCGCTGGAGGGGATCGTCCTTCTGGAAAATGACGGCACCCTGCCGCTTACACCGGGGAAGATTGCGCTCTACGGGGCGGGCGCCGGCATGACGATCAAAGGCGGCACCGGCTCGGGCGAAGTGCACGAGCGGCACGCGGTCACGATCCGGGAGGGAATGGAAGCGGCCGGATTTACCGTGACGACGGATCACTGGATCGAAGATTACGCCGAGGCCTACCGTGTGGGCGAGGCGGCTTATACGAGGAAGTTCCGGCAGGGGCTTTTGAAGCTCGATATCGCCAACATTATGGCCAGCCCCTACCAGTACCCCTTCGGGCAGCCGGTCACCCTGGGCGACATCATGAGATCCGACACGGATACGTGCATCTATGTGATCGCCCGCCAGGCGGGCGAGGGAGCGGACCGGAAGCTGAAGAGCTTCGAGTATTCGCTCTCTGATATTGAGAAAGAAAATATCGCGCTCTGCGCGGCAAGTTATGAGAAATTCATCGTGGCAGTCAACGTGGGTTCCGTGTTCGACCTCAGCTTCCTGGATGAGATCGAAGGCATCAATGCGGTCATATATTTTGCCCAGCAGGGAATGGAAGGCGGCCGCGCATTTGCGGACCTGATCACGGGGAAATCCGTCCCGTCCGCGAAAACGGTCGACACCTGGCCGAAAGACTACAAAGATATCCCGTTCGCCATGGATTACAGCTACCTGAACGGCGATCTGGATGAGGAATATTACCGGGAAGGGATCTATGTGGGCTACCGCTATTTCGACAGCTACGATGTGGAGCCGCGCTATCCTTTCGGGTACGGCCTGTCCTACACTACATTTTCTATTGAGAAGGAAAATGTGGAACTGGTCGGGACGAAAGTGATGGTCCGTGCAAATGTGACCAATACCGGTTCGACGTATTCCGGAAAAGAAGTGGTCCAGCTCTATGCCAGCTGTCCGCAGACCGGAATGGCCAAAGAATACCAGCGGCTGGCGGCGTTTGCCAAGACCGGTGTGATCGCGCCGGGCGGGACAGAGACCATTGTCCTGAGCTTTGATATGAAAGATCTGGCGTCCTACCGGGAAGCGGATGCGGCCTGGGTGCTGGAAGCCGGGGATTATATCCTGAGGCTGGGCGCTTCGTCCAGAGATACGGAGGCAGTGGCGGCCCTCGTCCTGGACGGCGAGGCGGTCGTGGAGCAGTGCACGAACGTGAGCCGGACGGTGCTGGAAGTCCGGGAAATGGATCCGCCCGCGCTCAAAGATACGAATGAGGAGAAAGACGCGGCGGAGGCCCAGGATGCAGACCTTCTGCGCATCCCGGTGCCGGCGCCTGCATTTGAGACGGAAGTATGCGAATACCGGGATCCGAAGATCTACGAGTCGCCCGTGTCAGACGCGGTGCTTGACGTACTTTCAACAGAAGAGCTGTGCGAGGTCGTCGCCGGTACAGGGATGGTCGGAAACGGCCCGCGTTTCTTCGATGCGATGGGATCGGCCGGCTACACAACGGGCGCCTTTATCGAAAAGGGACTGCCCAATGTCTGTCTGGCGGACGGCCCGGCCGGGCTACGCCTGCAGAAAGTATCCACTGTTACAAGAAGCGGGAATGTCAAAGCGGCGGAACCGATGCTGTCCGCGCTTAAATACCTGCCGGATCCGGTCCAGAAGGTCATGTTCGGCGATCCGGACAGACAGCCCTGCGTCTACCAGTTCACCACGGCATTTCCGGTGGGGCTGGCGCTCGCCCAGACCTGGAATACGAAGCTGGTTGAGCGGGTCGGCGATGCGGTCGGCAAAGAGATGGAGCGCTATGGCGTCACCTACTGGCTGGCTCCGGGCATGAACATCCACCGGAATCCGCTGTGCGGGCGCAACTTCGAGTATTATTCGGAAGATCCGCTCCTGACAGGGAAGATGGCGGCGGCCATGAGCCGGGGCGTGCAGTCCCACCGGGGCTGCTTCGTGACGATCAAGCATTTCTGCTGCAACAATCAGGAGGACAACCGCAACCGCACGAACGCCAATGTAAATGAGCGGGCCCTCCGGGAAATCTACCTGCGGGGCTTCCGCATCGCGGTGCAGGAAGGCCATGCGCGGGCGCTCATGACCAGCTACAACAAAGTCAACGGTACGTACGTAAACAACAGTTATGAACTGCTCACGAAAGTGCTGCGGAACGAATGGGGATTCGACGGCCTGGTGATGACCGACTGGTTCGCCACCGGCAAAGGCCTGGGAAGCCACAGCGCGGCGATCGAGGCCGGCAATGATCTGATCATGCCGGGCGGGAAAGGCGTGGTCCGGGAACTGAGGGCAAAACTGAAGTCCGGCGAGCTGGACGGGACGGCGCTCCGCCGCTGCGCGGCAAATGTGATCCGCGGGGTGACAGAGTCCAGGATCTACCAGGCGTACCGGAGGATGTATAAAGAAAAGTGATAAATACGTCAATTGTGAAAAAAGAAAATGCAAAGTGGGACAGCCCGCCGCATTCATGCGGCGGGCTGTCCCCACATCAGCGCTGTGCCCATACAGCGGCTTTATAATTTGCTATGCTAAGATATACTTTTGGCGTCCTTTATCTCTTTTTCTGATGCACCAGCTATGCGGGAAATATCTTCCTCGCTCATTCCATTTTTAAGCATTTGTATGATCATAGAAAGGCGGGCTTCCTCCACACCGGCGCTGTGCCCGTCCGCCCAGGCTTCTTCCCGCTCCTGCCGTATATGCTTTTCCTGGTCATATTCGAATATACTCATTTCCTTCGCCTCCGCTCTGTGCTTTTCCAGAAAGTCCTTCAGCACGCCTTCTGCGATACACTCCCGGATCGCCCGCTCCACTGCATCTGCGAGCTCGAGTTCACCTACATACTTCCGAACCTTGTCCGTATAGATAGAGTATTCCCTGAGCGTCCTGCAGGCTTCTTTCAGTTTCTGGTTGTGCTCCCCTGAAATGTTCAGCATCACTGCCGAGAGTTCCAGTCCTGCATGTGGATCTTCCTTCTCATACATGTCCGACAGGTTCAATACGGTCCGATCCGGCAGTTCTTCCTTCCCATTGTAGAAGATAAGGAACTCCGGCGGCGGGATCCGGATCACTTTTGTTCCGTACAGGTTTGCATTCCGCGTCATCCTTGAATACAGCTTTGCAATGTAGATCAGGAACCTTAAGGGTAAGTTCGGGTTATAGGTGGACTGGTGCTCGTACAGGGAGAGCCGCCCGTCGATCAGGAAAGAAACATCGTTCTTCACTGTCATGTAGATCGCGTTTTCCAGGGTGTTGATCTCCAGGACTTCCGGATCGGTATAATGTTTTCCGCTTACTGCGTTGTACAGCTCCAGCAGGTTGTTCTTATCCTGGAACAGCATGATGAACAGGGTGGACTTATACGTCCGGTTGACTGGCGCTGCGGTCGTTACGGATGGTACGTTTTGTACCTGTTTTGCACCTGAATTGTCTGTTATAGCCGCTTTTGTTTCTTTTGTCATGTTTCAGCCTCCTTATGAAAATGTGGTGCAAAGAGACTGATGCTGTCAGAATATCAGGCGGCGCTATCTACTCCGCTGTCATGCTCCCGCATCCATAATCTCTCTGCTGTTAATAGGGAATTAAAAGCATTGAGATTTTCCTGAATGTAATAGAACTTTTGATGCGGACAGCACTGCCGCTTAAGAATAGAACATGCTGGAAATATAATGCTTTTATACATGATAACACAGAGCGGATAAGAACACCAGAAAAAGATATTTTACTCCTTCCTGGAAATGTGATAAAATAGCCCTGTTGAGTATATGATTCTGATTCAAGAAGGAGGATTACATGATCAAGTTATATGACAACGGCGTCTACCTCTTAAACGGTACCGAGATTGTAGAAGATACAGGAAATGTACAGGTTCCGCTCTCTAAGGAAGAGGCTGCGAAGAACACGATGGCATACGGCATCTTAAACGCGCACAACACTTCCGGCAACATGCAGAACCTTCAGATTAAATTCGACAAGCTGACGTCTCATGACATCACATTTGTCGGCATTATCCAGACAGCGCGCGCTTCAGGGCTTCAGAAATTCCCGATCCCCTATGTGCTGACGAACTGCCACAACAGCCTCTGCGCAGTCGGCGGTACGATCAATGAGGATGACCACATGTTCGGACTGACCTGCGCGAAGAAATACGGCGGCGTCTATGTTCCGCCTCATCAGGCAGTCATCCACCAGTATGCCCGTGAGATGCTTGCCGGCGGCGGTAAGATGATCCTCGGATCTGACAGCCATACACGTTATGGGGCGCTTGGAACCATGGCTATGGGAGAAGGCGGACCGGAGCTTGTAAAGCAGCTTCTCAACAAGACATATGATATCAAAATGCCGGGCGTGATCGCCATCTATCTGGACGGCGAGCCGGTGAAGGGCGTAGGTCCTCAGGACGTTGCACTTGCGATCATCGGAGCGGTATTTAAAAACGGTTATGTCAATAATAAAGTCATGGAGTTCGTCGGACCGGGCGTGAAGAAGCTGAGCGCAGACTTCCGTATCGGCGTGGACGTTATGACCACAGAGACGACCTGCCTGTCCTCCATCTGGACAACGGATGAGAAGATCGAAGAGTTCTATGAGATCCACGGCAGAAAAGACGACTACAAAGAACTGAACCCGGGCGCATGTACATACTACGACGGATGCGTATACGTGAACTTAAGCGAGATCAGACCGATGATCGCCATGCCGTTCCATCCGAGCAATGTATACACCATCGACGAGGTAAATGCAAACCTGAAAGATATCCTCCATGATGTAGAGCAGAAGGCGCTGGTGAGCCTGGACGGTGCGGTAGAGTATTCCCTTCAGGACAAGATCCGCGATGGAAAGCTCTATGTAGAGCAGGGCATCATCGCGGGATGCGCGGGCGGCGGATTTGAAAATATCTGCGCGGCGGCCGATATCATCAAAGGACACAACATCGGCTCCGATGCATTTACATTCAGCGTATATCCGGCAAGTATGCCGGTCTATATGGAACTGGTGAAGAACGGCGCGGTGGCTGACCTTATGGAAGCCGGAACCGTTGTGAAGACGGCGTTCTGCGGACCGTGCTTCGGCGCGGGCGACACCCCGGCGAACAATGCCCTGTCTATCCGCCACACGACGAGAAACTTCCCGAACCGCGAGGGCAGCAAGCTCCAGAGCGGACAGATCTCTTCCGTGGCGCTCATGGACGCACGTTCCATCGCAGCGACGGCGGCGAACAAAGGATTCCTCACACCGGCGACAGCCATGGATGTGGAATACAAAGGACAGAAATATCATTTCGACAGCAACATTTACGCGAACCGCGTATTTGACAGCCACGGCGTGGCGGATCCGGATGTGGAGATCCAGTTCGGACCGAACATCAAGGACTGGCCGGAAATGTCAGCCCTGCCGGAGAACCTGATCGTGAAAGTCGTATCCGAGATCCACGATCCGGTCACAACAACGGACGAGCTCATCCCGTCAGGCGAGACTTCATCCTACCGCTCCAACCCGCTGGGACTGGCAGAGTTCGCACTCTCCAGAAAAGATCCGGCATACGTGGGACGGGCAAAAGAAGTGCAGAAAGCACAGAAAGCCATTGAGGCAGGCACATGTCCTCTCGATGCACTGGAAGAACTGAAGCCGGTCATGGCTACGATCCAGAAGACGTATCCGGAAGTGGGCAAAGGAAATATCGGCGTGGGAAGTACCATCTTCGCTGTGAAGCCGGGCGACGGTTCCGCCCGCGAGCAGGCTGCATCCTGCCAGAAGGTCCTCGGCGGCTGGGCGAACATTGCCATCGAGTACGCGACAAAGCGTTACCGCTCCAACCTCATTAACTGGGGAATGCTTCCGTTCCTTACCGATGAGGATCATGAGCATCTCTCATTCAAAAACGGAGATTACATCTTCGTGCCGGATGTGAGAAAAGCCGTGGAAGAAAAAGCGGACGTGATCAAAGCATATGTAGTCGGAGACGAACTGAAAGAGATCAGCTTCCGGCTCGGAGACCTGACCGACGCAGAGCGGCAGATCATACTGGACGGATGCCTTATCAACTACTATAAGGCCGAGAGATAATCATAAAATGCGAAAAGAGCGGGGCTGCCGGATCATCTGAGATCCGGCAGCCCCGCTGCTCATTATGAGTGATTTTGAATCTGTCGTGTTTTGATATCTTACAGGGTGTCGCCGCGTTTTACGTAGCCCGGTTTCTCCGGTGCTGCGATGATCCTCTTGCCGCGGATCACTCTCGCGTGTTTGTCGACTACCATGTTTTCGATATGTACGCCTTTTCCGATCACAACGTCTGCGGAGATCACGCAGTTCTTTACGATGGCGCCCGGTTTGATGGTGCATCCTCTTCCGATGATGGAGTTCTCAACGCTTCCGTCGATGAGGCAGCCGTTGGAAACTACGGAAGAGATCACTTCGCTGTCGTCGAAGTACTGGGTCGGGCAGGAGTCGTTCGTGCGTGTGTAGATCGGCCAGTCAGAACTGAAGAGGTTGGATGCGTTCTTCAGGTCGATGAGTGACATGTTCGCATCGTAGTAGCTCTTGAAGTCTGTAACTGCCGCGAAGTATCCTCTGTGCGGGATCGCGCGGATATCCAGTTCCTCGCACACTTCGTTCAGGATGTCGGCGAAGGTATACATGGAGGATGTCTTGTGCGCTTTCTTCACGAGGTCGAGGAAGAGCTCTTTGGACATTACGTATGTATCCATGGAGATGTTCCGGTTCTTCGCATTGCCGCGGTTCGGCTCGATGGAGAGCACGCCCTTCTGCTTGTTAATGTTCAGCGTATCGCATGAGAGGAATGCATCCTTCGCATTGTCAACGGAATGATACATCATGGAAATGTCTGCGCCGGACTCTATGTGCTCGTTCAGGAACTCGCTGTAGTCTGCGGTGTAGATCATGTAGCTCGGTGCGATCACTACATACGGCTGCGGGAGCCGCTCGATGCAGTCCAGGCTCTCCATGTAGGCTTCCACGTCTGTGCTGTAGATATCGCCTACCTGTGCGGACTCGGTGTACATGATGTTCAGCTTGCCGCGCTTGGAGTTGATGTTGTAGTGGCGTCCGGTGCCGAGGTGCTCGGTCAGGGAACGCGGTTTCTGGCGGACATAGACCTGGATGTTGTCGATGCCGCTGTTGCTCATATTAGAGATCGGAAAATCAATGATGCGGTAACGTCCGAGGAATGAGCATGCGCCTACGGGGCGGTATTCCTGCAGACCGTCTACCCTGATGTGATTTCCGGCAAAGTTCACAATACCAAATGCCTTATACATATTATTCATCCCCCTTTACACGTTTTGCGACCAGTTCAATGTTCGGGCTGTCAGCGCTGCCGACTACGGCGTTCTTTCCGATCTTGATGCCGTCGGCTACAAGCGCGCGGGTTACAACAGCGCCTTCCTCAACTTCTGCGCCCGGCATCAGCACGCTGTCGATGACTTTCGCGCCGGCTGCGACTTTGGCGTTCGTAAAGAGGACAGAATTGCGGACTTCACCGTCGATCACACAGCCCTGAGTGATAAATGCTCTGTTCACAACAGCGTCCGCGCCGATGTACTGCGGAAGTGCGGTTACATCCTCGGTGTAGATCTTCCAGGTCGGGTCGTTCAGATCCAGCTCATTGTTCTTGCTGAGCAGGTCCATATTTGCCTCCCAGAGAGAATCGATCGTTCCGACATCTTTCCAGTAGCCTTTGAACTTGTAAGCGTATACATTTTTCCCTTCATTCAGGAGCGTCGGGATGATGTCCTTGCCGAAGTCGTGTGAAGAATCCGGATCCTTCATATCCGCCTGAAGCATCTTGCGCAGGGTCTTCCAGTTGAAAATGTAGATGCCCATGGATGCCAGGTTGCTCTTCGGATGCTCCGGTTTCTCCTCGAACTCAACGATCCGTCCGGTCTCATTCGCATTCATGATGCCGAAACGGCTCGCTTCCTTCATCGGAACCTCGATAACGGCGATGGTCGCGTCGGACTGGGTCTCCTTGTGGTACGCCAGCATCTTCGCGTAATTCATCTTGTAAATGTGGTCGCCGGAGAGGATGAGAAGATACTCCGGTGAGTATGTATCGATAAAATCGATATTCTGTGAGATCGCATCAGCGGTACCGCGGTAAACGTTCAGGTCCGCGTCTGATTTCTCACGGGGCGGAAGTACGAATACTCCGCTGTCCTTAGCGTCCAGACCCCAGCGGCGTCCGGCTGCGACATAGCTGTTCAGGAGAACAGATTCGTACTGCGTCAAAACACCGACCACGTCAATGCCGCTGTTCGCACAGTTGCTGAGCGGAAAATCGATGATACGGTATTTTCCGCCATATGATACAGCCGGTTTAGCGACTTTTTTGGTCAGATCATGCAGACGAGATCCGCGGCCGCCGGCTAAGATCATAGCTAACATGTTATTCTGTTTCATAATGAGCCCTCTCTTTCATACTTACTATTCTCTAATTATACATTTCATCAGAAAAAAATTCTACATTTTTGTTTAAAAATTTTGAAAATAAAAGGAAAAATATAGGAAAAAGTCCTAATAAAAATAAGCCTTCCGGAAACGTGCATGGCATATGTACCGGAACAGGACCGGACAGGCCGAAAATATTAAAAATAGTAAAAATATTCTGTAAACAGTAACAATCCATTTCTTTTATGAATTTTCGGATTGGTGTATTTACTTATTTTTTAAAAAGTGGTAATATTTTCCAGAAAAGACTAACTCTGGAACGGTGCCCCATAGCGCGCAACAAAACGTTGCACATGGCGGAAATACCGGGAAAGAATCAAAGGGGTGATAGGAAAATGAGCAAGAGAAAAGGACGTGTTCTCGCAGGGCTGCTTGCATTGATGCTTGTCTGCACATCCAGCGGAATGTCTGCGCTGGCGGATGAAACCGGCGAACCGTCCGGGAAGGAGAGAACAGAGTCCGGCAGTGAAGGGCTGTGCGAGCACCATCCGGCACACACGGATGAATGCGGCTTCGATGAAGAAGCGGGCACGCCGTGCACTTACGTGTGCGATATCTGCGGCTCGGAAGATACATCTGAGATAACCGGTACAGACAGTACAACTGATGAGGAAGATACTACAGTTACAGAAGATGCATCCGACACAGATGAGACCGGGATGAAAGAAACCGGCAAAAACGAACCTTCCAGCGAACAAACGAACAGCGGCAGTCAGCCGGCAGAGAATACAGATGAGGAAGAGAACACCGTACAGATCACAGGATGGAACTGGATCGATGAAGGCGGAGTCCTTCAGAACACAGAGAACGTATGGGGACTGGGAGTACCTGGCGCCAGCGAGGAGAATCCGCTGACACAGGATGCGCTCCTTGAGATGCTTCCTAAAGAGGTCGAGCTGACGCTGTCAGACGGAAGCGAGAAGACGGCAGCGCTTACCTGGGATCTGTCCGCTATACCGGAGGAGGGAATCTGGAGCGGCGACGTGACCGTAACGGCAACTGTGGATGGAACGTATAGCTTTGTGGAGGGAACTGCGCCAATAGAGGTGAAGGTAGAACTCAGCGGGGCGGAGACGTATGCAAGCGAGGAGAATCTGAATGCCAATAAGGTTATCGGCCTTTCTCCAAACGGAACAACCATAAATCTGTTTGACTATTGGCTTACAACCCGAGACGACAGCGATGATACCGGCGATGGAAACAAAGGAGAAACCGGGATTAATTCCGGGCATGTATTTCAATTCGGTGGCGGTATGGGGCAGACGCCCGAGAGTGCACCCTTGGATAAGGGAAATGTTAATCATTGGACAGGAGAGGGGCATGGCCCTCGTACTGGAATTGTAGAGGATAAACTTGTAAATGACTATCCACAGTTAAATAGTAAGGTTTTAGGCGGCGAATCCCTTAACTACCTTTTTGATCCCCGCGTGGCGCATGACGGAAAAGCATCGTTTACAGATGTCGGCGGGCTTCTTCAGGTAGATGATAAAGGATATTACTACTATAATAGTCAGAGTAACTTTGCAGAATTTGACGAGGATGCCAACGAATTCATCTTATATAATCAGAAAGCCGTAAAAGCCGGAGGAGGTTCTAAGGATGGACAGTTTTTCCCATTTGATACAGGTGCAGAGGTCTTTAGTGATTCAGGCCAGAATGGGATTACAATGAACAATGATATAAAATCTACAAATCAGATTATCAATCATTATTTTGGCATGACAATGTCCACCAGATTCGTTCAGCAGTTTGGCGGTCATACATCAGAGGATAGACTTACAGATGTGATATATGAATTCAGTGGTGATGATGATGTATGGATATTCATTGACAATACGCTTGTAGCAGACCTGGGCGGTATTCACGATGCGGCGTCTGTGAAGATTAATTTTGATACTGGAGAAATTTGGATTAATAACAGATTACAAGACGAGAGTTTAGGTCATTTGTTGGAGTATAGCAGCAACACCTTACCCGACAATTCTTATCATACGTTAGATTTCTTCTATTTAGAGAGAGGAAATACAGACTCTAACATGAGTTTGAAATATAACCTGGTTACGATTCCGGAGAGTTCAGTAATTAAGGTAGACCAGACAGGTGATGCGGTTCCGAATGCGGAATTTACATTATATGCAGCGAATGATACTAATAAAAGTAATCCAATCGCGACCGGAACTACCGGGGCGAATGGAGAATTTGTTTTTCAGAAAAAAGATCAGAACGGTAATTATTTTCCCATTACAATAGCAGAACTTTATGATAATTATAAGAATATTGGTGAGGGAGAGGATGATCCGGATCTGGTTCTGAGTGAAACGGAAGTTCCGAAAGGGTATCGTTCGAATGGCGATCTGGAACTCCGGTTCTTTGAACAGAACGACGAAGTGCTTCTGCTCTCCTGTAATCAGTGGGATGTGGGCGCTTATGCCATGTCGAAAGTAACGGCAACAGCACCTAAAATACTTCAAAATGCAGATAATCCGAATATAACCATAGATTTAAGTACAGATGATGAGACACCGTTGATGTTCGCTGTGGTTTATCAGAACCAGGGGAATGGAAACTGGTATCCGGTATACGGGAATCCATTGGACGGCTGGACAGTTACACAGCCGGGCAATACGCCTGAAAGTCGTTGGGAAGCGGTGGAAACAGCAGTTAAGAACAATCCTTATGTTTTCCAGCTGGGAAGCAGCGGTTCTTATCAGGTAGAAGTTGATAATCTGCCCGGAGACATTCAGACATATTACCATATTTGTAAAAATGAAGGGAATGCTAAATATACAGTCGCATATTATTACAGTACTGCGAACAGTCTGGATCAGATCAGCCAGGATAACACATGGCGTATAGAGCCAGAGGCACAAGATAAAGACAGACAGTTTAGCCGTGTATTCTCTGTGAATCTTTACGTACCGAACATTAAAAACCGTCTCCTGATCCAGAAAGTAGACGATGCGGGGAAGCCGTTGAACGAGGTTGATTTTTCTTTATATAAGAAAGACCAGGTAAACGTAGATAACGATGGTAATGTTACTATTAAATCTGGCGAACAGCCGTATGACAGCCGTACCACTATGAATATAGAGGATGATACTTTCCGTCTAAACGGCGGCGGTGTATTCCCGACGACTGACAAAGGTATTCTGGAAGAAGGAGAATATTACCTGATAGAAGGTGAAGCACCGGAAGGATATGTAAGGAATGAAAATGCGGTACATATTGTCGTAGACGATACAGGTGTGTATGCAGATGCCGGCGTGGAAGGCGATGGAATTACCGTTCTGAAAGGTGTGGGATCTATCGTCAGAAGCATGGTGCAGTTTGCGGCCGACGACAAAGTAGACACCACACTGAATCAAATCAAGGCGACCTTAGGAAGCGGCGAGTTTGATGGTTTTAATAAAGCGGGAAGTTTTAATTGGACAGAAGATAGTTATGATTGGGATAATGCAATGCATCTTCAATACGCCAATGCTCATGCGGCGCTGGACTATGGACCGACAGATGGCACTGAGGCAGTCAGCGTAGATACGCTGACTCTTGGAACAGACGTGGGCTGGTCCAGACTGCAGATCAGGCAATGCCAGGAACATGGCCAAGGGGATGGCCTAAAACAACCTCTGGGTGAGAGAGATATTACAAAGCTTTTCTCTGGCACTACGCTTGTGCGTGTAGAGAATGAGAGAAGCCGGAGCCTGACGATCAGCAAGGAGGTAAAAAATGCACCGGCAGGCAATACAGGTGATGAGTTTACCTTTACACTGAAAGGGACTGCAAACGGAATGCCATTGACAGGTTCTTACGACTTTGAGAGGAATGGAACGCCTGCTGAAGGGAAAGTTACATTTACGAATGGACAGGCAATCGTCACCCTTTCGGACGGGGAAAGCATTACGATTAAGATGCTTCCCGCAGGAGCTAAGATTCAGATTACGGAAGGTGAGGTAGAAGGCAAGATCTATACCACTACCTGGCAGCTTGACAGCGGAGAAGAGCAGGACGGGAAGGAAACCAGTGCGATTACAATCAGTGACAGCGGCAGTGTAAATGTTGCCTTCACCAATACTTATGTACCGACAGCAGATTTCCAGTTCCAGAAAACAGATGGCGAGGATGCTGCTCTTGATGGCGCAGCATTTGGACTTTATAAACTGGATTGTGAAACAGAAGGACACGATCATTCAAAGGATGTGCTGAAGGTAGGCAAAGATGGAAATCTTACCAGTGACAGTACAAATGGCTGTTGGACAATGGTAAAAACTACAATATCTGCTCAAGATACCGGACTTGTAAGCTTTGAAGATCTGGAAATTAATGCGAAATACAGACTGGTTGAGTATCAGGCACCCGATGGGTATGTTCTTCCTGATGGCCAGTGGATTCTGAAATATAATACAGAAGGAAAAGCATTTGAAATTTCGGGTGCGGTAAATGAAGCAGGTACACCGGCCTTTGAAAAATCGGAAGACGGCGACTCTTTTGTTGATGGAGAGAATGCTTATTATCGAGTAAGAAACTACAAACCCGGTGAACTTCCATTCTCTGGAAACATCGGTATCCGGATGTTCCTGATCCTCGGCGGAGCGCTGATGGCATTCGGGGCAGCAGGCGGTACCTGGTGGTACATGCACAACAGACAGACGGCAGCCGCAGGAAGGCGCCGCAGACGGCGGAGACGCTGATCAATATCAAAAGTTGAATATGGGCGGCGCGGCCGCCCTTGAGGATAAATAATCCATATTCAAAAAGCAACAAAGCAAGAAATGAGGAGGAAAACTTAAATGAAAACGAAACTTAGAAACACATGGTTTTCAAAGCTTATGGCTCTGTGTCTGGCAGTCGTGATGATGCTGTCAATGAGCATGACAGTATTTGCCACTGTTGAAACTGACCCGGATACAGGGGTTATTACTTCTACAGGGACTATTACTGTAGAAGGTATGGCGACAGATAATGGTGCAACGCTCAATGCATACAAAGTTATTGATATTAATTTTGATAGTGAGACGCAGCAGCCCGTAGAACCGGTATATCACTGGACAGAGACTATGGCGGCTTGGCTCAGAGGTGATGGGGCTGCTGCATATGGATCTTATATCGGGACGAATGGAGAAGTGACAGCGGCGTATATGAATTTAACTGCATCGGAGCTTTCTGCGTTCTATAAGGCGGTACAAGCTGCTAACATTCTCACAACTCCGGATGCAACCGGAACAATGGCAAACCAGACAGCTACACTGAGTCCGGCAGTACCGGCAGGTGAATATCTTGTTCTTGCATCAAAGTCAGGAGCTGTATATCAGCCGATGACTGCGAAGGTAGATATTACATATAGTGAAACTGAAAAAGAATGGATGGTTGAGGGTGCTACTATTGCGCTGAAAGGAAGTGCACCGGACATTGAAAAAGAGGCTACAGACAGCGACTTGAGCGTTAAAATCGGTGATGTTGTTGACTATAAGCTGACAGTTGACATCCCATCATATCCGGAAAATGCAACTGTAACGAGATTTGTGATCGGCGATACGTTATCATCAGGGCTTACATTGGATACATCATCTATTAAGATTTTTATTGGGGATGAGTCAACAGAGCTTCCAAACACATACTACACACTTAGTACGGCTGTTACAAATGGTTTTGAATTTGATCTGACAAATCATTATACAGATATAAAAACTGCTTATCCAACCTCTGAAAAGATCTATGTAACATATAGTGCAACTGTTAATGCAAATGCTTTTGAAGCAGATGATCTTGGAAACGATGCATTCATTGGATATACGAATGATCCATATGAGGACAGTGACAGCAAGACGGAAACAGAGGAAACAGTCTACACCTATGCAATCGATGTGACGAAATACGCAAAAGGTGAAAGCAATCCGCTTGCGGGAGCAGTGTTCCAGTTAAGCAACGAAAACGGAGTTATGTCATTTGTTTCTCTTGGTAATGGCGTCTACCGTCCAGCAGAAAATGCTACAGAAGCAACTACAACGGATCTGTCAGCTGTAAACGGTCAGCTGATCATCAAGGGAATTGATCTTGGTGAATACACATTGAAAGAGACGGAGGCTCCGGATGGATATGTTCTTCCGGATGACGGTATCGTTATCGTCTTGGTGGATGATGAGCCTGATGGTGCTCTGGATCAGGAGAGTGCTGCGAGCGGAACGACTTTACGTGAAGATTCTGTCTCTGTAAGTGGAAATACATTATCTCTTGACGTCGATAATACAAATTATGAAGACGAAGGCTTCCAGCTCCCGACAACCGGCGGCATGGGTACTATGATCTTCACGATCGCAGGTATCCTTCTCATGGGCGGCGCGGTTGCTCTGATCGTAGTGGAAGCGAGAAAGAAGAGAGGATAATCTGTCCTTAAGTATTTCGATTGGATTTAGACTCAATGAAAAGAGAACAGAAAAAGAAAAAAAGAAATCTGTTATTACTCCTGGCGCCCGTGCTGCTTTTTGCAGCAGGCGCCGGGATTTTCCTTTATCCGGCGATAAGTAATTATCTGGCGGAGCGGCAGCAGACGGAAGTGATCCATACCTATCAGGCGAAGGTAAATGAGATGGACCAGGCGGAAATAGATGCTGCGTGGCAGGAGGCTGTGGTGTACAACGAGAACCTCGCCGGAGATCCGGTACACGATCCGTTTATCATGGGGAGCGGCTATGTCCTTCCGGATAATTACGAAGAAGTATTGAATGTGGACGGCGATGGTGTGATGGGATATATCGATATCCCGAAGATTGACGTCTACCTTCCCATCTATCACGGCACAAGTGAAGAAGTGCTGGCGGAAGGCGCCGGACATCTGGAGATGACAGCACTTCCCATTGGCGGGGAGAACCGGCATTCCGTCATCAGTGCGCATCGCGGTCTGCCCAGCGCGGAGCTGTTTACCCGGCTGGATGAGATGGAAGCCGGAGATCAGTTTTATATTCATGTACTTGATCAGACACTGGCATATGAGGTGGATCAGATCGAGGTGATCCTGCCGGAAGAGCTATCTCTTCTGCAGCCGGAGGAAGACAAGGATCTGGTAACGCTGCTGACATGTACTCCATATGCGGTGAACACCCACCGGCTGCTGGTCCGCGGGACGAGGGTGCCCTATGTGGAGTCAGCCGTGCAGGATCATGTGGATCGCGCGCGGGCGGATAGGAGCTGGCTTGAGGAGTATATCCATGCCATTGTGCTGGGCGTGCTGCTCCTGATCATCCTGGGGACGGCGGCATTTCTGATCTGGCGCAGGAAGAGGAAGAAGGCGGGGCGCAGACCCGCGGGAAGACGCAGGAGGAGACGGCGATGAGGCGGACGATACTTCTGATCGCTGCGGGGCTTTTGTTCCTGGCCGGATTCGGCATCCTGCTCTATCCCAACGTGGAGGGGCTGCTCGCCGGGCATGAGAACCGGGAGCGGATCGAACATTTCCGGGAAGAGCGGGGCGGGCCTGATACGGAGCAGGCTGCTTATGCGGATCTGCTCCGGGAGATGCAGGAATATAACGGGCAGATCAGCCGGGACGGGCAGAAGGACCTGAAGGATGTCTGGAGCTATGAGCAGAATCCGTTTGATTTCCGGGCGGCCGGGCTTCCGGACGATATGATCGGGTATATTACCATCGAGGCGATGGATGTGGAGATGCCCCTTTACATCGGCGCGAATGAGGAGAATATGAAGAAGGGCGCCGTGGTCATGGGGCAGACGAGCATGCCTGTGGGCGGGGCGGATACGAACTGTGTGATCGCCGCCCACCGGGGCTATCAGGGCATTCCCATGTTCCGGAATATCGAGGCGCTTGAAACCGGCGATCGGGTGGAGATCACGAATCTGTGGGAGACGCTGGAGTACGAGGTGGTCAGGAGCATTGTGATCGATCCGGATGATATTGACGCGGTGAAGATCATTCCGGGCGAGGAGCTTCTGACGCTTATCACCTGTCACCCTTATACGCAGAATTATCAGCGGTACGTGGTGTACTGCCGGCGCGCCGGATCCGCGGAAATGAATGGCGCAGACCAGAACGGTGTTCAGGGCGGTGATCCGCTGCTGTCGATCACCGGCGAGGCGTTTGAATCATCCGGGGATGACATCCGCATGGAGCGGCTTGTGAATTTTACGGCGCTGGGGCTTCTGACGGTGCTGGCGGCGGTGGGCCTGATCCTTCTCTGCTTCCGGAGGAAGAAGAGCGGCAGGCGGGGCCGGAGACGGCGGAAAAAGACGGACCGGAGCGGTCATTAAGAAAAACTTCCGATTTTTTTGGATCGGAAGTTTTTCTTTTGTGCAGATTGATGATTGACTTTATTTTTATTTTTGAATACTATATTGTTAGTTACCGAACAATACATGTTCCAGAAAGGATGTGGATGAGGATGTGCGGCGCAAAACCGGCGGAAAACTGTGACTGCGGACACGACGTGGGCAGGCTTATCAATACGCTTTCGCACCAGCTGAAGCGGCAGCTCCCGGTCCCGGAAGAGGAGGACAGCCTGACGACGAATATGCAGCGGCTCGTGCTCCATTATATCCTGTTTGAGTCCCTGAACCGGGACATTTACCAGAGGGATGTGGAGAAGGAGTTCCAGATCCGCAGATCCACGGCCACCGGGACGCTCCAGATCCTGGAGAAGAACGGGTTCATCACCCGGGACCCGGTGAAGGAGGACGCGCGGCTCAAGAAGCTGACGCCCACGGCGAAGGCCACCGGCGTGCGGCAGCGCATCCTGGACAATATCCATTACATCGAGGAACTGCTGGCGCGGGACATTCCCGAGGAGAAGCTTACCGTATGCCGGGAAGTGCTGCAGCAGATGTCCGAGAATCTGTCAGGTGACGAGAAAAAGAGAGAGGAGATAACGGACCATGAATAGAATATTACTTCGTTCCGTCAGGGAATATAAGCGGGAATCATTTCTGACTCCTGTACTGGTCTGTCTTGAAGTGTTCATGGAAGTGCTGATCCCGCTTCTGATGGCAAAGATCATCGACGTGGGCATTAAGAACGGCGATATGGGTTACATTATCAAGGTGGGCGTCCTGCTTGTTCTCATGGCTATGCTGGCGCTTGCGTTCGGAGCCAAGGCGGGACAACTCGGCGCGATCGCATCATCGGGTTATGCGAAGAATCTGCGTCACGATATTTTTTATAAAGTACAGGAATTTTCATTCGGAAATATCGATCATTTCTCCACGTCCAGCCTTGTGACGAGGATGACGACTGACATTACCAACGTGCAGATGGCGTATATGTTTACCATCCGTCTGCTGGCGAGAGCGCCGATCATGATCGTCCTGTCGCTGATCATGACGCTGACCATCAGCGTGAAGATCGCGGTGATCATGCTCATCACGGTGCCGATCCTGGGTGGCGCGCTGATCGGGATTGCGAAGCTGGCGCATCCGCATTTTATCAAGGTGTTTGACGAGTACGACGTGCTCAACAATACCGTTCAGGAAAATGTCAACGCGGCCAGGGTGGTGAAAGCCTATGTCCGCGGCGACCATGAGGTGGAGAAGTTCGGCAAAGTTTCAACGAGCGTATTCAACCTCTTTACGAAGGCGGAGAAGATCGTGGCATGGAACTCCCCGATCATGCAGTTTACCGTTTACGCGGTGGTCATCATCATGGTGCTGGTCGGCGGCGAGAGCATCATCCAGGGCAGCATGCAGACCGGTCAGCTGACCAGCGTCATCGTGTACGCGCTGCAGATCCTGATGTCCCTTATGATGGTTACATTTGTATTTACAATGATCATGATCGCAGAGGCATCCACGGACCGTATCACAGAGGTGCTCACCGAGGTGCCGGAGATGGAGGATGTGGACGACGCGATCCAGGAAGTGAAGAACGGCGACATTGATTTCGAGCATGTGAATTTCAGCTACGCGGGCGAGGGCGGCAACCTCTCCCTGAAGGATGTGAACCTCCACATCAAGAGCGGCCAGATCGTCGGCATCATCGGCGGCACCGGAAGTGCGAAGTCTACGCTCGTGCAGCTTATTCCCCGTCTCTATGACGTGACCGGCGGCTGTGTGAAAGTCGGCGGCGTGGATGTGCGCAGGTATGGGTTGGAGGCGCTCCGCGACCAGGTGGCCGTGGTGCTCCAGAAGAACGTGCTCTTTACAGGAAGCATTTATGAAAATGTGCGCTGGGGCGATGAGAATGCCACGGACGAGGAAGTGCAGCGCGTCTGCAAGCTGGCTCAGGCGGATAACTTCATCCGCGAGTTCCCGGCAGGTTATGATACGATGATCGTGGAGGGCGGCAATAACGTGTCCGGCGGACAGAAGCAGAGGCTCTGTATCGCAAGGGCGCTCTTGAAGAAGCCGAAGATCCTCATCCTCGACGACTCCACCAGCGCGGTGGATACGAGGACGGACGCCCTGATCCGTCAGGCATTCCGCGAGGAGATCCCGGATACCACGAAGATCATCATTGCCCAGAGGATTTCCTCTGTGGAGGATGCGGATGTGATCATCGTTATGAATAACGGTGAGATCAACGGCATCGGTACATCCGAAGAGCTTCTGAAGACGAATGACATTTACAGAGAAGTATATGAATCACAGGTGAAAGGGGGCGCGGACAATGAGTGAGACAACGAACAGTAATGCTCAGCCGGTACAGCAGAGAGCCGGCGGCGGCCCGGCAGTCACCAAGGGAACGATCAAGACGGCGAAGCGCCTGCTGAACTATGTGTTCAGTTCCTATAAGATCCAGTTCATTGTTGTGCTGATCTGTATCCTGATGAGTTCCGTGGCGTCGATCTCGGTGTCCCTGTCGCTCAAGTTCCTGCTGGATGACTTCATCATCCCGCTGATCGGGCAGCAGAACCCGGATTACACGGAACTGTACACCGCGCTTACGATCCTCGGGATCATCTTCCTGTGCGGCGTCATTTCTACCTTTATATACAGCCGGATGATGGTTGTGATCGGACAGGGTGTCCTCAAGCGTGTCCGCGACGAGATGTTCGCCCACATGCAGACGCTGCCGATCCGGTATTTCGACCAGAATACCAACGGCTCGATCATGAGTCTTTATACAAATGATACCGACACCCTGCGTCAGATGATCAACCAGTCCATCCCGCAGGTGCTCATGTCGGCGTTCACGATCATCGTGACATTTATCTCCATGCTGGCCTTAAGCCCGATCCTGACGGTGATGGCCGTGCTGATGATCGGCGTTATGACCCTCGTGTCGAGAGTCGTGACCGGAAACAGCGGGAAATATTTCATCCGGCAGCAGATGGACCTGGCGGACATCACCGGATTCGTGGAAGAGCGGATGAACGGCCAGAGGGTCATCAAAGTATTCAACCACGAGAAGATCTCGGAGCGCGAGTTCGACGAGCTCAACGAACGGCTCTTCAACAGCGCGGCCAACGCCCATACATTTGCCAGTATGATGGGACCCATCATCGGAAACCTGGGCAACCTGCAGTTCGTGCTCACTGCGGTATTCGGGGGATTCCTCTCCGTGGCGGGAATCGGAAATATCACGCTGGGCGTTATGGCGTCCTACCTGCAGTTCACAAAGAGCTTTACCCAGCCGTTCATGCAGGTGGCGCAGCAGTTCAACTCCATCATCATGGCGCTGGCAGGCGCGGAGCGTATCTTCAACATGATGGATGAAGAGCCGGAGGTAGACAACGGCTATGTAAAACTGGTCAACGCGAAGAAAGACGCGGACGGTAATATCACCGAGTGCGAAGAGCGCACCGGCCTGTGGGCATGGAAGCATCCGCACCAGGCGGACGGCACCATCACCTATCAGGAACTGAGAGGCGATGTGCGCTTCTACGACATGACCTTCGGCTACACGCCGGACCACATGGTGCTCCATGACCTGACGCTGTACGCGAAGCCGGGGCAGAAGATCGCCTTCGTCGGATCCACCGGCGCCGGCAAGACCACCATCACCAACCTGATCAACCGGTTCTACGATGTGGCCGACGGCAAGATCCGGTACGACGACATCAACATCAACAAGATCAAGAAGGCAGACCTGCGCCACTCCCTGGGCATCGTGCTCCAGGATACGCACCTCTTCACCGGAACGATCAAGGAGAACATCCGCTACGGCAAGCTGGACGCAACGGATGAAGAAGTATACAAGGCAGCAAAACTCGCCCACGCGGACGGATTCATCAAGATGCTGCCGCAGGGGTATGACACCCACTTAAGCGGCGACGGAGAAGAACTCTCCCAGGGCCAGAGACAGCTGCTGGCCATCGCCCGGGCGGCCATCGCAGACCCGCCGGTACTGATCCTCGATGAGGCAACGTCCTCCATCGATACCAGGACCGAGCAGATCGTACAGCAGGGTATGGATAACCTCATGAGAGGCAGGACCGTATTCGTCATCGCCCACCGCCTGTCCACGATCCGCAACAGCGACGCCATCATGGTGCTCGAACACGGACGGATCATCGAACGCGGTACACATGACGAACTGCTGAAACTGAAAGGAACGTATTATCAGCTGTATACAGGGAAGCTGGAGCTTTCGTGATGGCTACAAGCCGTGCGAAAAAGCGGAAACGAGCGTCCGGAAGAGTGTTTACATTCTTCCGGACGCTCGTTTTTGATTTTTCATAGGGCGCCAGCCCTTTTTGAAGATGTTTATAATAAGGCATAATTATGGTATAATTATCTCATTCTAAAATAAAGAGAAGGGCGTGCGTTATGACGAAGATTATACCAATCAAAGAGCTTAAGAATACGTCAGAGATCTCGGATATGTGTCACCGTACGAAAGGCCCGGTTTATGTTACGAAGAACGGTTACGGCGATCTGGTGATCATGAGTATGGAAAACTATGAAGCGGCGATGCGCCGCCTTGAGTCATATGCCAGGTTGAAAAATTCCGGCGGCTGCATCACAGACGGCGGACTGGGAAAAAGCTGGTACGTGGTCGGGGAGAGGAAAGGCCGGTACGGGATCCGGTATCCTTCACAGCTTCAGAATTTTGATGTGTGGGAGAAGGACCGCCTCGCGGATTATGGCGGTTCCGACCGTAAGGATGGCCTGATCGCGCCGGATGGGACTTTTTTTCTTATTAAGTATGCTGAAAATCATACAAGACAGAATCAGCTGGATACCAGTTATGTCAATAACGCTCTCTCGGAATATTTGTCCAGCCATATTCTTGCGATCATAGGATATGATGTACACGAAACATTTCTGGGAACCCGGAACGGGGAGATCATTGTCGCCTGCAGAAACTTTGTCCCGCCGGGAGAAAAGCTGATCGAATTCGCCCGCTATCTGCGGAAGCATTATGACTCGCGGGAGATTGGGCGAATCCCGGATATTCAACAGATTAAAAACACACTGCAACGGGACGAGGATCTGGCTCCGGCAGCGGATGAATTATGGAAAATCTGGTGCCGCAGATTCGTAGGAGATGCATTTCTCGGGAATTTTGACCGGCATATGGGGAACTGGGGCTATCTTATGTCAGAAACCGGGCCGGTGAGGCCGTCTCCGGTCTATGATAACGGAAGCACGCTTTTCCCGGCCCTGTCTGAGCATGCCATGGAAAATGAAATCCTGCCGGACCAGAAAGAGATCCTGAAGCGGACGCTGCTGTTTCCGAAAGCCGCCCTGCTGGTCAACGGACAGAAAGCGGGGTATCCGGATATGCTCTGCTCGGATTACGAACCGGAGATATCGGCGGCTGTCCGGGAGATCGTCCCGGTCATAAAAGAAAAACTGCCGGAAATCTGGCAGTTCATAGATGATCAGGAATTCCTGTCGTATGTCAGGAAAAAGTTCTATAAGACAATGCTGGACGCCCGGTTCCGGTTTCTGCTGGAGCCGGCGCTGGAGATCTGCCGCAGCGGGAACTACAGTAAGGAGGCGAGGAAGAGGCTGGAGGAAGGGAAGCCGTATACGGAAGAGGAATTTGCATACGAAATGAAAACTGCCGGCGGGTGATACCTGCCGGCAGTTTTTTGCAAAAGTAAGTTGTATTTTGGGACAGGGCAAAACTCAATTTGGGACAGGGTAAAATCCGATCCGGGACGTAGTAAAATTCAATTTTACTACGTCCCGGATCATCAAATTTCTATCTCTTCCGCCTCGGGAATTCTCATTTCCGAGTACAGGATTACCATATCCCCTTCCCTCAGCACGAGATTCCCGTTCGGGATCATTACCCTGTCTTTGCGTTTGATAAGCACGATCACGGAATGCCGGGAGATATCCAGATCCCGTATGCGCCGGCCGTTCCACGGGTTATTTTTCTGCAGGGTGATCTCCTTGAGGCGGATATGTTCTTTGTCCTGAAATGATTCTGCGCCGAGCACCATTATGTCGTCCTTGCGGAGCACCAGATTCCCTCGCGGGACGAGGATGTGGTGATTGCGCTGCACGACGGCAACGATGACCCGTTCCGGCAGATGGAGCTGGGCGATCGATTTATTGATCCAGGGATCCCGGTCGGTGAGCTGGATCTTAATGAAATGTACATCTTCTTCCCGGCCGTACTCGGACATCCGTTTGATGCGGGAGTACTGATCGACGAAGCCGGCGGATATGATACCGGTCGGGATGGCGACCATGCCTACGCCCAGGAAGGTGATGAAAATGCCGAACAGTTTGCCAAGCGTGGTGATCGGATAAATGTCTCCGTAGCCTACGGTGAGCAGCGTGGATGCCGACCACCAGATGCCGGAGAATGCATTGGAAAATACTTCCGGCTGCGCCTCATGTTCCAGGCTGTACATGCACAGGCTGGAGGCGAGCATCAGGATCAGGATCGTAAATACCGAAGAGAAGAGCTGCTGGCGTTTGCTGCGCAGGACGTCCGTGATAAGTCTCAGAGAATCATAGTAGGCATTGATCCGGAAGAGCCGGAACACCCGCATGACACGCAGCATCCGGAAAGCGGCCGCGCCCGTCGGGAAGAAGACCGGCAGATAATACGGCAGAAAAGACAGCATATCAATAATCCCGGTAAAGGACAGGATATACTTGCGCACGGCACGGAACCCTTTCGCTTCGGGATACATATACTTGGCGGCGAAAAGGCGCAGGAGATAATCCGCGCAGAACATCGCCACGGTAATATTTTCGATCAGCATCAGAGCCGGCCCGTACTGCAGACGGTATTTTTCATATGTATACATAATGCTGGCGGCCAGGTTCAGGATGATCGTCAGCAGATAGCCGATATCAAAAATCTTGGCGGCACGGTCTGTGCCGGAACGCACCTCAAGGATCTCGTAGATGCGGTATCGGATGTGATCCAGATTTTGCTTATTCACAGTACTCCCCCTTTTGGGACAGGGCAAAACTCAATTTGGGACAGGGTAAAATTCAATCCGGGACGTAGTAAAATTCAATTTTACTACGTCCCGGATTGAAGAAATTTACAGTTCTTTCCCTGTCAGCATCTTATATCCCTGCAGGTATTTATCAATGGTCTTCTGCACGATGTCATCCGGCAGTGTCCAGTTGTTATCCGGGTTGGCTTTGAGCCAGTCTCTTGCGAACTGTTTGTCGAAGGACGGCTGGCCGTGTCCCGGTTCGTATCCGTCCGCCGGCCAGAAGCGTGAGCTGTCCGGTGTGAGCATCTCGTCGCCGAGCACGATGTTGCCGTTCTCGTCCAGACCGAACTCGAACTTCGTATCTGCGATGATGATGCCGCGGCTCAGTGCGTAATCTGCACATTTCTTGTAGAGCGCGATGGTGTAATCGCGCAGTTTCTGCGCGTATTCCTCGCCTTTGCCCGGGAAGTATTTCTCCAGGTGGGCGATGCTCTGCTCGTAGGAAATGTTCTCGTCGTGGTCGCCGATCTCAGCCTTTGTGGACGGTGTGTAGATAGGCTCCGGGAGTTTATCGGATTCTTTCAGCCCTTCCGGAAGGGTGATGCCGCATACAGTGCCGTCTTTCTGGTAGCTTGCCCAGCCGCTGCCTGTTATGTAGCCGCGGACGATGCACTCTACCGGGAGCATGTTGAGCTTCTTGCACATCATGCTGTTGCCGTCGAACTGGGGCTGGCGGAAGAATTCCGGCATCTCGTTTACATCGGTTGTGATCATGTGGTTCGGCAGGATGTCCTGTGTCATGTCGAACCAGAACTTTGACATCTGTGTGAGCACAGTGCCTTTCTTTGTGATCGTGTTGTTAAGGATCACGTCGAAGCAGCTGATCCGGTCTGTTGCCACAAGGATCAGGCTGTCGCCGTTGTCATAGATCTCGCGTACTTTACCTTCTTTGATTGGTTTCATGTCATACACCTCATTGAATTCATGATTTAAAACTTCTCTATATAAGAGTAGACAAAATGAAGAGAAAATACAAGTCTTTTATTCATTATAAGTATTGATTATGAGTTATAAGGAGTATGGCGTATCTGTAAAAGTATGAAAATGTGTAACAGTATGGTTATTATCAGTAAATCCCCGGCACAGCCGGGAAAAGTATGCTATAATCTACTGGATCAAAAAGTCAATAGACAGAGAGAATGAGAGGATTACAGATGAACGGACATCATCACAAACATCATAAGAAGGAAGAAGGAAACGGGAAATATATCGCCGGCATCGTGCTCTCGATCCTGGTGATCATCGCGGCCATCGGCATCGGGGTGTGGACGATCACCGGCGGCTTCGGCGGTCCGGAAGAAAAGACCGGGCAGGAGCATGCGTCCGACCTGGAAATAGGTACAGATAACGGAACCGGAACGGACGGATCGGATGACGCAGGCACAGGAGGATCGGATCAGGACAGGACAGCTGCCGACGTGCAGGCGATCCTGGATGATATGACGCTGGAGGAGAAGGTCTGCCAGCTCTTTATGATCAAACCGGAGGCACTGACCGGTGTGGAGACGGTCACCCAGGCGGGGCAGGCGACGCAGAATGCCTATAATGAATACCCGGTCGGCGGGATCATTTACTTCAGCAAGAACCTGATCAGCCCGGAGCAGACCCGGACCATGCTCGCCAATACGCAGGAGTATGCGAAGGAGCGGACCGGCATCCCGGTATTTCTTTCCGTAGATGAAGAGGGCGGCCAGGTGGCCCGCGTCGGGCACAATTCCGCGTTCGGCGTGGAGGAGATCGGCAACATGAGCGATGTGGGCGCGAGCGGGGACACGCAGGAAGCGTACCGGATCGGCACGGTGATCGGATCTTATCTGAAAGATCTGGGCTTCAACATGGATGCTGCTCCGGACACGGATGTGCTGACGAACCCGCAGAATGAAGTGGTGAAATACCGCTCCTTCGGTTCGGATCCACAGCTGGTGGCAGAGATGGCCGAGGCGGAGCTGAAAGGCCTGAATGAGGAAGGCATCATCGGCATGTACAAGCATTTCCCGGGACACGGAGGCACGACGGCGGATTCCCATGAGGGTTACGTCTATGTGGACGATACGCTGGAAGAACTGGAGAATAGCGCATTCGTTCCGTTCAAAGACGGGATCGCGAATGACATCCGTGTGATCATGGTGAGCCACATCGCCGCTCCGAATGTGACAGGGGACAATACGCCGGCAACATTATCAAAGAAGCTGACGACGGACATCCTGAGAGAGGATCTGGGCTTTGATGGCATGGTGATCACGGACGCCCTGGACATGGGCGCGATCACGGAGCAGTACGGCTCGGCCAATGCAGCGGTGGCGGCCCTGAATGCGGGCGCGGATATGCTGCTCATGCCGCTGGATTTCCAGAGTGCTTATGAGGGCGTGCTGGATGCGGTGGCGGACGGAACGCTCACAGAAGAGCGGATCGATGAATCCGTGGCGCGGATCCTGGAAGTCAAACTGACGATGTAAATGCAGGCCCGAAGCCCGGCCATGCGCAGAAGGAGAAAACGGAAAATGATAATTGACACACACGCACATTATGACGATGAAAAGTTTGATAACGACCGCGCGGCGCTGCTCGGGCAGATGCAGGGGAGCGGCATCGGGCTGATCGTAAATGCCGGCTCCACGCTGGAATCCTGGGACCGGATCGTGAAGCTGACGGAGGAGTATCCCTTCGTATACGGCGCCATCGGCATCCATCCGGACGAGGCCGGCACGCTCACGGAGCGTGACATGGAGCGGATGAAGACGCTTCTGGATCTGCCGAAGATCGTGGCGGCGGGTGAGATCGGCCTGGATTACTACTGGGACAAGTCCGGACATGATATACAGAAGCGGTGGTTCATCCGTCAGCTGGAGATTGCCCGTGAGAAAGACATGCCCGTGATCATCCACAGCCGGGAGGCGGCCGCGGACACCATGGAGATCATGAAAGAATACGCGGCCGGCATGCGCGCCGTGATCCACTGTTACTCCTATTCGCCGGAGATGGCGGAAGCGTATGTAAAGATGGGGTACTATATCGGGATTGGCGGCGTGGTCACATTTAAAAATGCAAAGAAACTTAAAAATGTTGTCGAGCGGATCCCGCTCACTTCCATTGTGCTGGAGACGGACTGCCCGTATCTTGCCCCGGTGCCGTACCGCGGGAAACGGAACTGCTCCCTCTATCTGCCCTATGTGGCGGAGCAGATCGCAGAACTCAAAAACGTGAGCGCGGAAGAGGTTGTGAGACAGACGGAGATAAACAGCAGGAAACTGTACGGCCTGCCGGAAGCTGAACCGGATTTCGCGCGAAAACCCGTGAGCAGGTCATGAAAAGAAGGAGGATCATCAATGAAAGAACCGACCCTTGGCAATCCGCAGGAGACCATCGCGGTCCTGCAGAAATATAATTTCGCATTTCAGAAGAAATTCGGCCAGAACTTTCTCATCGATCCCCGTGTGCTGGAGAAGATCATTAAAGCGGCGGAGATCACCGAGGACGACTGCGTCCTGGAGATCGGGCCGGGCATCGGCACCATGACCCAGCACCTGGCCTGCGCGGCGAAGAAAGTCATCGCCGTGGAGATCGACCGGGCGCTCATCCCCATCCTTCAGGACACCCTGTCCGGCTGGGACAACGTTAAGATCATCAACGAAGACGTCATGAAAGTGGACCTGGCGAAGCTGGCGGAGGAAGAGAACGGCGGGAAGCCGCTGAAAGTCGTGGCGAACCTGCCCTACTATATCACCACGCCGATCATCATGGGCCTCTTCGAAAACCATGTGCCGCTCAAGAGCATCACGGTCATGGTGCAGAAGGAAGTGGCGGACCGGATGCAGGTGGGGCCGGGCACGAAGGACTACGGCGCCCTCTCCCTGGCGGTCCAGTATTATGCGAAGCCCTATATCGTGGCAAATGTGCCGCCCAACTGCTTCATGCCACGGCCCAAAGTGGGCTCCGCCGTCATCCGGCTGGAGCGGTATGAAGAGCCGCCGGTGAAGGTAAAAGACGAGAAACTCATGTTCAGGATCATCCGCGCGTCATTCAACCAGCGCAGGAAAACCCTGGCCAACGGGCTTAAGAACTCCGCGGAGCTGGACTTCACAAAAGAGGAGATCGCAGCAGCCATCGCGGGCATCGGGAAGGAGCCCGGCGTGAGGGGCGAGACGCTGACGCTGGAAGAATTCGCGAGACTGGCGGATGAGTTGAGCAGGGATTAACATTCATTACCAAAAATGCACAATTTTTATAAAATTAATAAACCCTTAATTGTATAAATCGGCAATTTTTAGTATAATAGTAAAGGTCATATGAAAAATTTAGAAAAAGAGAGAAGGAGGACACGCTATGGCAAAAGACATTGACAGCATTTTTTTCGACATTACTCCGCAGATTGAAGAATTAGCTCTCAAGTGTGAAACGAACAACGCAATTGACAAGGATCTGTACACGAAGTATGAGGTCAAACGCGGACTCCGTGACCTGAACGGCAAGGGCGTCCTCGCCGGACTGACCAATATTTCTGATGTATGTGCATCCAAGATCGTGGACGGGAAGAGTGTTCCGTGCGAAGGCAATCTCTACTACAGAGGCTACAACATCAAGGATCTGGTAAAGGGATTCCTGGACGCGAAGCATCCCGGATTCGAGGAGACGGCTTACCTGCTGCTCTTCGGAGAGCTCCCGACAGCGAAACAGTTAAAGGAATTCAATGAAATGCTTGCGGACAGACGCACGCTTCCTCCGAATTTTACACGCGACGTGATCATGAAGGCTCCGAGCCGCGATATGATGAACAGCATTACCCGGAGCATCCTGCAGCTTTATTCCTACGATGAGAAAGCGGACGACACCAGCATCCCGAACGTGCTGCGCCAGTGCCTGAACCTGATCGCGCAGTTCCCGATGCTGATGGTCTACGGCTATCACGCATATAATTACAAACGGGGTGAGGACCTCTATATCTACGCTCCGGACCCGAAGCTCTCCACAGCGGAGAACATCCTGATGATGCTCCGTGAGGACAGGCAGTACACAGAACTTGAAGCGAAGATCCTGGATATGGCGCTCGTGCTCCATATGGACCACGGCGGCGGTAACAACTCTACATTCACGACCCATGTTGTTACTTCATCCGGAACCGATACATACTCCACCATCGCGGCGGCCATGGCTTCCCTGAAGGGACCGAAGCACGGCGGCGCGAACATCAAGGTGACGAGGATGTTTGAGGATATGAAGGCGCACCTGACAGACTGGACGGACGACGACCAGATCCGCGCTTATCTGGAAGCGCTCCTTGAGAAACGGGCATTTGACAACAAGGGCCTGATCTACGGAATGGGCCACGCGGTTTATTCGATCTCCGACCCGCGTGCCGATATCTTCAAGAAATTCGTAAAACAGCTTGCCCATGAGAAAGGCCATGATGCGGAATACGCGCTCTATGAGAAAGTGGAGCACATGGCGCCGGAGATCATCAGCGAGAAGCGGCGCATGTACAAAGGCGTAAATGCCAACGTCGACTTCTACAGCGGACTGGTATACAGCATGCTGGATCTGCCGGCATCGCTCTATACGCCGATCTTCGCTGCGGCGCGTATCGTCGGCTGGAGCGCGCACCGTCTGGAAGAGCTCCAGAACGTGGACAAGATCATCCGTCCGGCTTACAAGCCGCTGGCGCCGTACCGCGATTACGTAAATATAGAAGACAGGTAGTGAGCAACTATGAGAGATGAGTTCTATTTTCCTTCAAAAGACGGCAATACCGAGATCCATTCGATCGAGTGGAAGCCCCAGGGCAGCCCGAAGGCCGTCCTTCAGATCAGCCACGGTATGATGGAATATGTGGCAAGATACGATGCATTTGCACAGTATCTCTGCGACCGGGGCTGGTATGTCGTGGGAAATGACCATCTCGGACACGGGAAATCCGTACAGTCCGCATCGGAGTACGGTTTCTTCAATGAAAAATACGGAAATGTCTGTGTGCTGGGGGATATGCATACGCTCCGCCAGCGCACGGCAAAGAAATATCCGGACGTGCCGTATTTCATGCTCGGGCACAGCATGGGCTCCTCGCTGATGCGGCAGTACATCCAGATGTACGGCAACGGCCTGGCGGGCGTGATCCTCATGGGAACCGTGGCCGACCATGCGAAAGCATCGCTGGTGTTCGGGAAGCGGCTCTGCCGGCTGATGGCAGTCTGCCGGGGGTGGCATTACCGCAGCCGGCTGGTGGACGGCCTGGCACTCGGACCGTTTAACAAAAAGTTCAGGCCGGCCCGCACGCAGGCGGACTGGGTTACCAGCGATCACGAGATGCTGGAACGGTATGCGTCCGATCCGCTCTGTTCCTTCCGGTTCACTGTCAATGCCTATTATAGTATGTTCCAGGGCATGCTCAGCACGCAGAAAAAAGAGAGCGTCTACATGATCCCGAAGACGCTGCCCATCCTGTTCGCATCCGGTGCGGACGACCCAGTGGGAGACTTCGGAAAAGGCGTGCGGAAGATCTACGAGCAGTACAGGAGCGCCGGCATCCAGGATGTGACGCTCAGGCTGTACACCGGCGACCGGCATGAACTCCTTAATGAGACCGACCGGCAGCAGGTGTATGCGGACCTGTACGAGTGGCTGGAAGACCACAGAAGTAAAGCGTGAAGGCGCCCCAAAGCGTCCTGCACGCTTTTTACCGTATATTAACACAACAAGAAAACCCGCCGGCTGGCTGACCGGCGGGTTTTCCTGGTTTTATAGTTATCTAAAGGAATGAGAGTAAAGTGCGGCACCTCTTCGGTGCCCTGACTTTATGAGGGGGGAAGATAGCTGAGTTGTTTATCAACTATCTGAGTATAAGTATAAAGGGGAATTGTGACAAAAGTATGAGTGAACCATAAAAGAAGCGGGAAAATTCTAAACGAAAAATAAAAAAACCATAATGCATAACGAAAACCCGCCGGATCATCTCCGGCGGGCCTCGTGTTTATAAGTTTTCTAAAAGGAATGAGAGTAAAGTGCGGCATCCCGGTCCCCCGGGATGCCAATACTTTATGAGGGGGGAGATAGTTGTTTGATCAACTATCTGTGCTTTAGTATAGACAGAAATTGTGTTCAAAGTATGTTCGAATTCTTAAAGAAAAAAGAACTTTCTTAAATCTACCGTATCCGTATCCGGTCGCCGGCGTAGATCCGGTCCGGATCGGAGATGCCGTTCAGCCGCGCCAGCGCGCTGACAGTGGTGCCGTATTTCTGCGCGATCCCGCTCAGCGTATCGCCCGGGCGGATGGTGTAGTATACCGGACCGGAACTGCCGGAACTGCCGTTTTCCGGGACCCGGATCGTTCTGCCGGCGTAGATCTTATCCGGGTCAGAGATGCCGTTCAGCTTCGCCAGCGCATTTACGGTGGTGCCGTATTTCTGCGCGATCCCGCTCAACGTATCACCGGGCTGGATCACGTAGGTGATGTACTGCGGTGCGGGCGAGGGGGCCGGCGGAACCGGTGCGGTTCCGGACAGGTGGTTGAGCCCGGCTTTGCGGATCACGGATGGATAGTCCACATAGGCCAGATCCAGATCCACATTCCCGCTGATCCCGGGCACCCGGCCGGTGCTGGTGTACTGCCAGATCCCGCAGTCCGTGCCGTCAAATGTATCCGTATAGCGTGCGTACCAGAACGCATACCGCTTTGCCAGCGCTGTTCCCAGGTACGTGTTGAAGAAGCTCTGGTTGGAGTAGAACATGGCAAAATAGCCTTTCGACTCAACCCGGTTGCAGAAACTCTTTACCAGTTCCCGTGCAAGGGCCGGCGTAAAAGATACACCCTGCTTTTCAATATAGTCGGCGCTCGCCTGTTCGATGTCATAACAGACCGGATAGTCCAGCCGGTATTCAGATACGGTCCGGATGCAGCTGTCCGCTTCCTGCGCTGCATTTTCCGCCGTGGCGGCGTAGCAGAACCAGTAGGCGCCCACGAGCAGGCCGATGCGGTTGCACTCGGAGGCATTGCGGCGGAACTGTTCGTCAACGGTATTGTCCCCGTATCCGGCGCGGAGCATGGCAAACTGATAACCGGCGGCTTTCACCCGCTCCCAGTCCACTTCTCCCTGAAATCTGCTGACGTCTAAACCTTTTATGCTCATAGAAAGATCCTTCCTGATCTGAAATCATACATTAAATATATGCAGATGCGATAAGAAAGGTGAGCCGCAGACGGGGGAACAATGGTGTCAGATCATAAACGGAACGTTCTGGTCTCATCACCGTCACGGACGATAAGTACCTGGAGTTCTGAATTTTTGAAACATTTCCGCACAGCGTTTTTGGCGTTCTTTTCTTCAGTGAGAAGAAGCAGATCTTCTTTGTCGACTTGAAAACTGATTACATATTTTAGAAGTCTTTGAAATATATGCCGTAACTCTTCAGATTGCTGCAGGATCTTTCGGATATCAGGTGTGATTTCAAGCATCATTCCTGTGTCCTTCCAGGCATTCATGCGCCGGATATATCCGGCATCTGTCCCGGAACGGGCGGTATATTCTATGGTGGAACCAAGTATCAGGCTGTCGGCAGATATGTTCAGGGCATCTGCGATCCGCGTAAGCTGCCTGCTCCGGGGTTCGCGTTTTCCGGACTCGTACTGGCGGATCGTGATCTCTGCCATGCCGCATTTCGCAGCCAGCATTTTCTGGGTAAGGCCGGCGGCTTTTCTGTACATTCTGATATTCTCTGAAATACTCATGCGTAACTCCTTACTCCGGGATATTGCCCGGCAAATGGTGATTGACATATAGAATAAGATTTTTTATAATAAATATGTCAAGACAGCCGGTAAGGGAGGGGTGGCTCCCCATCTGGCAAATAATTAATAGCTAAAAGCCGTCTATTCTTTACCAGAGAGCAAGACGGCTATTTTCTATGTGTATAAGTCAGAATTGCAATAATAAGCAACGCAATGGAAGTAATTATCTGAAATTCTTCATATGTGCTCATAGACATCCCCTCCTGCCAAGACTCAGATGGGGAACCATAGCCGCCCTACCGGCTGCATCAATATTTTAGCATAGAAATAACAGATTGTATAGATTCAAAATGAATCGGATACAAATTCAGAAATTCCTAAGATTTTCATTCTCTGCTCTTAATTTTTCCCTATTATCATGTATACTAAAGAGAGATTACAGCGCCAGTGCCGCTGTGCGCTATTAATTCGGACAAAAGGGGGACTTACCATGTACAACATTCTTGTCTGTGACGATGACAAAGAAATCGTGGAAGCGATTGAGATATATCTGTCCCAGGAAGGCTACCGGATCCTGAAGGCCTATGACGGGCTGGAGGCGATGGAGATCCTGGAGAAGGAGGAGGTCAACCTGCTCCTTATCGACGTGATGATGCCGCGGCTGGACGGGATCCGGGCGACGCTGAAGATCCGGGAGAAGAACAGCATCCCGATCATCATCCTGTCGGCGAAGTCGGAGGACGCGGATAAGATCCTGGGGCTCAATGTGGGCGCGGACGACTATGTGACGAAGCCGTTCAGCCCGCTGGAGCTGGTGGCGCGGGTCAAGTCCCAGCTGCGCCGGTACAACCAGCTGGGCGGTTCGGAACAGGACGGCCGGAACAAGGAGCAGATCTACGAGGCCGGGGGCCTGCGGATCAACGACGACCTGAAGGAAGTGACGGTGGACGGGGAGCCGGTGAGGCTGACGCCCATCGAATACAACATCCTGCTCCTGCTGATGAAGAACCGGGGGCGGGTCTTCTCCATCACCCAGATCTATGAGGCCATCTGGAATGAGGAGGCCATCGGCGCGGATAATACGGTGGCGGTCCATATCCGGCATATCCGGGAGAAGATCGAGATCAATCCGAAAGAGCCGAGGTACCTCAAGGTTGTCTGGGGCGTGGGCTACAAGATTGAGAAGGACATATAAGACCGATAACGATATATGAGAAAGGGAGCAATTATGAATCAGTGGTACAGACGGACGCTGACGAAGATCATTCTGGTCCTCGCCGGCGCTTTGAGCGGCGCGGCGTTTATCACATCGCTTGCCATGGCGCTGACATTTGCCGGAACGGCGAACCCGGCGGAGATCGCCAGGATGACCCGGGAGCCGTATGAGGAATCAGCGGATTTCAGCGCGGCCGTGGGAACTATGACGCAGGACGTGCTGGCACAGTTCCGAATCCGGGACGTAATGGAGACGGACGGTGCGTACAAACCGGACAAGATCATCGATGTGATGGAATATGCGCAGACCGGGCGGAGCGGCGGAGCCAATGTATCCGGCGTCGCCTATACGCTGGGCCAGCTGGAGGACTGGGGCGAAGACTACTATAACAGCGACGGATCGGCCCTCTACAGCGATAATGAAGTGGTCGTGTGCCGTCGGCCGGACGGGAGCTATTATTATTACTATCTGGAGGACTTCCTGGGCCGTTTCGAACGCGGGGAGATGAGGATTGAATTCACGGGCGGCGCGCAGGATCAGGCAGGATTCCTGAGCGAACTGCAGGAAGGGACCCTGACGGATTCCGGCGGTTATGAACTGCGGATCCTGGACCGGGAAGGCACGGAACTGTATACGGACTGCTGGAACTTCGGCCAGTCCCTGCGGGAGCGGTATGCGCCGGCCGGCGCGAAGAACCTGCTGGAAGTGGTGAACCGCTCATCGGATATGAACGGCCGGCTCTCCGAGATCTATGAAGCCATCGCCATGACGCTTACGGACATTTATGATAACAGCGTACAGTATCAGGCCGGATGGGAATGGATGGAGGAAGGCAATACCAATTATACTTATATCTATATAAATGAGACGACCAGACAGGTCTATACGAACCGGGCGGATTATGAGGGGTATAAGAACGCGGAAGAGCATATCCGGGACCTGAAGTCCGGAGAAAATGTGAAATATCTGATCGTCCGGCCAAAACTCCGGGACTTTGAGACGAACATGAATGTCAGCGCGTCCGGCGAGTGGACGACGCTCCGGAGTAGCAGGCCGGACAACCGGACAGAGATCGTTTTCGCGGCGGCGGTGGATACGTCCTACCCGATCCAGGACCAGTTCTATGAAGGAAGCAGGAACTACAACAGCAACCTGCCGTTCCTGAGAGGATCGCTCATCATGCTGATCGCGGGCGGCCTGCTCTTTCTCGCCTGTACGGTGTGGCTGTCTGTAACGGACGGGAAGAAGCCGGGGGACGAGGAGATCCACCTGACCACATTCGACCGGTGGAAAACGGAGATCGCGGCCGCCACCGTCATCCTGATCTGGGGCGTCGCAACGCTGATGCTGTTAAGTGTGGGGATCCCGGACATTGACTGGGGCCATGCGGTGGAATCGGCGGAATATTATGTGGATAAGTACGGCATACCCTACCTGTATTCCGGCCTGTTTACCCAGGCCATCAGCCTGGCGGATATGACCGGCGTCTTCTGCTACGGCTTCTTCAGCTTCCTGTGCTTTTACGCAGGATATTTAAGCCTGGTGCGCCGGATCCGGGCGAAGACCCTCTGGAAGAACAGCCTTGTCCGGGCGGTCCTTAATTTCGTGAAGCGGGCGGCAGGCAGCCGCCATGACACGATGACAGCCGGCATTCTGACAGCAGGTTATATCGGGCTCCAGCTGCTGGCGATCGCCTCCCGCAGCGTGCCGGTGATCTTCCTGGCGCTGCTGGCGGACCTTGCGGCGCTCTGGTTCATCCTGACCGGTGCCATGGCGAAGGGACGGATCCGGAAGGGGATCGAGGAGATCGCGTCCGGCAATCTGGCGTACCGCATCGACCTGACCGGGCTGCGGGGCGCGGAGCGGCATATGGCGGAGAAGGTCAATGACATCGGCGGCGGCCTCAACCGGGCGGTGGATGAAGCCATGCGAAATGAACGGCTGAAGACCGACCTGATCACCAATGTATCCCACGATATCAAGACGCCGCTTACATCCATTATCAATTACGTGGACATCCTCAAGCGGTCCGATATCGCGGACGAGAAGATCCGGGGATACCTTGATATCCTGGAAGCCAAGGCCCATCGGCTGAAGACGCTGACCGAGGACGTGGTCGAGGCTTCCAAAGTCAGCAGCGGCAATATCACGCTGGAATACATGGATGTGGACCTGCGGGAGCTGATCCGGCAGACGGAAGGCGAGATGGCGGAGAAGTTCGCAGCCCGGAAGCTGACCATGGTGGTCAGCCTGCCGGAAGAGCCGGCGGTCATCCATGTGGACGGACGGCGCATGTGGCGCGTGCTGGAAAATATCTTCAACAACGCGGCCAAGTACGCCATGCCGGGCACCCGCGTATATGCGGACCTGACGGCGTCGGAGAGTGAGGTTCATTTCTCTCTGAAAAATATATCGGAGCAGCCCCTCAATATCCCGGCGGAAGAGCTGACGGAGCGCTTCATCCGGGGCGATATCTCAAGGAGCACGGAAGGCAGCGGGCTGGGCCTGTCCATCGCCAAGAGCCTGACTTCCATGCAGGGTGGGAAGTTTGAATTGTACCTGGACGGGGATCTGTTCCGGGCGGACCTGTCGTTCCCGCGGGTGAAGAAGGGTAAGGCCCCTGATAAAAGTGTGTAAACATTGTGTAAAAAACGCCGGTTTTCCGGCGTTTTTTCAGTATTTTCCCAGAGTGGGAGGGGGTAAAATCCATTGACAAACGTTACCGGTAAGCCTATAATATTACAGAATATGTATAAATAAGGAATCAGGAGAATGATGAATGGAACGGTTTGTTGACACACACTGTCATATCCTGTCCGGTGTGGACGACGGGGCACAGACTGTCGAAGAGATGCAGCAGATGCTCCGGATGGCGTATGAGGACGGGATCCGGTACATTATAGCGACCCCGCATCACCATCCCCGGCGGGGCATGAAGCCCCCGGGCGCGCTCCGGGCGCAGCTTAAGACCGCCAGAGAAGAGGCGGCGAAGATCAGCGGCGAACTCCGGGTCTATCTCGGGACGGAAGTGTATTTCGGACAGGACATCCCGGACATGCTGAAGGCGGGGGAGATCCTTACCATGAACCGTACGGATCTGGTGCTGGCAGAGTTCTCCAACTCGGATCCATTTGACTATATATGCCAGGGAATACAGCAGCTGCAGATGAAAGGCTATGAAGTCATACTCGCACATGTGGAAAGATACAGCTGTATGTATAAATCACCGGATAATGCGGAACATCTTACCCATATGGGTGTGAGGCTCCAGGTGAATGCGGACAGCATCACCGGCGGGAGCGGCTGGAGGGCGAAGCGCTTCACAAGGAAGCTCCTGGAACGCCGGCTGGTATTCTGTGTGGGCACCGACGCCCACGATGCGTCAAAGCGTCCGCCGCGCATGCGTGCGGCCGCGGAGTACGTGGAAAAGAAATGCGGAGAAGAATATGCGAGGAGGATTTTCTTCAGCAATGCGAGAGTCATGCTGAAGAAAAAGAAGAAGGAAAATGAATCAGGACAAAGTAATGCGTGAAACAGACAATGACGAGCTGACGATCGATCTTGCAGAACTCTTTGCCGTGCTGTGGGAGCGGGTGTATGTCATCATCATAGCCGGGCTTCTTCTGGCGCTGGCGGCATTTGTAGGGACACAGCTCTTTATCACCCCGAAGTATACGTCCACAACCAGCATGTATATGCTGACGAAGAGCAATGAGTCCGGCATGATCACGAGCGCCGACCTGCAGACCGGCTCCCAGCTCACCCAGGACTATATAGAGCTGACGAAGAGCCGCGTCGTGATGGAAGAAGTGATCCGGACGCTGAATCTGGACATGACGACCGCTGAACTGAGTAATACGATCACCACGACCAATCCGGCCAACACCCGCATCCTGACGATCCAGGTGGAGAACGAGGATCCGGAACTGGCCCGGGAGATCGCAGATGCGGTCCGGGGATCCGCCGGCGAGACCATAGAGGATATCATGAAGATCGACGCGGTCAACACGGTGGAGGAAGCGAATCTTCCGACTGCGCCGTCCTCCCCGTCGGTATTCCGCAACACGCTGCTGGGCGGCGTGCTGGGGATCATCCTCGCCATGGGCGTCATCGTGCTGATCTATATACTCGACGATACGATCAAGACGCCGGAGGATGTGGAGAACTACCTCGGCCTCAACGTTCTGACGTCCATCCCGATCCAGGAAGGCGAACAGAAGCCGAAGAGGGTGAAGAGAAAGGCCACAAGAAAAATGATGAGGAAAGCAAGGCGTTAGGAGGAAGAGATCTGTGCAGTCTGTTACGTTAAAAAATATAAGCAAAGATTATAGAATCAATGAAGCATATAAGACGCTCCGGACGAACCTGGAATTCTCCGGATCCGACAAGCGGGCGATCGTTCTGACGAGCAGCACCCCGAACGAAGGCAAGAGCACCGTATCCCAGGGCCTGGCCATGTCGCTGGCAGAGGGCGGCAAACGGGTGCTCCTGATCGATGCGGACCTGCGTAAATCCGTTCTCCGCGGACGCCACCGCGTCACAAGCGAAGTAAAGGGCCTGAGCCATTATCTCTCCGGACAGGCGCGCGTCGCGGACGTCGTGTGTTCGACACAGGAAGAGGGGATGTTCATCATCTTCGCCGGCGTAGTCCCGCCCAATCCTTCCGAACTGCTGGGACAGGAGCAGTTCGTCGAGCTGATCGAGAACGCGAAGAAAGAATACGACTATGTGATCGTGGACGCGCCGCCGCTCGGCAGCGTGATCGACGCGGCGGTCATCGCCAGAGTGTGCGACGCCTCCGTGCTCGTCGTCGCGGCAAACACCGTGAGCTACAAATTCATCCGCACGGTCAAGAGCCAGCTGGAGAAGACTGAATGCCCGATCCTCGGCGTCGTACTCAATAAAGTAAACATGAAGCAGAACAGGTACTACGGAAAATACTATGGAAATTACTACGGCGACAGCAGCCGCCGCAAATAAAGGAGCGGATACGGATGAGTAAACGCAGACACTCACGTTCAAGAAGACATTCACACAGAAGGCATACAAGCCGGTACAGGAAGACGCATAATCTGGCGGGCAAGCTGCTCGTCCTCTTCGAACTTCTGATGACCATTATATTTATCGCGGCCGTGTGGACCAGCGGTATGATCCCAGGATCCTACATCGCCGTGCTCAGCGTGACCCTGCTCGTCCTCTTCGGCGTGATGTTCGGCCTGCAGTTCCTGAAGAGCAAAGTATATATCGTCGGCATCGTATTCAGCCTCCTGATCAGCATCGCGCTGGGATTCGGAAGCTACTACATGTTCAGCGCCAGCAGGATGCTCGACCGGGTGGGCGGCGCCAGCTACAAGACCGACAACATGATCGTGGTCGTGCGCGCCGATGACAGCGCGGAAAATATCACGGATATCAAGAACTATACATTCGGCATGCAGACCGCCATCGACCAGGAGAACAACCAGAAGATGCTGGAGGATATCGAAGGCGCCATCGGCCGCGAGCCGGATGTGAAAGAATATCCGTCCGTCCAGGAAGAAGCCCAGGCGCTCCTCGACGGGGAGATCGGCGCAGCCGTATACAATGAGGCGCTGGACGGCATCATCGAAGAGAGCATCGAAGGATATTCCGACCAGGTGCGCACCATCTACCAGTACGGTATCCAGACCGAGATCGTACAGGAAGAGACCAACGTCATCAAAGAAGATGAATCCTTCAATATCTATATCAGCGGAATCGATGTAGCCGGGCCGATCACGACCAACAGCCGGAGCGATGTCAACATCATCATGACGGTCAATCCGACCACGCACAAGATCCTGCTGACAACCACGCCCCGCGACTATTATGTGCCGATCCCGGGCGTGTCCGGCGAACAGAGGGACAAGCTGACCCATGCGGGCATCTACGGCGTGGACGTGTCCATGGCGACGCTGGAGAGCATCTACGGCATCGACATCAGCTACTACGCAAGAGTGAACTTCACGTCCCTCATCAAGATCGTGGACGCGATCGGCGGCGTGGATGTGGATTCCAAATACAGCTTCTCCGCAGGCGGCTACACCTTTACTGAAGGCATGAACCACCTGAACGGAGAACAGGCTCTGGCCTTCTCCCGCGAGCGTCATAGCTTCGCGGAAGGCGACAACCAGAGAGGAAAGAACCAGGAAGCCGTGCTGACCGGCATCCTGCAGAAAGCAATGAGTCCCGCGCTCCTCGTAAACGCCAGCGAGATCATCACCAGCGTGAGCGACAGCGTGGAAACCAATATGACAAGAGCCGAGATGGCGACATTCATCAGCAGACAGCTATCAGACGGAAGCAGCTGGGACATCGAGTCCGTGGCGGCCGTGGGAACCGGCGACAGCCAGGCCTGCTATTCGTCCGGATCGCAGCTTCTGTATGTCATGTGGCCGGATGAGAGCTCTGTGTCAGAGATCAGCAGCAAGATGGACAGTGTATTAAACGGGCAGTGACCGCAGGGAGCGGTCCGGCCGCCCGGGGATGAGGGTGAAGAAATGTACGTAGATGAGACAATGGCGATCGTATGCGCCGTACTTGCGGTGCTGGCAGGAGCAGGGATATTTATCCGGAGAAACTGGCCGAAAGACCGGTTCTCCCATGCAGAGAAATAAGCAGGATAAAAGGACGAAAGAGTTTATGAACGAGACAAAAAAGAAAAGAGACTTCGTATGGCTGAAGCGGGCATGCGTGCTGCTGTTCCTGGACATCATATCCATACTGGTCTCCTACCTGGCGGCGCTGCTGCTCAGGTTTGATTTTGTATTTTCCCGCATACCGGCGGAATACCTGGCCGGTTATATGTGGTCCATGCCCTACTGGGCGGCGGTGACGGTGGTCGTCTTCTACGGATTCCGCCTGTATCACAGCATCTGGCGTTTCGCCGGCATCGATGAGGCCAAGCGCATCGTCCAGGCCTATATCCTCCTGCCGTTCCTCTATCTGGCGGGGATCCTGGCGATGGATCTCAGCATGCCCCGGTCCTATTACTTCATAGGATACGTGTTCAGCCTGCTGCTCACGACGGCGCTCAGGTTCTCCTACCGGCTGATTCGTTCGTATCTGCACAGATCACAGCCGGACGCAGGGGAGAATGCAGACCGGATTATGATCATCGGCGGCGGCCAGGCGGGGCTCACGCTCATCAGGGAACTGGCAAACAGCAGCCACCTGAACGGAAAAGTCTGCTGCGTGATCGATGACAACCTGAATAAAAAAGGAAGGATGCTGGAGGGCGTGCCGATCGTGGGCGACCGCTACGACATCGAGCAGAAAGTCCGGGAGTACGGGATCACCCGCATCATCTATGCGATCCCGGCCACGACCGGGGCGAACCAGAAGGCCATCCTCAACATATGTAAGAACACGGGCTGCAAGCTGCAGACCGTACCGGCGACCTACCAGCTGATCAACGGAGAAGTCAGCGTCAGCAAGCTCCGGGACGTGGAGATCACCGACCTGCTGGGCCGTGCCCAGGTAAAAGTAAACAATGATGAGATCCTGTCCACCCTGAAAGGGAAGACCGTCCTGGTGACCGGGGGCGGCGGATCCATCGGCAGCGAACTCTGCCGGCAGATCGCCAAATCCGATCCGGCGACGCTGATCATCTTCGATATATATGAAAATAATGCCTATGCCATCCAGCAGGAGCTGAGGCGGGCATATCCGCGGCTCAACCTGGTGACTCTCATCGGGTCCGTCCGCAATACAAGACGCGTGCAGAGCGTCATGGAGACTTATCATCCGGATATCGTCTTCCATGCCGCGGCCCACAAGCATGTGCCGCTCATGGAAGACAGCCCGAACGAGGCGATCAAGAATAACGTGGAAGGAACATATAAGGTGGCGCAGGCTGCGGCCGCAGCGGGCGTGAAGAAGTTCGTCCTGATCTCCACGGACAAGGCGGTGAACCCGACGAACATCATGGGCGCCTCCAAGCGTCTCTGCGAGATGATCGTGCAGATGATGGACCGTCAGACCGATACAGAGTTCGTGGCCGTGCGCTTCGGAAATGTGCTGGGCAGCAACGGTAGCGTGATCCCGCTCTTCAAGAAGCAGATCGCCGAGGGCGGTCCGGTGACCGTCACAGACAAGCGGATCATCCGCTACTTCATGACGATCCCGGAAGCCGTGTCCCTGATCCTTCAGGCGTCCTACTACGCACACGGTGGAGAGATCTTCGTCCTGGACATGGGCGAGCCGGTCAAGATCGACGACATGGCGAGAAACCTGATCCGCCTGTCCGGATACGTGCCGGATGAAGACATCAAGATCGTCTATACCGGATTAAGGCCGGGCGAGAAGCTCTACGAAGAGCTTCTGATGGACGAAGAAGGCATCCAGGAGACGGAGAATGAACTCATCTATATCGGCAAGCCGATCAAAATGGATGATGAAGACTTTAAGGAAAAGCTGGAGCTGCTCGATCGGGAGAGCAGGAATGAATCGCCCAGGATCAAAGAAATCGTGGCGGAGATCGTGCCTACATATCATCCCGATGAAGGATAGTATCTGAACCGGATCAAATCGTCGCTTCGCCGCGTTTGTACGGGGATGTGGTCATGACAGGAATCTCTTTCGTGCGGGTTTCGCGTATATCCGCGAAACCCGCAGGAAATGGCGAAGCCTGCTCAAAATTCGGAGGGACTGTATATGTGGTACGTACTGCAGGTGCGCACAGGCACCGAGGAAAATATCCGGACCCAGTGCCGGAACAATATACCGGAAGCAGTTCTAACGCGCTGCTTCATCCCGTATTATGAAGAGAAGAGGCGTATCCGCGGAACATGGACGGTGATAAGAAAAGTCCTGTTCCCCGGATACGTTTTTGCCGTGACAGACCGGCCGGGCGATCTGTATCAGTCGCTGAAGCAGGTGATCGGCCTCACGAAGCTGATCGGCACAGGGCAGGAAATCGTGCCCCTGACCGAAGAGGAAAAGAACTTCCTGGAAGAACTGGGGGGCGAGGAGCAGATCGTGGCAATGTCCGAGGGAATCATCGAGGGCGACCAGGTCATCGTGACGAAAGGACCGCTGAAAGGAAAAGAAGGCATGATCCGGAAGATCGACCGGCATAAGCGGAAAGTGTGGCTGGAAGTAAAGATGTTCGGGAAGATGCAGAGAGTTGAGGCGGGGCTGGAGATCGTGGCGAAGAATGTGGGAAGAGAATAAGAGAGGGAGATAAGATGAATATAGCATTTTCACCGCCGGATATGACGGAAGCAGAAGTACAGGGCGCGGCAGATGCCATCCGTTCCGGATGGATCACGACAGGCCCGAAGACAAAAGAATTAGAACATAAAATTGCGGAATATTGCCAGGTCAACAGAGCGGTCTGCCTGAATTCTCAGACAGCCTGCGCTGAGATGGCGCTGCGTCTCCTTGGCATTGGTGCAGAGAATGGCGGAAGTGCGGAAGATGAGGTGATCGTTCCGGCTTATACCTATACGGCATCCGCATCTGTTGTATGTCATGTGGGCGCCAGGCTTGTGCTGATCGATTCTCAGAAGGAATCCCTTGAGATGGATTATGAGGCACTGGAGAACGCCATCACCGAAAACACGAAAGCAATCATTCCTGTGGATCTCGGAGGGATTCCGTGTGATTATGACCGGATCTTTTCTATCGCAGAGCAGAAAAAACATCTGTTTAAGGCCTCTAACGATATTCAGAAAACGATAGGAAGGGTAGCAATCTGCACAGATGCAGCCCATGCATTCGGAGCGCAATGGCATGGCAGAATGGTGGGGAGCATCGCAGATATGTCAAGCTTCTCATTCCATGCTGTCAAAAATCTGACCACCGCTGAGGGCGGCGCTCTGACCTGGAATATTCCGGGGATTGATGATGAAGAACTGTACCACCAGGCGCAGCTTTACAGTCTCCACGGACAGTCTAAGGATGCTCTTGCAAAGACACAGCTTGGGGCATGGGAATATGACATTGTAGGCCCCTGGTATAAGTGTAATATGACGGATATCATGGCCGGGATCGGTCTGGCACAGCTGTCCCGGTATGAAGGAATACTGGAAAGGCGTAAGGAGATTATAAGCAGATATGATGCGGCGTTTAAGAAACTCGGAGTGCAGGTGCTTCCCCATTACACAGATGATCATCAGTCTTCTGGGCATCTGTATATTACAAGAGTGCCGGGTATTGGATTAGAGCAGCGTCAGGAGATTATCGTAAAGATGGCTGAAGCTGGTATCGCCACAAATGTCCATTATAAGCCGCTTCCAATGATGACAGCGTATAAGAAGCTGGGCTTTGATATTAAGGATTATCCGAATGCTTATAAACAATTCAAGAATGAGATCACATTGCCGTTGCATACGAAGCTGACGGATGAGGAAGTGGAGTATGTGATTGAGAAGTACAGGGATATGGTTCACGAGTATTTGAAGTAAGAGAGAATGTCTCTCTGTGAAATGTGTTTTGATGGTTTAGATTTTGTGAATGGGGAGTTTGCTGATGGTTTTAAGAAAATGGGAAGAATTGCCCGAATGCATGAGGACTGATGAAGTCAGACCATACTATGAGGTGTTAAAGAAGAGGAGAGGAAGTCTCGTCCTCAAGAGAATGGTTGATCTTTTGGGCGGTTTGGTTTTGTTAGTTTTGTTGGCCATCCCAATGTTTGTGATTGCTGTGATGATAAAGCTAGATTCTGAAGGTTCCGTGTTCTACAGACAAGAGAGGATTACCGCATACAGTAAGCATTTCAAAATCCATAAATTTCGCACTATGGTGAGTAACGCTGACAAGATCGGCACAGAGGTGACGATTGGAAATGATAGTCGCATCACAAAGGTTGGAGCGAAACTTAGAGGCTGTCGTTTGGACGAACTACCTCAAGTACTGGATTTAATCTCCGGCAATATGAGCTTTGTGGGTACAAGGCCAGAAGCAGTGAAGTATGTAGAAAAGTATAAGCCAGAGTATATGGCCACACTTTTACTTCCCGCAGGCATTACCAGTGAGGCAAGTATTCGCTACAAGGATGAAGCAGAATTGCTAGAAAATGCAACTGACCCAGATAGGGTTTACATGGAGGAGATACTACCTCAGAAGATGAGGCTTAATCTGCAGGCGATCAAAGAATTCTCCTTTTTTGGCGATATGGCAACCATGTTCAGAACTGTTTTTGCTGTGCTTGGTAAGGAATATAAGTAAAAGAAATCATGCATGCCGGAACACGGTGCTTGTTGTGATGGAGAAAAATTATGAGTGAGATGGAATATCCTAAATTTTCAGTGTTGATGTCATTATATCTTAAGGAAAAACCAGAATACCTTAATGAAGCGTTAAAGAGTGTAATAAATCAAACAGTAAAACCTAACGAAATTGTAATTGTCTATGACGGACCTATTACTACAGAACTTAAAAGTGTGGTTGAACAATATGTTAGTAATAATCCGGGGCTAATAAAAATAATAGATAATCCAGAGAATAAAGGATTAGGACTTGCTCTTGCAGATGGAGTACCACAATGCACGTATGAATTAATTGCCAGAATGGACACAGATGATATATGCAGAAAGGATAGATTCGAAAAGCAGCTAGAAGAATTTGTCAAGGATCCAAGATTAGATATTTGTGGTAGCCATATTTTAGAATTTGAGGAAAAGGAAGAAAATATTGTAGCTCGGAGAAGAGTGCCTTTAGTGGATAAAGATATTAAAGAGTATCAAAAAAGAAGAGATGGCTTTAATCATATGTCTGTTATGTTTAAGAAGAAATCTGTGCTGGCTGCAGGAAATTATCAATCATGCTTATTAATGGAAGATACTCTTTTGTGGGCTAATATGTTTATGAATGGC
>DXIS01000004.1 GCA_019112735.1 Candidatus Mediterraneibacter guildfordensis
GTCAGATTCTATGCCGTCTTCGGCTGCTTTCCCCGCCATATGTCGGATCACTGTGGGAAAAGAATATTTACATCCGTTCCCATTGTAACACATATGCGCAAAGTATCAAAGACATAACCCCCATTCCTTTCCTGATCCGGTTTTCTGCAGAACTTATCTTTTACATTTTATCGCCGGTCCCGCGCCAGGAACACCGGCTCTGAAAACGAAACAGGAACAGCCTTTTCGCAGTTTAGCCAATAAATATAAATCAGAAAAAAGAGCGAAGAACTGCCATACTCTTCGCTCTGTATATCATAAATTCAAATTTCGCTGTAATGATGCGCATCTTCCAGCATCATATCCTTTACCTTCATCAGCCGGATCTGAGTACTCCTCTCATTTTCATCCAATTTCATCGTAATGTACTTGATGCTCTCCTCCGTCTCCGGAATGATCACATGTTCCAGTGCATTGACGCGCCGCCTCGTCTTCTCGATTTCCGCCGCCATGAGCTGGCAGGCTTTCTCGCACTCAGCAAGACGGATCATATCTGGCAGGATATCAGCCAGTGACTTTACCGCCCCGTCCAGATCGCTGGACGTGAATGCAAAGCCATAGGAATAAATATCATTCTCATCCGCAGTCCTTGTCTTATACTCGAATGTGGGGATATCGACACTCATAACGTTCCGCTCTCCCGCCACCAGCCTGATCTCCTGCTTGGGCGCCATAAGAGCGGTGTTCAGCGCCGCCTCCGACATTCCCGCTTTCGCGATGACAAAGTTCCGATTCGCGGACTTAATTCCCGATTCCACCTTCTTGCGCACTTCCATATTTTCACGGACCAGTTCAAGATACTGCCGCATCAGCTCGTCACGCTTATCCTTAAGCAACTTGTGCCCGCGGATTGCAGTGATCCGCTTCTTCTTCAGGCGCGTCAGTTCCATTCTGGTCGGATTCACCTGTTTCGCCGCCAAAAAAACACCTCCTCCACAAAATATTCAGACAATTTCCCCAAAAGGGGTCAGACCCCTTTTGAATGCATCACTGCGGGCTGTCCGCCCTACCGCACCGCTTACGTTTTCCACGTTTCCGTTCCGCGGCAGTTCGATTCCGCTTCGCTTCATCTCACTGCGGGCTGTCCGCCCTATGCAGATAGATAAATCGCGTCTTCTGCAGGCAAGCCTGCAAGCCGCATTTTATCTATCTACGCACCGCGGAACTGCTAATCGGCATAGTACTCATCCAGATATTTGTCGTCGATTCGTTTGAGTTCGGTTCTTGGCAGCATACGAAGCAGTTTCCAGCCGATATCCAGTGTCTCTTCGATGCCGCGGTCGGTGTTATATCCCTGGGAGACGTATTCCTGCTCGAAGGCGTCCGCGAATTTTGCATACATCAGATCAATCTCGGTGAGCGCCGCCTCTCCCAGGATGACCATGAGTTCTTTTGCGTCTTTTCCGCGGGCATACGCGGCAAAGAGCTGGTTCATGGTGTTGGAGTGGTCTGCCCGGGTCTTGCCCTCGCCGATTCCCTTATCCTTCAGACGGGAAAGCGACGGCAGCACGTCGATCGGAGGCGTGACACCCTTGCGGTAAAGTTCACGGCTTAAGATGATCTGTCCCTCTGTGATATATCCTGTCAGGTCAGGGATCGGATGGGTCTTGTCGTCCTCGGGCATGGTCAGGATCGGGATCATTGTGATGCTTCCCTTCTTACCGTTCTGCCGTCCTGCTCTCTCATAGATGGACGCAAGATCCGTGTACATATATCCCGGATAACCACGGCGTCCGGGCACTTCTTTTCGTGCGGCAGACACTTCGCGAAGCGCGTCCGCATAATTTGTGATATCTGTCAGGATAACGAGCACATGCATATCTTTCTCAAATGCAAGATACTCTGCCGCTGTCAGAGCCATTTTCGGCGTAGCAATACGCTCGATGGCCGGGTCGTTCGCCAGATTGACAAACAGGACGGTACGATCCAGCGCCCCCGTCTCACGAAAACTTTCTACAAAGAAGTTCGATTCTTCAAATGTGATACCCATTGCAGCAAATACAACGGCAAAGTTCTCATCTTTTCCAAGTACTTTTGCCTGTCTTGCGATCTGCGCGGCAAGCTGTGCATGGGGAAGTCCCGACGCGGAGAAGATAGGCAGCTTCTGTCCGCGGACCAGGGTATTCAGTCCGTCAATGGCGGACACGCCGGTCTGGATAAACTCCTCCGGGTAGCTTCGGGCCGCCGGGTTCATGGGCAGGCCGTTAATGTCCATGCGGGCCTCCGGCAGAATCTCCGGCCCGTCGTCAATAGGCCGTCCAAGTCCGTCAAACACGCGCCCAAGCATATCTTCTGATACCCCCAGCTCCATGCTCCGTCCGAGAAAACGCACCTTACTGTTGGACAGATTGATCCCCGTAGAACTCTCAAAGAGCTGAACCAGCACGTCGCTTCCGTTTACCTCCAGCACCTTGCACCGCCTTGTCTCGCCGCTGGCAAGTTCGATCTCGCCCAGTTCATCATATGTCACGCCTTCCACGCCGCGCACGAGCATCAGCGGTCCGGCTACTTCCTGTATAGTTCTGTACTCTTTTGGCATTTAGCGGCCCTCCTTTTCAAACGTGCCCGCAATCTGCGCGGTCAGCTCTTCGTCTACTTTCCTATATTCCTCGTCAAGTGCATCCTCGCGCACATATTTAAAACGTCCGATCTGCTCCCTCACCGGCATGGAGATGAGTTTCTGCAGGGAAGCCCCCTCTGCGAGAGCCTGTACCGCCCTGTCATAGAAGGCATTTACAAGGAGCATCATCATGTGCTGTTTCTTAAGCGATGTGTAAGTGTCTACTTCATGGAATGAGTTCTGGTGCAGGAAGTCCTCACGGATGGAGCGCGCCGCTTCCATCTTCAGACGGTCGCCCGGTGAGAGTGCATCCATACCTACCATCTTAACAATCTCTTCCAGCTCTGCCTCTTCCTGCAAAAGGGTCATCATCTTCTGGCGTCCTTCCATCCAGTCGGAAGCCACATTTCCGTTGAACCATTTCTCCATATCATCCAGATACAGGGAATAGCTGTTCAGCCAGTTGATGGCCGGGAAATGTCTCTTGTACGCGAGAGCTGAATCCAGACCCCAGAACACCTTCACGATACGAAGAGTTGCCTGAGATACCGGCTCAGACGTATCACCGCCCGGGGGAGATACAGCACCGATAACGGAAAGCGCTCCCTCACGTCCATCTTTTCCGAGAGAGATCACATGTCCGGCGCGCTCATAAAACTGTGCCAGACGGCTTCCCAGATATGCCGGATATCCTTCTTCGCCGGGCATTTCTTCAAGGCGTCCTGACATTTCCCTCAGCGCCTCCGCCCAGCGGGATGTGGAATCTGCCATCAGCGCCACGGAATATCCCATATCACGGAAATACTCTGCTATGGTGATGCCTGTGTAAATAGATGCCTCACGGGCAGCCACCGGCATATCCGAAGTATTTGCGATCAGGACAGTTCGCTGCATCAGAGGCTGTCCTGTCTTCGGGTCTTTCAGTTCCGGGAACTCGTTCAGAACGTCCGTCATCTCATTGCCGCGTTCGCCGCATCCAATGTAAACGACGATATCCGCCTCCGCCCATTTTGCAAGCTGATGCTGAATAACAGTCTTGCCGCTTCCGAACGGCCCGGGCACTGCCGCCACACCTCCCTTTGCGATGGGGAAGAACGTGTCGATGACTCTCTGCCCTGTCACAAGCGGCATTTCCGGCGGGAGCTTCTTCTGGTACGGACGTCCGCGGCGTACCGGCCACTTCTGCATCAGTGTCAGTTCCTTGTCGCCCTCCGCTGTCTCAAGGATAGCAACCACTTCCTCAACCGTAAATTCTCCGGCTTTGATTTCCTTTATGGTTCCCTTCATGCCATACGGAACCATGATCTTCTGCTGTACGAGTACAGTCTCCTGTACTGTACCGATCACATCTCCGGCTTCCACCTCATCGCCGGGTTTCACTGTGGGAACGAACTTCCACTTCAGATCTCTCTTTAAAGACGGCACTTCCACGCCGCGCTTTAAGTTATTTCCAGAGATCTTCATGATATCGTCAAGCGGCCTCTGGATCCCGTCATAGATACTCGTGATCAGTCCCGGTCCCAACTCGACGGACATTGGTACTTCCATGGATTCCACCGGTTCGCCCGGTCCTAATCCTGACGTCTCCTCATACACCTGGATCGACGCCTCGTCCCCGTGCATCTCGATGATCTCACCAATCAGACGCTGATTCGACACACGGACCACATCGAACATATTTGCATCACGCATTCCCTCTGCGATGACAAGAGGTCCTGCGACTTTTTTAATCACTCCTGTGCTCATTAGCTTACTCCTCCAAACAGAATATCTGATCCGACCGCCTGTTCCACCGTCTTTTTAACACCCTCGACGCCTGCTCCGGTGTTGCCGGAAACTCCCGGTATCTGGATGATCGCAGGCAGAGTCTTCTCGCGATACTTTTCCAACTCATCCCTCACTTCGACGGCTGCCGCTTCCGTGATGTAGATGATACCATATTCATCCTCCGCAAGACTGCGGAGCCTGTCACGTATTTCCTCCCGGTCCCTCACTGGGCAGATGCGAAGCCCCAATGTGGCGAAACCGTAGATACTATCGTAATCGCCGACCACTGCAATCTTATACATACATCTCCCTTATCCTTTCCCGGATCGCGTCATCCGTGAATCCGTTTTGTTTCCCGGTCAGAATGATCCGCACCGTCTTGATCTCGTTCTCTCTTGCGATCAGATACCCCAGCAGGGGGCCGACGGAAAATGTCTCATATTTCTGAGATTTCAATGTCTCGATCATCCTGTTGTCGCACCAGCGCTCAAATGCGGACGGTGACTCTCTTAACGCGTCCGCACCTCCTGCGTAGGACGTCCCCTCCAGATACTGAGCAATTTCCTCTTCGCCTGAGAGCGCCGCGCGGATGAGCTGATCGAGGCTTAAACTATCGCACTCCGCCATGGCTCTTCTCATGAAGTCCGCGCTCTTCCCCGTCTTCTGGGAGCGGACGGCAATCTTGATATCCGCGATAGCCACCGTCGTGTCAGCGTAATTCTCTATAATCAGTTCTCCCGACTTCTTTCCCGCCTCTTCAATGGCATCAAGCGCTGCCCTGTCCACGATGATATCACAGAGTTGTCCGTCTCCGGTATGAAGGAGCGTATCCAGCGCCTCCTGCGCTGTCCGGGACATATGTCCAGGGAGCCGGGAAAACTCCCTGCTCTCTACGATCTGATACATCTCTGTCCCGGGGATCGGACAATCGTCATAGTACACGGCCGGATTCTTTGCTTCCGTACACACCTCTTTGACCGCTGCTTTCAGATTATGGTACAGTTTCGGGTAGGAAAGCACATCAAAGACACTCATATCCGGCGCCACGTCACGAATGACTTCCCACGCCTTCTCTTCCTCGCGCTTAAATACCGCCTCGGCATCATCCCCGGTGTCCATATCGCCCCAGCCTTTTTCGATCACAGACTGCAGAACCTGATCCGCGCTTTTGCAGGATAAGAGCTGCTCAATAAATGCATCAGAGAACAGAGATACTTCCAGTGCGCGGATACGCGCCACCGCATAAGTATATTTTGTATTACTCAAGTTAACCCTCCTAACATCTGCGCTTTATCCGAACAGCAGCCTGTTCACCTGATCCGATAATTCTTCTCTCTTAGAATCAAACACCGCTCTGATCGTGCAGTTTTCCTCTATGCCGCCATAGACGAGAAGGAATCCGCCGTCCATTTTCTCCGGTTTCTCCGACACTTTAAGGTTTCCTCCTTTTGATGCGGCAATGCTTTTGATCTTCTCGGCAAACCCGGCAGGCATCCGCTTCAGATCCTTCGCCGAGAAACAGATCGTTCCTTCACCAGCAAGAACATGTTTCTCAAGCAGCTTCTCGAGCATTTCAAAATATTTTTCATCGTCCAGATCCATCACTGCGTCGTAGGCTTTCTCCAGTACGCCGCTGATCACTTCCTGCTTTGCGGCAAGGACAGCCTGTTTCCTCTTCATATCCATCGAGGAATCCACGCGGGCCGCATAATCTGCCGCCTCGCGTTTCGCGCGTTCAAGGATTTTTGCCGCCTCGGTTTCGGCCAACTCTCTCTCTGCCTGCACTGCCGCCTTGGCGTCCGCCTCCGCTTTTCCGGTGATCTCCTGCGCGGTACTCTTCGCCTCTTCGAGAATCCGGGCTTTCATTTTATCCAGTCCACTCATTTCCTCGTTCTCCTTCTTGTTTCTGGTCCCTTATGTTTCACTGTCACTCCCGGATACCCATACGCCTGTATCCGTACCAACTCAGCTTATACCTGGATGCCGCTGACAGCAAGGAACGAGATCAGAAGTGCAAGGATGGCATACGTCTCAACCATCGCCGGGAAAAGCATGGCCTTGCCGAACTGCTCCGGTTTCTTGGCAACAATCCCGATCGCAGCAGCAGCAGTCTTTCCCTGTGCGATAGCCGAGAGAAGTCCTACCACTCCGATCGGCAGGCACGCAGCCAGAATGAGAAGTCCTGTCTGGACAGAAAGATCTGCAAGTCCTCCGCCGAGCACGCCGATCTTTGACAATGTGATGAATCCGATCAGAAGTCCGTACAGTCCCTGTGTACCCGGAAGAAGCTGGATGATCAGCACTTTCGCAAACTTGCCGGGATCCTCAGTCACGACTCCCGAAGCCGCCTGGCCCGCGATACCGACACCGATGGCAGAACCTGTACCTGACAGAAGAACAGCGACAGCCGCTCCAAGTAATGCATACACAATTCCTAATTCACTCATGATAAAGTTTCCTCCTTAATCTCTGCATATTTTGTATTTTCTCTGAACGGGTGGAACGGCCGTCCGCCGCCCTCATAAAACTTCCCGAAAAATTCTACGAACTGCAGGCGGTTTGTGTGTACATACGCACCCAGCAGATTGATCGCCAGATTCATTGCGTGTCCGACGATAAAGATCAGGATAAAACAGATGATCCCGATCACGTTGTTCGGCAGCATGCTGCCCATCTGATTGATGACCGATGCGATAACACCCGTCGCAAGGCCCAGAGCCAGCAGACGGGAATAGGAAAGCACGTCGCTTAACCATCCCGTGATATTGTACAGATCGTACGCGCCCAGCGCGATCCGGAGCGCCGGATTTCTGTTCGACCGTCCTGACATCAGTACAATCCCCGCCGCCCCTATGATCGCCAGCGCCTTTGCCAGCGTGTTGAGCCATCCCGGGAAGACGATCTCCATCTGTGCGATGGAGGCGAAGAGATCGCTCGGGAGCAGCAGCAGGATCAGTCCTGCAAGGAGCATGAACCAGAGTACCACATCGCAGAAGAAATCCATGATCTTTCCGTCTCTGATACAAAGATATCCTTTAATCGCAAGACCAGTAAACAGATGGATCACTCCGAAGAGCAGGGAATACAGCAGCAGTTTCATCGGTTCATTGAGCGGAACGAACCACAGCGCCGGCGGTGTGATCGTCGTACCAAAAAATTTAGCCGAAACGATATCTACGATATTTCCAAAATATCCGCCAAAAAGAATGCCCCACACAATGGTCGAGAGCCCGCAGTAGAAAAAAAGCTTAAGCGATTTCTTCATCCCCGGCGACATCCTGGGAAATTTCAACACCAGAATCCCGCATACAACCGCAACGATCACTCCGTATGCTGCATCCGAAAGCATCATGCCAAAGAAAAACACATAGAAAAATGACATGATCGTTGTCGGATCGATTTCTCCTTTCACCGGGAGTCCATACGACTCCACAACGCCCTCCATGTTGGCGGAGAACGGATTGTTCTTCAAAATGACCGGCGGTTCCTCATCTTCTTCCAGTTCTTCCACATCCACCATGCAGTCATATCTTTCTGTCAGATAGTCTGCCACTTTCCGGGCTGCTGATGCCGGTATATAGCCGCCAATAAAAAATGTCCGGTCCGACTGAGGCAATTCCCCCAGCACTTCATACTTATCTGCGCGGACTCTGTAGTAATCCGCTACGATCTTAAGTCTCTCCCTCTCGTCCGCAAGCGCTTTTATCTGCCCCTCAATCTCCGAAATCCTGCCCTGGCACGCTTGAATCTGTTTCTCCATCTGCTCCTTCTGACGGGCAGGCGTCTCGTCCCACGCCTGCGACGGCCTTGCGAATCCTTCACTCCTGAGCGCCTCTTCCACAGCGCCCGCCTCTTCGCTCAGGCAGATCAAAGCCAGATAGACCGTACTCTGCTCCTGTGAGATGATGTGCACGTCCACGCTCTCCACTTCGGGAGCCTTCTCCGCCAGTATTCCGTACACCTTTTCCGCCGTAGTACCGCCGGGCATTGTTCCCGGAAAGAAAACCGCCCGCTCCGTCTTCATGGCCTTTAGCGGAACATCCAGAGCCAGCCACGGCGTCAGGCTCTCGATGCTGTTCATAAGCTTTGTTATGGCCGCAAACTGCTCTGCATGTTCCCGGTCCAGGTCATAAATCAGCTTCGCTGTTTTTAAAAGTTCCCGGCGCTCTTCCTGGACATTCTGTCCCTCCTCCGGTGTGATCAGTTTCTTTCCTTCCAGAGCCGCAAACATAGAACGTTCCTCAGGAATATATCGGTCCAGAATCTCAAGAGACTGATCGACAGATGCGGCTGCTTTCTCAAATCCCTGTTTCTTTCCTACAGTATCCATCCTGCGGAAGTCCGCGTCCTCGTCCAGTACGCGGCCAATTTCCAGAACGCCCAGGCTCTGTAATTTCTCAAGGATTGCTTTTCGGTTCTTCTTCAGGGCGCAGATGCTGATTTTCTGCATCTTAACTACCGCCATTCATTTATCCCTCCTTTGCTGCATGGCACTTTCGCACCGTTTTTTCTATACCAGCAGTGATATCACCGTCTCCACTGCTTCCTTCTCCTTCTCTCCGGCAGAAGCCTTCAGTTCTTCCGTTACTCTCTTAATCTCATTCTCCGCATCTCTCTTTAACTTTTCTCCTGCCGAGCGTGCGCTTTCCATCTCTGATTCCGCTCTTTCCTTTGCATTATTTATGATTTCCTCTCTAATCTGGGCGGAGCGTTCCTGAGCTTCCCGGGCAATACGATTTCCCTCATGTTCTGCGCTCTCCACAATCTGATTTGCTTCTCTCTCCGTCTCCCGAATCGCGCGGATCGTCTCTTCTACCATATTTTATCCACCACCTTTCACGATTATTTCTGTCTCCTTAGTTTTTCCAATCCTTCCTGTATCATACAGCAGATAAATTTTAACACAGTCTTTACACACGTCTAAAATCATTATATAACAGGCAGAAAAATTATTCAAAACATTTATAAGCAGAAATGATAATTGTTAATCAATTTGTCAGTATTCAATTTGAGAGCATTTCTTTCATATCGGTTATTCCATTAGGATGTATCAGTATCCTGGAAAAAGCCCTTGTCATAGAAGGGATAGATATTCAGACACATAAAAAATCCGTGAAAGAGACCTCCTCACTTACTGAGGGGGATCCTCCACGGAATAAATGCTCTCAAAAAATATGACCACATACCGGAAATACACGCTCCGGGCTCCAGCAAACGCCTGCACATAGAAAAGGGACAGATCAGGAACCGCTCCACTGTAAATAATGCAGTTCTCCCGCCGTCTCCATCCCCGCAAACCCATTCTGACGCAGTGCCTCATACAACACGATCGCAGCCGAATTTCCCAGGTTCAGCGACCGAATCTGCTCCATCATCGGAATACGCACACAGTTTTCCCTGTTCTGCACAAGGAGCTCCTCAGGAATCCCTGCACTCTCCTTCCCAAACATGATGTAGCAGTCCGGCTCATAATTCACTTCCGTATACATTTTCTGAGCCTTCGTAGTCGCCATATATATCTTTGCACCCGGATTCTTCTCAAGAAAATCCCGGTAGTCAATATAAGTCGTCACATCAAGGTCTTTCCAGTAATCCATTCCCGCACGTTTCAGCGCCTTCTCAGACAAACTAAATCCCAGAGGGCCGATCAGATGCAGACGGGCTCCCGCCGCCACACACGTCCTGCCGATATTTCCCGTATTCGCCGGAATCTCCGGCTCCAAAAGAACAATATTCAACATCCGTTCTTCTTCCTTTCAAAAGGGGACAGTCCCCTTTTACCAGAATTGTCGCACAATTTCCCCAAAAGGGGCCTGACCCCTTTTGAAGAAATTGTCAGACATTTCTCAATTTCTGAATAAATTTCTCCACGCGCCCCAGCGCTTCTTTCAGGTCTTCTATGGAGTATGCGTACGAGATTCGGAGGAATCCCTCTCCGCACTCTCCGAATGCTGTTCCCGGAACGACCGCCACTTTTTCTTCCATCAGCAGTCTTTCTGCAAATTCTTCCGAGCTCATGCCAAACTCTTTTATGCTGGGGAATACGTAGAACGCTCCGAATGGCTCAAAGCACTCCAGCCCCATCCTTTTAAACTCATTCATGAGGAATCTTCTTCTCTGGTTGTAGGATCGGCGCATTTCCTGCACTTCGCCGTCACAGTTCCGAAGTCCTTCCACCGCCGCATACTGGCTGTTGGTTGGCGCGCACATAATCGCAAACTGGTGCAGCTTGGTCATCTGTTCTATGATCTCAGCCGGCCCGCAGCAGTAGCCCAGACGCCATCCTGTCATGGCGAAGCCCTTGGAAAATCCGTTGATCACGATCGTCCGCTCCCGCATTCCGGGAAGGCTGGCGATGGAAACGTGCTCGCTACCGTATGTAAGTTCAGAATAAATCTCGTCGGACATAACATACAGATCATGCTCTTTTACGAATTCTGCCACGGGTTCCAGATCCTCCCTGGTCATTATGGAGCCTGTGGGATTGTTTGGGAACGGCATGATAAGAACCTTTGTCCTGGGCGTTGTGTATTTTTCCAGATCCCCGACTGTCAGCTTAAATTGGTTTTCGTGCTGGAGCGGCACGATCACCGGCACGCCGTCAGCCATGATCGTACAGGGCAGATAAGAGACGTAGCTGGGCTGAGGAATCAGCACCTCATCCCCCGGATCCAGCATACAGCGCAGACCGATATCTATAGCCTCGCTTCCTCCTACGGTGACCAGAGTCTCATGCTTCGGGTCGTATGATACATGGATTTTTCTTTCCAGATAACGGCAGATCTCATTTCTCAGTTCCAGCAGCCCGGCATTGGATGTATAAAACGTCTTTCCCTTTTCCAGGGTAAAAATGCCCTCCTCACGGATTCTCCACGGAGTATCAAAATCCGGCTCACCCACGCCGAGAGAGATTGCGTCTTCCATCTCGTTTGCCACATCGAAGAACTTGCGGATACCGGAAGGCTGAATATCTATGATTTTTTTTGATAACGGACTTCTCATCACGGTGTCACCAGCATCCTTTCCGACTCTTTGCGGGGCACCATGATCGTCCCGTGGTCTTTGTATTTTTTAAGGATAAAATGTGTTGCAGTGCTCAAAACTTCGTCAATCGGCGAAAGTTTCTCCGATACGAACCTGGACACCTCCTTCAGAGTTCTGCCCTCAAGAGTCACCAGCAGATCGTAGCTTCCGGAAATAAGATAAACTGCGTAGACCTCCGGATAATTATAGATCCTCTCCGCGATCCGGTCGAATCCTCTGTCCCGCTGTGGCGTTACCCGAACCTCGATCAGCGCCGTCACCTTTTCCATGCCTGCCCTGTCCCAGTCTATGAGCGTATGATAGCCGCATATGATCTTGTCTTTCTCCATCTCCGCCATCTCATTTGCCACATCTGTCTCTTCCACTCCCAGCATAACTGCAAGCTCGCCCAGATTGACGCGGCTGTTTTTTTCTATATATTTTAAAATCTCAATCCGCAGCGTTTCCTTTTTTTCATTCATAATATTCCCTCCTGTTTGTCTGTATTATTTTTGAAAGGCCTTCCTTCCCACCAGCACGCCAGGCTGTCGGGGGCCGGACGGTCCAGATATCTCTTCTCTTCTCCGCTTGTGATCACCCGCGCATTCTGCGCTTTCGCAATCCCAAGCCTTCCGGCTCGCACTCCCGCCTTTTCCAGTACGTGCATCAGTTCCTCTGCATGATCTGTGGCAACCAGATAGCTGCCCGCCGATGTCATCTGGTAAGGATTGATCTGGTAATACTCGCAGATCTCCACCGTTTCCTGTTTCAGCGCCATGGCTTCCATACTCACCTCCAGCCCCGCGCCGGAGATATCAGCCAGCTCCCAAAGGGCGGCCAGAATCCCTCCGCTGCCAATCTGACGGACAGCCGATACCATAGGTTCCCCACCGGCCGTCCTTTCTTTGCAGATATCCGCAATCTGATCCGGCATCACAAGTTCATGCCAAAGTTCCCTGGTCTGTGCAAGGAAACCGGGGACAAATCTCCCGGCAAGTTCCTCCTCCGCCTCATCCAGGATGCGAAGAGTTCCCTCCAGGCCCGCATAGCCGCAGAGCAGGATCTCCTGCCCCGGGCTCATGCCTCCGGTGATCCCGCCGCAAAATGTTGTGCCCGCAGATACCGCCAGCGCCACGGTTCTCTGCACCGCACTGTTCGCTTCCCCCTGAAAACAGGTAAGCTCCGTCCCCGTCTGCCCGCAGATATCCTGCGCCGCCTCCGCTGCGGCAGAGAGCATATCCTCCGGGACATCACCCGGAAACAGGATACGCAGGGATATGCCCCGGGGAGAGACTCCTCTGGCCGCAAGATTTCCCGCCGCCTGAAGAGCCGCATACCAGACTGTCCGGGGCGAATCCCCCACAGCCGCCGCATCACTCCAGATAACTGCACCGTCCGGCCCGGCCGGAATCCCCGAACAGTTTTCCTCCGGTGAAGGAACAAAAAGTGTTCCGCTGCGCTCTTTATGGATTTTTTTCCTGATAAAACGGTTCCACGCCGTCTGTGTGATCTTCCCAGGTCTCATAACTCTCCTTGCTGCTCTTCATCCGCCTGCGCGCGGCTCTCTGCAATTTCAGCCATCGCTTTCTCAATCTTTTCCAGATCCTGCGTTTCAATGGCCGCTTTCATCTTCTCTGTCTCCTCTGCATCTTCCGACGCCGTACCCACCGCCACCTTCCGGTCTGTGGCCAGATAATAGCTGTCATTTATAATATCCCGGCTTATCTCTTCGCCATTTTCCGTAACTACTTTCCACAGCCGGGCCGAACGTCCCTGCTTCCCCTCGCTTTCCGTGTACATGGTGCCGATGCTTTCATCCACTGCAATATAATCCGTCTCATCCGGCTCCACCATCTCTACAGTTTCGCTCTCATATTCCACCGTACGCCCGGAAACTCTGGATTCTTTTCCATAGATATTAAACGTAAGCGTTCCGTCCGCCGCTGCCCCCTCAATATAGATCGGGTTTTCCAGGTTGTTCCTGAATTTCAGATCTTTTAGTCCTTCTGCGATCGCAGCATCCCTGGAAGGATCCACGTACCCTACCATCATAGAATGCTCATGTCTTTCCGTAATCTCAATCTCTGCGTACAGCAGAGCATTGTACAGTGTTGTAGATACCTGGCAGATGCCTCCGCCCATTGACTCCACCACTTCATTGCCCGCATAGGAAGGCGCATTTTCATATCCGTTTTCCGGGGTATAGGGTGACAAAAGTTCATTCACCGATATTTCTTCCCCTGGCCGGATCAAAATACCGTCAATATGGCCGGCCCCTGATTCAACATTTTTCTTTCTCGCTTCCGAGCTGGTCCCATAATTTGTACTGTAGGTCCCAAGCACATCCGTGATCTCCTGAAGATCCTCCTCTGTAATATCAGCCTGCACCTGATCAAGGACCGCCTGTACCCGGCCGCCTTCTTTCTTCCATCCTTCTCCCAGAAATTCATTAAGCTCAGCCGCCGTCTCCTTCAGGTTCAGCGCCTCACCCGGTTCATCGCCTATCACGGCGGTTACGCCGTCCTGCTGTGTAAGCGCGGCATTTTGCGGACTGTTGAGCAGCCCGTCTGTACGTGCCAGAAGCACCTCCCCTACGGATTCCTCTGTAACCTGATACTGGATCGGAAACCGCTTCTGCTCTCCCTTTTCAGACGCTTTCAGAATCTTGTAAGCTTCGACCCTGCTTCCCTTTTTCCCGTAATCCACAGCCTGGCCTATAATCTTATCCAGCTCTTTTACCGAGAGCCCGAGTTCCTTCAGCGTAGCCCTTGCCTCGCGGCCGTCTCCGAGATCAAAAATGATCAGTTCGCCGGAAATCTGCTCTGTATCTGCCCCGACCGCAGCCTCTGCCTCTTCCGCCGTCATACCGGATACGTCAGTATCCCCGATAAATACCCCGTCAATAATAATATCCGGCTCGTACTGTTCCAAAGTGCGGCGAAGCATGCTGTTTATAAAAATGATGACAAGAAAAGCAGCGGCAGCCACACAAACGCCGCAAATGACCGCTTTCCTCCGCGCTTTTTTTATACGCACATCTCGTTTCTGCTTCTTCCTGTTCATACTCTGTCAGTTCCACCCTGCTTCCTCATCTTCCGCCTGCCACAGGCGGATTTCTTTTTAAACAATATATGGGATCACCATTGTAATTATCATTGCAGCAACGATCGCTATGATCAGAATCGATATAATACGTCTGACTTTTTTATCATAGAAATTCATTTCATTGTCCTTTCATTTCAAGACTCGCCGGGAGTCCGTTCCCGTCTTTTAAACTGTCAATGCAGAAAACTGCCGCATCCCCTGTCAGCCTGTCCCGGCCGCGGTAGTCAAACAGCAGGAGCCTGCCGCCGATCCTCTCCAGATGAGTCATCTTGCGCAGCTGATTTCTGTCATATCCTTCGTATCCTTTCAGATACCGGAATTCCTCGGCCTCTCTCTTATAAAATTCTGCAGTCTCTTCCCTGGACACACTGCTCTCTCCGATAAAATCAGGCCGGTTTCTCACATTATCCCTCAAATACATGTCCAATGTCAACCACTCCCGGTATTCTTCCGTTTTTTTCGTTCCCGCTCCCACATATTCTTCTATAAAACAGAAAAGGATCTCATATCGGGCAAGACGCGAATGGCTGACTTTAAAATATCCCTTTTTTTCATAATAATCCGCCAGCGCTTCATACATGGAAAATGCGCCGGAAAATTCTTTCTCTGCCTGTTCCATCGTGTTTCTGAACTGTCCGCTGTTGTAATAGACCTCCACCATCTCCTCGATTCCTTTGAGCCGGATCACATCGGCATAGGAAAGCCATGTCGTAGACAGCACTTCATACGGCGGACGATCCTGATATACCAGGCCGTAATCTCCTGCCTTCTCATACATCAGCGATCCTTTAAGCACCTTCAGGAACCCAAGCTGCAGCTGATCCGGCTGCATGGCGTAAACACGGTTAAAGGAGCGCTCAAAACTCCCATAGTCCTCATACGGAAGCCCTGCGATCAGGTCGAGATGCTGGTGCACATTTCGCTTTTCCCTGACCTCCGCCACGGTGCGCTCCACTTTTTCCAGATCCATCTTCCTCTTTATCTCACAGATCGTCCTGTCGTTTGCAGACTGAACGCCGATCTCAAGCTGGATCAGCCCCGGACGCATACTGCGGATCAGTCTGATCTCTTCCTCATTGAGAAGATCCGCTCCTATCTCAAAGTGGAAGTTGGTAATGCCTTTGTCATGCTCCTTGATATACCGCCACACTGTCATAGCATGGTCATGCCGGCAGTTAAAAGTACGGTCCACAAATTTCACCTGAGGGACTTCATGATCAATAAAAAACTGCAGTTCCCGTTTCACCAGTTCAGGATCTCGGAATCGAAGACATCTGTCTATAGAAGAAAGACAGTAACTGCACGAAAACGGGCAGCCCCGGCTGGATTCATAGTAAATAATGCGGTTCTTAAAATCTTCGATATGACCGTATGCAAAGGGCACTGTGCTCAGATCAAGGGCCGGACGGGGCGGTGTCTGGCCGATCGTTCCATCCACTTTCCGGTATGCGATCCCACGGATGTGTTCCAGGCTCCGGCCGCTTAAGGCCGTTATGCCGCCGTCTCTTCCCTGTCCTTTTTCCTCCCCGCTGCCGCGCAGCCCCTCTGCCTCAGCATCAGAAGTTTTCCCGGTGCCAGAATGATAATATTCCATCAGCTCAAGAAATGTCTCCTCGCCCTCCCCGCACATAATACCTGCAACTGCTGCATATTCCTCAAGCAGTTCCCGGGCGCTGTACGAGACCTCCGGCCCGCCCAGCCATATAGCCGTGTAAGGCAGAACTTTCGGAAGTTCTGTGACGATCTGCTTTATATAACTTATATTCCACAGATAACAGGACAAACAAAGGATATCAGGACTGTGCTTATAGAGATCCATCAGGATCTCATCCACTGTCTGGTTTATCGTATATTCGGCGATCTGAATCTCACCTTCATATTTATGCGCATACGCCCTCAGACTGTACACAGCAAGATTTGAATGGATATATTTTGCATTTACCGCCGCTAAAAGAATCTTCATATTCATCACCTTTTCCGACCATTTTATCATCAATTATGCATTTCGGCAATTTGTTTTCCCGGCATCCGTTGACAATTCCCTTAAAACCATGTAAAATGAAGACTCGTGCAGCCGGGGTGTTAGCGGTACCTTGTACCTGCAATCCGCTATAGCAGGGGTGATATTGCGCGGAGGGCGGCAGTCTGCAGAGCTGCCCCCGGTAAGTGGCGTTGATGTTTGGGTCTTACGCGACGGGAACCTGTGAACCGTGTCAGGCCGGGAACGGAGCAGCACTAAGCAGGAGCTTCCGGGTGCCGTGAGGGCGCCTGGGCTGAGTTAACTGCCGGGGTAACGTCTGTGGATCATGTTCGAAGCGCAATGCACGAAAAAAGAATAGCAGATAACTGGTTTTATTGGAAACGAAACATTCTCCTGAATGATAACGAACAACACATTTTTCTGTCGGATATCATTTAAGGAGGATTTTTTATGCCCAAAACTAAATTTCAGGAAATAGTTTTTACGATACTTATGGTGTTTGTCATGGTCTATGCCATGATCTGTTACAACATCGCCCTTAATATCGGCGGACTGGACAGCAGTGTATTTCTGTCTGCGTTCCATGAACTGATCATCATGGCGCCGGTCGCTTTTATCCTTGATTTCTTCCTCGTGGGTCACATGGCAAAACGCGCCGCATTCCGGATCGTTGACCCGCGAAAAGAGAATCCGTTCCATCTGATACTGGCCATTTCCGCTGTATCTGTCATGTGGATGTGCCCTCTTATGAGTCTGGTTGCGACCATCCTGTTTAAAAATGCAGGCAGTGAGTTTATCGCCGTCTGGCTGCAGACAACAGTCTTCAATTTCCCGATGGCGTTCTTCTGGCAGATGTGCTATGCAGGACCGTTTGTGCGGTTCCTGTTCAGACAGATATTCCGTGAAAAAGAAACTGTTTCATAATGCAAAATAGTTTCACATATAAGCCACTTATGCAAAACAGCCCGGCAGCTGCTCCCTTTTCGGGAACAGCCCCGGGCTGTCCTGCATAAGCGGTTATTGTGCTCTTAGATGGAGCTGCCATGCCTTATACTCACCCGGTACGACCGGCATCGGGTATCCGGCATGCATCAGCACTGCCCCGCTGTATGTTTTCCCTGTCTCTTCACAGTGATACATCCTGTCACTTCTGAGACCTTTTATCTTTATATAAGTAGTAGGCTCATTTCCATGGCTGTCAAGCGATACGATGCTTACAAGCGCCTCGTTTTTGTCTTTGCTCACAAACGCCCACGCCGCTGCTTCTGTGTCTTTCCCCGGGGTATGCAGTCTGAAATAATCCCCGTTCAGCATCAGATGTTCATTTTCTTTATACATTCTGACCTGTTCTCTCACCTCAGCCTTTTCTTCATCCGTCAGCCTGCCCGGATCCAGTTCATAACCGAAGCTGCCGCCCATGGCGACAATCCCTCTGGTCCTGAAATCGACCGTCCGGCCAGTCTGATGGTTCGGCACCGCCGATACATGGGAACCGATCGTACACGGCGGATAACAGAAGCTTGTCCCGTGGTGGATCCGGATCCGCTCGATGGCGTCTGTGTCATCACTGCACCAGATCTGCGGCGTATAGTACAGCATGCCCATGTCGAACCTGCCTCCGCCGCCGCTGCATCCCTCGATCAACATATCGGGCCACCGCCGGTTCATCCGCTCTAGGAAATCATAGACGCCGAGCATATATTCATACATGATCTTTCCGTAGTTCTGGCAGCCTTCCACAGCGGTAAATACATCACAGATGCTGCGGTTATAGTCCATTTTGATATACTCTACATTTGCCCCGTCTATGACCTTTGCAATACTGTTGAAAATGTAATCTACGACTTCTTTTCTGGAAAAGTCAAGGACAAGCTGGTTGCGGCAGCGCACCGGCTTTTTCCCCGGAATGACAAACGCCCAGTCCGGATGCTCCCGGTAAAGATCACTGTCTTCGTTGACCATCTCCGGCTCGATCCACAGACCGAACTTCAGTCCCATTGCATTCACTGCATCCGAGATCCGTTTCAGCGGCCCGCCCAGCTTCTTCTCATTAACAACCCAGTCGCCCAGACCGCTGTTGTCCGTATCGCGGCTTCCGAACCAGCCGTCATCCAGCACGAACATATCCAGTCCCAGATCGGCCGCCTGCCGGGCGATCTCAATGAGTTTATCTCCGGTAAAATCAAGATATGTACCCTCCCAGTTGTTGATCAATACCGGCCGACTGGCTTTTTTATATTTTCCCCTGCAGATATGTTCTCTGATCAGGTCGTGATAAATATGCGACAACGCCGTCAGGCCTTCTGATGTATAGGCCATCACCGCCTCCGGGCTGTAGAATGTCTCATCCGGCTTCAGCGGCCAGTCAAACATCTCCTCCGGGATCCCCATCTGGATCCGCGTCTGGTTATGCTGATCCCGTTCCGCTTCGAAAGTAAAATTGCCGCTGTACACAAAGCCCAGCCCATAACAGGAACCGCGCTCTTCCACAGTATCCTTGTCCGCCAGGATAAAAAACGGATTGTGCTGGTGTCCCGACATTCCCCTGCGGCTTCCGAACTGCTGATTTCCGTGGATCACCGGGGCCCGCTCCATATTCCGTTCCATCATATGTCTTCCGTAGAAATGCAGCAGATCATACTCCCCTCCCTGGAAGTCAATGCATGTGCTGTATACTTTATCAAGGAATACCATGTCGCGTCCTCTGTTGGTCACAGCCACACTCCTCGTGATCACATCCTGTTCCGGCAGCACTCCGTACCGGAGCACAACCTCCAGGCTCAGGCGCTCATCTTCCAGTGTGATCTCGGCGGTGTACGCTTCCTTCTCACCGGCATATACAGCCGGAAGTCCGGGGATGCTGTATTTCCCGTTTTTTATCTCAAAATCCCGGAATCTCAGGTCCGCACCGAACACACCTCTGTTATCCCTTGCATTAAATGCCGGGCTGCGGAAATCGCCGTTCCCGTAACACGGATATTCCAGCGGCACCACATCCGGAGAAAACGCCCGGTCCATCCCGGCATCATAAGGATTGCCGGCAAACCCCCTGTCCCGGACATCGAGCAGAAAGCTCATATCGCCTTCCGCCCTTGGCCCGTAATATAAATGCATCAGAAAGCCCATCTCATTTACGCCCATCTGATAAGTCGTATTCTTTGTCTGCAATGTAATGAGTTTCATAAGCTTGTTCCTTTCTATTTTCCTCCTGTCATGGCCACGCCTTCGATGAACTGTTTCTGGAAGATCAGATACAGGATAACCATCGGCAGCATCGCGAACAGAGAACCTGCCATCAGTACCGGATAATTGGTGCTGGACAGACTGTTCAGCGTAGAGAGGCCGGCTGACAGCGTCGTTGAATTAATATTAGTATTGGCAACCAGCGGCCACATCAGGTCTGCATATGCAAATACAGCCGTAAATACTGTTAATGCCGCCACAGAAGATTTTGTCAGCGGGAACAGGATCTTCGTGAACGTCTGCCACCTCGTACAGCCGTCCAGATAAGCCGCTTCAGAAATTTCATCCGGGATCCCCATATAGGCCTGTCTCAGGAAAAATGTACCGAACGCACTCACAAGCCCCGGAAATACCAGAGAGAAAATAGAGTCCGTCAATCCCAGTCCGGCCACCATCTCATACTGCGGGATGATAAAGATCTGGCCCGGGATCATCTGCTGGACAATAACCAGTGTAAACAGGATATTTTTCCCTTTAAAATTCAGTTTCGCAAATGCATACCCCGCCATGGAGCTGAACGCCACCGCGCACAGCACACGGAACAGGATCATCAGCCCGGTGTTCAGGTACAGATGCCCGAACGGCAGCAGGTCAAACACTTTCGTGAATGACGAAAAATCCCAGTGCTCCGGAAGGATGGTCGGCGGCACCTGCAGAACCTCCGCATTTGTCTTTACCGCTGTAAGCACCATCCAGATAAACGGAAATATCATAATAAGAGAGCCGATGATCAGAACCGCATACAGTAAAATCGTTGAAATTGTTTTTTTCTTCTTCATACCATCCGCCTCCTATACTTCGTAATTGACCCACTTTTTCTGGCCGATGAACTGAACCGCCGTGAAAATACCGATCAGAAGCACCGTCGCAATAACGATGGCCGAGGCAAGACCTTTATCTCCCTTGATAAATGATTCACGGTAGAACAGGTAGATAAGCGACTGTGATTTACTCAGCGCCGGATTGCCTTCTCCGATCATCATATAGATCAGGTCATACACTTTCAGGGATGCCATGAGGCGCATGATCAGCACGACGAACATCGTCGGCGATACCATCGGCAGCGTAATGTACCGGAACTGCTGCAGCTTCGTACAGCCGTCCAGGCTTGCCGCTTCATAGTAGCTTTTCGAAATATTCTGGATGCCGGAAAGAAGGAGCACCGCATCATATCCGATGGCGCTCCAGATCGCCACGATCGCAACCGTCGGGATGACCAGATTCGGATCTGTCGTCCAGCCTGCATCCAGATGAAATACCGTATTAATAATGCCGTACTCTGAATTGAACATCCATTTCCATACCATGGCAACTGCGGCCGGAGCCACAACCATGGGAAGGAAGAAGATCGCACGGAACACAACTTTTCCTCTGATCTGCGTATTCAGCAGGATCGCTACGATCAGCGCCAGGAAAACGCCCACCGGCACCGTCAGGATACAGAAATAAATTGTATTCCACGCCGCCTGCCAGAACTCGCTGCTGCCAAACATCTTTATATAATTTTCCAGTCCGGCGAACGTCCTGCCGCCGAACACTCCGCTCTCACAGAAACTTAATATGATCGTATCTATGAGCGGATAAACATTCAGAACGATCAGGCCGATAATCGTAGGAGCTATCATAAGATAGCCCCACAGATTATCCTGACCGAGTTTTCTCTTCCTCTTCATCAGGAGTTCCCCCTTTTAGCCTTACTGATCCGCGATCGCCTGTGTCACCTCATCCTGCATCTGCTGGATCCCTTCGTCCACGGTCAGTGTGCCCGCATAAATATCAAGCACCGTCTGCTCCACCTCCGGCTCCCATGCACGGCGGGAAGCATTATTCACATATTTCACACTGTAGTCAAACTGCTCGATCAGATTTCCTACATTTACCTCATATCCCTGATCTGCAAAAAACTGTACCCATGTATCTTCCAGTCCGTTGTACGCCGGGATGGCAACGCCTGACTCTCCCTGGATGCGCTGTCCCTCTTCTGAGCCGAGGAACGCAAGGAAGTCCATTGCCATATCATGGTTCTCGCCCTCTGCAGCCGTTGCATAGGATACGCTGTTGGAAATAACTCCGCGTCCCTCTCCGTCAGCCGGATCCGGGCATTTCGGCAGAACCGCCACATCCCATTTCCCGTTCATGTCCGGATAGGTTGCGCACAGGTTCGCCAGATCCCAGTTTCCTGCATAGTACATTGAACCCTGTCCGGAGAAGAACATCTCGGCAGCGCCCGTGTTGGCAAACTGCTCCTGGGTCGGGCACCAGTCATTTTCCTGCAGGCCGATATAATACTTGATCGCATCCGCTGTCGCCGGCTCTGTATACATAGCCTCTGATCCGTCATCGCTCAAGATCTGCCCGCCATTCTGATATACAAAGTTCCAGTATCCGATCTGGTCATGAGAAAAGGCCATATATCCATATTTTCCTGTAGCGTCATAGATTGTCTGTGACGCACTCTCAAGATCATCCCATGTCCAGTCTGCTGTCGGATACCCGACCCCTGCCTGGTCAAAAAGTTCTTTATTGTATAGAAATGCTATTATATCTTTATCTTTCGGTACGCCGTAGATCTTCCCGTCGCTGCCTTTTGCGTTTTCAATGGAAGTCTCCGCATAATCTGCTTCATTCACGATATCCGAGCAGTCCGCAAGGATCCCTGCGTCAGCATATGTATACATCTGATTGGAGTGCATCCAGAAAATATCCGGAAGGGAATTGCTCTTCGCCGCCGCTTCCAGCTTCGTCCAGTACTCGTCCCAGCCTGAAGCCTGCACTTCGATGGTCACCTCCGGATGCTTCTCCATATAGGCATCCGCGATCGCCTCCATGCCGCTCTTCTGTCCGGGATCCCAGATCATGAACACAAGATGACCGTCACCGCTGCCGTCGCCGCTGCCGCCGTCGCCTGAACCGCCGCAGGCCGTGAGCCCCAGTACAAGAGCCCCCGCTGCAGATGCCGCAAGAACTTTTTTCCACAACTTACTCATAGTATAATCCTCCTTCTGTGCAGAATTGTACAATCCTGCTTTATTTCGGCAGACGGCCGTTTCTGCCCTTTGTATCTGTCCAACATGTCAGCGTACTGTTATTCTATCAACGTACATCCAGTTCATCCATATCCGCATGAACTGATTTTTATACCAAAATGCACCGCTTTTAAAAATGCTATACATGAATGTGCATTTTGGTATATAATAGGCTCAGATACATATACATAATCTGATGATCGGAGATGATATTTTGAAACCCGGATTATTTTATCTGTTTCCCAATGAAAATTTTCTCGACCTGCTCCCCTATCAAAGCGGTTATGCCGATAACGCTCCCGGGGCCTCGTTCGGGCCGTGCGCACGAAATCATTATCTGTTCCACTATGTCATCTCCGGATCCGGAAGACTGGCTTTCGAAGATGAGAACGGCGTGGAGCACAATTACATGATCCACAGCGGACAGGGGTTTATGATCTTCCCGTTCCAGGTCACAACTTATTACACCGGCAAAGAACATCCGTGGGAATATGTCTGGATCGAATTCGACGGCGTCTATGCCGCCAGCATCGTAGAAAAAGCAGGACTTTCCATCGCTTCTCCGGTCTTCAAGCCTTCAGACCGTGCGGCAGCCGCGGAAATGATGGAAACAATGATGGATATGGCCCGTGATTCGGACCGGACATCTTTTTATAAAATTTCAAAACTGTATAATTTTGCCGACTGCCTGATCCGTTCGGCCGGAAAGCCCTATGAGGCGATCCACTCGAGCGGAAGCCTGTCAGACTACTATCTGCAGACGGCATTTCTGTATATTGAGAATAACTTTATGAACGACATTTCTGTGGAATCCATTGCAAGACAATGCAATATACACCGGAACCAGCTGCTGAAGGTGTTTAAAGAAAGGATCAATCAGGGCCCACAGGAATATCTGATCAAATACCGGATGTCCAAGGCCGCACAGCTCCTTCTGACCACGCAGCTCTCCGTCGGTGAGATCGCGAACGCAGTAGGATACTCGAACCAGCTTCATTTTTCACGGGCGTTTAAGAATGTATACGGACGCTCGCCCAAATATTTCAGAGAGGAGAAGAAGATTTGAAAGATGTAAAATTTCAGGTATTATGGAAAGACCGCATAACAGCTGACGTAGAGATCAAAAATAACAAAGCGCATATTAAAAAATACGACCCGGATCCGATCCGTCATCTGTTTCCCTGGGAAAACACCGACGCCTATCATGTTGCCGAGATCCTGGAAGGCCGCTGCTGGCCGCGCAACCGGGATAATATCAATGACCTTCTCCACGCCTGCGGCCTGAAAGAATATGATGTAATGGGGATCATCAAAGCCACGCACGGCTGTATGTACAATGATGAAACATGGATCCGCTTTGAAGGAGAGAACCTGACTTATGATGATGTAAATCTCAGGAGGGACTGGTAATGTTCTGCGAAATGATCGATGACGCCTTCCTCGTCTCAATGTCCGGAACAAGCGAAGGCACTCAGATAAAATATTACAAAGACGGATACTGGTATAAAAAGGACTCCTTCGGCGGAGAAGCCGTTGCGGAATATCTTTCTTCCCGGCTGCTTACTTTCTCTGACCTTTCCACCGGTGACTACGTCACATATGAATGCGGAAACTTAAACGGGGCAAACGCCTGCCGCAGCCGCAATTTCCTGCAGGAAGGAGAATCCTTCATTACACTGTACCGTTTCTATCAGCTGTCAGAAGGCCGGAAAATAAACGAAGACCTTCTCCGGTATGAAACACCGGAAAAGCGGGCAGATTTTGTGCTTACTTATTTCAGCAAAAACTGCGCCCTTGACCTTTCAGATTATTTTTCCCGGATCTTCACTCTTGATCTTATCATTTTGAATGAGGACAGACATTTTAATAATTTAGGGCTGATCAGCACAGAAAACGGCACATACAGATCCGCCCCCATTTTTGATAACGGGAAGTCACTTCTCGTCGGGAACCTTTCTGTCAACCGGAGGCTTCCTCTGGATGAAAACATCAAACGGGTTACAGCCCGCCCTTTTTCCGGTTCACACAGGAAAAACATGGAGCTTTTCGGAAAAGGCTTCACGCTTGATAAAGAAAAAGCTATTGCCTGGCTGACATCCGAACCGGATTCTTACGAGAAATCCGTTCTCCTGTATCAACTGGAGCATCTGGATATATTCTGACAAAAAAGACCGCCGGATCGTGACACACTCACATTCCGGCGGTCTTCGCTTTCTCTTTCTTCTTTTTTTCTCTCAGTTCTTTAAAAAACCCGGTCATCAGCGCGCTGCACTCTTCCTCCAGCACGCCGGTCGTAAGCTCCGCCTGATGGTTGAACGCCTTCACATCCAGCAGGTTCAGGACCGAGCCGGCGCACCCCGCCTTGGGGTTCATACAGCCCACCACCACCCTCGGGATCCGTGACTGTATGATGGCTCCGGCGCACATCTGGCATGGTTCCAGCGTCACATAGAGGGTGCACTCTTCCAGGCGCCAGTCGCCGATCTTTTTGCTGGCCTTCCTGATCGCCGTGATCTCCGCGTGGGCCAGGGGACTCTTGTCCGTATTCCTGCGGTTGTATCCCCGCCCGATGATCCTGCCCTCATGGACGATCACGCACCCGATGGGCGTTTCATCCAGCTTCCAGGCTTTCTTCGCCTGCCGGATGGCTTCCCGCATATATTTTTCATCTGTCTTTATCTGCTCCGCGCAGATCTCTGTCTTTTTCTCCGCCATATGGTCCTCTCTGCCATCCTTTCTCCGTTCTTTTTTCTCCTTCATCTGAATAGACTGAAATGAAAGAGACAAGACCCGAGGTTTATTTTATGAAACAAGGTACATCTTATCTTTATGAATATAATAACGGCCGGCCTGTACGCTGCGCCGGTTTTATCCATGTCACGGAACATTATCACTCCTGCATCCTGCAGCTGCGCGCAACGCAGATTCCTGCCGCGGATGACGATCCGTTTGATCTGTCCGCCTTCCGTCTTACGGAAGACAGGATCGCCGTATCACGCATCGGCACAGTTACCTGCCGCCGGAGTGAACTTACCGCCCGGCTCTCAGTCCCGGACCGGATGTTTCCGGAGGGCTGCGCCCTGGCTGAACTTTCCGGCTTCATACTCCGCCGCCCGGATGATGAGCCGGCCGCTTCTGATCCGTCGGTCTTCTGGCTGGCCGCTGATCCGCTCCCGCCGGCGGACCTGTTTCTGACGCCTGCCGGATCCGCCGGTTCCAAAGAGCCGGATCAAACTGAACAAGAGTTTCCTGAAGAGTTCCCGCCTCCGGAGCCTGACCCGCCGGCCGACCTGGGATCCGCCGAGAAAAAAAGCGAAATCCAGGCGCGCAAAATCAAACGCTCTGATCTCACTTTACTGCCGCGCAGGTTCTGGCCGCTGGCCAACAACAGCTTTCTCCTGCACGGATATCATAATTACGGCCATCTGCTCCTTCTCGAGGACGACGGACGGCTCTGGCTGGGCGTCCCCGGCATCTATGACCCGCGGGAGGCACGCGCCGCCGATCTGTTCGGTTTTCCACGCTTCACCCGGGACGGCATCTCCGCCCTCGATCTCAGTGAAAATGAATGCAGCACGGACGGGAACTTCGGTCACTGGTGCCGCCCCGTCAGATAATGCCGTTCATTTCCTGATAAAGACGTTTCGCATAGCTGTCGGTCATACCGCACAGATAATCCGTCATCAGAAGCAGGCGGAGATACAGCTTTTCTCCCTCATCTCTGCCCTGCGCCTGAAGGCGGTAGGCATTTTTATAGTTGTCCGATATAAACGAAATGACCCGCCTGTCGATCGTATCCTGTTCCACACCGGTGTCGTAATAAAGGACAGCCCTGGCAAGCTTGTCCATCAGATCGTTCAGGATCGCAGACTCGGATACTTCCATTTTGTAGATCGCCATGGACGAAAACACCCGTCTGTCAGCCATATCCCCGAGAAGATCCATCAGGTGCTGGCCGTATGTACCATAGAACAGGTCATGGCCGTATGTACCGGCCATAATGCTGTCATAATTGGATGTAAACCCGAATGTTGCACAGCTGATCAGGAATCCCTGCGCACTGACGATCCAGTTCTTAACCGCATAGGCTTCCGGATGGCTGATCTGCTTTTCCATCCCCCGTTCGAAGAAATGATTCAGTTTCTCCAGCGGCTTGAACGGGCAGTCCGGATATTTATGTTCCAGTTCTCTCAGTTCTCTCTGAAGCGCATAGTAGGAAATAAATCCCTTTACAAACGCATCTTCGATATCCGCCGTTTTATACGCAAGGTCGTCTGCCGCTTCCAGGATAAATGTAAGCGGATGTCTGCGGTTCCCCGTGCCGGTCTCTTCAGTGACATGCCTGAAGATTTCCTCGTCGGCAAGGAAATACCCCATCTTCTTCCGTATAAGGTCTCCTCCCTCCGCATCCATTTCCACAGACGGGACCGGATACTTGATGATCGTATTAAGGAGGGCATAAGTCAGGTTCATCCCGTACTCATCCACCAGATAGTGCAGTCTGGTCACCAGGCGGAGCGCCTGGGCATTGCCGTCGAAATGGCAGAAATCCGCCTGCATCTGCGGAGTCAGCATCTGCGCGACCGGGGTCCCTTTGAATTTCATCTTCGGGAGATTCCTGCGGAACCATTCCCGGATCGCGATCTCCCCGAAATGTCCGAACGGCGGATTGCCGATATCGTGGATCAGACCCGCGCACTCCAGGATATGGGAAATATCTTCCTTCATCTGATAGGTGAAGCCGGAATTCCTGCGGTATGTGAGGATATTTTCTCCGATGTTCTGCCCCAGGGACTTCCCGAAAGACGACACCTCCAGCGAATGCGTCAGCCTTGTCCGTATAAAATCGCTTTTATCGAGCGGAAAGACCTGTGTTTTATCCTGAAGGCGGCGGAAAGATGCACTTCCTATGATCCGGTGATAGTCCTTTTCAAATTCACTTCTGAGATCTGTTGTTTTCTGCCTCGATCCGCCTCCGCGCTCTCTTTTGCACGAAAGCAGCCTGTTCCACTCCATCCGTTAAATCTCCCTTTCCCTTATCAGTCCAGATAGGTCGGCGGTTCATAGGCATTGCCGAGCAGCGCTTTCTTCCGCTCCTGCAGCCCGAGGAACGCCCACTCCGTCATATCAGTCCATTTATGGATCGCACGATCATATACCTGAACGTAACCGATCCTGGTCGGATGCATCCTGACGCTGTCTGTCTGATACTCACGGCCTGTATAAGGATTGATCTCGCCGACCTCACGGTCCTCCTCCACATCATTATGACGGATCACCGGTTCAAAATCCTCATACTGCTTTTCTTCCTGAACTGCAGCCACTACACGGTCAGCTCTGGTTAATTTTTCTGTTTCTTCTTTGGCCGGTTTTTCATTCGTGCTGTTTTCTTCTTTATTTTTACGGCGAAGGAAGAGGTTGCCCGGATGGAACCGCTCTTTCTTCGGCTGCTTCTCCATTTCAGACAGTTCCTTATGGATCTCGTACAGTTCTCCGATCGTCATATCCCGCTCATCGGCAGCCGACATTTCTTCTGCCGGAGTTTCCTGCACAGGAAGCTCCTCTTCTACATGCGCATCCTGCACCGGAACGTTATCTTCGGACGCTTCCTGTACCGTAATATTCTCTTCCGATACTTCCTGCACCGGCGCTTCTTCTGCCGGTGCCTCGGCAGCCGCCTTCTCCACAGCCTTTTCAACTGCTTCCGTACGCGCGATCGCTTCCTGTTCAAGCGCCGCCGTACTGCGCACCGGAGCCTGCTCCTCCGTCATAATGCTCAGATGGAAAGGACAGTCAAGAATCTTCGCGATCATACGCATATCCTGCTCCTGAAAATTATCCCTCCCAAGTCTCTGGGTCAGATTCTGACGGGACATCTTCTTTCCGGTCTGCTCTTCGATCAGCTCCGCCAGACGCTTGATCGTCATCCCTTTTCTTCCGAGAATGATCTTGACCTGTTCGCCAAATGTTAAATCTTCCATGTTCTTCCTCCTTATGTATTTATAGCTTCCCCTTTATTTACAATCATCCGCTCTGCGGTGATCCTCGCTGATAAAATGCACCGACGGATCAGGACAAAAGGTACTCTTCCAGCGTGAGTCCCTGTTCCATGATCTCCTCTGCCGCTTCTTTGCCGACATACCGGTAATGCCACGGCTCATAGATGATCCCGGTAATATCCGACTTATCAGACGGATATCTCAGGATGAATCCATATTCCTGACAGTGCTCCATCAGCCATTTCTGCTCATCTGTGTCGCCCTGTCTCTCGTCCAGTTCATCATATTCCGTAGATATAATATCCACCGCAAGGCCGGTCGCATGTTCACTAGTCCCCGGCATCGCGACCTGTATGCTTGTCTCCTGATATGCTTCGAGCGGCGTCATCCCCTGGTCCATGCGCTCCTGCATCGACTGGTTAAATATCTCCACCTGGCGGTCATAGGCCCGGTATGCCGATGTCACGTACATGCTCAGTCCCTGTGCCTCGCCGTCCTCCATCATCTTCTGAAGATCCTCATAAATCCGACCATCCACCTGACAGGTCTCACTCACGCTCGTCAGTGATTCAGGTTCATATGACGCATCCAGCGGATGATCTTCATTTACAAGTATCAGCCGCCAGTCCTGTGTATCGGACTCCTTAGCAGACGCTTCACTGTCGTCCGCCGTCGCATTTACCTTTGTCAGTTCATCTTCCGGATTCTCAGTCTGTTCAGTAACGCTTCCTTTATCCGCAAGAAACTTTTCTCTTTCATCTGCGATAACACTGCGGGCACACAGGACCGTGATCAATATTCCCGCTGCCAGTCCGATAATCCCGCCGCATATTGCCGCCCCATGCCAGCTGTTGATTTTCCTCAATATCCGGTTCCTTATTCGCATATAATTTCGGTTCATAATACAAACTCCATATATAACTTTTCATCGATCCTGCAGTCCGAACTGCATACGGCCATCCTGTACGACAGGCCTTCCGGGCGATATTCCCGGTAATAATATTGTTTCGGGAATTCTGCAGGCTTCCGGATCAGGACCGGCGGATCTCCCAGCCGGATACAGAACTGATCCGTCGAAAGCGCCATTCCCTTCCCGGTTGCTTTCATAAAACTCTCTTTAAGCACCCAGTACCGGTAAAACAGTCCGATCCGTTTGGCTTCATCTTGTTCCGCTATGATCGTCTCATACTCCTCACGGCAGAATCGCCGCTCCGCCAGTTTCAGCCGGAGCTCTCTTTCCATTTCCACGTCACAGCCCACCTGAACATCGTAACCGTCCATACAGACCGCACACATGACCAGTGAACCTGAATGTGAAAAATTATGCGGAGCTTCTTCCGGGAGATCATAGTGTTCCCGGATTTTCTCCCACAGCGTCCATACGCCGATGCTCTGCGCTTTCATTTCATGCAGCCTGAGCCTGTCCGCTTTCTCTTTTCTGAAATCCGGAGCCATGGCATGATATCTCTCATAGCATTCTCTGTCATAGAGCGGAGTAACATCCGCCGCCCACGCTTTTATCATCGTTTATCCTTTCAGATATCTGACTTCAAACGTATCTATGGTGATCGGTTTATTAAACAGCGTCCCCTGCGCATAATCGCAGCCCAGTTCTTTCAGGACATTGAGCTGATCCTGTGTCTCCACGCCGGAAGCCTGTACCGATGCGCCGAGCTGCCGGCAGATATCGATCACCGCTTTGGCCACGATCTGGCTCCTTGAATTGCCGACAATATCCGTGATCAGACTCTTATCGATCTTCAGACTGTCGAATTCCATCAGGGACAGGATCGAGAAACTGGAATCTTTCGCTCCGAAATGGTCCAGGATCACCCGGACATTCCCCTTCCGGATCTTGCTGCTTGTCTCAGCCAGCATTTCCTGATTCATATCATTTCCCGCCTCCGATACCTCTACTTCGAGATATTCACACATCACATGATGCTTCTCGATCAGCCGGAGCATCTTATCCGCAATACTTTCCTGCCTCAGCGTCGCTCCCGCGAAGTTCACTGCCACCGGGATCATCGGAAGATCTTCCAGCTCCCAGCGGTGCAGGGTCTTACATACTTCCTCAAACACATACAGGTCCAGGTAATGGGACAGTTTCGTGTCTTCAAGCAGATTAATATATTTCCCCGGATCTACGATCCCCAGGTCTTTATGATGATACCGCACTACAGCCTCTGCACTGGCCACACGTCCTGTTTCGATCTCGATCTTCGGGACGAGACAGACGATAAAGTTCCCCTGTTTCAGATCTTCCAAAAGGTCTTTCTTTATGATCGGCTCGTGATGGCCCCTTTTCAGGTTCTTGTAATACTTTTTCTTCTCGTCGCGCATCATTACTTCCGCGCTGTTGACAAGTTTATCTACATCGATGCTTACTTTTTCCCATGCATATCCGACGGATGCCAGTCCGAGACTGATATTGTCGAGCTTTGTATGTGCAGCATACACCTGTTTCGTAAACTCTTCATAGCTGACATTTTCCGCCAGAACAAGATACTCATCCCCTGTCAGCCGGTATACATCAGCGCTGTGGAAATGTTCCTGCAGCACCTCGCCGACACGGATCACGACCTCATCGCCATACTCGCGCCCGAATTCCTGGTTGAAATTCTTCAGACCGTTGATATCCGCCGAAAGAGCTCCCAGCGACTTCAGCTTTGCTGCATCCACATTCTCAAGGTAGTCGACCAGGCTGTTCCGGTTAAGAAGTCCCGTAAGGTCATCATGATAACTGAGATACTCCTGCTGCTTCTGCATCTTATGCAGGGCGATCGTCTGAGGAATATACGGAAGGACCGCACGCATCAGATCGAGCGTGCATCCGCCACGGTGCACACCCGCCACCGCCATGACCGCCGTCACATCATCGCTGATCTGGCGGAATACGCTATAAGAGTCCGCAGTGGTATCCGTGATCTCCTCCTTGAGCCATTTCGGCTGCTGTTCAGAGGGCATGAGCTTCAGGCGGTCGCGCTGCCATTCTACATTCTCGGCGCACCACTCATAGATGGTTTCAATATCGCCCTGCTCTTTTTCAATATAATAAGCGTACTCTGCATCATAGTAATCCCTTACTGTACTGAGGATATCATTTATAATATCCGTCAGAGAACGCGGTCTGTAGCTCTCACTCATTTTAGCCTCTCCCTGCATACATTCACTGAAAACGCAGGCATTTTTACCGAATATGGGATAAAAACACCATTTTATCAAAATTACAATGCATTTTCATTTTAGTATAGGCGGACTGAAATTGCAATACAAAAAAGGGGCGGATATGCCGCCTGACTGCATATCCGGCCCCGTCTGAGCCTTTTATTCTTATGAATTCTTCATGATCACACTCTCGACCACATCCGCCGCATGCTCGCAGGCGTCCGCGCACCGCTCCAGATAGATGTAGATGTCTCTCCATGCAATGATCTTAAGAGGATCCTGAGATTCCGTATAGAGTCTCCGGATGCTCTCCATGAACATCTTGTCCGCCTCTTCCTCCAGATCATTGATCCGGATGACCAGCTGCTTTATGCTCTTTGAGCGTTTGAAATTCCTGAACTCCACGAGCAGTTCCTTGACCGCCTCGCAGCATCCGATAATGATGTCCGTCATCTTCAGGGCGTTCGGCTCGATCGTCCGGACATTGTTCATGTACACGCGGAGCATAACGTCCTCGACTTTATCCGTGATATTATCGATGTTCTGGCTGAGGGAAACGATATCCTCGCGCTCGATGGGCGGCAGGAACTCCTTCGCCAGATGATCCAGCATGTCGTGTTTCTTCATATCCGCGCTGTGTTCCACCTCATGAAGGCGGTCCAGCTGCTCCTTCATGCTGTCCGGGTGGAAATCCGTAAGCGCCTCTTTCAGCATCTGCGCCGCGCGGCAGGAATCCTCCGCACATGCCACAAAATTATCAAAATAAAATGAATCCTGTTTTTTTGCCATTTTCTTATCCTCCTGAATTCCATTCAAGACTTGTTTACCCACTGTCCTAGAATATGGTAATAAATATCTTTGCCACAACGAAACTGATCAGGCCGCACCCCGGAAATGTAAAGATCCAGGTCAGCATCATATCCTTTACCACGCCGAAATTGATGGCTGAGAGGCGCTTCACGGCCCCCACGCCCATGATGGCGCTGGTCTTCGTATGAGTAGTGGACACCGGGATGCCGAATACGCTTGACAGGAGCAGGCATACCGCTCCGGCAAGGTCCGCGGAGAATCCCTGGAACTTCTCAAGTTTCACCATGTCCATGCCCACGGATTTAATGATCTTCTCGCCGCCGACGCTGGTCCCAACGCCCATGACCACGCTGCAAAGCAGCATGAGCCATACCGGGATCATCATCCCCTCCACGCTGCTCTGCCCGTTGCAGAAAGCCACGCCCAGGAAGAGAACGCCGATAAACTTCTGGCCGTCCTGCGCGCCGTGCATGAAGCTCATGAAAGCCGCGCCGAAGATCTGTGCCGCCGAAAAGAAACCGTTGGTCCTGCGCCGGTCCACGCCCGCGCAGATCACCGTAATGATCTTACAGATGATCCAGCCCATGAAGAAACCGAGCGCCAGGCTGAGCACCAGCCCGTAAAGTACTTTGACCCACTCGGCAAAATTCACGCCGCCCACGCCGTTGTGGATGGCAATCGCAGCGCCCGTGAGGCCCGCGATCAGGCTGTGGCTCTCGCTGGTCGGGATGCCGAATACCGAAGCCGCCACACTGTACACCACGATGGAAAATAAAGCCGCGCACAGCGCGATCAGCGCCGCATCCGTCTGGCCGCCGAAATCAACCATGTTGCTGATCGTGGAAGCGACCGAACTGTTGATCTTGGTCATCACCAGTACGCCGAGAAAATTGAACACCGCGCTCATCATGATCGCCGTCCTGACCTTCAGGCACCGGGTGGCAATGCAGGTGGCGATGGCGTTCGGTGCGTCTGTCCAGCCGTTTACAAATATCACGCCCAGTGTCAGCGCCACGGTCACAAGAAGGACCGGATTTGAGAACACCTGCTGGCAGAATCCTGCAAAAGAAACGTCCATATATTTCTCCTTTTTTCTTTCTTTGTAAAATATGCCCGCTTTCATCCGGACACAGAATTCTGCGCAAAAAAACCGGCCTGTTTCCGCCAGGTCGTTTTACGCAAAATTTACTTAAATATAACATCCGCCCCCCGCGGTGTCAACGAAAGCCTGTTTTCTTAGCAGAAATATAGCGGGCGGCTGTTCTGTCAGCCGCCCGCCGTTTTCATATCCTTATTTACCTGTGATGCGCCTTATCCGCGTTCTTCCGGTAGATGACTGCCAGCCCTTTCAGAAGCAGGTTGTCGTCAAGGATCACCTTTTTCCTGCAGTACGGGACGATCTTCTCCGCCAGGCCGCCGGTGGCGATCACCGTCGGGTCGCCTTCCAGCTCATCCGACAGCCGTTCAATGATCCCGTCGATTGCCGCCGCCGCGCTGTAGATCACTCCGCTCTTCATACAGTCCACCGTATTTTTCCCGATGATGTGCTGGGGCGCCTCCAGACTGATGCCGCCCAGCTGGGATGCATTCGCAGTCAGAGAATCAAGGGATACCCCGATCCCGGGATAGATCATGCCGCCGACATAATTCTTGTCCTTGTCGATCACGCACACCGTATTGGCCGTCCCCATATCGAAGATGAGCAGCGGTGCGGGATATTCCGCCAGAGCCGCCACCGAATCCACCACCAGGTCGCTGCCGAGCTGCGCCGGATTGTCGATCCGGATATTCAGCCCCGTCTTAATGCCCGCGCCTACGACCAGCGGCTCCTTCTTCAGGATCTTCTCCACCGCCAGTTTGACCGCCGTTGTGATCTGCGGCACCACCGAGGAGATGATCCCGCCTTCCAGATCCGTGCGTTTAATATGATAAATGTCGAGTACATTTTTAATATCAATGGCATACTCCAGCTCCGTCTTCGTGCGGACCGTGGAAAGCCGCTCAACAAATTCGCAGTCTTTCCCATTGATGCACCCGATCACGATATTTGTATTGCCAATATCAACTGCCAGGATCATAACTAAAAGCCCAGCCTTTCCCTTATATTCTTCTTCATCAGCACTTTCCCGATGCAAAGCGTCAGGACGCCCGCGACGATAGCCTCGGGCACGCCGTTTATTCCGATCACGGACAGGATGAATGTGTACACCGCCGAAGACGCCACATCATTTGCCTGTGCATAGGCGTCTCTGAAGAAAAGAAAGATCATATTCATGACCAGCAGAGTGTTCACCAGCGCGCCCGATATGCCCGCCAGCACCAGGCCGATGCCCGATACGCCCTTCTTCTTCGTCTCTTCACTGACAAACCGCATGACCAGCTTATAGACATAAAACGGAACAATCCCCACCAGGATGCGCGGGATGAAGCAGATGATCACACTCCCGATCCCGCCGCTGAATTCGCCCAGGTTGTAAAAAGGCGTGAAAACGAACGACGTGACCGTCGGATTGACCGTATTATTGATAAAACTTGTCAGGCCGAAAAGAAATCCGAGCGCGCCGCCCTTCTTCGGCCCCATCAGCAGTGAAGCGATAATGACCGGGATGTGGATGATGGTCGCCCGTGTAAATCCCAGCGGTATATAGCCAAGAAAGGGGGTGAAAGCCATAATGCATATGATCGCGCCGAAGATCGCCACCTGGACCATGCTTATGGTACTGTATCTGCTTCCTGCATGTTTCTGTATTGAATTGTTCATAATTATTGTCCTCCCTGTTATCATTCCCCGTCCGGGGATACAATACATGAGTCTCTGTCTCTCTGTTACTTCGCTTCTCTCAGTTTCATGATCCGGTCAAGGATCCTTCCGGCTGTCTCCTCTTTCGACAATTTCCCGAGTGAGATCTCCTCCGATCCTGTGACCAGGGTCACCACGTTCGTGTCGCCTCCAAAACCGGCGCCCTCCACGCGCAGGCTGTTGGCCACGATCATGTCGAGATGCTTCTTTTCAAGCTTCTTCCGGGCATTCTCCAGCAGATCCTCCGTCTCCATGGCGAATCCGCACAGGGTCTGTCCCGGCTGCCGGTGTCCGCCCAGATACGCAAGAATGTCCTGCGTGCGCTCCAGTTCCAGCACCAGCTCTCCTTCCGACTTCTTGACCTTCTGACTGCTCACGGCTTTCGGCCGGTAATCAGCCACCGCAGCAGCCTTGATAATGATGTCCTGCTCCGGTGAGCGCTGCGTCACCGCCTCGAACATTTCCTCCGCCGACTTCACCGGAACGGTCTGTACGAATACCGGTTTCTCAAGCGCGGTCTCCCCGCTCACAAGCGTCACGTCCGCGCCGCGTCTCGCCGCCATTTTCGCGATGGCATATCCCATCTTTCCGGTGGAGTGGTTCGTGATATACCGCACCGGGTCGATGGCTTCCTGCGTCGGCCCTGCGGTCACCAGGACCTTCAGCCCGGCCATATCCTTCTCACAGGCGGTCTCCTGCAGGATGTATTCCAGCAGAAGCTCCGGCTCCGGCATCTTGCCCGCGCCCGTATCCCCGCACGCCAGATATCCCACTGCCGGGCTGATGACCTCGTACCCGTAGCGGCGCAGCGTCTCCAGATTGTCTTGGACGATGGGATTCTCGAACATATTGGTGTTCATGGCCGGCGCGATAATCTTCCTGCATCTGCAGGCCATCACCGTCGTCGTCAGCATGTCGTCCGCGATGCCGTGGGCGATCTTGCCGATCACGTCGGCGCTCGCCGGAGCGATCATCACCACGTCCGCCTGTTTTGCCAGCGATACATGCTCCACACTGAACTCAAAATTCCGGTCAAAGGTGTCCACCAGACACTTATTGCCGGTCAGCGTCTCGAATGTGATCGGGTTGATAAAGTTCACGGCATTCTGCGTCATCAGCACATGCACATCCGCCTGTAGCTTCTTCAGCGCACTGGCAAGATACGCCGTCTTGTACGCCGCGATGCTCCCGGACACACCCAGAAGGACGGTCTTCCCTTTCAGCATAAACTGCCCCCTTTCTTCTTTGCCTTATCTTGTCTGATCCGGGTTTATTATAGGGCAGAAAACGGGAAAACGCAACCGCTAATCCACGTCTGCCGGAAGCTGGATTTTTGCCTGCTGTTGCTTTTCCTTCATTTCCATGTTATACTATCCCACGTTGCAGACCCGCATCAAACCAAGGTCTGCCGGCGATTCCCGCCGTTAAGGGAAGACAGGAAAGCCTTTCACTGGAAGCCTTTCCTGCCCGCTCAGGCGCGTGTGTTCGAGACCTTCCACACGTAAAACAAAACTAAAGGAGAACAGAATCATGAAAAAAGATCAACAGTCACGCGTGCGTTTCATCGCACAGGCGGCCATGATCGCCGCCATCTACGTTGTGCTGACCCTGCTCGGCGCATCATTCAGTTACGGAGAAGTTCAGGTCCGGATATCCGAGGCGCTGACGATCCTCCCGGTATTTACCCCCGCAGCAATCCCAGGCGTATTTTTAGGATGCCTGCTCAGCAACATCCTCGGCGGATGTGTCCTTCCGGATATTATCTTCGGAAGCCTGGCGACCCTGATCGGCGCGGTCTTTACCTGGATGCTCCGGAACCAGAGCCGTTTCCTGGCCCCGCTTCCGCCCATCATCGCCAACACAGTCATCGTACCTTTCGTACTGAAATACGCCTATATGACGCCGCTCCCGATCCCGTTTATGATGCTGACCGTAGGAATCGGCGAGGTTATCTCCTGCGGAGTCCTGGGACTGATCCTGCACGCTGCGCTTGGCAGATACAGGGGCGTCCTTTTTGCAGAACGATCCTGAATAGAAAAACGGCAACCAAAAAGGTTGCCGTTTTTTTATTCCGGATCACTCAACTTCCTCCGGCTCCATGCTCCGCATATGGCTTTCGCTCACCGCAATATCATATTTCTTACGATATTCTGCGTAGTATTCCTGATACTCCCGGCCGTCTCCCGCATAGACCCTGGAATCATGGATATGAAGGTCGTCCCCTTTCTCCCCGGATTTCAGCAGTGCGACCACCACGCCTGCACAGTGGGCCGCGATCCTCGAGAAACTGTTCAGCAGATCATTAAATACCGCTCCCTGCTCCAGTCCGCAGGTTCCGTTGCTGAGGCGGATCACATGGCTGTGTTTCAGATTCTCACACAGATCCGTGATCACGACGCCCAGCGGCGCCACTTTCTTCGCTTCCTCTGTATCTTCATCCAGGAACACCCGGCAGGTCACATTGATGATCTCGCGCACCGCTTCCATCACCACATTCAGCTCATCCCACGCCGCGCCGGAGAATCCGGTGTGCTGCTCATGCATCTCGTTGGACATATGCGCGATGCCTGCCGCATGATCGCCGATGCGCTCAAAGTCGCTGATCGTGCTCAGATACAGGGATACATGACGGGTCTGGGATGAAGTCATCTCCTTCTTCGTCAGTTTCATGAGATACATGCCAAGCTTCGTCTCATATTTATCGATCAGATCTTCTTTTCTCTGCACCTTTTCATATTTATCCGGCTGGAAGTCATTGAGCAGGTTCAGCGCCCGGTTTACATTCTTCCGGACTTTCTTTGCCATCCCCGCCATCACGCGGTGGCACTGGCCGATCGCCACGGCCGGATATGTAACAAGACGCTCATCCAGGAGATCGAAATCGGACTCGTCTTCCATCTCCTCTTTCGTATCTTTCACCAGCCGGCACACAAGGGCTTCCAGTTTCGGGATGAACGGGAACAGGACGCATACCGTCGCCACGCGGAAGATCGTATTGATCAGCGCAATCGACACCGGCGTCATGATCATATCCATAAATGTAAAATGTACGACCGCGTTGACCGCATAGAAAGCGATCCCCCAGAAGGTCATTCCGAACAGGTCGTTTATCAGGTAGACGAGCGCGGTCCGCTTGCCGTTTTTATTGGCGCTGATCCCGGAGATCAGCACCGGACAGGCCGCGCCGACCCCGATGCCCAGTACGATCGGGAATGCGCTGGCAAAGGTCAGGATGCCCGTCACGGACAGCGCCTGCAGCACACCGACCGCCGCCGAAGCGCTCTGAATCACCGCCGTGAACAGGATGCCCACGAGAATGCCCATGAGCGGATTCGAGAACATGGTCAGCATGTTTGTAAACGCTTCGTTGCTCCGGAGCGGTTCAACCGCCCCGCTCATGGTCTGCATCCCGAACATCAGGATCGCAAACCCGAGCATGATGTTGCCCACATTTTTATAGACCGACCGCTTGCAGAACATCCGCAGGATGATCCCGCCCACAGCCACGATCGCCGTGATCGTTGCCGTTGACAGGATCTTTGCGATGCCGCTTGACCCGTCGATATAGGACAGACAGAGGATCCATCCCGTGATACTTGTTCCGATATTGGCGCCCATGATGATGCCGATCGCCTGTCTGAGCTTCATCATCATGGAGTTCACGAATCCGATGACCATCACCGTCGTCGCGGATGAAGACTGGATCACACAGGTCACGCCTGCGCCCAGCGCCACGCCTTTGAGCGGCGTGTTCGTCATCTTATACAGGAACGCCTCCAGTTTATTCCCCGCTACCAGTTTCAGCGCGTCTCCCATGAGCATCATCCCGTACAGGAACATTGCCACACCGCTCAAAAGAGCCACGACCATTGAAAATACTTCCATAATTACTCTCTTCCTTATCTGATGTATCCGATAAATACGTTGCCTGCCGCTTCGGTCATCTCCTGCATCTCTTTCTGGCTCACAGTATGGATCTCCCCGCTGTCAGGATCGATGTAGGTGATATCCGTCGTCGTATATCCGGTCAGCAGCACCGCATGGTCCGCACCAGTCAGGGTGATCATCGGGCATCCCCGGTTGATCACATACAGCATCTGGTCCAGCGTACAGCCCGTCAGATCGATCTGATGGGCACCATACTGCTCCATATACCGCTCACATGCTTCCAGCGAAGTCTCTTCTCCCTCCCTGCGGAACGCATCCGCTTCCGCAGAATAGGAGAGATCACGGTTCCCGCTTTCCCACACATAAGCCTGCTCTGATGAGATCACCACAGCCGAAATTTCGCTGGCCCTCTGCACAGCATAGCCCGCCCGGTCATAGATGTCAAGCAGTTCACCCATACCGTATACATAGAATTCTTCCTTCTCACTGCTGCCGCTGATCGTGACGGTGAGCGGTTCCCCCGATACGATCTGCCCGGGCTTGATAAATTCCGGTTTCAGATCCGGAAGGCCCTCTCCGAATCCCAGCATTGTCTGGGTCTCGCCTTCGTCTGTATAATATGTCTCCAGAGCAACCGTACGGTCATCCCGCTCCTGGTTGTTGGTAATATATTCCTGTTCCACAGCGTGATACTGTCCGTTTTCCCCGGAAACCCGGTTCAGCGTGATCTGGTTGTCCCGGATCAGGATATCCGTCGTATAGATATTCTGATCTGTGAAACTGTATCTGGCCTCCGTATCGCCTTTATCATTTCGGATCTCAATCTCATACATCGGGCTGATCTCTTCTCCCGCAGACATGACGCCGGCGTCCTCCGGATCAAACCGCCCGAAGATAAAGTCTCCGTGGATAAATCCCAGCGGGCGGAGACTTTCTCCGCTCTCAGCTGTTACAACGCTCTGCTCACCGCGCTCAAGGTCCATGATCACAAGCTGTTCCGCCCCGGACTCGTCACGCGTCTGATATGACACCTGATGTCCGTCGTCGGAAACCGCATACTGTTCTTCCGTAAGATTTTCCACGAGTATGTTCTGCTCTTCTTTATCCAGATCGATCTCATACAGCGTTCCGTCCGCCAGCACATAAAGCAGGGATTCCCCGTCATTATAATATACCATCCTGCCCAGCTCGTCCGCCGCGATGGCATAGGATTTCGTGCTCGGTATAAAAGCCTGCTCCTCGATCGCATTGCTATCCACACTGAAATAATAGATCCCGACCCCCACTTCGCCTTCGTGGAAGCCGCGGTTCATGTACCCGTACACCATAAAGGCAAGGTTGCCGTCATCATCCATGCTGATGATCCGTACGGCATGCTGGTCATATCTGCTCCGCATGTCCCGGCCTTCCTGATCAGCAAAACTGAATACCTGGGTGATCTCTCCGCTCTCCCCGTTATACAGCCAGAGATTCCTCTCCTGGACAAACGCGGCGATTGTTTCATCCTTATTCGTCACATACGGGATCTCGTCCGAAGCAATACCGAACAGGATGCCATCCTCACTGAAATCCGCCGTATTCCCTCTGAACACCTTCTCCATATCCCGGTTATAGTCCAGGAGATAGATCGTCCCTTTCAGTGAACGGACGCGGAAAAATTCCCGGATATTATAGAGCGAGGCGCCGCCGTCTTCGTCCTGGCAGGACACCTGATAATTAGCCAGGACCGATGTATAGACCGTATTGCTTTCCTTGATGCTCCACTCCACGTCGCCTGTCACTTCCGGCGAAAGGCTTCCCCACTGGATATGATTGATATTAGAATGGATATTCACGGTCTGAAACGTCGTATTGTCACTTTCATCACCCGGTTCCAGATAACTTTCCAGTTCTTCCGAGTTTTCCTTATTCAGTGCATCCGTATGGAATTTCTGTGCAAATGAAAGGCACTCGGCCGTGGTGATATCTTCCGGGAAAGCGATCCTCGTATAATAGCCCGCCTGCCTGTCGTCCATCGTCAGTATCACTTTCAGCGCCGCTTCCCGCACCTCTTCCGACAGGATGCTGCCGATATTGAGCGTCGCCCCGGTTTCCCCTTCCGCCGGGACATCCGCTTCACCCTGTGCAAATTGTTCTTCGCCGTCAAGGGAATACACCTCATACCGGATCGAATCAACCTGCGCACCGTCCGCTTCGATATCTATCTTCAGACTGCCGTCCTTCCCCAGCGGGATGATCGTATCGCGCATGGCTGTAATATCCATATCACGCGTGTAGCCTGGCAGCCGGTTCACCTCCGTATCCCCCACATAAAATGAAATGCGGGGCAGTGAAGGTGCGCCCATGTCCACGATCTTGTCGTCCGTTCCCCTGTTGATAAGCAGACTGCTGACCAGAAGCGCCGCAATAAACACGGCCGCCAGCACACCGGCTTTGATGATCCGTTTCCTCATTATAATTTATTCTCCCTTTATATCTGAAAGCAGGCGTCCCAGCGTAGGCGATGCCTGCAGAAACTGTTCACATTTCACTATATCATCCGCCGCCCTGCGCACCGCTGCGCTTTCTGCGGCAGTATTCTTTATTTTATCCCCGTTTCTCTTCACCGCGCGGAGCAGGATATTTTTCGGGGTGTGCTCCATATCAATGAACTCCAGCACCTGGGTCTCATACCCGGCGCGCTCCAGATATTTCGCGCGCAGGCCGTCCGTCACGAGGGCGGCGAACCGCTCCCTCAGAAGCCCGTAGTCCATTACCGGGGCCAGAAGCCCGTCTCCGCTCCCGCCGCCGGCAGAAAACTGCGCATTCAGTTCATGCTGGCAGCACGGCACCGAAAGGATCACTTTCGCATTCCAGCCGACCGCCTTGGCAAGCGCGTAGTCCGTGGCCGTATCGCAGGCATGGAGCGTGACGACCATGTCCACCTGATCCACGCCGTCATAATCCGCGATGTCGCCGGTAAGGAATGTAAGCTTGTCATAACCGTACTGCTCTGCCAGCCGGCCGCAGTGCCGGATCACATCCGCCTTCAGATCCAGCCCGACAATGCGGATATCATAGCCTTTCAGCTCATGCAGATAATAATACATGGCAAATGTAAGATACGACTTTCCGCACCCGAAGTCAAGGATCGTCAGCTCCCGGTCCCGTTCAAGCTGCGGCAGGATATCCTCGATAAACTCAAGGAACCGGTTGATCTGCCGGAACTTGTCCGTCCGCGACCGGACAATCTTCCCGTCCTCCGTCATCACTCCGAGATCACGGAGAAAAGGCACGAATTTCCCTTCTTCGAGAATGTATCTCTTCTGCCGGTTGTGGGACAGGTCCGCCGCCTGCGCCTTCTCTCTGCGCTGCTTTCGCTTTATCGTGGCCTTCCCCTTTTTGCTGATCAGCACCGTATACTCCGCATCCGCCGTCTCGATCTGCATCTGCCGGAACTCCCCGGCGCAGCCGGACAGCTCCTGCACGGCCGCATCACGGTCCAGATTTTTGTGGAACGCCTGTTTCGCTGTAAAAGACTCAAACTGAAAGACCAGCTGCCCTTTCAGTTCCAGCGGACGGATCCTCACTTTGACGATGCCGCCTTTTGCCCGCGGGTTGCTGATGACCGCACGAATGAAATCTTTATTTAAAACCGTATTAAACAATGTCAGAAGTTCTTTCATTATATATGCTGCTTTTCCTCCACGAGAAAACCCTTTTCTTTAAGCATTGATGCGATCATGTCCAGCGTTTGCTCACTGTCCGCCTCTATCGTGTGATAGTGATAATCCGACGTGATATTTTTCAGCGGACTGGACTTGCCATTCCGTATATCGGCCAGAAATTCTGCCGCTTTCCTGCGGGAAGATATATCAAGATCTGCCGTAAGCCTTCCGTATACCCGGTGATTAACCATAACATCCCGTACTCTGCCGCCCAGATCAACAATAGCATTCAGTTCTTCTTCCAGCTGGTCATCCGTGTGCCTGACCTTGAAAACGCGCCGTACCGCTTTCGGCTCATTGATAATATATCCTCTGTTTGTAGACAGGATATTATGCCCGGCGGCACGGATCAGTGCAATATCCTGCACGATGACCTGCCGGCTCACATCAAACGCCGCAGCCAGCGCCCTGCCGGACACAGGAGTCTCACTGTTTCTGATCCGCTCTACGATCTCGTTTCTTCTGTCCTCACCTGTCATCCGATCGCCTCCTCTACTATATAGAATGCAGATGTTTCACGGAAATGTCAAGTATTGGCGCAGAATGTGTAAGCGCGCCGCTGGAAATATAATCCACCCCCAGTTCTGTCAGTCTGGCGATATTCTCCCTGGTCACATTTCCCGAGCATTCTATCTGCGCCCGTCCGCCGATGATGCGGACCGCTTCTTTCATCTCTTCGCCTGACATATTGTCAAGCATAATGATATCCGCCCCCGCTTCCACGGCTTCGCGGACCATATCCAGATTCTCGACCTCTACTTCAATCCTGCGTACAAACGGCGCATATTCCCTGGCCATTTTAACAGCCTGCGCCACACCTCCGGCCGCGCCGATATGATTATCCTTCAGCAGCACCCCGTCCGACAGATTATACCGGTGGTTGTATCCGCCGCCCACACGGACCGCATACTTTTCAAAGATCCGCATATTCGGCGTAGTCTTCCGCGTATCCAGAAGCTTTGTTTTTGTTCCTTTGAGAAGCTCCGCCACAGAACGCGTATACGTAGCGATCCCGCTCATACGCTGGAGATAATTAAGCGCCGTCCGTTCTCCTGACAGAAGCACACGGATATCGCCCCTGACTCTGCCCATCAGCTGTCCCGATTTTACAGTGTCTCCGTCTTTGCAGTAAAATTCCGTCTCTGTTTTTCCGTCCAGCAGTTCAAAAACTCTTCGGAATACCTCCAGTCCTGCGATCACGCCGTCCTGTTTGCAGATCAGGTCCACCTCTCCGGGAACCGCTTCCCGCATTACCGCATTCGTACTTACATCCTCGCTCGATATATCCTCTTTTAACGCCTCCAGGATCAGATGATCTGCCTGGAGCGTCATCGTAATATTATTCATGTTTTTTCTCCTTCTGCTCCGCTGCGATCGTTACTGCAGCCCTTTTTGCAAACACCATACTTTCCAGCAGCGAGTTGCTCGCCAGCCTGTTGGCCCCATGGACTCCGTTGCAGCTGGTCTCCCCCACCGCAAAGAGTCTCTCCATGGATGTCCGGCTGTCACGGTCAACCCAGATCCCGCCCATAAAATAATGCTGGGCCGGTACAACCGGTATCCAGTCTTTCGTCACATCATAGCCTTCTTCAAGACAGTGTTCATATATATTGGGAAAATGTTTAAGAATTGTCTCACGGTCAATTCCCGTCATTGACAGCCATACATGATCTGTCCCGTCTTTTTCCATCTGCTTCCGGATCGCCTCAGTAACAACATCTCTGGGCTGAAGTTCATCTGTAAACCGTTTTCCGTTTTTATCCAGCAGCACAGCGCCTTCGCCTCTGACCGATTCAGAAATCAGGAATCGGCGCCCCGGCTTATCTGAATACAGCGTAGTAGGATGGATCTGCACATAATCAAGGTTTTCAAGCCTGATCCCATGTTTTTTTGCAATCCTGACTGCATCCCCGGTCAGATGAGGATAATTTGTGGAATGCTCATAGAGGCCGCCGATCCCGCCGCTAGCCAGAATGGTGTACGGCGCCCGGATCAGGAATCTGTCCCCGTCCATGTTCTCCGCCACAATACCGGCGCACTGTCCGTCTTCTACAATAATATCCGTCATTGAAGTATACTCCATAACGGTTGCGTTTTCAAGCAGCCGCACCTGTTCCAGCAGCTTTCCCGTTATTTCTTTTCCCGTCACATCCTCGTGGAACAGGATCCTGGGCCGGGAGTGCGCCCCTTCCCTTGTAAATGCATAATCATCAAGGAAATTATCTGTCTGCTCCTTTTCCGTCCCATTTCTGCGCGCAAACTGTACGCCGTACCCGATCAGTTCCCTGATGATCTCTCTGGAACTGCGGATCATGATCTCTACGGATTCTTTTCGGTTCTCATAATGTCCGGCACGCATCGTATCTTCAAAATAGCTTTCATAATCTGCTTCATCCCGGAGCACACAGATCCCGCCCTGAGCCAGAAAGGAATCGCTGCTCTCTGCGTCCTTTTTGGTAATAATGATGATCTCTTTATCCCTTGGAAGGCTGAGTGCCGCAAAAAGCCCCGCTGCTCCCGTACCTACGATTATCACATCTGCTTTTCTGTCCATTTTTCTCTCCTCTTTCCTCATATCAGGCTCTGAGTTGCAAGTCTCAGCATTTCTTCCAGCGGCTTTCTCGATTCTTCACAGATTTTCCCGTCCATGACCACTTCATTTTCCCCTGTCTTCAGTACATGGAGGATCTTTTCCGGTGTGATCAGTTTCATATCCTCACAAACCGGCTCCGTCCCGGTAAAGTAAAACTTTTTCCCGGGATACCGTTTCTGAAGTTCGGCAAGCACACCGTTCTCCGTACAGATAATAAACTCCCGGGCGCTGCTGTGCCCTGCATACCGGATAATGCCTGATGTACTGCCCACATAGTCCGACAGCTCCAGTACATCCTTCGTGCATTCCGGGTGTGCCAGCACCTCTGCCCGTGGATGCAGGGCTTTTGCCTGACGGATCTCTTCTGTTTTCATCTGCTGATGCACCGGACAGTATCCGTCATTAAAAATAAAATGCTTCTCCGGAATCTGTTCTGCCACAAAATGCGCCAGATTCCTGTCGGGAATAAAAAATATATTTTTATTCTGAAGAGACCTGACGATCTGAACCGCATTTGCCGATGTAACGCATACATCCGAACACCGCTTCAGTTCTGCCGTAGAATTGATATAACAGACAACTGCCACATCATCATACGCCTCTCTCACCCGCCTGATCTTCTCGGTATCGGCCATATGCGCCATGGCGCAGTCCGAATGCGCATCCGGCATAAGCACCGTCTTGTCCGGGCTGAGCGCTTTCGCACTTTCCCCCATAAATGAAACGCCGCAGAATACGATCGTCCGTTCCTTCAATCCTGCCGCCATTCTGCTTAGGTAGAACGAATCGCCGATGTAATCTGCGAGCTCCTGAACTTCCGGTCTGACATAATAATGTGCCAGTATTACCGCGTCCTTTTCTTTTTTTAACCGTTCAATTTCTTCTCTGACTGTCATATGTACACTCCTTTATTTTACTGCTGCTGTGAATACCTTCAGTTTATCCCGGTTCACACCATAGTGCAGATTATAGCACCCGCTTTTACATGTGACAAGACACATGAATTTACAAATATTTTACACAAAACAGTTCTTCTTTCGTCATTCCATACAGAAAAACGGGAGACATCCTGCCGAATGTCTCCCGAATATGTTTCAGACAGCCAAATGACTGTCATCATTTCACACATATAGCTCTCGTCCGCTCCCCGTCGTCCGTAAGCTCCACGCCCGGAAAGCTCTGGATATACTGTTTAAACTGGGAATACCCGTAATCTCTTACTTTAAAGTCCCCGAACTGCAGGCGGATCCGGTTGCCCAGGGAACTGAGGGATATCCCGTATTTCCCGCCGCTTCTGATCTGCCCCATGATAAACTCTTCCAGCATCTCCTTGCGGCTCCGGTCCTCATAAAGGGACACCGTCACCTGGGTGCCGGTCTGGTCCAGTTTCAGCTTCGGCAGCGTCTCCAGGAACTTGGACAGCAGGCTGTATCCGTAACGGCGCACGTCAAAGTCCGGATAAAGCTTGACCAGACGGCTTCCCACCTCGCCCAGCCCGGTCTCCCGGTCGTCATTCTGGTTCTCCGTGATGATCCGGACAACCGCCTCCTCGATCTGTTCCTTGGATACGGCGCTCTGCTTCTTCTCTTTTCCCCGGCTTCCGTGAGAAGCGCTCTTCTCCTCATGCTCCTCTTTCTCCATGGTGCTGTCTTCCAGCAGCAGTTCCAGCTCAGTGAAGATATCACACGCCTTTCTAAAAGGCGAGGGCGTCTTATTCTCGCCCATACCGATCACCGTCTTGCCGCTCTCCCTCAGCCGGCTGGCAAGCCGCGTGAAGTCGCTGTCGCTGGACACCAGGCAGAACCCTTCCAGTTCGCTCGTGTAGAGCATGTCCATGGCGTCAATGATCATGGCCGAATCCGTGGCGTTCTTGCCCTGGGTATAGCTGAACTGCTGGATCGGCGTGATGGAGTTCTGGAGCAGCTCCTCCTTCCAGCTGGCGCTGTTAGGTCGCGTCCAGTCGCCGTATATCCTCTTATAAGTCACATTTCCATATTTTGAAAGTTCATCCAGGATTGGCTGGATGTATTTCGCGGATACATTGTCCGCATCGATCAGGAGCGCGAAGCGGTCTTCCATTGTCTGTATTCCTCCCCCTGCATATTTTTCCAGTAAAATGTCCCGTCCTCAAAGATCATGTAGCTGTGGGCCGATCCCTCCTTCGGGATGGAGACCGAGCCCGGATTCAGGTAACGGTATGTATGTCCGTCCATGTCCATGATCTCCTCGCACGCCGGGATATGCGTATGTCCGTTCAGCAGGATATCACCGTCTTTGAGCGGCGGGAGGCTGGCCGGATGATGCACATGCCCGTGGGTGGCAAAGACGGAAAACGTCCCGCCCGCCCCGTCCGGCAGTTCCAGGAAACAGTAATCCGCCAGGATCGGGAAGTCAAGCACCATCTGATCCACCTCTGTATCACAGTTTCCCCGGACACAGAGCAGATTATCCTTCACTGGATTCAGCATGGCGATCACTTCCTTCGGCGCATAGCCTTCCGGCAGGTCGTTCCTCGGTCCGTGATAGAGAATATCCCCCAGCAGGAGCAGACGGTCCGCCCCTTCTCTCTCATATGCATCCAGCATCTGCCGGCAGTACAGGGCCGACCCGTGTATATCTGACGCGATCATCAGTCTCATCTGTTATAAATCCTGCCTTTCCCGGATCTTCTGATCCATTTCTGCCTTTTTATCTTAACACATGGATTTTTTCTTGTAAATCACCCCTTGACAACGGTGCTATACTGTAGGTGTAACAAAGAAATACACTTAACAACACCCACCTGCAAAAAGAGTTGAAGGCTGCTAAGCGTGATTCATTCAGTGATTGGAGGAAAAGATAAATGAATACTTTAAAAGCTGAAAAAAGAGACATGTCAATCAAAGCCAAAAAACTTAGACGCGAAGGATTTGTTACAGGCTGCATCTTCGGCCGTGAGATGAAGGAATCCATTCCCCTTAAGATGTTAAAGGGCGATGTGGAGAAGCTCCTTAAGACCGAGGGAAAAGGCGGCAGAGTCGCACTTACCGTTGACGGACAGACCTATGACGCGCTGATCAAAGAGGTTGATTTCAATCCCCTCAAAGGCGGCGTCGATGAGATGGACTTCCAGGCGCTCGTAAGCACAGAGAAAGTACACTCATCCGCAGAGATCCACCTGATCAACGCAGACAAGCTGGTTGCCGGCGTTCCGCAGCAGATGCTGCACGAAGTTGACTTCAAGGCCCTTCCGTCCGCTCTGGTCGAGAAGATCGAGCTGGATATCGGAGACCTGAAAGTCGGGGATACAATCCGTGTGGCAGATCTTGATATCGCAAAAGATAACGACGTCGATCTGACAACCGATCCGGAAGCGACCGTCGTAACGGTTACCGAAGTACGCGGCGCCGCGGCAGAGACAGAGGATGAAGACGTAGCAGAAGCTGAATAAAACAACATGATAAAAAGCGGAAGAGAACGCCTGGCAACATGGCATCCTCTTCCGCTTTTCTTTTATTTATCCGTAGTTTAAAGTCCGCTCCACTTCTTGTCCTGCGCCACCCTCAGCCGGTTCATGGCCCGGGCAAGCGACGCCTGAGTGTGGTAGTACTCCTGAATGCTCTGCTTCTGGCGCATCTGCTCCTCGGCGCGCTCCTGCTGCTCCTTCGCGCGGCGCACGTCGATATCCTCCGGCCGCTCCGCCGTATCCACCAGAAGCGTCACACGGTTGTTGACGATCTCTGCGAATCCGGAGCCCACCGCCAGGTCCTTCCACTCATCCTCGCCTGCCAGCTGGACCTTCGCCGTGCCCACGACAATGGCGATGACCATGTTCTCGTGGTTGGCAAGGATCCCCTTCTCGCCGTCCGGCGCCGGGATGATGAGCTTCCTGCAGCGTCCCTCGTAAAATACTTTATCACTTGCTATGATCTTCAGACCAAATGTATCCATAACGCATACACTCCTGTTCTATCCGGCGGTCCTATGCTTCCGCCGCTTCAGCGTTTTCCGCCTTCGCCTTTGCGATCACGTCGTCGATGGTTCCCACGTTGAAGAACGCAGATTCCGGATACGCGTCCATCTCGCCGTCGATGATCATCTTAAAGCCGCGGATCGTCTCCTTCAGCGGTACGTATTTGCCCGGGATCCCCGTAAATGTCTCTGCCACGAAGAAGGGCTGGGAGAGGAATCTCTGGATCTTTCTCGCACGCATGACGGTCGCCTTATCCTCATCGGAAAGCTCTTCCATACCGAGGATGGCGATGATGTCCTGCAGCTCTTTATATTTCTGAAGGATCGCCACAACTTTGTTCGCCACTTCATAGTGCTCTTCGCCTACGATCTCCGCCTCCAGGATACGGGAGCTGGACTCCAGCGGATCCACCGCCGGGTAGATTCCCTGCTCCACGATCTTACGGGACAGTACGGTAGTCGCATCCAGATGGGCGAATGTGGTCGCCGGCGCCGGGTCTGTCAGGTCATCGGCCGGCACATAGACCGCCTGCACGGATGTTACGGACCCGTTCTTCGTGGAAGCGATACGCTCCTGCAGCTCGCCCATCTCTGTGGCAAGTGTAGGCTGGTATCCCACGGCTGACGGCATACGGCCGAGCAGCGCGGACACCTCGGATCCTGCCTGTGTGAAACGGAAAATGTTGTCGATAAAGAGCAGTACGTTCCGGTGCTCTTCATCACGGAAATACTCCGCCATCGTAAGTCCGGTCTCCGCCACACGCATACGCGCTCCGGGCGGCTCATTCATCTGTCCGAACACCAGGGCTGTCTTCTCCAGCACCCCGGATTCCTTCATCTCGGTCCAGAGGTCATTTCCCTCACGGGAACGCTCCCCGACGCCGGTGAAGATGGAGTATCCGCCGTGCTCGGTGGCAATGTTGCGGATCAGCTCCTGGATCAGCACGGTCTTGCCCACGCCGGCTCCGCCGAAGAGACCGATCTTACCACCCTTTGCGTAGGGCGCCAGAAGGTCAATGACCTTAATTCCTGTCTCCAGGATCTCCACCACCGGGCTCTGATCTTCAAATGTCGGCGGGTCGCGGTGGATCACCCACTCCTCGGAGTCCGTGATCTGATCGCCGTCGTCGATGGTCTCGCCCAGCACGTTGAAAAGACGTCCCAGCGTCTTCTCGCCTACCGGCACTTTGATGCCCGCGCCCGTAGCCGTGACTTCCATATCTTTATGAAGCCCCTCGCTGGCCGCCAGCATCAGGCAGCGCACCTCATTGTTCCCGAGGTGGGAGGCAACTTCCATAATGCATTTCTTCCCGTTATTCTCGACCTCAAGTGCATCTTTGATAAAGGGAAGCTCGCCGTCTTCAAATATTACGTCAACGACAGGTCCCATGACCTGCGTGATTCTTCCTTTATTCATATTCATTCTCACTTTCTTCTCAGCAATTCCGAAATCCCTGTTCCCGTCTTACTTCTGCTGTGCCCTTGCGCCGGCGCACACCTCGGTGATCTCCTGGGTGATGGCCGCCTGCCGGGCCCGGTTGTAGATGATGGACAGGTCATGGATCAGGCTCTGTGCACTGTCTGTGGCGGACTTCATCGCCATCATGCGGGCATTGTGCTCGCTGGCGTAAGCCTCTACCAGACAGCCGTAGATCATACCGGTCACATAGTTCGGCACGATGCTGTCCATCACCGCCTGCGCCGACGGATACAGCTCAATGGTCTCACGGTGCACATTGAGCGGCATGATGATCTCATTGAACGAACTCCGCTCCAGCGGGAGCAGCTTGATCATCTCCGCCTCGGACTGGACGGAATTCTCCATCCGGGTGTACACGATGTAGATCTCATCCAGTTCGCCTTTTGTGAACTGATCCAGCAGCACGCCGGAGATATCCCGGGCGCGGTGCATGGTCGGCTTCTGCACGGTATACTGGAAATTCGTATCGATCTCCACGCCCCGCTTCGCAAAATAATGCCGCCCCAGCTCGCCGACGATAAACAGCTTGTGGATCCCCGGCTTTGCCAGGATCTCTTCCTCAAGCTTTACGATATTGTGATTGTACGCGCCGGCCAGACCTTTGTCCGCCGTCACCACGATGGATCCGATCTTCCGCTGATCCTGCGGGATATGCTCCCTTTTTGCGAAATAGCTGTGCCTCAGATTCGGAAGGTGCCGGAGGATACGGGAGATCTCGCCCTGGAGCGCGTAAAAGTACGGCTCGGTATCCGCCAGTTTCTTCTTTGCATGGGTCAGCTTGGAAGAGGAGATCATGTACATGGCGTTGGTGATCTTCATCGTGTCCTTCACGCTGTTGATCCGGCTCTGTATCTCTCTGATATTCGCCATCTTATCACCTGCTCTCCCGGAATGCCTTCGCCGTCTCCACGATCTTTTCGATCAGTTCATCGGACAGCACCTTCTTCTCCTCAATCTCACGCCCGATCTCCGGATGCGCGGAATCAAAATAGGTCAGCATATCCGCCTGGAACTGTTTTACCTGCTTTTTATCAATTCCAAGCAGCACCTTGTGGGTTGCCGCACAGAGCGTGATCACCTTCTCATGCAGGGAAAGCGGATGGTAGAGCGGCTGTTTCAGGAGTTCCATCAGGCCGCTGCCGTAATCCAGCTGTTCCTTCGTCGCCGCATCCAGATCCGAACTGAACTGGGTAAATACTTCCATCTCACGATACTGTGCCAGGTCGATACGGATGCTTCCGGACGCCTTTTTCATGGCCTTCGTCTGCGCCGCACCGCCCACACGGGATACGGAAAGTCCCACGTTCACCGCCGGGCGCATGCCGGAAGCGAACAGGCCGCTCTCCAGGAAGATCTGTCCGTCCGTGATGGAGATCACGTTGGTCGGAATGTATGCGGACACATCGCCCGCCTGCGTCTCAATGATCGGCAGCGCTGTAATGGATCCGCCGCCCTTCGCATCGCTCAGCCGGCTGGAACGCTCCAGCAGTCTGGAATGCAGATAGAACACGTCGCCCGGGTACGCCTCACGTCCCGGAGAACGTCCCAGCAGAAGGGAAAGGGCGCGGTACGCCACCGCGTGTTTGGAGAGATCATCGTAAACGATCAGCACATCTTTCCCCTGATGCATGAAATGCTCTGCCATGGCCGTACCGGAATACGGCGCGATATACTGAAGCGGCGCGCAGTCGCTGGCCGTGGATGAAACCACGATGGTATAGTCCATGGCCCCGTGCGTCTTCAGTGTATTTACAACCTTCGCAACGGTTGAAGCCTTCTGTCCCACCGCCACATAGATACAGATCACATCCTTGCCCTTCTGGTTCAGGATAGTGTCCAGCGCGATGGATGTCTTGCCGGTCTGGCGGTCGCCGATAATCAGCTCACGCTGACCCCGGCCGATGGGGAACATGGCATCGATGGAAAGGATGCCCGTCTCCAGCGGAACGCTGACCGACTTCCGGTCCACGATGCCCGGCGCCTCCTGCTCGATCGGGCGGTAGTCATCCGCCTCAATGTCGCCGCGTCCGTCGATGGCCTCGCCCAGCGCATTGACAACTCTTCCGATATAGCTGTCGCCCACCGGCACGCCGGCCCGTTTGCCCGTCCGGGATACTTTCGTACCCTCGCGGATCTCTGTGTCGCTTCCGAAAAGGATGCATCCGATCTCATTCTTGCGGATGTCCTGGACCATTCCCTTCAGTCCGTTCTCGAAAGTAAGGATCTCCCCGTACATGGCGTGATCGATCCCGTAGATCGAAGCGATCCCGTCGCCCACGGAGATGACAGTGCCGACTTCACTGTCTTTGCTCATTGTATCAAAATTCTCGATCTCTTCCCGCAGGATCGAGATAATCTCATCTGAGTTGATTGAACTCACCTATGTTCACCTCCAGGTATGTTTATCATCCGCCCAGCGCTTTCGTAAGCCTGTCCAGACGGCCCTTCATGCTCCAGTCATACTCATCATTTCCGACGCGGAGGATGAATCCGCCCAGCAGGGACGCATCATGACGGATCTCGATCAGCGCCTGATCCGCGCCGTATCTGCCGCACAGGAACGCTTCCATTCCATTCCGCTGCTTCTCATCCGGGGCGTCCGTGCATGTGAGCACCGCCCGGATCACCCGGCCCTTCTCGTCCAGACACCGGTCATATGCCGCGAATATCTCATCCAGCAGATCCATTCTGCGGTGTCTGCACACCGTTTTCATGAAACTGTGCATCGTTTCCGGAAATACCCGGCCGATCACATCCATCTTCTTCTGCTGCGCAACGGTCGGATTCAGGAACAGGTCCGCAAGCTGCGGAACTTCTTTTAAGATCTCCTGCGTCTTCCGGACGTCCGCCTCCGGGATGTTCAGCCCGGCCAGGACTTTCCCGTAGGAAACCGCCGGAGATGAACAGCGTATCACTTTATCAGTCCGCATTGCCATTGCCCTCACCTGCTTCTTTCAGGAACTGGTCATACAGGGCGCTGTTCCCTTTCTCATCCGCGTGTCCGCCGATGATCCTGGCCGCCGACGCCGCGGCAAGCCCTGCGATCTGCGACTTCAGTTCTTTCATGGTCTGCTCGCGCTCTGTGCGCACGCTTTCCTTCGCCGCCTCGATCATGCTGCCGGCTTTCTCTCCCGCCTCGTTAACGATGCGGTCGTACTCGGCGCGGGCGCTCTTTCTGGCGTCCTCAACGAGCTGCACGGATTCCTGTTTCGCCCCGCTCAGAGCCGTCTCATATTCCTGTTTCAGTCTGTTTGCATCATCCTGCGCCGCCTGCGCATTCTTAAAGCCGTCCTCGATCATCTGCCGCCTCCGGTCCATGATATTCGTCACCGGGCCGATGAGGAAATGCTTCAGCAGAAGATAGAGTACGATGATATTGATTATGGTCCAGACAAGGTTCAGATCTATTGAAATCACCTTTTAAGCCCGCCTTTCATGTAATCTTCTTCCATTATGTACAAGTCTGATATTTACAGAAGGATGATGATCAGAAGGCCGATGATGAAGCCGTAGATCGCTGTCGCCTCTGCAAGGGCGCATCCGAGGATCAGGTTCTTGCTGATCTTGCCTTCCGCCTCAGGCTGTCTTGCAATAGCTTCTGCCGCCTTTCCTGTTGCGATGCCGATGCCCACACCTGCTCCGATACCTGTAAGTACTGCGATAGCTGCTCCGATTGCGATAATTGTTTCCATGATTTTGATCTCCTTTTTCTTTTTATTGATACTGTTCTGTTATTCCATCTCCTCGGTCATAAAGAGCGCCGTCAGGAATACGAATACGTATGCCTGCAGCAGGCCGTCGAAGATGTCAAAATAAAAACTTACCGGGATGGGCACGATCAGCGGCACAAAGAACTTCAGAAGTTCCAGCACCACGAACCCGGCCAGCATGTTTCCGAAGAGTCGCATACAGAGCGACAGCGGCCGGATCACGATCTCCAGTACTGTGATCGGCGCCACGACCGGAACCGGCTCGGCGAAATGCTTTACCCAGTGCTTTACCCCGTTCTTGCGGATGCCCGAGAATTCGATCAGGCACATGCTCATGATCGCCAGGGCTGCCGTAACATTCAGATCTTTGGTCGGCGGTTTGAACCCGAACAGCGGCGCCAGTGTGTTGGCTGCTGCCAGATAGATCAGCACCGTGATCAGATACGGACCGTACCGCTTCGCCTCTTTCCCGATGATCCCCTCGAAGAAATCCTGCGCCCAGCTGATCCCTGATTCCAGCATAAGCTGTACTTTGCCGGGATTCTCTACGCTTAAGTTCCTCGTCAGGAGAAGGGAGACGACAACGAGCACTGCCATGATGATCCATGTAACGACCACGGACTCGGAAATACCGCCCACCACCGGAAGGCTGAACACAGTCTCACAGCTCAGTTCTTCCATCAGTGTTTCTGTCAGATTTTCCGTATTGCTCTCCTCCTTTGTTGATAGATTCTTTTTTATGGTCCGCCGGCCTGTACGCGATGGAAATTCAGGCATAAAAAAAGGAGTTGTTCTCCTTTGAACCCCTGTATTTCTTTCCCGTTTTCAGCTGGCTTTCCCTCCTCTCTGGAATAAATTCCAAAAAAGATGTCTAAATAGTACGCCCCCGCTTTTCATTTGTCAATATTTTCACAGAGCAGGTTCTGTCTGTCGTCCGGCGCCGTTTTTTATTTCATTTTGTCCTCTTTCTCTACTTATTTGTATAGATCTTTTATTCACAATTCATTGCATTTTTCGCAGACTTTTTAAGCCCGCATTTAATTCGCAAAAATTTTGCATAAATCTTTCCCGTTTATTCCCCTGTAATTTTGTTTGATATGTATACTTTTTTCTAATCCATCTTACACATCCCTTGTTAGTGTTCACTATCAGATGCTGTTTTCGTATAAATATCCGTGCGATTGCGCTATAATGTAAGCAGGATCGAAACAGACGGCTGCACGGGAAGGGAGGAGATACATATGAGGCAGCGTAAAACCGACATTTTTTTCTTCATCTGCGGCCTCTTCATGCTCTCCGGCGAGATCTGGAAACAGCTCACCCTCACCTTTATCCTGGGCGGCGGACAGTACAACTGGTGGTACTTCCCGTTCCAGCTGTGCAGCATCCCCATGTATATCCTGCTTATATATCCCTGGATCCGCCGGACTGCGCTGAAGCAGGCCCTGCTCGCCTTTCTCATGTGCTACGGCCTTCTGGGCGGCATCGCCGTGTTCGCCGACACCACCGGCCTACACTATCCGCTGCCCGCACTGACCGTGTTCTCCTACGGCTGGCACATTTTACTGATCATACTGGGCATATCCGCGGGAACCGTCTATCTCCGTCTTCTGAAAGGCCATCAAAAAAAGGCGCCCCTGCGCCCTTTTCTGTATGCCACCTGTCTTTATCTTGCCTGCTGCCTGGCCGCCGTATTCTTAAACACGATCTTTGACCGGTACGGCACGATCAATCTCTTCTATATTAATCCGGACTACCGGATGCAGCAGATCGTTTTCCGGGATCTTGTCCCCCGGCTTGGCAACAATGCCGTCATCCTGTTATACATCGCCTGCACCATCCTCGGCGCCTTCCTCATTTTCCTCCTGTGGAACGCGACTTTCCGCCTCCGGCGCCGCTCCTGAATCCTTTCCCGCCTCCGCGGCTTCATCCTGCCGGGCATTCTCCCGCGCAATCTTCAGGAAATCACGGTCTTTCGCCTTTCTCCGGGGAATAAACCGCCCCGCCAGCTTCCCTTTCCCACGGTTTTTAACATAGAAGAAACCGATCACCGAGAAGACAAACGCCCCGACGAAATTGACGATCAGATCCTGCATCGTGTCGATCAGTCCGATATCAAGATATCCGTCCAGCCCGAGCTCCTGCCCGTTCACGACCGTCTCGGTGATCCCACTGATCTCATAGGGGACATTATGCCCCGCCGGATCAAGCGTCACTGACCGGATCACATGGATCACCGTGTCTTTCTGCATGTCAAATCCGGCCAGCTGATCCATTCCGAACTCAAAGAACTCCCACACCACGCCGATCGTCATGGAGAAGCAGAACGCAACGATGGCGGTAAAAAGCGGCGACAGGTTAAATACCGTGCGCTCACTCCGGTTCAGCAAATCCACCAGCGAGAAGCCGATGGCCGCCGCCAGAAATCCGTTCAGCGTATGGAGCGCCGTGTCCCAGAACGGAAAGATCAGGTAAAACTCACGGATCTCGCCCAGGATCTCCGCCGCAAAAATAAAGATCAGGATGATGATCTCCAGCGTCGTCGGCAGCTCCACCCTGAACGTGATCTGCATCAGGCTCGGCATGATCAGAAGGAGCAGCGTCAGCGCGCACAGGAATACATTTTCATAATTCCGGTTCAAAAGCTGCAGGACCATCGTTGCGATGACCAGCGCCCGCAGGGTGAAATATACGATAAAAGAACTTCTGTGCTCCCGCAGTTCCATATGGAGCGCGTCCCGCAGATCGCGGAAACGTCCTTTTTCATCTGATGTCCGATTTCTTTTAGCCATAGCATTCTCCCGGTATTTCATTTATACTCAGCTGTTATTCTAACATATTTTCTTCCGGTTCTTAATTTTTTCTGTAAATTTCTTTACATTTTCAGTAAGGCTCTTGCAACTTTCCCCCTCTCTAAGTATAGTAAGAGCCGCAGACAACCTAATTATTCTTATTTTATATACAAAAGAGGCCTTATGAACCAGAGAAATCAAAGAAATCAAAGAAATCAAAGAGTACAGAGAACACAGCAGAGAAGGAACGGATCCCGTTCCAGAAAAGCAATGATGCGGAGGCGCCGGAAGATCAGAAGGCGGATCATCCTGGGATTCTTCCTTATATGTATTCTGGCTGTCGCCGGTTTTCTTTTCCACCTGTACAGCCATCCCGTCGACCTCAAAGAGGAAGTAGTCAGCCATGAACTGACGGAGCCGTTCGATCCGTGGGACAATGTAAAACATCTTTTCTTTGCCTCTAAAGACGATGTCACTGTCCAAACCGATACCGATGTCAATAATATGGGAGAATATACTGTTACATACACTTGCAGGGGAAAAGATTATACGGCAAAAGTCAATGTCGTTGACACAACCCCGCCTGAACTGACTGTACATCCTGTTGCAACCGATCTGGTACAGGAAATCACGCCGGAAATGTTCGTAGAAAACACTTCCGATGTAACCGAAGTAACTGTACAGTTTAAGAATGAAGCCGACTGGAGCGCGGAAGGCACCTATGATGTCGAGATCTCCGCAACGGATACTTCCGGAAATGAAACTGTAGAAACAGCCACACTGACGCGAACAAAAGACACCACCGCCCCCACTGTACAGGGAGCCGAGGAAACAGAAGTCCTGCAGGGCCGGACCATAGACTTTAATGAGGGGATCACCGTTACCGATGACTTCGATCCGAATCCGCAGTTCAGCGTGGACGACAGCAGCGTGGACTTCACGGTTCCGGGCACTTACGAAGTAATATACACAACAACAGACCGTTCCGGAAATACCGGCACGACCACACGGAAAGTCACCGTCAAAAAAGATGAATCCTACGATAAGAAGATCGTTTATCTGACCTTTGACGACGGTCCGTCTGAAAATACGGAAAAGATCCTTGACATCCTGAAGAAATACAATGCCAAAGGAACCTTCTTTGTAACCGGGAACAACAAAGAATACAACAATTCCCTTAAGCGAATCGTCGAAGAGGGAAGTGCAGTCGCCCTGCATACATATACCCACGACTATGCGAAAGTCTACGCATCCGAAGAAGCTTACTTTGACGATCTGCAGAAGATCTTTGACATGGTAAAAGACGTAACCGGCGTAGAATCCAAAGTCATCCGGTTCCCCGGCGGGTCCAGCAACACCGTGAGCAAGCAGTACTGCCCGGGCCTGATGACTACGCTGACCAAAGCCGTACAGGAAAAAGGATTCCAGTACTTCGACTGGAACTGTGACTCCACCGATGCCAGCGGCAACCACGTCGCTGTAGACAAGCTGGTCTCCAATGCCACCTCGTCATCCGCACAGCATATCAACATCCTGATGCACGACACGGCGGCAAAAGACACAACCGTGGAAGCACTGCCGAAGATCATTGAGCACTACAAGAAACAGGGATATTCTTTCGAGGCGCTGACCGTGGATTCCTATCCGGTGCATCATTCGGTGAACAACTGATCCGCACCACAGCTATAATGCTTATGAACCATCCGTTTTCTTATGAGATCATTTACAGCAGCCGCCGCACCATCGCCGTCCAGGTCACCCGCGACGGCAGGGTGGTCGTGCGCGCCCCGCGCCGCTGCAGCCGGGCTTATATCGAGGGCTTTATTTCTAAAAATGAAGCCTGGGTCCTGAAACATCTGGAAAAAGCCCGGGAACAGGAAGAAGCGCGAAAAGCATCCGCGCCGCCGGAACACCCGCCTCTGTCCGCACAGGACCGGGCCCGGTATATCCGGCTGGCCCGGGACATCTTCACCCGGAAGGCAGAATATTACGCACGCATCATGGGCGTCTCCTACGGGCGCATCTCCATCCGGGAGCAGAAGACCCGCTGGGGCAGCTGCAGCAGCAAAGGCAACTTAAACTTCAACTGGCGGCTCATCCTCGCCCCGGAGGAAGTGCTGGATTATGTGGTCGTCCACGAGCTGGCGCACCGCCGGGAGATGAACCACTCCAAAGCATTTTATTCCATCGTGGAATCCGTTCTTCCGGACTATAAGGAACCGAAAAAATGGCTGCGCGACAAAGGGCAGACACTCTGGGACATCATCTGAATCCCAGGGCGTCTGCCCTGTTTTTTCTCTCAAAGGATCCTGGCATCAGTGTATACTGACGCTAGAGAACTCCAAGTTTCCGCAGCGTCCGGTACACCCTCGATACAGGCAGACCGACCACATTATAGTAATCGCCCTCGATCCGGTCGATATGCGCCGCAAATCGTCCCTGGATGCCGTAAGCGCCCGCCTTATCGAGCGGATCTTTCGTCTCCACATACGCGCGGATCTCTTCTTCCGTCATCTCATTCACATACACGGCCGTTCCCACCGGATAATTATAGACATGCTTTTCTCCGTTTTCATCATAGTCAAGGACCGCGACTCCGGTATAGACATCGTGCCGGCGCCCCTGCAGGCCGGTCAGCATCCGCACCGCATCCGCTTCGTCCGCCGGTTTTCCCAGGATCTTCCCGTCCTGCACAACGATCGTATCCGCACCAATGACAACGGTGCTTTTTACAGCCCCCGCAGGATTTTCTTCCGCCAGCTCCTCCGCCACATTTTCCGCTTTCATCAGCGCCAGTTCTTTTACGATCTCTTCCGGCACGTTGCTGTGATAAACTTCTTCTTTATTACTTACCCTGACTTCAAACTCCGCCCCGATCTGCGCCAGCAGTTCTCTCCGGCGCGGAGAAGCCGAGCCGAGGATAATGGTCTTCTCTGTCATATCTGTTTTCCGCCTTTCTTTATTCCTGTCCGCGGAATTCCCGCCATGCCCGACTAAGAAACTCCGGTTCTTTCACCAGCCGGTACGCCCCGGCCGCCATGCATTCAGCCGCATAGACCATGCCCTTCCGTCCGATGCTCATCCCGGCCTGCGCCGTCGCCGCCCAGTGATGGAGGGGCGTTCCCTTGCACATGGCCGCTGCACTCAGCATGATGGTGGGCACCGTGTGGCTCACATCCGACACGTCCGTCCCGATGGCCAGCGGGACGGGCTGATCTTCCAGCGGCTCAAGCCCGGTAAAATATTCTCCTTTATTGTCAAATCCGGCTTCCGCCGAGATCTCCGCCGCAAATTCCAGTTCTTCGGCCGTGTAGGCGGGCGCCGGGATCTTCGTCATCTCATCATAGAAAAGCTCCGCCAGCACACGGTTCACTTTCATTTCCTTATTGCAGGTGACCCGTTCGATCTCCACCCGCGTCCCGGTCATCAGCGCCGCGCCCCTCGCGCAGTCATCCACCCGCGCCGAGGCGTCCGCCGTCCGCTCCCACTTATTGGACCGGATAAAATAATTGGTGGACGCAAAAGCCGGCACGATATTGGCCGGACCGTCTGTATTCGTGTAAGTATAATGCATCCGGACGTCATCCGTCACATGTTCCCGGAGATAATTGACGCCCACGTTCATCAGCTCCGCCGCATCCAGGGCGCTCCGTCCCGCCTCCGGGTGCTTCGACGCGTGGGCCGCTGTGCCGTAGAACTTATAGTTTTTAATATCCTGGGCCTGCCAGATGTCATAGCTCACCCGGTTGCGATCAAAGGGATGCCATGTGACCGCCACAGACAGATCGTTAAAAATACCCTGTTCGTTCATCCGGATCTTCCCGACCACGGTTTCTTCCGCCGGACAGCCATACACCCGGACCGTCCCCGGCAGATGTTCCGCCTCCATCCGATCTTTCAGCGCACAGGCCGCCCCTGCGCAGGCCGCGCCCAGCAGATTATGGCCGCAACCGTGGCCCGGCTCGCCGTCCTGCCTTTGCTCCGGCACACACTCCTGCCCCAGCCCCGGCAGGGCGTCGTACTCCGCCAGAAAACCAATGACCGGTCCTCCGCCGCTTACCGTCCACTCGGCCAGAAATGCGGTCTCAAATCCCGCCAGCCCCCGGGTGATCTGAAACCCTTCTTTCTCCAGAAAGTCCGCCAGCGCCCCGGATGACTTGTATTCGTTTAGCGACAGCTCCGGATGCCGGAAAATATAATCTGATACAGCTGTCATTTCATTTATGATCGCTTCCCTCATGATTCCACTTCTTTCTATGAAAAATAAAAACATCATTAAGATTTTATCACTATTTTTGAGATTTGCAATTTGATTTTATATTCTATTTCATTATAAAAATGTGGTTTTGTGTGGTTTTTTATTTTGTTTGTTGTGGTTTTTTGCCGTTTTTTATTATTATTCTGTTGCCATTTCCCTGTGATTATAGTATAATCAGTATTAGAAATGCCCGTTTGCGTATATTTAGCAGACGGATCTGCGAAAACACCAATATATGGGGTGCCGTGCTCCTACATCTTGTATGCGCGGCTCATACCGCAAGGAGAGAAAGACTATGAAACGTTCAAAACGAATCGAAGCACTGGATGCCCGTCCGGTCAATCTGGACGGCTACATCAACGAATGGCCGGAGATGGGCTTTATCGCGATGAACAGTCCCTACGACCCGAAGCCTTCCGTAAAGGTTGAGGACGGCAGGATCGTGGAACTGGACGGAAAGACCCGCGATGAGTTCGACTTCATCGACCAGTTCATCGCCGACTACGCGATCAACGTGGACCGGGCAGCCGCATCCATGGCGGTTCCGTCCCTGGAGATCGCGCGGAAGATCGTGGACATCCACGTATCAAGAAAGGAGATCCTGGATCTTGTAGCCGGCATCACACCGGCCAAGATGGCGGAAGTCCTGAACCAGCTTAATGTCGTAGAGCTGATGATGGGCATGCAGAAAATGCGCGCCAGAAAAGTCCCGGGCAACCAGGCGCATATCACGAACCTGAAGGACGACCCGGTACAGATTGCCGCAGACGCCGCCGAAGGCGCACTGAGGGGATTCTCCGAGGAAGAGACGACCATGGGTGTGGCAAGATACGCGCCCTTAAGCTCCATGGCCCTTCTGATCGGCTCCCAGACCGGACGTCCGGGTGTGCTCACCCAGTGTTCCGCGGAGGAAGCCACAGAACTTGAACTGGGCATCCGCGGCCTGACCACTTATGCTGAAACCCTTTCCGTATACGGAACAGAAAAAGTATTTATCGACGGAGATGATACGCCGTACTCCAAGGCATTCCTGAACTCCGCCTACGCATCCCGCGGCCTGAAGGTACGCTTCAGTTCCGGTTCGGGATCCGAGGCCCTGATGGGAAGCAGTGAGAAGAAGTCCCTGCTCTATCTGGAATGCCGCTGCCTGTACGTGACAAAGGGCGCCGGAAGCCAGGGTACCCAGAACGGCTCCGTAAGCTGCATCGGCGTGACCGGCTCCGTTCCTGCCGGCATCCGCGAAGTGCTCTCAGAGAACCTTGTTGCAGCGCTCCTCGGCCTGGAATGTGCTTCTTCCAACGACCAGAGCTTCTCCAACTCGGACATGAGACGCACCGCAAGGACGATGCTCGAATTCCTTCCGGGAACCGATTTCATTTTCTCCGGATATGCGGCTGAACCCAATTACGATAATATGTTTGCCGGATCGAACTTCGATGCGGAAGACTTTGACGATTACAATGTACTGCAGAGAGACATGCAGGTGGACGGCGGCCTGAAGCCCGTTTCGGAAGAGGACGTCATCCGCGTGAGAAATAAAGCGGCCCGCGCTGTCCAGGCTGTATTCCGCAACCTGAACCTGGCGCCGGTATCGGACGAGCAGGTCGAAGCCGTGACCTATGCGCACGGCAGCAAGGATACGCTCCCCCGCGACGTTACGGCGGATCTGGCCGCCGCTGAAGATGTCCTTAAGAGAGGCATCACCGGCGTCGACGTTGTAAGAGCGCTCGCCGAGACCGGATTCGAAGACATTGCTGCGAGCGTACTCAACATGCTGAAACAGCGTGTTGCAGGCGATTACATGCAGACAGCGGCGATCCTTGACCGCAACTTCCATGTACTGTCCGGCGTGAATACCCCGAACGACTACATGGGGCCGGGCAGCGGCTACCGCGTGAGCGGCGAGCGCTGGGAAGAGATCAAGAACATCCCGCACATCATCAATCCGCAGGATATTTAAGGAAGGAGGAGTACATGTTATGCAGATCAGCGAAGATTTAATAAGACAGATCACAAATGCAGTCGTAAGCCAGATGTCACAGAACGGACAGGGCACATCCTCCTCCGGTTCAAATAAAGCTCCTTCCATGGCCGGAAGGTCACGGATCAATGAGGAGAAGACTTCCTACAAAGATTACCCGCGCGCGAGAAAAGGCACGGACCCGAAGGAAGTCGTGATCGGCGTAGGCGCCGCATTCCAGAAAGAGATCACAAAGACCATCGGCGGGATCCCGCTGGATGACGTGCTGCGCAATGTCAAGGCGGGCATCGAAGAGGAAGGCATGATCCCGAGGGTCGTTAAGATCCTGGATACCTCAGACGTCTGCTTCATGGCGCTGGAGGCTGCAAAGCTGTCCGGTTCCGGCATCGGCGTGGGCATTCAGTCCAAGGGAACGACGGTCATCCACCAGAGAGACCTCTACCCGCTCTCCAATCTGGAGCTGTTCCCGCAGGCGCCGCTCATGACGCTGGAGACATACCGCCAGATCGGACAGAACGCTGCGAAATACGTAAAAGGCGAACAGGTTGTTCCGGTTCCCTGTACAAATGACCCGATGTCCAGACCGCGCTACCAGGTAAAAGCAGCGCTCATGCACATCGCGGAGACCGAACAGCTCGACCCGGAAGTCGGCGCTGTGGAATGGGAGGGAAAATAAATGAGATATCCTTTTGCTGAATACGAAAAAGACGCGATCACATCCAAGACCGGTAAGAAATTCACAGACATCACACTGGAAGAAGTCATGAAAGGCCACATCGCGCCGGATGACATCAAGATCTCCAAGGACATGCTCAAAGCCCAGGGCCAGGTGGCCAGAGAAGCGGGCAACGATCCCATGGAGAAGAATTTCGAGCGCGCCGCCGAGCTGGTGGACGTGCCGGATGACGTGATCCTGAAAATGTACGACAAACTGCGTCCCAACCGTTCCACCAAGCTGGAACTGGTCATGATGGCGCAGGAACTTCTTGAGAAATACAACGCAAAGAACTGCGCGCGCCTTGTCATGGAAGCCGCAGAAGTGTATGAGAAGAGAGGAATATTACTTTGAGTTATATCGCAGGAGTTGACATCGGTAATTCTACAACTGAAGTCTGCGTCGGAGAAGTGACGGGCAAAGGCAACGTCACTTTTCTTTCAAGTGCGTCCTGCCCCACCACCGGCACGAAGGGCACCATCGAGAACGTCTATTCCGTAAAGAATGCGCTCCGCATGGCCATGAGCAAAATCGGGCGCGATACGTCCGACATCGACCTGGTCCGCCTCAATGAAGCCGCGCCGGTCATCGGCGACACCGCTATGGAGACGCTGACGGAGACGGTGATCACCGACTCTTCCATGATCGGCCACAATCCGTCCACTCCCGCAGGTGCAGGACAGGCCGTCGGGGAAACGCTGCTGATCGAGAATATTTCCCGGGCCGTACAGGGCACACCCTATATCCTGGCAGCATCTTCGGATCACAGCTATGAGGAGGTAGCCGCTGTCGTCAACCAGCATGAAGAGCTGGACATCGTCGGGATCATCCTTCAGGCGGATGAGGCCGTTCTCGTTGAGAACCGCATCCACAGAGAGATCCCGATCATTGACGAGGTCCGCCGGATCGACCGTCTCCCGGACGGCGTTCCCGCAGCCATCGAAGTGGCGCTCCCGGGCCAGACGATCCGCATGCTCTCCAATCCGTACGGCATCGCCACACTGCTCGGACTGAACGCGGAAGAGACGCGCACCATCACCCCGATCGCGAAGAGCCTGATCGGGAACCGCAGCGCGGTTGTACTGAAAACCCCCGGCGGCAATGTACACGAGAATGTACTGCCGGCCGGCGAGATCTATTTCTACGGCGACAGAAATGTCACCATCAGCCTGGACGAAGGCGCCGACAAGATCATGGCGGCAGCCGGATCCGCAGGTGACATCCGCGACATCAGCGGACAGCCTGACACCAATGTCGGAAATATGCTCTCGCGCATCCGCACCGGTATGAGCGAGGTTGACAAAAGTTCCGAAGCGGACATCCGCATCACGGATATCCTGGCCGTCGACACCCTGGCTCCGGTCCTGATCTCAGGAGCCCTGGCAGGCGAGACCTGTCTGGAAAAAGCCGTGGGCATCGCAGCCATGGTCAAGACCCAGAAGCTCCCCATGCAGGAGATCGCTTCCCGGCTGACCACCGAACTCGGGACTGAAGTAAAAGTCGCAGGCGTGGAAGCCGTGATGGCAAGCCTCGGCGCCCTGACAACGCCGGGAACCCAGCTTCCCCTGGCGATTCTTGACATGGGCGGCGGTTCCACCGACGCGGCGATCATCAACCGTGAAGGCCAGGTCAAAATGACCCATCAGGCCGGCGCCGGCGAGCTGGTATCCATGCTGATCCAGACTGAACTGGGGCTGGGCGAACGCCGCATCGCCGAGGAGATCAAGAAATATCCCCTGGCGAAAGTGGAGAGTCTCTTCCACATGCGCATGGAGAACGGCCAGATGACATTCGTGGACGAATCCATTGATCCGCGTTTCTTCGGGCGCGTCGTCCTGCTCACCGAGCACGGACTGGTCCGCATCGAAGAGGACATCCCGATGGAGAAGATCGTCCAGGTACGCCGCGAGGCAAAGCGCAAGGTCTTCGTGACCAACGCGTTCCGCGCGCTCCGCAAAGTGGCGCCGGACCACAATCTGAAAAACATTTCCACCGTTGTACTCGTAGGCGGGTCGGCGGAGGACTTTGAGATACCGGAAATGCTCATGGAATCCTTTACGGATTACCGCATCGTCTGCGGGCGCGGCAACATCCGCGGAAGCGAAGGCCCGAGAAATGCGGTGGCAACCGGGCTTGTACTCTCCTACCTGGGAGAGATGCAGTAAGCGATGCCGCGTAAAACGCGGCAGACTGGAGGACTGACATTGATCATCAAAAGACCTTCCATATTCATCTATACACACGAGGCAGATCCGACGGTCGTAAAAGACGTCTGCGCCGGGATCGAGGAAGAAGGCATCTTCTATGATGTCACCGAGATGCCGGACACCTGTATGGAGAAGCTGGCCTACAAAGCCGCGCGGGACTCCATGCTGGGATCGGGCGTGGGCATCTACGGCACCGCCGTATGCCTGAAGATGCGCGGACTGGAGAAAGGCCGCAATATCGAGAGCTACCTTGAACCCACCCGGGCGCAGTGCCGCTGCGTGGGCTCCAACAGCGCACGGGCGATCAAGAAACTGCCCTTTAAGGAGGAATACCGGATATGAACATCTATACAAAGAACGGGGACAGAGGAACCACCTCTCTCATGAACGGCATCAGCGTTTCCAAGGCGGACGACCGGATCGAGCTGGTGGGCACCATTGATGAACTGAACAGCTTCATCGGTCTGGCAAAAGTCCTGGCTGACGCCTCCCTGAAGGAAAGCCTGGCGCATATCCAGCGGAACCTGATGCTGATCATGGCCGGCGTTGCCGATCCGCGGAATATGGACTACCGCTTCTCACAGGACGAGACAAAAGCGCTGGAAGAAGAGATCGACCGGATCGAGAACTCCTTCCCCCGCATCAAGGACTTCGTCCTCTACGGCGGATGCGAACTGTCCGCCCGCCTGGACGTGGCAAGAGCCGTGACCAGACGCGCAGAACGGCGTTTCCGGAAAGTAGAACAGAACTACGGTGCGGACGCCAAAGCGGTCCAGTATATCAACCGCCTCTCCGACTACCTGTACATGTGCGCACGGTATGCGGATTACAAGGTTGAGAACGGGAAAACAGACGGGATAAAAGACAAAGTCGTAAAGAATATCCTGGGGAATATGTAGAAATGAATTATATAAAACGGTGCAGTCTCAAAAGAAGCTGCACCGTTTTTTCATGATTTATTTTCCGCCGCCCGGATGATCTCTTCCGGGAACCCTGCGAATTCCAGCAGTTTAACGGCATTCTGGGATGTAGCCGGGCCATCCATGATCTTATAGCTGAACACGATGTCATCCTCGCCGATCTCCTCACTGAAATGGAAGTTCAGATAATCGCCCTTCAAAAGTTCTGTCAGTTCCTTATCGTGAGTCGCCACCAGCGCGATGCAGTTCTTATCCCTGAGGTATTCCAGGATCGCGCGGGACGCCCGGATGCGCTCTCCGGTATTCGTTCCTCTCAGGATCTCGTCGATGGCGCAGATGGTCACGCGGTCATCCGACAGACTGTCGAGGATCCGCTTCAGATAACGGATCTCCCGGATAAAATAACTCTCGCCTGCCATCAGGTCGTCTTTTACCGCCATGGATGTGATGACATCTGCCTCCGGCATGACGAACCGACACGCCATACATGTATTCAACGCCTGTCCGAGAACCGAATTCACAGCCACAGCTTTGATAAATGTGGATTTTCCGGAAGCATTGGATCCGGTGATCAGGCAGCTCTTCTCCAGCGCAAGATCATTCGCCACCGGATCCTGAATGAGCGGATGATATACTTCTGTCATTTCCATTTTTTTCTCATCTGTATATTCCGGCGTGCAATACCAAGGCAGCGTCTGACGGAAAGAAGCCGTACAGATTGCGGCGTCCACTTCCCCGATGCATCTGTATACGGTCATATATGCGCCCGCATGATCGATCAGCCGTTTCATGACTTTATTGTAAGTGGTGATCTGGACCAGTGTGATCCCCATCACGTAATCAAGAAGCGTACCCATGGCATCTCCTGTGCCGCTTCCCTCCCGTTTGATGCGCAGGATCCGGTCGCCCCGGATAACGCCCCTCAGTTCGCGAAGTGCTTCATCCAGTTCCGGGAAAAATCCGCTTACATTCTTTAACCGGGCGATCTGCTTCGCATTTCCCAGCAGACTGACCGCCGTCCCGATCAGGGACAGTTCCAGATCATGCTTCATATTGATCCAGAAATAGATGCCCAGGTTCAGCGCGCACACCGTCATGAATGGAAAAGCCAGCATGTCCGCAGGCAGAAACGGCATGGCAACAACCGATGCTGCAAGCAGGATCTGAAGGATCCTGTACAGCCATTGATTACCGAGCACATACGCTTCAATGCCATCCATATAGGCGGGTATATAATAAGAAGAAGCGCTTTTCCCGATATCACACAGCAGTTCCTCGATCTTTCCGCGTCCGTCGACATCCTCTGCCCACGCCTGAACCTGCTGTTCAAACACTGTCCGCTCATCTGCTGACATCCGGTTTCGGCGCAGACGCCAGTACAGGATCTCCTCGCCGGCCGAACAATCGCAGCTGTTGATCCGCCGGAACACATCGTTCAGCGAAAGATCGTTCCATGTAACACTATCAATACCGGTTCCGTCATTTACCACGTCATAATAATTGCGGACCGTGTCATTCCATTCCCGGATTTTCGGCATTCTGCCAAATTTCTCACGGACAAAAGTCCTGCGGCGGCGTTTCAGGTCAAAACATGAAATCACCCATGTTACTGTAAGAATGAGGATCAGGCATACGATCACAAGAAGTGTTGTCAACACAATTTTGCACCGCCTTTCTATTGTATTATCTGTTTAATACAATAGTCTTATTATGTGCGTTTGTCAATATCCTTCCTTCACCTGGGCGAACCGGATCTCAAGCCCTTCCAGCACACCGGACGGCACAGCATCGGAATATGTATACTCCTCAGTCTTCCCCTGATCTTCAAAATTAACGACCGTGACGCGCTCCTGGAACGGATCCACGATCCAGTATTCCCGCACGCCCGCTTTCTGGTAAAGCATAAGCTTGCGCACATAATCATGGGAGGAGTTACTCTTTGAGACAATCTCTATCACCCAGTCCGGCGCGCCACAGCAGCCCTTATCCGTCAGAATGTCACGGTTGCATACAACCAGCAGATCCGGCTGTACAATACTGGTATCATCTCCGAAAAGACGAACGTCAAAAGGAGATACATACGCTTCGCATTTCCCCTTATTTTTTCTAATATGGCTTTCTATTTCAAAATAAATTCTTTTTACAAAATACTGATGAAGGCGTCCCGGAGCCGACAGCATATAGATCTTACCGCTGATTAGTTCAGCACGGTTGTATTCCGATAGTTTTTCAATATCTTCACCATCATACTCCCTTGCGGAATATGCATACGGTGTTGCCGCCTCCCGGATGAGCACCGGCTCCTCCTTCACCTGGTCGTACTTAAACGGAATCTTTTCCTTTGAACTGAGCACCTGCTCGATCGCCAGCAGCGTGGCATAACGCGGATTCTTTGTAGCCCCTGAGAAGATCTTGTTCACCGTGCTTAATGGAATGCCGGACAATTCAGCGATTTCCGCATTCGTCATCCCGGAGTCCTTTTTCATTTTCTTCAGATCATTAATATCCATAACGCCGTCTCCTTTCTTTCCATAATTGGATATTTTATTTTCCAAATACTGTGTTTAAATTATTATATCTCTTTGAATTTCTAATTTCAATACATAAAAAAAGCGCAGAAATATCCATATATGGATATTTCTGCGCATGAGAGTCACTCTGTGGCTCCCTTTTACGTTCCGGATTCTTTTTGCTTCATCTCCCGCGGCATGATCACAACCGCCTTAAACTGATCGCAGTCGATCTTTATCTCAAATTCCCCGCCCAGCGCCTTGGCGTATGTGCTCACGATCGCCAGTCCCAGGCCGTTGCCGTCTCCGGTGCGGGCTTTATCGCCCCGGGCGAACCGTTCTACGATATCTTCCGCCTCAAAGTCCATAGGATACGCGGATGTATTCGTGATCTCCATACAGAGCCTCTCCTCAAGCCCCCGGCCTTCTTTTTCCGTATGGCTGACGTATGTCTTTACAAAAACCCTCGTTCCCTTTGCGGAATATTTCAGCGCATTTTCCATCAGATTCTGGCAGATCCGGTAGAAGTACGAATTATCCGATACCAGCTCCGTACTGTCTTCAGTAAGCCGGGTCACGAACTCCAGCCCGCTCTCCCGGATCCGGTCATCCATGTCCGCGAAGATCTGGCCGACCATCCGGTTCAGCTCAAATTTATCCGGATGGAGTTCGATATTGCCGCTGCTCGCCTTGGCAAGACTGAACAGACTGTCCACCATCTCCTTCAGTTTCTCCGCCCGCGCCGAGATCACATCCACATAATCCCGCACCGTATCGCTTAAGTCTTCCTTCCGGATCAGTTCGATATATCCGACCATGGATGTAAGCGGCGTCTTCAGGTCGTGGGACACGTTGGTGATCAGGTCCACACGGAGCTGGTCGCTCCTCGTCACTTTTTCCAGGCTCTTCTTCTCGATCTCCAGCGCCACATCGATGCGTCGGCGGTTCACCTCCTCCATCTGCTCCATCAGAAGGTCCATCTTCCGGTTCTTGAACCGGTTCAGCACGATCTGCGCGAGAATATACTGGACGACAATGGTAAACGCCATCATATAGCCGGCCGCGTAGTTCCAGTAATAATTCCCGTAGTTGTGCCAGTTGATCAGCGTGTACAGATAGATATAGGCAGCGACCACGCACACCGCCCCTGCCGCCGCGGCGATCCGGTCCAGCTTTTTCCCGGTCTCTTTCCATTTCTTATAGAACGATTCATCCTCCGGCACCCAGTTCTCATAGATTATTTTCAGGATCTGTCCGAGCGTCATGACCACGCCGGCGCCGAGGACAAAGTTCCCTGTGAGGCCAATGATCACCGATTCATCCATCGGACGGTAGTCCGCATCTACCAGCATAAAATATTCCAGATAGATGCCGGTCAGGATCAGCACCGCGCCCGGGATGAGCGGCCAGTTCAGTTTCAGAAATGCCTTTGCTTCTTTAATCAAATTTTTCCATTTTGTATCCAATTCCCCACACCACCTTTATATACCTTGGTTTCTTCGGTTCGATCTCAATCTTCTCACGGATATGGCGGATATGCACCATCACCGTATTTTCCACTGCAAAACACGCCTCGTCATGCCATACATTTTCATAGATCTGCTCCGCCGGAAATACCTGCCCCGGATGCTCCATGAGCAGTTCCACGATCTTGTATTCCGTGGCTGTCAGCCGGACTTCCTCACCTTCCACGATGATCAGCCGCTGCTTCTTATCCAGCACCAGGCCCCCGTTTACCAGCCGGTCCGCGTCCTGCTCCGGCGCCTGCCCTCCCCAGGCCCGGTACCGGCGCAGGTGGGCTTTCACCCGGGCCATCAGCTCCGCCGGGTTGTAGGGCTTCTCCACATAATCGTCCGCGCCCATGACCAGGCCGGAGACTTTGTCGCTCTCCTCTGTCTTCGCCGATAAAATGATCACCGGGATCCGGTGCTTTTCCCGGAGCTTCATCAGCGCCGACAGGCCGTTCATTTTCGGCATCATCACATCCAGTATGATCAGGTCCACCGGCTGTGCCTCCAGAAGCTCCAGCGCCTGCATCCCGTCATAGGCCGCCAGCGTCCGGTATCCCTCGTACTTCAGCAATTCACTGATCGAATAAACGATTTCTCTATTGTCATCTACGACCAGCACTGTCTCTTCCGCCATCCTGTGACCTCCCCTTTGTTCTTGTTCCTGTATCCACTGTAATGCATCCCGCTTAAGAAAACCCTGAGGTAAATCTTAAAAAAATCTTAGCCTCGTTTCTTTCATTGTAAAACAGGGCATAAAAAAAGCAAAGCGGTTTCACAGGAAACCGCCCTGCCGGATCAGATGTCTTCAGTACAGATCTTACTCAACCGCCATCTTCTTCACCCGTGCCAGGCCTTTGGCTACCGCCGGGATCGAGATCACGATCACCGTGATCACGCCTTCCACGAGAAGGTAGCTGTAGTTGTAGAGGATCGGATAAACCGCCGTCAGTGATTTCGGAAAATTATCCGGCATGTAGTCCATCCAGTACAGATAGCCGCCCAGGGCGTGAAATGCGCCTCTGGCCACGACCGCCAGGATGTAGCCTTTCAGCAGTCCGTGATTGCTCTTTGCGAACACGCCGGCCAGGCCGAGCGCAGCAAATGCGAAGATATAATCGCAGCACACCTGGAAGAAAGAAAGCACGTACGGCTCCTGGATAAACTGCAGGATCCCGTAGGCAAGCCCTACGAACAGGCCGGTACCCACACCGTACCAGTTCGCGACGAGCACGATGAACAGCATACTGCACAGCGTAATGCTGCCGCCCCAGGGCATGTTAAAGATCTTTATGTAGGACGTAATGTAGGCAAGGGCAATAGCCACCCCGCAGAAAACGAGCTGTTTCGCGCTCATTTTCTTTTCAGCGGACCGCCTGCCCGCCAGATACCATGCCGCCAGGAAAAGAACGATTCCCGCCACGACCGTCACCGCATAGCCGGCTGTCGTCAGCCCGCCTTCCGCATTTACAAACATTTCAAACATAATAAAAAACCCTCCTGTTCTCAGATTGAAAACAAAAGGGCACGAATGGCACTTATAACACATCCCTACGTTGGCATTATCCAAATCAGGTTGCGGGTCGAAGTTTCCAACTTCCTCTCAGCCTGTCATACAAGCTCCCCCTGTCATCAATCCGTATTTCATTTGTAAACCTCCTGTATACTACATTACACAGGGAAATTTGTCAAGCGGAAGGATTATCTGCCCGAACGATACAGGTTGTAAATGCTTGCGTTTCCGCTCGTAAATGCAAGACCGGATATGATAATATCCTTATTTTCCGCAAGATATTTTCTCACTCTCTCGATCAGAGAAACTTTCCGCTCTCTTACTGTAGTATTTGTATAATTATTAACTCTTACTGTTGCTGTATTCATTATTTATCTCTCCTTTTTGTTTTACATTTTCAGCTTGTTGTTTCTGTTTACGCTGTAATAATAACGCACATTTTTCGCATACAACAGATAGATTTTTGACTAATTCTAAGTCGATATTGACTTTTTCATATATAAGAGATATCCTGTTTTCTGAAGGATCCTGTTCAACCGGCATTCCTGTAAAGGAGACTCAGAGCGTATGAAACAGACTTCAGGGAACCCGTATTACGAAACATTTCACCAGATCAATGAACTTGGCGTACAGCTGGCTTACCACACTACACCGGGAGGTTACCATCCTCTGCACTGGCACGAGGAGATCGAACTACTCTATCAGCTGAACGGCGAGGCAGATGTCCAGATTGAAGGCCGGAAATACCACATTGCCAACAAGCATCTGGTCGTCATTGACTCGCGGCAGGTGCACAGCACTTACACGCACCGGGATACATCCATGTTCCTCTGTGTCCATATTTCCAGAAAATATATGGAGAAATATCTGCCCGACATCAATCTGTACCAGATCCGATGCCTGCCGGATGATATTGAAGATGAGAAATTCCCGGAATATCTGATCCTGTGCAAACAGATGGAGCAGCTCACCCGGCTGTATATCGAAAACGCACCCGCATTCCAGATGGAGGCCGAGGGGATCATCATGCAGGCGCTTGCCCTGCTGATCCGGCATTTTTCTACGCGGTCCACAACCGGGAATATACACGCAGGGAACAGGCAGACGCTCACCCGGATCCGCGAAGTGATCACCTATGTAGATGAAAATTTCCGCAATCCTATTTCTCTGCAGGATATCGCAGACCACATGGGGCTTGGCAAAGAATATTTCTGCCGGTTCTTTAAAAAAAACATGGAAATGTCTTTCCTGCAGTACGTCAACGAAGTGCGCGTATCCCATATCTATCAGGACCTGCTCCGTACAGACACGCCGATCAGTGAGCTGGCAGAAGAAAACGGCTTCACCAACCAGAAACTATTTAACCGGACATTCAAAAAAATATACGGCTGCACACCGTCTGCAGTCCGCAGAACAAATTAAAAGGAGCACACAAAATGAAAATCGTATTTTTAGACGCCGCGTCGCTCGGCAGTGACACAGATTATTCTGAATTCGAGAAGCTCGGAGAAGTTGTAAGATATCCCGCATCCTCCCCGGAGGAAGTCCCGGCCCGCATCGTGGACGCGGACGTAATGGTGATCAATAAAGTCCCGGTCAACGAGAAAACCATCGGCAGCGCACAGAACCTGAAGCTGGTATGCGTCACCGCCACCGGGACCAACAACCTGGACAAAGAATACCTGGCAAGCCGCGGGATCGAATGGCGCAACGTGGCGGGTTATTCCACAGAATCCGTGGCGCAGCACACATTTGCCATGCTGTTCTATCTGATGGAGCATCTGCCCCACTATGATAAATATGTAAAAGACGGAAGTTATGCCGCTTCCAGCCTTTTCACCCTGCTTGACGCCACCTTCCGCGAACTGAAAGGGCAGACATGGGGCATCCTCGGCCTTGGCGCCATCGGCCGCAGAGTCGCAGGCATCGCAGAGGCATTCGGCGCAAATGTCATCTACTACTCTGCATCCGGCGCCCCGGCGCAGGAGGGATACCATCAGGTGGACTTCGACACCCTGCTGGCACAGTCCGACATCCTGTCCATCCACGCCCCGCTCAACGAATACACAGAAGGCATCATGAATGCCGATGCGTTCCGCAAAATGAAGCCCGAAGCCATCCTGCTCAATCTCGGCCGCGGACCGATCATCAACGAGGACGATCTGGCAGACGCCCTGAATGCCGGGGAGATCAGCGCCGCCGGCCTGGATGTGCTTTCCGAAGAACCGATGAGGAAGGACAGCCCCTTCTTCCGGGTAAAAGACCAGGACCGCCTCTTCATCACGCCCCATATCGCATGGGCTGCGGTTGAATCAAGACAGCGGCTGATGAAGATCGTCGCAGGGCAGATCCGGGAATTCTGCCAATAATAAAATGAGCGGGATCCGAATACGCTTCCGGCACATCCGCATCCGTCCCTTCCCCATATGAATCCAGTGTCTCTTCGATCTCGGCCCGCGTTTCCGCAAGCTGCTCACTCAGCTTCGGTCCCCGGAGCCACTGCTGGATAAATGTGATCAGGAAGATCAGGACAAAAATCCCGGTAATGATCAGGCTCGGCAGTATAACATAGAGCATCCGGTATATATGTTTCTCTTTTAATTCCAGTATCTTCCAGCCAAGCGAACCGGCAAACAGCAGGGCCAGGACCGCCCCGGACCCGAATACTGCCGCAGCCAGGATCCCGGACGACGGAAAGAACGCCAGGAACGCCGCTTCCGTAAAGAGCCATGTAAGGGGCAGCGCCGGTTCCCAGAACCGCTGCACTTTCACTTTGCCGTCCGCCAGGTCATATGCGGCAAGGCTGCCTGGGCTATTGTTGCCCAGCGCTGCCAGTACCAGGATGATCTTCATAATAACTTTCGCTTTTCCGGTCACATATGCGCCATCCTTCGGCAAAAGCGCGCCGATCAGAAACATGACAAATGCCAGCGTGATCTGTACGCCGCCCATAATGATAAAGATCGAGGTCGGCTTCTCCAGCGCTTCGCCGCGAAAGACGATCATCAGAACGCCAAGCCCGGCGAGCAGGAGGCAGAAAGCAAAATTAAACCAGTGAAATACCTGTTTCATACTTTTCCTTATTCCCACTCGATCGTTCCGGTCGGCTTCGGCGTCAGGTCAAAGCACACCCGGTTCACGCCCGGCACTTCTTTTGTAATCCGGTCTGTAATGTGCTGCAGCAGGGAGAACGGCACGTCCTCAACCGTCGCCGTCATCGCGTCTTTCGTATTCACCGCGCGCAGGATCACCGGCCACTCAAAGGAGCGTTTGCCGTCCTTCACGCCGACAGATTTGAAATCCGGGATTACGGTAAAGTACTGCCATACTTTGCCTTCCAGTCCGTTCTTCGCAAACTCTTCTCTCAGGATCGCGTCAGACTCACGCACCGCTTCCAGACGGTCACGGGTAATCGCGCCGAGGCATCTCACGCCAAGTCCCGGTCCCGGGAATGGCTGACGGTAAACCATGCCGTCCGGCAGGCCCAGCGCCTTGCCCACGACACGAACCTCATCCTTGAAGAGCAGCTTCAGCGGCTCAACCAGCTCGAACTGCAGGTCTTCCGGAAGTCCGCCCACGTTGTGATGCGCTTTCACGCCGTCGCTTTCCAGGATGTCCGGATAGATCGTGCCCTGTGCCAGGAACTCGATCCCCTCAAGCTTTCTCGCTTCTTCCTCGAATACGCGGATGAACTCCGCTCCGATGATCTTGCGCTTCTGCTCCGGTTCCTCCACGCCTTCCAGCTTGTCAAGGAAGCGGTCAATGGCATCCACATAGATCAGGTTGGCATCCATCTGGTTGCGGAATACCTCGACTACCTGCTCCGGCTCGCCCTTGCGCAACAGGCCGTGGTTTACATGCACGCACACCAGCTGCTTCCCGATGGCTTTGATCAGCAGCGCGGCCACAACAGAAGAATCCACGCCGCCGGACAGCGCCAGAAGCACCTTCTTATCCCCCACCTGCGCCTGGATCTCTTTCACCTGCTCTTCAATAAAAGCCTCTGCCAGTTCATTCGTTGTAATGCGGACCATATCGTCCGGACGTTTGTTGTTATCCATCGTTTTATCTCCTTTTCTGTATGATTGATGAACCGTTTGTAGTACTAAGGATATTATAGATGAAAAACAAGGGCGGGGCAACCGGGATTTCAGTACACGGAATCATCTTATTTTAATCAGAAAAGGTTTAATAAAATCAAAATAGAGCGCTGCGAGAAACACCAGACACAACCCGGCATACATATACCAGAAAACATAACCTTCGATAATCACCTGCATATCTCCTGTGGAGACAATGTTGGTGTTATCAGAAATTCCTTTACCGCATCTGTATGAATACGATAATTTATTTTTGATAGTTCTCTCTTTGCATCCCATCCAATCGCTAATCTGTTTGCTTCGTCTTTCTTTAATCGCTGATAATCCTTGATAATATAAAGTTTAAATTCTGGAGAAATCCACGAAGCAAACTCAAATGCAATATCTGTATGAGCATAAGTTCCGCCATACCGTCCTGATTTTGATACGATACCGATTGCGTCTGTTGCTTTTATCCATTGCTGCGGCGTCAACGTAAACGCGTTATCTCCTGACTCCGCTTTAAACCTATCGAATTCGATAGGTTTAAAATTGGGATTGTGAATTTGTTCCCACAAGCCCAAAAATGAAATCGTAGAATGGTTACGCATCCAGTTCGCCACCACGATAAATGCATTATCTGGATTTTTATATTTTGCAATATCAGTCAGCGAAATATAAGCATCCTCATTGGCAACATCTCCTATTACTCTAATTTCTGTTCCATTAGCGTCTATTTTCATATTCCTCATATAATCTTTTTTCTCCCTTTTACCAGCATTTTTCTTAATAGGAACTGAAAAAATCTATTTCATTCTATTAGTATTTATCTGTCTTATAAAATACGAGCGGGATGGTTACATCTATGGATATGATTGGCAACTGATCCAAATAAATACCATATTACTGAAAAGTACTTGGAATATTCTAAGATATACCTCTTTAAAGGATGATGAATTACCAGAATCTTCCCATCATGTAGGTTATTTAAAGGATTCAAAGTAATCAACCCCGGAAATGCCCATTTTCAGCATTTCCGGGGTTCTTCCCTCTACTCCAGTTCTATCGTTCCCGGGGGTTTACTGGTCAAATCATAGAACACCCTGTTCACCCCTTTGACTTCATTGATGATCCTGCTCATGACTTTCTGCAGCACATCAAACGGGATCTCCGCCGCCTCTGCGGTCATGAAATCGATCGTCTTCACCGCGCGCAGCGCCACAGCATAATCGTAAGTCCGCTCGTCGCCCATAACGCCCACGGAGCGCATGTTGGTCAACGCCGCGAAGTACTGGTTGATCTCCCGGTCAAGTCCGGCTTTCGCGATCTCTTCTCTGTAGATCGCATCGGCGTCCTGAACGATGCGGACTTTATCCGCCGTCACTTCGCCAACGATGCGCACGCCCAGTCCCGGTCCCGGGAACGGCTGACGAAATACCAGTTCCTCCGGGATGCCCAGTTCCAGACCGGCTTTGCGGACCTCATCTTTGAAAAGGTCGCGCAGCGGCTCGATGATTTCCTTGAAATCTACGAAATCCGGCAGTCCGCCCACGTTGTGGTGGGACTTGATCACTGCAGATTCACCGCCCAGGCCGCTCTCTACCACGTCCGGGTAAATGGTGCCCTGCGCCAGAAAGTCCACAGCTCCTATCTTCTTCGCCTCTTCCTCGAACACACGGATGAACTCCTCACCGATAATCTTGCGCTTCTGCTCTGGCTCCTGTACGCCGGCCAGTTTGCTGTAATATCTCTCCTGCGCGTTGACGCGGACAAAGTTCAGGTCGAAATCTCCTTCCGGTCCGAATACCGCTTCCACCTCGTCACCTTCATTTTTGCGGAGCAGGCCGTGATCCACGAAGACACAGGTCAGCTGCTTCCCGATCGCTTTTGAAAGCAGGCCCGCCGCCACAGAAGAATCCACGCCGCCGGACAGCGCCAGCAGCACTTTGCCGTCGCCCACTTTTTCACGGATCTCGCGGATTGAATTTTCCACGAAAGAATCCATTCTCCAGTCGCCGCTGCAGCCGCAGATATTGCGCACGAAATTGTAAAGCATCTTCGATCCTTCCGCTGTATGGAGCACTTCCGGATGGAACTGGATCGCATAAAGCTTCTCCGCCTCATTTTCCGCAGCCGCCACCGGGCAGTCCGCCGTGTGCGCGGAGATCTCGAATCCCGGCGCCACCTGCGCGATATAATCGAAATGGCTCATCCAGCAGATCGTCGGCGTCGATACATTTTCAAAAATCTTCGAGCCGGTCCTGTCGATCAGCACTTCCGTCTTGCCGTACTCGCGGACGTCCGCTTTCTTCACCTCACCGCCCAGCACATGCATCATCAGCTGCGCGCCGTAGCAGAGCCCCAGAACCGGGATGCCAAGCTTAAAGAGCTCGTCCGTATAGGTCGGCGAATCCGGCAGGTAGCAGCTGTTCGGGCCGCCGGTAAGGATGATGCCCTTCGGATTCATTTCTTTGATCTTCTCAATATCGATTTTGTAAGAATAAATCTCACAGTACACATTACATTCCCTGACACGACGGGCCACAAGCTGGTTGTACTGGCCGCCGAAATCAAGGACGATCACTAATTCCTTCTTCAAAGCGTTCCTCCTGAAAATATGCTCTCCGTCAGTTCAAAATTATGCCGCGAACTTCTCCAGCGCCTCGCGCAGCTCGCTGCAATCGTCAGAATGCACCCGAAGCTCGAGCACATTGTTCACGCCAAACTGCATAAGGCCGAGCAGCGACTTCGCGTCAACTGTAACTCTGCCGCATTTGATATCAACGTCATAATCAAACCTGGATACTGTATTTACAAACTCACAAATGTCGTCCGGGGTCTTGAACATAAGCTTCATCTCGCTCATTATCACTCACCTCTTTCGTATATTCTATGGTAAATCCTGTGCGAAACCGGTCGGGATACGCACAACGCGGTTATTATACCACATTTATCCGTGTTGGTGAAGATATTTTTCTCTTGTTGCCATCCCGCCCCGGATGTGCCGCTCGGACTTGTTCGTGTCCAGCACCTTGCGGGCCTCGCGGGCAAGGGACGGGTTGATCTGGAGAAGGCGGTCGGTGACGTCTGGTGGTGTCAAATTAGAAAATGAAACTATCACGTCGCTTTCCATACAACAGATTTAATCATCACTTTGACACAATTCTTGATAAAGATACATTATTGGGTATTCATGAATACTCTCCCTATCTTCATCTGTTAATTTTCCATAGTAATGCTCCGCTTCTTCTTTTTCCTGTAAAAGCACACTTCTTCCAAATAATATCATATTATCTTCTGTTTCCATTTTCAAAAGCCATTTTTTATCGTCCATACTTAATTCATTTTTTCTGTACTTTATCTGTAACATATTTAACAGATAATAACTTTTTTGCTCTTCTAAATTTTCAATTCGACTTAATTGATATTCCGCTAAATCTAATATTTTTTTATCCTTAGTTGCATCATAGACATTAATTAATTGCAATGCTGCGTAATTCAATGTACTTAAAGTATATTCATTCACATCCGCTTTATCTATTTGTTCTTTTATATACGCATAATCATAATAATACAAATTATCCAGAATATGCCTATCGATAATTACAAATAATGGCACCCTAAAATAGTGTCCCTTCTCATCTGTATCAAATGTTTGATGTTTCCTCGTGTATATTGCATTCATAAGATCATTCTTTTCATCATTATCGTGTCTTGATACGATAACAGGCATATATTTGTCTTCTATTTTCCAATTAAATATATGTCTTTGATCCGTTAAATCCTTATTGTACAGCCCATTTTTCATAGCCACTATACTCACCAATTGCTGTTTTGTTTGTTTAGATAATGATTTAAATGGTTTTTCAAAATTGAATTCAATCATTTGCAACACATTATCTAACTGTATATAAAATTCTAATTTATCCTCTAACGTTTTAGGCATATTCAACTTTCCGTATTGAAAATTTGTATTTCCAATAGTAAAGTTTGTATTCTGCATTGCACATAGCAGAAATTCTGCATCTATACGCAATTGTTTTATGCTCGAATTCTCTTTAAATCTAAATTTCCCCTTAGTTAAGTCTATTTCAAGATTTTCGCTCGGAATTAAAATAATACTATCATTTGAAGTTGTTTCCACTTCATATTCTTCATAAAAAACTCTATTTTCAATACCAAATGTCTGATGAATCTTTTCTCTGAGGACATAAGTACTGTTGTCATACCATTCTAATGGAAAAGATATTGGACATCCCTCTAATGTTCCATACAAGCACACATCTCCTTCTGAAAGTCTCTGCAAAAATTCATATCGATTTGCCACACCTACGGCTGATGCTGTTATAGATGTTACCTTTTCCATATCTTTTACCATTATCGTATTTTGAACAGTTGGGCCAATACCAAATCCTTGTTTTCTACTCTCATTACTAAATTGCTTTACAATTATATATAATTTATTTGCTGTCTTTTCTAGTTTTGAGAAAGAAATATTTATATATTCTTTATTTCCCTTTTTCTCCGCAGTTTCAATATATGATTTCAATTTTGACGGGAATAAAGAAGAATAAAATATTTCTCTTCTTTTTCCATCTTCCGACACAAGCATCGGTGTACAAGGGGTACAAACAAGATTAAAAAGAAATGTTAGATTTGAAAGTAAGTAGAGTGGCAAAATCAAGAGTGTTCAGATTTTCCACTCTACTTGAACGTGGTCGCTGGTTGCGCTGATTGAAATAATCAGGCCGTCAGCGGCTTTTCTTTTGTCGTCAAACTCAATGCTGTCCCAGTGGTCAAGATAATAGGAAAGCTCCTGTTCCTTTTGGGGTGACATTGTTTCAACGGACAATTCTGCAATCGCCTTTGAAATAGTCTGGCGGCGAGTGTCCAGTTCTTCAATTTTTTTGTTGGCATAGGCAAGCAGTGTTGCATTGGCTCCGGTCAGTGTATCAAGCAGTTTTTCAATTTCAGCCTCGACCTGTGCAAGCTCGATCTGATGGGCGGTCAGTTTCGGATTCACTTTTTCTTCCCTGTCATGGCGGACTTGAAAGTTCTTAAATCTTGCCCTCATGGCATTGAAGATAAATTCTTCAAATTCAGTCTTGCGGATTTTCCCACATCCCGGACAGCCCTTATTTTCTGCCCGTTTTGTACAGCGGAAATATCCCGGACTGTTCGGAACATGGGTTGCTTTCAAGGCATATCCGCAACACCCACATTTGACTTTTCCGGCAAGCCATGTATTTTTCGGTTTGCGGCCTTGCTGGAAGGTCTTATTCATCATTAGCTTCTTCCGGCATTTCAGCCAAACGTCAGACGGTATGAGTGCTTCGTGTGGGGCAATCACAAGTATCTGGTCTTTCAGGCACCTGTCCTTATCCTCCTTTACATCACGGCCCTGATAGAGATAACAGCCGTTGGTTCCGGCAAAATCGGAAGCGTCATTGACAATCGCCGCACCCTGGCTTTTGAAAAACTCGTACAGTTCCAAGTCGGCCTGTGCGTAAACAGGGTTCCGTAAAAGCTGGGAAAGGAAACTCCGAACCATTGACTTTTCATAAATCTTGATACCCTGTTCCTCAAAGTAGCGGGTAATGTCTCCGAAAGAGGTTTCCGGCTCGGCGTACATTTCAAACATCAGCCGTACATGGTCGGCGGCTACGGGGTCGGCAACCATCTTTTTTGTACGGATACCTTCAACCACTGTCGGCTCCAACTGATAACCGTATGGGGCCTGCCCGCTCATGTGAAAACCTTTCAGGCACCGGGAATAGTAGGCGTCAGTCACGCGCTTCTGGATTGTCTCACGTTCAAGCTGTGCGAATACGATACAGATATTCAGCATGGCCCGGCCCATCGGGGTCGAGGTGTCGAATTTCTCGGTGGAGGAAACAAACTCTACATCGTACTCTTGAAACAACTCCATCATGTTCGCAAAATCCAGAATGGAGCGGCTGATCCGGTCCAGCTTATAGACGATTACCCGCCGTACCCTGCCTTTTCGGATTTCTCCCAGCAGCTTTTGAAACTCCGGCCTGTCCGTGTTTTTACCGGAATAGCCTTTATCCTTGAATACCTTACAGCTCCCGCCTTTCAGTTCGTACTTGCAAAAGTCAATCTGGCTTTCAATGCTGATACTGTCCTTGCGGTCTACTGACTGTCTTGCGTAAATACAATCTTCTCTGATAATGTCCATATTGGGCTCCTTTCCGTATGGAATGGAGCTACCAACCTTACAACTATATTATACCATTAGCAGCCCCGGACAACAATGTTGCGATTGATTAGCGAAACCTGTCCCCGTACTTGCTGAATATATCGTACAGGTTATTTTCGATTTCTCTTTTCCGCTTCTTCTTTTCCTCCGGGGAGAGTACCGGCGTCAGGTTTTCCAGCACAATGAGCTTGCCTTGAAAATGAACAGATTGCTTGTCGCTTTGGTATGTAACAGCTTGAACCATTGAAAACCTCCCTTTTCCAGTATAGGTTAATGCCGACCAGTCTCCCTCTTGTCCGAATGGGGAAACGTCAAAAAACGGCACCCCGGAAGGTGCCGCTCTTTGAGCTTTCCCCAGCTTCGGGCCAACATGGCCCGAGGTCAATAGTCGCCATGATAATATTTCTGCTCGGCTTCGTTGATGGTATGGAAGTCAAAGGTTTCGTGAAGCTGCCGTACCACACGGCGAATATCCTCATGGGAGAAGCCACAGTCCTGCATTGCCATAATTACATAACCACGGCAGGCGTCGTTGCTCCATGCGTCCGGTTCCAATCCCGGAATGGACGGATAAGTTTTCTTCATAAGGTTCTCCTGTTCATAAAAGTATGGGGCCCCGCCGGAAAGGTCGCTCTATCATCAGACAGAATAGCGGCGAGGCCCCACAGGTCAAAAGTGCTTTTCAGATAGACCGGACGGGCGGCTGGCGTTCCGCCCCATAGCATTTCAGCTCTCCCCATTCTGATGGCAAGGCGATCTCATTACCTGCGACGGCTCACGGTTCGCAACACCGCTGCACGCTCGGATTGTGACTAATCGCAAGTATCCGGGATTTTGTGTTTTATCCGGCAGACCTGCCAAGGCCCGCCTGCGGCATGGGCCTTATCGCTCCCTCTATCCTCTGACAATAGAGATCATGGCGGGCCTGTCGCTGGACACAAGCACCCTTCGTATCCGGGTATCTTTTTATTCAGTTTTCAAGCTGCGTAAGGCTTGTCCGAACTTCGGGCCAATGTGGCCCGAGGCTTTGACTGCCTCTCATAAACCATTTCATTTTTTGGCCTAAATCGGTACGCCTTACAGAACTTTTTTCAAAATTTTTTCCAGGCTCCGCAGACCGCGCTCAATGGCGACCCGCACAACTTTTTCATGGACGCCTTCTGCCCGGGCAATATCCTTTTTGGTCATGCCGAGAATGAAATGGGCATAAATACGTTTCGCCTGTTTATCCGGCAGCCGGGAAATGGCGGCATGGAGTTCCTGCATAGTCACCTTACGCTCATACAGCTCATGCGGAGAAAGTGCAACGAAAAGAGCCTCATGCTCAATGCCGTCATTCCGGTCAAGGGAGTAGTACGCCTTGTGCCGGTATGTACGCAGACGGTAAGCCGCCTCTTTGCGGTCGAACTCGGAAAACAGATCGGCCACTTCGTCAGTTACTTCAACAAAACAATCCTGTGTATAATGAGGGTAAATATCCCGCAGATTGATAATTTTCATAAATACCTCCGTTTCGGGTGTTCGAGTTGACGTGTAGCCGAAACGGAGGCGGTGGAGAGCGACACCGGGGCATGACCTCGGGCCAACATGGCCCGAAGTCATTGGAGGCAAAACAAAAAGTACCCGGACGGCATATAACCGCACAGGTACATGAAACTACATTATCTGTCAGGTCAAGACATTTTTCGCATACAGTGCCGCAACATTCCCGCACAAACGCAGGAATTTTTTTGACAGGTCATATCCTGTCAAAAATTGTCGCTTAGAAATAGAAACCACGGCGGCACCTCCATATAGGCCGCCGTAGTTGGTTATGCCTTAGTCGTCATCTCCTTCCAAAGACAAAGAAACGGCGGCTTTTGAAAGCCGCCGCAATAGTAAGGGCATGGTAATTGTCTGCTGTACGACGGCTTTTTTTCTTTTGCCGTCGTGCGGCAGATTTTCGTGTTGAATTTGAATATCATGTGTAACTACGCATAATTCTTGAGCGTAAAATAAAGAAAATAGCAATCTGAATTATCAGCACTAAACCGCACACACAACCAACTAATTGCATTGTTTCACCAATGTAAATAACGCCGGACACCAGCATAATGCGGTATGTCGTAAATGCTCCAATGATACAGCCAAGTACGGTGGGAATAAAATAGACGAATAGCATTTGTTTTGTAATAAGTCCTTTAATCTTTTTGCGCTTCATTCCCAATCGTCGTAGATCATTATAGACTTCTGCGTCGTCCCATATCGTGCTAATAAGTTTTAGTCCAATAACCATGACTGCGGACACAAAGGCAACAATGGCGATAAATAACATAAGCATAAGGTAGGTGGCAAAGGCTTCAAACTGCGTAGTCGTGCTGCTTAACTTTGAAAGCGGATATAGCGACCACAACCGGGCAATTTTAGTTTCGTTGCCATCAAAGGGAAGATACTCCGCTTGACTTCCTGTTTTCTCGAATGTCGCGCTGTTGTGCCAATTTGTAAAGATTACTCCGTTATTGTCGGAGATAACGGCTTTCAAAATATTGTTCTGAAAATCCATCGTGTCTTGCCAATTTTCCACATTTACCATATAGGAAACGGCTCTATATTCGTCAGCAAGTGTAGCCGCTATCATGCGGTAATCTTCATTGTTCAAAATCAGAAAAGAAGAAAATACAGACCGTGTATTAAAAAGCCCATCGTAGCATATCGGCTCGTTTTGTATGAAGTAAAACTCTTGTTCAGTAGTTGGGTTGTAAAAAAGGCTGCTTTCTGCCGAAAAAGCGTTTAGTTTATATTCCATGCTGCTGTCATAGTAAACCGTGTAGCTTCCCTTTGGTACGGATATTGTTGCGCCGGATAAGACATTAAAGTTATCTTCGCTTACGACGATACGCGAACCCCAATCACGTTCACCGTTTTTATAATTGTTCTGTACACCGAGCAATAGGCAGTCTATATGCTTTATGCTGGTAATGACCGTATTGCTTTCCTCGGCTATTTCTTCAATACGGCTTTCGGTCATGGGGTGTTCATAGGTCGCATTGATCGTGTAATCGTATGGCTCGTTCAGAGCGACGTTATAACCGTCAATAAATCCTGCCGCTATGAAACCAATCCCAAATACGGTAAAGGTAATGAGAAGCGTCGCCACAAATATAGACCGGGTATATTGCCGGATTTTCTGTTTTAGAAGATTGTAAAAGACAATGTTCTTATAATATGCTTTGTCATTGTACTTTTTCAGAATATCCCCAATAGACGCGCATTGAATAATCAACAGATAAACGCCTAAAACTGCTCCTGCCAAGCCTACAAAGGCCAACAAAGTATTGAGAAAACCGCCGATATTCTGCAAGGTGAAAAAGGCAACAATCCCGGCAGGGACAAGTAATGCGCCTAAAATCAACAAGAATAAATTTCCGCTTTTTGCCGTTTCGTTTTCATCAGAGGTCTTAATGATTTTCAAAATATCAACATTTTTGATGTACCTGCGGTTGATCGTCCGCAAAATAAACCAATTAAGCAAGGAAAACAGTACCGCAATGATTAACCCCACCCAGCCGATACTGAATGCTGTTTCCTGTGTTTCCAAAAACAAATTGAGAAGCGACCAGCATAAGTAAGCAAGCGGAACCGACAAAAGCAGGCCAACTAATACAGCAAATTGAAAAAGAAGTGTGTATTCTTTCACAACAATTTTTTGAACGCTGCGCCGGTCTATGCCGAGGGACAGAAAAATTCCGATCTCTCGCGACTTATATTTTAGGAAAATACTGTCTGCATACACAAGAAAGACAATGATTCCCAACATGGAGCCGAAAAACATAGCTTGTGAAATAGTTTGTGTTGAACCGCCATCAACCAGGACGTTTGTGACAGTAGGGCTGTATTGCAAAACGCCGTATGCCCCTGTCATTGCTATGGAAAAAACAACAGAGAAGAAGAAAAGCCCGTATTGCTTTCGGCTGTTCTTAAAAAGTTTTCTGCTAATATCGTTAAGCGTCATACCCATCACCGTTTACCTTTCTTGTGAAGTCCAGCAATTCGTCAAGAAAATCTCTGGGCTGTCCGTGACGCACCAATTCACCAAAAACGATACCGTCTTTTAAGGCAATCACTTTGTCGGCATAAGAAGCCGCAAACGCATCATGTGTAACCATAAAAATTGTTGCGCCGATTTTTTCTTTCGCATTCAAAAATGCTTCTATGACAGCAGTACTCGATTTTGAATCGAGATTTCCCGTAGGTTCATCTGCCAAGATAATGGACGGATTATTAGACAATGCTCTCGCTATGGACGCTCGTTGTTTTTGTCCCCCGGATACTTCAGCAGGATATTTTTCCGCAATTTCTTCAATGCCGAAAACCTCTAACAGAGTATGGGTGTTCTGCTCCATTTGGCTTTTCGGTTTTCCGGCTATGATCTGCGGTAAAAAAATGTTTTCCCGGATAGTCAGCCCGTTCAGCAGCATAAAATCTTGAAAAACAAAACCAAGTTTATGCTGCCTTATTTCTGCAAGTTCATTTTCTTCGCCGGTTAGAATGTCCTGCCCATCAAGAATGACCTTCCCGCCGTCCGCACTTATAAAGCCAGAAATCACATTGAGCAGCGTCGTTTTCCCGCTGCCGGACGGCCCCATAATGGCGACAAATTCCCCGTCGTGAATAGTTGCGGTGATCTCTTTCAAAACAGGATAGTCTATGCCTTTTGAATGATACGTTTTAGAAACCTTTTCAATCTGTAACATAACCTTCACCTTTCTTTTCTGTTAGATTTTGTTTACAAGTTCATTCTAAAAGGCAATTTTCAAATATCTATCAAACGAAAAAATCCCCCTGTAAAAATACAGGGAGATTGCAGAAAGTAATTTATTATTCTATCATTCCAAAGCGGACGGTTACAGACGCGCCCGTTTCTATACCATTCGACAAAATGATATTTCCATTATGCCGCTCACATAGGATTTTGCAGATATTGAGGCCGAGGCCTAAATGTTGCCCGGTGTCAGACTTTTTCTCTGTTGTATAAAACGGGTTTGTTGCAAATTTCAAAGTGGTATCATCAAAGCCCGCCCCGTCGTCTGTTACAGTGATTGAAAAGGTATCATTTGTGGCGGTGTACTGTATGGATATGGCAGATTTCGCATAACGGGCGGCGTTGGATAATAAGTTTTCAAAAACCTGCAAGACAATTTCCGGGTCAACACAAAGGCTTGTGGCAACGGTTTTATCCGATATAGATAGGTTCTTGTTCTTACAGATTATTTCCGCAGTATCATTAAGCCTTGCGGTAAAATCGCTGGCTGCAAGCTGTTTTCTCACAATCGGTACATCTTCAAGCCGCTGTAATGTATTCATGGAAGAAGTATAGTTTTTCAGCCGTTCAATCTGTCGGGCCATTGCCGCGTAGGTCTGCATAACATCGTCAGCACTTAATTTCCCCTGCGGCGTGTATTTTTGCAAAATGCCTAAATGCCCCTCCATGACCGTAAGGGGGGTTCGCAGATCGTGGGAAAAAGCGGCGTTTAGCTTTTGGCGCTCATTCATCTGCCGCCACATTTCCCGATTGTTACTTTCCAGCGCAGAGCGCATTTTCTCAAACGCTTTGCAGAGCAAGCCCATTTCATCGTTCCTGTCATATACAATCGAAAAATCCAAATCATTTTCGGCTATTCTGTTTGCAGATGTAGTTAAGAACATTAGAGGCCTTCTAATTTTACTCCTGTAAAAAACAAATCCCGCCAAAATGAAACAGGCAAGATAAGTAAAGGGGGGCAACGTCCACATCCCCATTTCGTACAGCCACATCATTCTCCCGTCATGTTCTGAAAGCAAATATACCGATTGATTTCCCCATACCTTTTCAGAATTAAATCCCTCGACCACATCTGAATACTGAAAGGCAATATCTCTCTGTGCATTTGTGAGCAAAGTCCTTTCCACTTCTACCAGCAGTATTGCAAGAAGAAGAAAAACAACTGCAAGTAAAACAAATGTAGAAAGAATTGACAGATCATTCAATTTACGCTTGCTTTTTCCCATTTATATCCCACCCCCCAAACGGTTTCAATGTATTGTTTGGCTCCAACGGCAGCAAACTTTGCGCGGATTTTCCTAATATGTTCTGCTACAACAGAGTTATTCCCCAAACCGTCCAATCCCCATGCCGCTTCGTAAAGCCGTTCTTTATCAAAAACCTGTCCGGGGTTTTGTGAAAGCACTTCGAGTATGTCAAACTCCTTTTTCAAAAGTGGGATTTCTTTTCCGTCCCAATATACTGTTCGCTCTAAATAATCAACCGCTAATTGTCCATCGAACAAAACACGAGACTTTGTTTTACTGCGATTTTCGCGGCGTAAATGTGCAGACACTCGCGCTCCCAGTTCGTCAACAGAAAAAGGTTTTATAATATAATCGTCCCCACCAGCACCAAAGCCTTTGATTTTGTCGCTGTCCTCAGTATTCGCAGTCAGAAAGAGGATTGGACAGGAAACAAAGTCCCGTATGCTTTTGCAGAGCGAAAGCCCGTCTATATCCGGCATATTGATGTCAAGCAGGATAAGATCGGGTTGCTTTGATAACTTCTGTAAAGCCTCTTTACCTCCGGCAGCCGTAATTACATGGTAGCCCTCAAGGGAAAAATAGCGTTTCAACATATCTAAGATCTCTATTTCATCATCTATTATCATAATCGTCTGCGTCATTTCAACACCTCCAAGAATGATTTTAGCAATCATTTTTCAAATCTCTATCAACTTTACGCCGCTCGTCAATCGCCTTCTCCGCGTCTTTGGGTATCAGCCAAACACCGGCTATCTTCACAGCGCCAGGGATACGATCCTCAACGCAGTAATAGTTGACTTGACGGGACAAAATGCCCCATTTTTCGCTTGCTTCTTTAAGTGTCATGTAGTCCATATTTGTACCTCTGACAACATTTTTTATTATATTTCATTTGCTTAAAGGACACAAGGCAGAAGATATGTCGAAAGCGTAAAAACAAACAGAGGCCGCAAAATAGCAGCCTCCGCTTGTAAAAGAGCTATTGATAAATCAGCTCTGTAAGAACAATTTCCTCCGCCTGCGCTTTCAGCGTATTCATCAGCCCCACCCAGCGCATGGGGTCACGGGCTTTCAGTTCCTCGGTGACGCCCGCCGCCTCCATCATGCGGGGCAGCATGGCATCCATCCGTTCACGCGCCGCCCGGTCAATCTCCAACAGGTGCGGGTACAGCTTTTCGCTCAAAATCATGCTGCTGTAAAGGCCGGGCCGGTGTTCCTTCAGGTAGCGTAGACGTCAACAACCTTTAAACCTGTATCTCCGTCCCATCCTTAAAGGTCACTCGGATGCCCTTCTCGCTGTACACCGTTACGAAATCCACCAAACTCGACCACAGCCGTTCATCAAACTCCGTGACTGGCGCTTGACCCTCAACTGTGTGAAGGAACTGCTCCAGCAACTTTTTGCGGTCAGCTTTGTCGGCGACCGCCTGAGTGACCTCATCAAACTGTGCCTTGACCGCTTCATATCTGCTGACCAGACCATTGTAACGCTGCGTATACTCGTCCTGGTCGAGGGCAACACGGGCGTTCTCCGTCACGCACCGCTCCACCAGTCCAACCACAACCTCCAGTTCTTCCTTCAGTTCTGTCTGTCGCTTTTCCAGTTCTGCACTGTCGCACAGCATGGCGATGACCATCTGCACATTGACAGATAATTCTTCCTTCTCGGAGAGCAGGATGTTGACTGCTCGGACAAATGCGTCCTTGACCTGATCTTCCGTGACATGGGGCGTACTGCAGGGCTTTCCGCCTTTGTACTTGTGATTGCACTGGTAGATGACCCGGCGGTATTTATCTGTGGAGTGCCATACCTTTGAGCCGTACCAACATCCGCATTCGCCGCATTTGATCTTGGAGGAAAACATACTCACGCCGCTGTAGCGGTGCTTATCCTTCATCCGCCGCGCCATCTCCGCCTGGACATAGTCGAAGGTGGCAGGATCGATGATGGCTTCGTGGTTGCCCTCCACATAGTACTGCGGGACCTCGCCCTCGTTCTTTTTTGTTTTCTTCTGGAGGAAGTCCACCGTGAACTCCTTCTGCAGGAGCGCATCGCCTTTGTACTTTTCATTAGTAAGGATGCTGCGGACGGTGCTTTGGCTCCAGACTGCCTTGCCGCCCGGAGTCGGCAGTTTCCGCTCCGTCAGCTCCTTTGCGATGGCGTGGCAGGTCAGGCCATCCAGAAATAACTTGTAAATCAGCTTGACGGTCTTTGCCTGTTCCTGATTGACCACAAAGCCGCCGTTGGGACCCCGGTCGTACCCCAGGAACCGCTTGTAAGCCACGCTTGCCTTGCCATCGGCGAACCGCTTCCGCTGACCCCAGGTGGTGTTCTCCGAAATGCTCCGGCTCTCCTCCTGGGCAAGGCTGGACATGATTGTGATGAGCAGTTCTCCCTTGGCATCCAGCGTCCAGATGTTTTCCTTCTCAAAGTAGATTTCCACACCCTTTTCCTTCAGCGTCCGCACGGTGGTCAGGCTGTCCACTGTATTTCTGGCAAATCGGCTGACACTTTTTGTTACTATGAGGTCGATCTTCCCGGCAAGGGCATCCGCCACCATCGCCTTGAAGCCCTCGCGCCGCTTGGTATTGGTCGCAGAAATCCCTTCGTCCGTGTAGATAGCAACAAACTCCCAATCGTCCCGCCCCTTGATGTAATTCGTGTAATAGTCCACCTGCGCTTCGTAGCTGGTGACCTGGTCTTCGTGGTCGGTGGAGACGCGGGCATAACCGGCGACACGGCGTTTCCGCTTGCTGCCAATAGGAACGGCAGTATATTTGGTGATGGTCGCCGGGATCGCCGTTACTTTTCTCTGCGCCATTTGTCTCCACGCTCCTTCCGTAATTGCTTCATGTGTTCGCTCATCTGCCGGCGCCGCTCTGGCGTATAGGCGCCCTTAATGGATTCCTTAAATTTTGCCCTCTGCTCCTCAGTCCAAGGCCGCCCCACACGTTCCGGCGGCTGCCAGTTGCGGCTTACGGTTCTGCCATCCTTAAAACAGAAGCGGAGTTCTGAAGAGGAAAGCACCTCAACTCGGTCGATCTTCTCACGAAAAGCGGCGGCGTCAAACGCATCCAGCCCAAGTACCTCTGCGGCCATCTGTTCCAGCAAATCCTCCCGCAGGCTGGGGGAATCGCAACCGTTATGCTCTGCGCACCGCCAGTGGCTGACCTTGCTGCCATCTTTGCAGTTCCGTGTTGCCTTGCGGAAATTACAGCCGCAGGATACGCACTTTATCTTCCCCGTGAAGCAGGATGCACCGATGGGATTCGTGCCGTTCTTGCGCCGTTTCATGGACACTTCAGCACGCCGCTCCGGTGTCCAGCAGTCCCGATGCCCCGTGTTCAGGCAGTCCTTTGTTACCACATTGCCGTCCGCCATGTGAAACTCCAGCGTATAGCGTTCTGGCACATCGATATGGTCCACCTTTTCCAAAAAGATAGCTTCATCAAATTCATCAAGCCCCAGAACTTCCGTACAGACTTTAACCATGTTTTTGTGGTTGATGGTGCCGCCCACAGGACAGCCGGTTCCTTTCTTCTTTTTCTTCTTACTGCCACAGTTCCAGAACTCCATATCGCCACGGTCTGTCCGCTTGTTGTGCATATAGCTCTGACCGCAGTATGGGCATTTGATTTTTCCTGTAAAGCAGGATGTGTTCAGACTCTTATTTGCCAGTGCGCCAAGTTCCCTACGCCTTGCCATCTCCTCCTGCACAAAGTCAAAAGTGGCCTTGTCGATAATGGCAGGATGGGTGTCCTCCACATAGTACTGGGGAAGTTCCCCTCGGTTCTTTTTCCGCTGCTTGGAGATAGGGTCGGAGATAAACTCCTTTTGCAGGAGCAGGTTTCCTGTGTAGGTCACATTGGTCAGCACCACCTTGATGTTGGAATCCCCCCAGCGGCAACCGTCCCTGGTTGTGATACCCTCGTCGGCAAGCTCCCGCTCGGTTTCCAGCCTGGATTTCCCGTCCAGGAAGTTCCGGAAGATTCTCTTTACAACCTCCGCTTCCTCTGGCACGATGACCAGTTCATCGCCCTCCCATCGATAACCGTAGATGCGGAAGTGGCCGTTTGGGATGCCGTTTTGCATCCTTTTTCGGATGCCCCATTTCACATTGTCGGAAATGCTGCGGCTTTCCTCCTGGGCAAAGGAGGCCAAGATGGTCAACATCAACTCGCCGTCCCCGTCCATAGAGCGGATGCGCTCCTTCTCGAACCGCACCTCGACACCTAAGTCCTTCAAATGCCGCACCGTTTCCAGAAGGTCCACCGTGTTCCTGGCAAACCGCGAGATACTCTTTGTCAGGATGATGTCAATCTTGCCGGCCTCGCAGTCCGCAAGCATCCGCTTGAACTCATCACGCTTTACTGTGTTGGTTCCGGAAATAAAATCGTCTGCATAGACCCCGGCATACTCCCAGTCCGGGTTCTTCTGGATTAGCCCGCTGTAGTAACTCACCTGTGCGGAAAGGGAGTGGAGCATCCGTTCCGACTGCATGGACACTCTGGCGTAAGCGGCCACCTTTTTCTTTTCCCGGATGATGGGAACTGCCGCTTCGATTTTTCTTAAATTCGGCATGAAATCACGCTCCTTTCCGCTACCATACATCACTCTAAAAGGCTGTAAAGTCAACAGATTTCGGAGAATAATGTGCCGAAAAGAGGGTGGTATTTTTCCAGGAACATTGTATCAATCTGACGGTACTCTTCCTCGGTGATAAGCCCCTCCGCAAGCATCTTTCTGACCATGCTCATGGTCACTTGGTAGAGCTTTTCCTGTCTCATCTGTTCCTTACTCATCCGCGCTGCCTCCGAACCGGTGCCGGATGTAGCACGCATGGTTGCAGTACTTCCTCGCCGCCTGTCCATAAACCGAAAAAGTCTTACCGCATCCGGCGCAGGTGACCTCCCGAATCACCCTGCGGTCAACCTTATCCAGATGGGCGTTCCACCATTTGTTCCTGCACTTATCCGAGCAGAACTTCTTTTCCTTTCGGCCGGCGGTCTGCGCCACAGGCGCTCCGCAGCAAAGGCACCGATGCCCTTCTGCACCTGTGACCGGCTTATCCTCCTTCTGTGCGTTCCTTCGGCAGAAGGATTTTACTGTATTTTCTGAGATCCCGACTTTCCGGGCGATTGTGCCGTAGCCCATGCCATGCGCCCGGAGAGCGGACACGATTATTCTCTGTTCATTCGTCACCGCTGTCCCTCCAATCTGTAACTTTCTACCTCTGAAAGGACAGAAGCCGGGGATTTCAGCGGATAAAAAAAGACCCGTGCGCAGCCGACCATAGAGAGCCGATTGCACACGGGTTTTCTTGTTTCCTTATTCGGTTTTTACTGCATAGTCCAGAGAAATCCAGCC
>DXIS01000032.1 GCA_019112735.1 Candidatus Mediterraneibacter guildfordensis
CTAGAGCAGGGCTTATAAGCTGTCTTGATTATTACAATGAGCGTCATGCTTTGAAGTTATGTTGAACCGCCGTATGCCGAACGGCATGTACGGTGGTGTGAGAGGGGAGAAAAAAATCTCCCCTACTCGATTCGTAGGGGAAGAGCGGGCAGGAACCTTGAAAAGTTCATACCCATTCATCAAGTACGTTCCTGTTGCTATCGTGATGAGCGTAAGCCACGTTAGCGGGTACGCCATGATCCGGACGGGTAAAGGCAGCGAAATCCCACATATTTAGAAGAATCGGTTTGCGGCTGTTTTATCTGTCCGGGGAGCGGAAAATACCCGGCTATAACTATCAGATTGCTACTGATAAGGCGATAACAGGCAACAGGTATCATGATACTCCTGTCCGGTCATAAAGTCGAGCATATAGGGGCCCCCGGAAAGAAGGATTCTTTTCGGGGAAGACGAGGAGCTATGCAGCGATGGAGCCTTGCCGCCTGCGGCGAGGCGAGCATAGCGGAATCAGCTCTGAGGATGTCGCAACAAGTGAGGGCAGCTTTGGGAGAACCTCAGAGGGGTACAGGCCCGTGGAGCTGATCAGCAGTCAGCCGCTTGATGATTTCCCCGCATGAAATACATGCGATAACAGCCGGGGCGTCGAGGACAAATAGGCTGAAACAGGCAATTATGGTAGCCGGATACAAAGAAATGCTTTGCGTTCGGCTGATACATACCCGTTATGAATAATGGTTTCAAAGAGCGGGGAGGCCCTTACGGAACAAAGATAGTTCCAAGGCGTATAGAGGAAGGAGATATGATTGTGGAAGAACAAGAAATGCGGCGTGGAGAGATTTATCACGCAGATCTGAATCCTGTTTTCGGGAGTGAGCAGGGCGGATACCGCCCCGTGCTGATCATCCAGAACAACCGGGGGAATCGGCACAGTCCAACGGTCATTGTTGCAGCTATCACGAGTAGACCAAAGACAAAACTTCCGACACATGTACCGATCAATGGAATCAACGGACTGGAGAAGGAATCTTTTGTGCTGTTGGAGCAGATCCGGACACTGGACAAGGGGCGACTGGATGATTATGTTGGCAGGCTGAACCGGGAACAGATGATAAAAGTGGATAAGGCACTGCGTACCAGCATGGAGATCAAAAAGCTGGATAAACCGATTCTGATGTGTTTATGCCCGGTTTGTGCAAAGGCATTTTACAATTCAAAGGAACACTTTATCATCCGGGCCGATCAGGATCAGACAATAAAGGAAACGTGTATGTTCTGTAATGTACGACAAGGGTACGATTATTTAATAAGGAAGAAATATTATTGAGAACAAGAAAAATTGGTTTGTCAAGTATGCGATTGGAAAAATCGCACATTGGACGATAAGAGGGCTGTGCGTTATTTTATAGGCGTACAGTCCTTTTATCGCTTGATCAGCGATAAAAGGGAGGTGCGGTCATGACAGATTCTATTGATATATCAAAGAAAGTATATGAGGCGGATGACATCCAGAAACTGCTTGGACTGGGGAGATCAAAAACCTACGAATTTCTGGATGAGGTTTTTCAAAAGCAGGAACCGTTCCGTGTCATCAAGATTGGGAAATTATATAGAATTCCCTGTGCCCTGTTTGACAGATGGCTGTATGGGGAATAGGAAAAGCAAGGTGTGAAATCAATGAATCAGAACAATCAGTTGACAGAAGCGGAAAAGAAAGAAGTACAGGAAGAAAAAAGGGTTGTCTTTTTTGAAGGGAATTCCTGGTATCACAGGACGAAAGAGCTGATGGATGATCTGACCACCAAATACAGCAAAAAGGGTGGTTTTAAGACTCCGGAAGAGGCAGAGAAAAGTTACTGGGAATATGAGGAGCGTTACCGGGAAAAGCAGAGAGAATTTCAAGTTGCTTTTTTAAAAAGTAAGGAAGTCCTGTTTGGAGAATACCTTCAATATTGGTTTGAACATATTTATTCGCTGCGGATTGAGACTACGACAAGAATGTTGGGATCGTATACGCTGTATGAATTGATCCTGCCCAGTATGGAGACAGACATAAAGCTGAAATTTGTTACGGTGGAATATCTGGATCAGCTACTGGAGCAGGTGTCAAAAATCTGTTCTTCGGCAGGTAATAAAGGAAGGGAACTGTTGAGTCTGGCATTCAAAGACGCTCTGTTTGACGGATTTATCAATTATAATCCGGTTCCGGAGACAAAGCCTTATCCGAGGACAAAGCCTAAAATCAGAATATTCAGTAAAGCGAAGCTGAAAGTGTTCCTGCAGGCGGCCAGTAAGAATCCGTGGTATCTGGAAATTCTACTGGGATTGTTCTGCGGCCTGAGAAAAGGAGAAATCCTTGGATTGAAATTCAGTGATTTTGACTTTGAAAAACAGACCGTCAGGATCAGCCGCCAGTTAGTGGCAAACCCTAAAGTAAAAGAAGGATTTGAAATTGAAGAATATACGGTTGTCGAGCGTGATCCTAAAACAGAGAACAGTTTCCGAATATTGAAAGTTCCAAAGGCGATCATGAAAGAGGTGGAGCGCAGGCTCCACTATGTAGAGATGAAGAAAGAATGGTACGCCGGAAATTATGAAGATCATGGGTATGTCAGCAGCCGGGAGGACGGAAAGCCGAGAGGATTAAGTTCCATGAATCAGGCGCTGACAAAACTTTGCGAGAGAAACGGACTTCCCGTTATCACTGTCCACGGGCTGCGCCATATGTTTGCGACTATTTTGATCGAGAGAGGCGTCCCGTTGGTAAAGATCTCCGGACTGTTAGGTCATAATTCCATTCATACCACTTACGAATACTACTGTGAGGTTATGGATGAGAAAGATAAGATCATTGCATTTATGAACGATACGTTTGTTCCGGAGCGGACAGGGACGGAGGGATAACAGGATGAAGAAATTCGACTTTAAAAAATATGTGGAATTTAAAGTGTATTCTGTTACGACCATAAAGAAAGGGTATGGGTTCCGTGTTCTGCTGAAATTTGCAGACGGTTCCGATACTACCCAGCAGCACGCCGGGTTCTGCAGCAAGCGGGAGGCAAATGCACAGAGAGATGAAATCATCGGGCAGCTTCATGCAGGAACTTACATTGTATATGGAAAGATTAAAGTAGCGGACTTCATGGAGTTCTGGCTGGAAGAGATTATGCGTCCCCGGATAGCGGATAACAGCTACAATGGCTACAAAAATGTGGTTTACAACTATGTGAATCCGCAACTGGGAAAAATGTATATGGCAACGCTGAACCAGGGATATATCAGAAAGCTGTATAATTCGATTGCGGAGAAATACGAGTCTATTGCACGGCTGGCGAAAACCGTTATGAATACCGCACTGGATTATGCGAAGTCGAAGAATGTAATAGCGGTAAATCCTGCGGAGGGTGTTCCGCTGCCAAAGAAGATAAAGAAAAAACCATACCGTGAATTAAAGATAGATGTAAGTAAGACGCTGACGCTCCCGCAGGTATTTCAGTTGGTTGAGGCGAGCAAAGCGACGCCGATCCATATGCAGATTTTATTTGCAGTGCTGATGGGCCTGCGGCGTGGAGAAATCAACGGACTGAAATACAGTGATGTGGATTATATCAACCGCACGTTGAAAATACAGCGGCAGTTAGGGAAAAAGCCAAATTCCAAAGCAGAGGATGTGCCGCCTAAAATGCTGACAAAACAGGAAATCAAGCCTAAAACTCCGTCCAGTATCAGAGAGATACCGATCCCGGATTATGTGTTTGAGGCAATTCTGGAACAGCGCCGGATTTACGAGAAGAACCGCAGACGGCGGAGCAAAGAGTTTCGTGACTGGGATTACATCTGTTGTTCCACTTATGGAAATCCGAGAAGTAAAAGCTATCACCACAAATATTTTAAAGAACTGCTTGCTTCACTGGGGCTTCCGGATATCCATTTCCATCAGCTAAGAAATACATATACGACTATTCTTTTGAAACATGACTTTAATATCAAAGGAATTTCGCATATGTTAGGACATTCAAAAGAGATTATATCAGCAGATGTTTATGGGGATACTGCAGAGATCATTGAAGATTGCTTATATGCGATTGAACCATTTATGGAAGAAATCCTTCCGGAAAGCCGGGAAGAGAAATACTATGATTACTCTGATCTGAGGGAAATAGACGAGGCAGCCGAGGAATATTTAATAGCGGCATGACAACAATATAAGGAAGGAATGATAAAAAGTACAGATGTACACTCGAACATTTGTACTTTTTTTAATCTTCATCCTATATACTTTTATCATTATCTTTGCTATAATGTGCGAAAGGGCAGAGCCAGGTATATGCAAAGCAGCCTGCCAAGCCCGCTAGTGTTACTTCGTGCTATTTAGTCCTCGAAAAAGCGTTTTGTGACTTTTGCCTTTCTGGATTCGTAATGGTGTCCTATAAGGCTATTATTTTGACATTTTCGTTACGAACGATTTTTCTGAGGGTGGCTGATATTGAACGTATCAAAAGTCACAAAGGAGAGATTTCGCTATGGATAAATTCGTTTTAAAGGCTCCGTATCAGCCTACCGGCGACCAGCCGCAGGCGATTGAGGCGCTTGTAAAAGGGTTCCGGGAAGGCAATCAATGCCAGACTTTACTGGGGGTTACGGGTTCCGGGAAGACGTTCACGATGGCCAATGTGATCCAGGCATTGAACAAGCCGACGCTGGTCATTGCCCATAATAAAACACTGGCTGCTCAGTTGTACGGAGAATTCAAGGAGATGTTCCCTGATAACGCAGTGGAGTATTTTGTCTCCTACTACGACTACTACCAGCCGGAAGCCTACGTCCCTTCCTCGGACACGTACATTGCGAAGGACTCTTCCATCAACGAGGAGATCGACAAACTCCGGCTCTCTGCGACGGCGTCCCTGATCGAGCGGCGGGATGTGATCATTGTATCCAGTGTGTCCTGCATTTACGGTCTGGGCGAGCCGGAGAACTTTGAGAAGATGATGGTTTCCCTGCGCCCGGGCATGCAGAAGGATCGGGACGAGGTGCTGCGGCAGCTGATCGATATCCAGTACGACCGCAATGACATGGATTTCAAGCGGGGTACGTTCCGGGTGCGCGGCGATGTGGTGGAGATCATTCCGGCCAACGAAGCGGATACGGCGGTTCGGGTGGAGTTTTTCGGGGACGAGATCGACCGGATCGTCCAGATCGATGTGCTCACCGGCGAGATCAAGGGCGAGCTGGAGCACATCGCCATTTTTCCGGCATCCCACTACGTGGTGCCTGCGGAGCAGATCCGCCGGGCGGCGGACGCCATTGAGCAGGAACTGGAGGAGCGGGTCCGGTATTTCAAGGGCGAGGGAAAGCTTCTTGAAGCCCAGCGCATCGCGGAGCGGACGAATTTTGACATCGAGATGCTCAAAGAGACTGGCTTCTGCTCCGGGATCGAGAACTATTCCCGCCATCTGGCGGGGCTGGCGCCGGGGCAGCCGCCCCACACGCTGCTGGATTATTTCCCGGACGATTTTATTATGATGATCGACGAGTCCCACAAGACGATCCCGCAGATCGGCGGCATGTACCACGGCGACCAGTCGAGAAAGACGACGCTGGTGGATTATGGGTTCCGCCTGCCGTCCGCAAAGGACAACCGCCCCTTGAATTTTGAGGAGTTTGAAGGTAAGATTAATCAGGTTCTGTTCGTATCGGCGACGCCGGGACCGTATGAGGCGGATCATGAGCTTCTGCGGGCCGAGCAGGTGATCCGTCCGACGGGGCTTCTGGATCCGGAAGTGAGCGTGCAGCCGGTGGAGGGCCAGATCGACGACCTGATCAGTGAGATCAATAAAGAGACGGCGAAGAAGAACAAAGTCCTGGTGACCACGCTGACCAAACGCATGGCAGAGGATCTGACGGACTACATGCGCGAGGTGGGCATCCGGGTGAAATATCTCCATTCGGATGTTGACACCCTGGAGCGGACGGAGATCATCCGGGACATGCGTCTGGATGTGTTCGACGTGCTGGTGGGGATCAACCTGCTCCGTGAAGGACTGGATATCCCGGAGATCACCCTGGTGGCGATCCTGGATGCGGACAAGGAGGGCTTCCTGCGTTCCGAGACGTCCCTGATCCAGACCATCGGACGTGCCGCCCGGAATGCGGAGGGACATGTGATCATGTACGCGGATACGGTGACGGATTCTATGCAGATGGCCATCGACGAGACGAAGCGGCGCCGCGAGATCCAGATGAGATACAATGAAGAGCACGGCATCACGCCTCAGACCATTAAGAAGTCTGTGCGTGACCTGATCAGCATTTCGAAGAAGGTAGCGGCGGAAGAACTGCGCATGGAGAAGGATCCGGAATCCATGAGTGTGCAGGAGTTGGAGAAGCTCATCAAAGATATGACGAAGCAGATGAAGAAAGCGGCGGCGGAGCTGAACTTCGAGGCGGCGGCAGAGCTGCGTGACAAGCTGGTCGATCTGAAGAAGATGCTGCACGACATCGAAGGATAGATCGGATGCGGCCGGCTCCCGCACCCGGATCGCCAGCCAGACTAGAATACACAACAGGAAGGAAACATATACACCTATGGGAATCAAGATGGACGCCCGGCAGTACATCCGTATCCGGGGCGCGAATGAGAACAATCTGAAAAATATCGACGTGGACATCCCGCGAAATGAACTGGTCGTACTGACAGGTTTAAGTGGCTCGGGAAAGTCATCTCTTGCTTTTGACACGATCTACGCGGAAGGGCAGAGACGCTATATGGAGTCTCTGTCTTCCTATGCGCGTCAGTTCCTGGGCCAGATGGAGAAGCCGGATGTGGAGAGCATTGAGGGGCTGTCCCCGGCCATATCCATTGACCAGAAGTCCACGAACCACAACCCCAGATCTACGGTGGGCACGGTGACGGAGATCTACGACTATTTCCGTCTGCTCTACGCGAGGGTCGGCATCCCCCACTGCCCGAAGTGCGGACGGGAGATCATGAAGCAGACCGTGGACCAGATGGTGGACCAGATCATGGCGCTGCCGGAACGGACCCGGATCCAGCTGCTGGCGCCGGTGGTGCGCGGGCGCAAGGGCACCCACGCGAAGCTTCTCGAGCGGGCGAAGAAAAGCGGGTACGTGCGGGTACGCATTGACGGCAATATGTACGAACTGTCGGAAGAGATCAGCCTGGATAAAAATATCAAGCACAACATCGAGATCATCGTAGACCGTCTGATCGTGCGGCCGGGGATCGAGAAGCGGCTCACGGACTCCGTGGAGAGCGTGCTGCATCTGGCGGAGGGCCTGCTGGTGGTGGATGTGATCGACGGCGAGCCGATGAATTTCAGCCAGAGCTTCTCCTGCCCGGACTGCGGGATCAGCATCGAGGAGATCGAGCCGAGAAGCTTTTCATTTAACAATCCTTTCGGCGCCTGCCCGGAATGTTTCGGACTGGGTTACAAGATGGAGTTCGCCGAGGAACTGATGATCCCGGATCCGTCCCTTTCGATCAACGAAGGGGCCATTGCGGTGCTGGGCTGGCAGTCCTGCGCGGATAAGGGCAGTTTTACGAGGGCCATCCTGGACGCCCTCTGCCGGGAATATGATTTCGATCTGGACACGCCGTTTGAAAAATATCCGAAGAAGATCCATGACATCCTGATCCACGGGACGAACGGGAAGAGCGTAAAAGTATATTATAAAGGCCAGCGCGGGGAAGGCGTCTACGACGTGGCGTTCGAGGGCCTGATTAAAAACGTGGAGCGCCGGTACCGGGAGACCGGGTCGGAGACCATGAAGGCGGAGTACGAGACATTTATGAATATCACGCCCTGTTCCGCCTGCAAGGGACAGCGCCTGAAGCCCGGCGCCCTGGCGGTGACCGTGGGGGATAAGAATATCGCGGAAGTGACCGCGCTGTCCGTGGAGAAGCTGCAGCAGTTTCTGACGGATCTGGAGCTTTCTGACACCCAGAGGATGATCGGCGGGCAGATCTTAAAGGAGATCCGGGCCCGGGTGAAATTCCTGATCGACGTGGGGCTGGATTACCTGACCCTTGCCCGCGCCACGGGAACGCTCTCCGGCGGCGAGGCCCAGCGCATCCGTCTGGCGACCCAGATCGGGTCCGGCCTGGTGGGCGTGGCCTACATTCTTGACGAGCCCAGCATCGGCCTCCATCAGCGGGACAACGACAAGCTGCTGGCGACGCTCAAGCATCTGCGGGATCTGGGCAACACGCTGATCGTGGTGGAGCATGACGAGGATACCATGCTGGCGGCGGATTACATCGTGGATATCGGTCCGGGCGCAGGCGAGCACGGCGGCGAGGTCGTGGCCGTGGGAAATGCGCAGGAGATCATGAAGAATAAAAATTCGGTCACGGGCGCATACTTAAGCGGAAAAATAAAAATACCCGTTCCGGAGGAACGAAAGAAACCGTCCGGCTGGCTGAAGGTCATCGGCGCGCAGGAAAACAACCTAAAGAACATTGATGTATCCTTCCCGCTCGGTGTAATGACCTGTGTTACGGGTGTTTCCGGGTCCGGGAAAAGTTCACTTGTAAATGAAATCCTTTACAAACGGCTTGCGCGCGACCTGAACCGGGCGCGGACGATCCCCGGAAAGCATAAGCGGATCGAGGGGCTTGACCAGGTGGACAAGGTGATCGCCATTGATCAGTCGCCCATCGGGCGGACGCCCCGGTCCAATCCGGCGACGTACACCGGTGTCTTCGACCTGATCCGGGATCTTTTTGCGGCCACGCCGGATGCGAAGGCGAGAGGCTACAAGAAGGGCCGCTTCAGCTTCAATGTAAAGGGCGGCCGGTGCGAGGCCTGTGCCGGCGACGGCATCCTGAAGATCGAGATGCATTTCCTCCCGGACGTTTATGTGTCCTGTGAGGTGTGCGGAGGAAAGAGGTACAACCGGGAGACGCTGGAAGTAAAATACAAGGGCAAGTCCATCTACGACGTGCTGAACATGACGGTCGAGGAGGCGCTGGAATTCTTCGACCATGTGCCGAGCATTAAGCGGAAGATGCAGACCCTCTACGATGTGGGACTTTCCTATATCCGGCTGGGGCAGCCGTCCACGGAGCTTTCCGGAGGAGAAGCCCAGCGGATCAAGCTGGCGACGGAGCTGAGCAAGCGGAGCACCGGCAAGACGGTCTACATTCTGGATGAGCCGACCACGGGGCTTCATTTCGCGGACGTGCACAAGCTGACGGAGATCCTGAGGCGGCTGTCCGGCGACGGCAATACAGTCATTGTGATCGAGCATAACCTGGATGTGATCAAGACGGCGGACTACATCATCGACATCGGGCCGGAAGGCGGCGACCGCGGCGGGACCATCGTGGCGTGCGGCACACCGGAGGAAGTGGCGGTGAATGAAAAATCTTATACCGGGCACTATATAAATACAATGCTTAAAAGAGTATAAAATCGGAAAAAAGGGTTTCCATTTTTTAGAAATTTTATTATACTGGATAATGCGGACAGGCAGGACGAGGGAACCTGCCTGTATTCGTCTTACGATACAGGATAATGCCGTAAGGGAGTGAGATACAGGGGTGTTCCGGTGCGGAATATTCCAAAGGGAAAGAGTATAAAGAAGTTGGAAGGGAGAACTGAATATGTCAGTAGATATCGGGATTGATCTGGGGACCGCCAGTGTGCTCGTCTATGTGCGGGGCAAGGGCGTTGTGCTCAAAGAGCCTTCGGTGGTGGCTTTTGACCGGGACACGAATGTGATCCGGGCCATCGGGGAGGATGCGCGCATGATGCTCGGAAGGACGCCGGGCAATATCGTGGCTGTCCGCCCGCTGAGGCAGGGCGTGATCTCGGATTATACGGTGACGGAGAAGATGATCAAGTATTTCGTACAGAAAGCGCTTGGCAGACGTACATTTAAGAAACCAAGGATCAGCATCTGTGTGCCCAGCGGCGTGACGGAAGTGGAGAAGAAAGCCGTTGAGGAGGCGACGTTTGCGGCGGGAGCCAGGGAGGTGCATCTGATCGAAGAGCCGGTGGCGGCGGCCATCGGGGCGGGCATCGACATCGCAAAGCCCTGCGGCAATATGATCGTGGACATCGGAGGCGGCACGTCGGATATCGCCGTGATCTCGCTGGGTGGGGCGGTAGTCAACACATCGATCAAAGTCGCGGGAGATGATTTTGACGAGGCGATCGTCCGGTACATGCGCAAGAAACATAATCTACTGATCGGCGAGCGGACAGCCGAGGATATCAAGATCCGGATCGGGACGACCTATCCGCTTGCAGAAGAAGAGACCATGGAAGTGAAAGGCAGGAATCTGGTGACGGGTCTGCCGAAGACGGTCACGGTGACATCTTCCGAGACGGAGGAGGCTCTGAGGGAAGCCGCCGGCCAGATCGTCGAAGCCGTGATCTCCGTGCTGGAGCGGACGCCGCCGGAACTCTCGGCCGATATCCTGGACCGGGGGATCGTGCTGACGGGAGGCGGAGCGCTGCTCAGGGGCATTGAAGACCTGATCGCGGAAAAGACGGGCATCAATACTATGACGGCCGAAGATCCGATGAAGGTAGTGGCCATCGGCACCGGACAGTACGTGGAATTCATGAGCGGGAGAAAAGAGGGCTAGGAAGTAAGAATGACCGCCGGTATGGCGGTGGACAGCAGGGATGTGAACGGGAAAGGCACATCCCTGTTCTGATGTAAAAGAAAGGATATAATTTACAGTGGAGACAGTTACAGGATACGTGGAGCACATTGTGTTCCGGAATGAAGAAAACGGATATACCGTGTTCCGGCTGGAAAATGACGACGGAGAAGTGACCTGCGTCGGCAATTTTAATTTCATTAACGAGGGAGAAATGTTAGAGTTGACAGGTGAGTATGTCAACCATAATGTTTACGGGACTCAGCTGAAAGTATCATCCCATACTGTGAAAGAGCCGGAAGACCTGATCTCTATCGAGCGCTATCTCGGATCCGGCGCCATCAAAGGCGTGGGGGCTGCCCTTGCCGGCCGGATCGTGAAGAAGTTTAAGAAGGATACATTCCGGATCATCGAGGAGGAGCCGGAACGACTGGCCGAGATCAAAGGGATCAGTGAGCGCAAGGCCCGGGAGATCGCGATCCAGGTGGAAGAGAAGCGGGACATGAGAAGCGCCATGATCTACCTGCAGAAGTACGGGATCTCTACAAAGCTGGCGGCGAAGATCTATCAATACTATGGTATGCGTGTATACAAAGTCCTGGAAGAGAACCCGTATCAGCTGGCGGACAATATTGAGGGCGTGGGATTCCGCACGGCCGATGAGATCGCTGCGCGGATCGGCATACATACGGATTCGGATTACCGGATCCGGAGCGGACTTTTTTATACCCTGCAGCAGGCGCTCGGAGAAGGCCATATCTACCTTCCGGAAGAAGTCCTTGCCCGGCGCGCCGGCGCCCTGCTCGGCGTAGAGATCCGGGATGTGGAAAAGTATATTATGGATCTGTGCATGGAGAAGAAGACGGTCCTGAAGGAAGAGAACGGGGAGAAACGGATCTATGCCGCGCATTACTATTATCTGGAATTAAATACGGCGAAGATGCTCCACGACCTGAATATCGACTGCACGATGCCGGAAGAGGTAATGGAACAGCGGCTGCGCGCTGTGGAGGAAGATGCGAAGATCGAACTGGACGCCATGCAGCACCGGGCCGTGATTGAGGCAATCAAGCACGGACTTTTGATCCTGACGGGCGGACCGGGCACGGGGAAGACGACGACCATCAATACCATGATCCGGTTCTTTGACCGGGAAGGAATGTCGATCCTCCTTGCCGCGCCGACCGGCAGGGCCGCCAAGCGGATGACCGAGGCCACCGGCTGGGAGGCCCAGACGATCCACCGGCTTCTGGAAGTCAATGTGAATCCGGAATCAGAGGAAGGCGTGGGCGGATTCTTAAGGAACCGTCAGAACCCGCTGGAGACGGATGTGCTCATCATCGATGAGATGTCCATGGTGGACCTTCCGCTGATGCATGCGCTCCTGCAGGCGGTCGTGCCGGGAACCAGGCTGATCCTGGTGGGCGATGTGGATCAGCTGCCATCCGTGGGGCCGGGGAGCGTGCTCAAGGACATTATCGCATCGGAGCAGTTCCCGGTGGTGACCCTGACCCGGATCTTCCGGCAGGCGGGCCAGAGCGATATCATCGTAAATGCACATAAGATCAATGCCGGAGAGCCGGTCGTGCTGGATAACAAGAGCCGGGATTTCTTCTTCCTGCGCCGCACGGATGCGGATACGATCATCGGGATCATGATCATGCTCATACAGAAGAAACTTCCCAGATACGTGGGGGCAAAACCAAGCGAGATCCAGGTCATGACGCCGACCCGGAAAGGCAACCTCGGCGTAGAACGGCTGAACGTGATCCTGCAGCGGTATCTGAACCCGGCGGATCCGAAGAAAAATGAAGCGGGGATCGGGGACCGTCTGTTCCGGGAAGGGGACAAGGTCATGCAGATCAAGAATAATTACCAGCTGGAGTGGGAAGTGACCACCCGGTTCGGCCTGGCGGTGGACAGCGGCACCGGTATTTTCAACGGGGATATGGGTGTGATCACAGAGATCAACACATACACCGAGACGATCGAAGTGGAGTTCGATGAAGGACGGAAGGTGAAGTACGCCTACGATATGACGGAAGAACTGGAGCTGGCCTATGCGATCACGGTCCACAAGTCCCAGGGAAGCGAGTATCCGGCGGTGATCATCCCGCTCCTTCCGGGACCCCGGCTGCTTTACAACAGAAACCTTTTATACACTGCAGTTACCAGGGCAAGAAAATGCCTGACGATCATAGGGAGTGATGCGGTATTTCAGGAAATGATACAAAACAAAAACGAACAGGAACGCTACACCAGCCTGTCGGAGCGGATCAGGGAGTACGGGGGAAACTTTTAAGTTTCCTGTATCCGCCGGTGTGCCCGATGTGCGGACAGATCTCGGCGGAAGGGATCTGTCCGGACTGCCGCAAGAAGATCGTGGCTGTCACGGAAGGGGCGTACTGCATGCACTGCGGGAAGCCGCTCCGGGATGAAGCGGAAGAGTACTGCCCGGACTGTCGTAAGCAGATGGCGGGCGGCGGGAGCAGCCTGGACCGGGGCAGGAGCCTGTGGCTGCACCGGGAACCGGTCTCGGGAGCGGTCTACCGGTTCAAGTATAAAAACCGGAGACGATTCGGCAAGATATTTGCGCAGGAACTGGCGGACAGCTATGGCGGGCTGATCCGGAGATGGGCGGTGGATGAGATCATCCCGGTGCCGCTGCACCCGTCAAGGCTTCGGAAGCGCGGGTTCAATCAGGCGGAGATCCTGGCGCGGGAACTGGGAGAGCGGTGCGGTCTTCCGGTGCGGACGGATGTCCTGTACCGGATCCGGAGGACTTCGCCCCAGAAGCTGCTCGGACGACAGGAGAGACTGCAAAACCTCAAGGGCGCGTTCGGCGTTTCCGCAGAGTGGACGCCCTGCGGAAATGTCCTTCTCATCGACGATATCTATACCACAGGCGCCACGCTGGAACGTGCGGCCCGCGTGCTGAAAAAAGCCGGCGCCCAAAAAGTCTTCTTTTTAACGATAAGCATTGGACAAGGTATCTGACTGTATGATATACTAAAACATAATGGACTGAAATGGGAGATTATATTTGCTATGCTGGATAAGAGAAAAATACGCCTGATGACCAGAGCTGCCATTTATGAGAAAAAATACGGCGAAGAAGATCTGAAGATCACAGGCTACTATCAGAAAGATTATGTCAGCCTGAACGTCTGGATCACACTGATCTGGATGACGGTCGGGTATGCGCTCACCGCCGCCATATTATTTATGGGCTGCGGGGAAAGCCTCGTGGAAGGGATCACCATCGCAAGGATGATCATCATCGCGGCGGTTGCCCTTGGGATATATCTCAGTCTGCTGGTCATATTTGCGATCGGGGCCGGTTCGCTGTACAAGAAGCGGCACACCCAGGCAAAACAGCGGGTGAAAAAATACATGAGAGACCTTTCCAGAATGGAGAAAATGGGTCGTAAGAAGGAGAAGAACAGATCATGAGTACTTTACTGGTTTGGAGGGAAAAACTGCAGAATATCTATTCAAAATATTCGATTTATATCCAGAAGGCCTTACAGTTCCTTGCCGGACTTATCGTGTTTGGAATGATCAATGCCAATATCGGGTTCATGGAACAGGCGTCTTCTGTCATCTGTACAGCCGGACTGGCTGTCATCTGTACATTTTTCCCGATGATGATCATGACCCTGGCGGCGACCGCGCTGATCCTTGTACAGTTTTATGCGGTGTCCATGCCTATCGCGGTCGTATCGCTTGTCATCTTCTTTTTGATGTACATACTGTATTTTCGCTTTACACCGAAGAAAGCATGGATCGTCCTGCTGTCGGCAGTGGCGTTCGGCCTGAAGATCCCCTTTGTCGTGCCGGTCGTCTTCGGACTTCTCGGTACGCCGGTATGGATCGTTCCGGCGGCTTTCGGAATCATGTCCTACTACATGATCGATCTTGTGAAAGATTCCTCTGCAGCGCTTAAAAGCGCGGATGCCTCGAATATGGCGGACAGCCTGATGAGTTTTACGAAACAGTTTTTCGTTAATAAAGAAATGTGGCTGATGATCGCTGCAGTGGTGATCAGTATTCTCGTGGTACATCTGATCCGCACCAGATCTGTGGACCATGCATGGAAGATCGCGTCAGCGGCAGGAGCGGCAACGGGCGTGATCATCGCATCCGCAGGAAGCATCGCACTGAAGCTTGACATTTCTTTTGCAGTCATCCTCTTAAGCGCCGTGCTCGGCATCGCGGTCGGACTGGTACTGGAATTCTTCTTCTTCTCCGTTGATTATTCCAGAGCTGAGAATATCCAGTTTGAGGATGATGAATACTATTATTATGTAAAGGCGGTTCCGAAGATCGGGGTTGCAGCGCCTGAGAAAGAAGTAAAGCGTATCACAGGCGAGCGCCCGAAGAAGCAGGGCGGGGCGGAGAAGCCCGCAGAGCCTGAGCAGGCGGAAGAGAAATCAGACGCAGAGAAGACAGACGAGATCCTGCTTACCAGAAGCCTGAGCAAAGAACTGGGACTTGACCAGGAGAAAGATAAAACAGAGTAAACAAAGAACAGGGCGGTGAGTCACGGCATGATAGACTGGCTGAGAAATTTTATAGACAACTACACAGAGGGCATGTATTTCCCGGCCATCCAGGTCAAAGACGTCGTTGAGATCCTGATCCTTACAGTGATCGTCTATGAGATCATGCTGTGGATCAAGAACACCAAGGCATGGATGCTCCTCAGGGGCATCATTATGCTCGTCGGCTTCATTTTTCTTGCATGGCTGTTCCAGATGCACACGATCCTTTATCTGGCGGCCCAGTCCATCAACGTGCTGGCGATCGCGGCGATCGTCGTGTTCCAGCCGGAACTGCGGCGCGCGCTGGAGAAGCTGGGCGAGAAGAATCTGCTCAGCAACATCAATCCCTTTGATAAAGGAAATGAAAATGAGCGCTTCTCAGATGTGACGGCCGACAGCATCGTGACGGCCTGCTATGAGATGGGGCGCGTATGCACCGGGGCGCTGATCGTCGTGGAACAGGCGATCCGTCTGAATGAATATGAGGTGACGGGCATTGAACTGGACTGTAAGGTGTCATCCCAGGTCCTGATCAATATATTCGAACACAATACACCGCTTCACGACGGAGCGGTCATCATACGCGGGAACAGGATCACTTCGGCGACCTGCTATCTCCCCCTTTCCGACAATATGAGCATCAGCAAAGACCTGGGGACCAGGCACAGGGCTGCACTCGGCATGAGCGAAGTATGCGACGCCCTGGTGATCGTTGTCTCCGAGGAGACCGGTCTCGTCTCTGTTGCCATGGGCGGGCAGCTGACCCGCGGTGTGAAACGGGAAGAACTCAGAGAGAAGCTGGGCCAGATTCAGTATAGGAATTCCGATACAAGGAAGCTCACTATATGGAAAGGATGGCGCAGAAAATGAAGAAATACAGGTTTAGAAACAATCTCGGACTGAAAATCATCGCTTTCTTCTTCTCCGCTTTCCTCTGGCTGATCGTCGTCAATGTGGATAATCCCATCGGGAGCCGGACATTCGCGGATATCCCGGTCAGGATCATCAATGATGACATTATCACTTCCTCAGGAGAAGTCTACCAGGTGATCGGAGAAAATACAGTCAGCGTTGTCGTTTATGCGAACCGCGAGGTGCGCCAGAAGCTTGACCCGGAAGACATCATTGCCACGGCGGACGTATCGCAGATGGATACGACGACCAATCTGATCCCCATTGACATCTCGATCCCGGAGTTTGGGGATGATTATGATTCCGCGGTCGCGGTCCCGAGAAATATCCGGATACAGCGGGAAAAATCCGGCAGCAAAGTGCTGGCTCTGACTGCTGAGACCAACGGAACAACTCCGAGGGACGGGTATACGATCGGAAGCCTTACGGCGGATCCGAATAATGTAACGATCACCGGCCCGCAGTCCGCACTGGATCAGATCGACCGGGCGGTTGCGCGGGTTGATGTGGAAGGTATATCGAAAGATACGACGCGCAAGGCGGAACTTGTGCTGTATGATGCGAACGGAAATGAACTGGGGCAGACCCAGCTGGACAACAACCTGGGCGAAGAAGGCGTATCCGTGGCGGTGGAAGTCCTCAAGGAAAAAACGGTGCCGGTGAAATTCGGCGTTACCGGAACACCGGCGGAGGGCTACCGGTACACCGGATGCACAAGCGTGCCGGAGAGCATCCGCATATGCGGCACGAGCAGTGATACAGATGAAGTGGATGAGATCCGGGTCCCGGCTTCGGTGATCAGCGTAGAAGGAGCGTCCGCACCGGTAGAGCAGACCGTGGATATTACGGCGTATCTTCCGGACGGGATCAGCCTCGTGGATGAAAACGCAGGATCCATCACGGTTACTGCAATGGTTGAACAGGAAGGGACGCGCACGATCAAAATGCTTGTAAGTTCGGCGCGCATCACCGGTCTGGCGGAGAACCTGGAAGTGGACTATGAACCGGATGCCGAGATCACCCTGCAGTTCCGTGGAGACCAGCAGGCGCTGGATGTGCTTGATATCAGCAATGCGGTGTCCATCAATCTGTCGGACTATACAGAACCCGGAGAGTATGAGGTGCCGGTAGAAGTGAATATACCGGACGGGATCGAACTGATCTCGGGGGCGACAGTCAATCTCACACTTTCGGAGAAGACAGAAGAGGCGCCGGAAACTTCCGGTCAGGAAAGTGACTAAATACATTATTAAAATCAGGAGAGTATAAAAATGGTAAACGGAACAGTTAGGATCAAAAATCCCACCGGACTGCATCTGAGGCCGGCAGGGCTGTTCTGCAAGACAGCGATGCAGTTCGACTCGAAGATAACGATACGCAAGAAGACGAAATATGAAGATGTGACAGCAAACGCCAAAAGCGTGCTCAGCGTACTCGGCGCCTGCATCAAGAGCGGCGACGAGATCGAGATCATCTGTGAAGGATCAGACGAAGAACAGGCGCTGAAGGGCATGACAGAGCTGGTGCAGGACGGGATAGGAGAATAGCGGATGAGCCTGGTATGAGCCGTGGCATCACAAATATGTACTGTGGTGCCGCGGCTTTTGCGTTCAATTATAAAACTGGCAGGAAATGGAGTCGCAAAAAGTCAGAATTTGTTGAATGTTCATTTTAATCATGCTATGATTACCTCTGTTAGAATTGTGTAAAACAGAGGTTAATAATGAGTAAAGTATCGAATGTGTTATGTAAATTTCTTTTTGGCTTTGGAAATGTACTCATGGTTCTTTTTGCGGCATTGACCATCCTGGCAGGCGCAAGCACACTGTGGGTGTTAAAGACGTGGCCCCATCTTACGATGCAGGAGCTGATGTTCACGATCCAGTCTCCGGTGGAGGGGACTAATAAGGAAATGATCCTGGATTATATCGTGTTCTGTATCCCGGTGACCGTGATCGTTATGGCAGCGCTGATCGCAGGCCTGGTCATAACCAGGATGAAGAAAGGCTATCGTATAATGGCGGCGGCAGTGCCGGCAGTGTCGGTGATCCTGCTTGCGGGTACTGTCTATACGGCGTGGGAAAGGCTGGATATTGCTGATTACGCTGCGAACAGCGGTGCGGTCTCGTCATTCATTGATGAGAATTATGTGGATCCCGCGGGAACAGAACTGACATTCCCGGAGCAGAAAAGGAACCTGATCTATATCTTCCTTGAGTCCATGGAGACTACATATGCTGACGAAGAAAATGGCGGCGCTTTCTCTGAGAATTATATTCCTGAACTGACTGAACTTGCAGAGGAAAATGAAGACTTTTCCGGAGCTGATGCAGGATTGAACGGTGGAACCGCGTTAACATCTACGACATGGACAGCGGCGGCCCTGTTTGGACAGACGACAGGCCTTCCTTTAAGCATTCCGATCGACGGGAACTCAATGGACACGCAGGAAAGCTTCCTCCCGGGGGTGACTTCACTGGGCGACATCCTTGAGCAGCAGGGATACCGCCAGACATTTATGATCGGCTCGGACGGCAATTTCGGAGGACGCAGCCTCTACTTTACTGATCATGGAAACTATGACATAAAGGATTACTATTATTATCAGAGCCAGGGAAAGTTTGATAAGGATTACTGGGTGTGGTGGGGATTTGAAGACCAGAAGCTCTTCGAGTATGCCAAAGAAGAGCTGACTGCCCTTGCTGCGCAGGATCAGCCTTTCAACTTTACATTGCTTACAGTGGACACTCATTTTGAAGACGGATATGTATGCGGCCTCTGCGGAAATGAACACGGCGAGAACCAGTATGGAAATGTACTGTCCTGCTCCAGCCGGCAGATAAAGGAATTCGTTGAATGGATCCGGCAGCAGGACTTCTATGAAAATACGACGATTGTTATCTCAGGGGATCATCCTACGATGGACAAAGATTTCTGTGAGGGTATTGATGATGCTTATGAAAGAAAAGTATATACGGCATACATCAATTCTGCGGTAACACCGGAGGATCCGGAGTGGACAAGAGCGTATTCTACTTTTGATAATTATCCGACTACACTTGCCAGCCTTGGCGTCAGCATTGAAGGAGAACGGCTGGGTCTGGGGACCAATCTGTTCTCGTCACGTTCTACGCTGACAGAAGTCTACGGCAATCCGTATATCAATCAGGAACTGACGAGAAAATCCGAGCTGATGGATCAGCTGACGGAAGAAATCGATATCGACAATATGGAACTGAAGATCCGGGAAGGCAGGGTGCCGACTGTGACGGCAACTGCGCTTCCGTATGATTTCAGGACAGGCGTCCTTCAGGTGGTGATCGACAATATCCAGAACGCGGATGACGGGATAGCAGGGATCACGGTGGCGGTCTGGACGGGACCGGATCAGAGCAATCTGCAGTGGCTTCAGGCTGAAGCACAGCCGGACGGCAGTTATATTGCGAATGTAAATATCCCGGGATTCGGGTTCGCCACAGGAGAATATTACATAGATGTTTACCTGACGGATAATATGGGAAATCAAAACCTTGCCGGAAGTACTGTGGGATACGTTGAATAAACGTGCAAAATCTTGTAATTGATATCTGCATATGGTACAATTAGCAAAAATGTGAACAGTTTGATGCTGGGAGGGATATAAATGAGCAGTGCAACATTAGTAGTTATGGCGGCAGGCATCGGGAGCCGGTTCGGCGGCGGGATCAAGCAGCTCGCTCCGGTGGGACCCAACGGGGAGATCATTATGGACTTCTCTGTCTATGATGCGCTGGAAGCGGGATTCGATAAAGTCGTATTCGTGATCCGCAAAGATCTGGAAAAAGACTTTAAAGAAGTGATCGGCAGCCGGATCGAGAAACAGACGGAAGTTGCCTATGCATATCAGGAACTTGATGACATTCCGGAAAAGTACAGGGATAAGTTCCCGGGCCGGACGAAGCCATGGGGAACCGGGCAGGCGATTCTGTGCTGTAAGGATCTGGTGGATTCACCCTTCCTGGTGATCAATGCGGACGACTATTACGGAAAGCAGGCTTTCCGCGAAGCGTATACTTATTTGACAAGCATACAGAATACTGGTAAAATACAGGCTTGCATGGTAAGCTTCATTCTGAAGAATACACTGAGCGATAACGGGGGCGTGACCCGCGGCATATGCGGTGTCAGCGCTGACGGTATGCTGACCAGCATTACAGAGACCCATAATATAGAAAAGGACGGTGATGAAGCTGTGATCCGAAGGGAGAACGGATCCGCGGACCGTCTGGATACGGAGTCAGTGGTATCCATGAATATGTGGGGGCTCACGCCGGAATTCTTCGGCATCCTTGAAGAAGGGTTCGATGCTTTCCTCGCTGAGACGGAAAGCACGGATCTGAAAGCTGAATATCTCCTTCCGACGATCATCGGGGAGCTGATCGAAAAAGGAGAACTGGATGTGAGGGTGCTGAGATCCCACGACCAGTGGTTCGGCGTAACCTACAAAGAAGACAGGGAAGCTGTCATGAATGCGGTAAGAAATCTGATAGATAAAGGGGTATATCCTTCTGTACTGTACAGATAAAGGATAAATTACAGGGGTTAGTTATAATGGCAAAAAGAACCAGGGCGGCCAGCGGCGCCGGACGAAGAATAAACAGAACAGGTGGACATGTGCAAAGACGGGAACGGAACCGGTCGGGAAGCTTCTTTCTGTGGCTCCAGGCCATCGTGAGCATTATCCTGATGATCGTGATCCTGATGCTGAACATGTTTCCGGTGAAATATCTCGCGCTGGCAGCGCTGGTACTTCTGTTTTTATGGTGTATTACATTTACGAGCCAGGCAGTAAGAAAGAAAAAAGGAACATCGGGGAAAGTATACAGCTTCCTGATCACATGCGTGCTGCTAGTGGGAACGTATTATATCGCGGAGACTAATAATATGATCGCGGCGATCACCGGCGGGACTACCCGGGTTGACAAGATGGCGGTGGCGGTCCTTGAGGATGATTATGCGCAGACGATCGAAGACGCCGCAGATTATAACTTCGGCATCCAGTTCCGGCAGGGCGGCGACAATATCCAGACGGCAGTGACAAACCTGCAGGAAGAACTGGGGTCGGATCTGACTGTGACTGACTGCGGTTCCGTGCAGGATCAGGCGGCTGAACTTTTCGCGGGCAATGTAGATGCAATCATATATAATGAAGCGTATACCGAACTGATGGATGATGCGGTGGAAGGATTCTCCGATAACACAAGGATTATCTATGAGATGGATATCCGGACGGAGATCAAACTGGGCGGTGGAAATGATGCTTCACTGACAAAAGATGTGTTTACCGTGTATATCAGCGGGATCGATACATACGGTGAAGTGTCCGCGACAAGCCGGAGTGATGTAAATATCATCGCGGTTGTTAATCCGACGACACACCAGATCCTGCTCGTCACAACACCGAGAGATTCATTCGTGCCGCTGTACGGTCCGGATGTAGAGCAGGGCGCTATGGACAAACTGACCCATGCGGGCGTTTACGGAATTGAAACTTCGATGGCGACGCTGGGTGAACTGTATGGAACAGAGATTAACTATTTCGTAAGACTGAACTTTACTTCGCTGATCGATATCGTAGATATCCTGGGCGGAGTGGATGTGTACTCTGAATATGAATTTACAACCGGAGAAGAGTCCGGCTGCATAGTGGAAGTCGAGGAAGGAATGAATCATTTTAACGGCGAACAGGCTCTAGCGTTCAGCCGTGAACGCCATAACCTCGATGACGGAGACAACCAGAGAGGAAGAAACCAGCAGGCGGTGATCACAGGACTGCTGAAGAAAGTGATCTCACCGACCATGCTCATACGGGCGGGCAGCCTGATGGATCAGGTGAGCAAAGACGTGGAGATGAATGTGACACGGGATCAGCTGAACGGACTGATCCGCAACCAGCTCAGCACGAATGCCAAGTGGTATATTCAGTCTGTGGATCTTACCGGAACAGGCGGAAAAGATTACTGTTATTCCGCATCTGATCAGCTACTTTATGTATCGTATGTCGATGAAGACAGATTGAACGAAATCGTAGAGTTGACGAACATTGTAGAAGAGGGCGGGACACTCCCGGAAGGGGAAGCACTGAATTAAAAGTGAAAGAGCCTGCAAGGTATTTATAGCGGATATGTCATCAGGCGTATCCGCTATAATTTTGTCAACAGATTTTGGAAATTTTTTTCAATTGAAAAGAGTTGAATTTTGGGATGATTCTGCTAATATAGTACTTGTTGAAATAGAGCCATTTACAGAAGTATAAAGGAGCTGCCTATGAGGAGATTGAAATATGCCGGTGTCGTACTGCTGTCAGTGTTCCTGATAGCCGGATGTGAAAAACAAGATGCCACATATAGCGAACCCGAGCCTGAGGAAGAAAACAGGGAAGTCAGGATTTATTATATTGACGATGCAACAGCAGAGCCTGTCAGCGAAGAGGTACTGGTCTCGGATGAAAATGATATCTGGTCTGCACTTCAGGAGAAAGGAATACTGGAAGAGGACTGTGAGCTTTTGAACTTTGAGGTGGATCCGGAGAAACGACAGATCGATCTGGACTTCAATACCGCACTCGGTGACAGGATCAGGAGTTTTGGAACCACAGGCGAAACAGAGATCCTTGGCTGTCTGATAAATACATATCTGGACGCGTATGAGTGTGACGGAATCCGGCTGACCGAGGAAGGCGCTCTGCTGGAGACTTCAAGCGGGGCGGATTTTGACGGATATTCCGGCAGGATAGAATTTTAGAGAGAACGGGATAATAAGGAGGAAATAAAGCAATGAAAAAAAGGATGAAGAAGCTGGCGGCGATGCTGCTGCTAGGATGTATGGTGGCAGGCAATGTTCCCGGCGGACTGGTGTACGCCGAGGAATCTGATCCTGTGACGGCGGAATCACAGACAGAAGAAATCACGAAGAATGAAGAGAGTAATTCAGAATCTGATACGATGCCTGATCTTACGGAAGATACAGAGGATGGTGATAGTATAGAAGCAGAAGATAACCAGACCTCTGAAAATGATGTACAGGAAGCAGAAAATGACCAGGCATCTGAGAGTGATGTGCAGGAAATAGATGATGCAGAAAAATTACAAGAGTCTGATGGCAAAGAAACAGGTGATCAAAACGAGGAATCCATAGAAGCGCAGGCTTCAGAAAACAGCATTATTGAAAAAAATGCGGATGCAATCAATTATGTTATTGTAGAGAGTCCTTATCTTGAGACGCCTGGAACAGAGCGTATCGCAATTTCTTATGGGGACGGTTCTGAAAATATATCTGATGCGACTCTGACCGTAAGAGATGATGAAGGCCGGGAGACTATCTGGGATCTGAGCGTAAGCGCTGATCAGCTTTATCTTTTTACATATGAATATACTGATGAATCAGAAACAGGCACTTATGAAGTGATCAGCCTGAATATTACAGATGATACAGGAGAGAAGGCAGTTCTTCTTTCTGAGTCCGGGATGGAGGCTAATTTTGGCGTCAATGAGGAGTACAGCGGGATTGAAGAACTCCAGCCATTGGATGTGGAAACGGCAAAGAGCAGAACAGCAGATGAGGCGGCGGACGTAGAAGCGACTGTGGCAGAAATCGATCCGGATAATGTGGAAGAATCTACAGAACAGATCGTAAATGCTCTTGAAAATGCAGAAGAACAGACCGGAGGAGCGGCTGATAGCTCTGCAGGTATATCTGCTTTTGCGGCAACTATGGGTGCAAAAGCAAAGGCAGCTGCCGCAAAGTCTGATGATGGAAATATCGTTGTAGCGCTCGACCCGGGGCATGATTCTACCCATGCCGGCGCATCAAGCAATGGACTGCGGGAAGAAGTGCTGACGCTGAAGATTGCCAATTATTGTAAAGAAGAACTGGAAAAATATGCCGGAGTTACAGTCTATATGACCAGAACAGGGGCTGCATGCCCGCATCCCGGCGGTTCATCAGGAAGTGATATCGGGGACCGGGTTTATGCTGCGGCAGATGCCGGGGCGGATATTTATGTCAGTCTTCATTTGAACAGTTCAACAGCATCCAGTGTGAATGGATCTGAGGTTATCATACCGAATAAAAGCTGGAAACCTCAGGTGGCCGAAGAAGGAGAAAAACTTGCCGAGGCTATTCTGAAAGAATTGAAGGCAATCGGACTTAATATGCGACCGGATGAGATTTACAGTAAGGATACGACTATAAATGAGCGGTATCCGGACGGGTCTATATCGGATTATTTCTCGGTGCAGATATATGCAAAGGAAAGAGGAATACCGGGAATTATTGTAGAACATGCTTTTATCACAAACAGCGGGGACCGGAATTATCTGAATAGTGAGTCCGGACTTAAGAAACTGGGAGTTGCAGATGCGACGGGAATAGCGAAATATCTGGGACTGCACAAGATTGGAGATATGGTGTCTGTCCCGGAAGGTACATATGTACTGGAAAGCGCACTGGGATCGGGAAAAGTTGCCACAGTTTCAGGAGGTGGACTTGGTGACAGCGCAGCGATCACGTTGAATAGTAATAAAAAAATTTCCTCCCAAAGATTTGAAATTACAAGTGCGGGGAATGGGTATTATACAATTACTGCAGAACATTCAGGGAAAGTATTAGATATAAAAAATGGTTCCAGTACATCCGGGACGGCTATCCAGCAGTATACGAGCAACGATACTTCGGCACAAAAGTGGGGCTTTGTTAATGCGGGGAATGGGTATTATTATATCTGTTCTGCATTAGGGACGTTCATGGATGTTAAAAACGCGTCATCCTCTGAAGGTACGACGATACAGAGTTATTCCTATAATGGAACGACGGCTCAGAAATGGAAACTTGTTAAATCAGATTATCGTCCGGTGGAAGATGGGACATATACAATCAGCAGTTCAGCAAATGATTCACTTGTGGTTGAGGTAGCAGATGGAGCGTTTTCTGATAAATCTAATGTACAGCTGAACAATAAAAATTCGATGTCCCATCAGAATTTTGAAATTAAATATGTAGAAAACGGATATTATAAAATAGTAGCAGAACATTCAAACAAAGTATTAGACGTACATAATGCAGATAAAAATAGTGGCGCTAATGTCTGGCAGTATGCTTGGAATGGAAGTTCAGCTCAATTGTGGAAATTTATAGATGCTGGAAACGGAATGTTTTATATTAAGTCAAAACTGGGAACTGTTTTAGGGATAGCATCGACAAATTCATATGCAGGAGTTAATATCTGTACTCAGAATATATCAAATAATAATACTTTAAAATGGAAATTAAAAGAAACTTCATGGCCTGTTGAGGAAGGACGGTATTATATATCAAGTGCTAAATCTGATAAAAAGATTTTGAGCATAAGGAATGGATATGCTGAAGTGGGTGCTTATGCAGGTTTGCAGTCACAAATGTTTGATATTAAAAAAACTGATGAAAATGGATATTATACAATCGCATCAGTAGCATCTAATAAAGTATTGGATGTTCGAAATGCATCTACAGATGATAGAGCGGCTTTATGGGAATATAGTGATAATGGATCGGATGCTCAGAAATGGAAATTTATTTATGCAGATCAAAATAGTTTTTATATTAAATCTAA
>DXIS01000005.1 GCA_019112735.1 Candidatus Mediterraneibacter guildfordensis
ATCAAGGTTCCTGTCGTTCTCTCAAGCGACAGCTTTAATAGTTTATCAAAGCTCATTTCGTTTGTCAAGAACTTTTTTATTTTTTTGCTGTCCCCAACGGGTCAGCTTAGATATAATACCATTTATTTCTACCATCTGTCAACCGTTTTTTACAAGTTTTTTCAACTTTTTTTGCCGGTTTCCAGCAAGTACTATATCTGGTATTTTTACATGATATTATCCTACAATTTTCTTATCCTTTACACCAGGATCCGACAGGTCAGCCCTTTAAAATCCTGATGGGATATAAAAAACTACCGGGATCTCTCCAGTAGTTTTTCAGGATAATATCAAACGGAGAAGGAGGGATTTGAACCCTCGCGCCGCTATTAACGACCTACTCCCTTTCCAGGGGAGCCCCTTCGGCCAGCTTGGGTACTTCTCCATAACGGAGAGGGTGGGATTCGAACCCACGCGCCCTTTCGGACAAACGGTTTTCAAGACCGCCTCGTTATGACCACTTCGATACCTCTCCAAGTACGCTGTCACGATTATCTTTTCTTTATGCGACGTGGACTATTCTATCACATGAGCAAAAACTGTGTCAAGACTTTCTTTTCAAAAAAACCTCGGCAATTTCAAGATCTTCCGGCGTGGTGATCTTGATGTTCTCATAGGAGCCGGAAAAGAGTTTCACGGGACAGCCGAGCATCTGCTCTGCGACCATCGCATCATCGGTTACGTTTATGATCTTCTGCTCCATAAGCATGCCATATGCCTTCCGGATCAGTTCTGTGTCAAACACCTGCGGGGTCTGCACGATCCAGACGCTGCTGCGGTCCGGCGTCTGCTGTACCGTCTGCGTTTCATCAGCGATCTTTACCGTATCTTTCGACGGCATTCCGGCCACGCATGCACGGCATGCGGATACACATTCATAAGCGCGGGCGATCATCTCCTCATCGACAAATGGGCGGGCCCCGTCATGGATATAGACATAGCCGCCTTTTGTTTCCTTCAGGCCGTTCCAGACCGAATTGAAGCGCTCTGCGCCTCCGGGAATGATCTTCGCGACTTTTGTCAGGCCGTACTTCTCCACGATCTCACGTCGGCAGTACTCTTCCTCTCCACTGCCACACACAAGGATGACCTCATCGATCAGGACCGATTCCTGAAATGTATGCAGGGAGTAATAAAGCACCGGCCTGCCGCCCATGAGCAGATACTGTTTATGCACTTTTGTTCCCATCCGCTTTCCGCTGCCTGCCGCAAGCACGATCGCGGTACAGTATGTTTTCGCCATTATCTTTCTCCCAGCTTCAGGTTCGGGACCGCATTGAGATCCCAGCCGTGCCTTGTCCCGGCAAGATATTCATAAAACGCCGCCGCGCCGATCATCGCCGCATTGTCCGTACAGTAGATCGGGGACGGATGGTAGAATTTCACGCCTTTTTCCTCGCAGGCCTGCTTCATCGCCGCGCGGAGTGCACTGTTTGACGCCACGCCGCCGGCAATGGCGAACTTGTACATGCCGTAATCATCCACCGCTTTCATTGAATTCTCCACCAGCACTTCCACCACCGCTTTCTGGAATGAAGCGGCGATATCCGCAGGATCGAAACTCTCCCCTTTCATCCTGCAGCCGTTGATATAGTTGAGCACTGCGGATTTCAGGCCGCTGAAGCTGAAGTCATACTCCGCGCCGTCGATGTGTGCTTTCGGGAATTTTACCGCGTCCGGATTCCCTTCTTTCGCGATCCGGTCGATCTTCGGACCGCCCGGGTATCCCAGACCGATGGCACGCGCCACTTTGTCATAAGCTTCCCCCGCCGCATCATCCCGCGTGCGTCCGAGTATCTCATATTTGCCGTATTCTTTCACGCACACCAGATGGGTATGTCCGCCGGACGCCACGAGGCAGAGAAACGGCGGTTCCAGATCCGGATGTTCAATATAGTTTGCAGAAATATGTCCCTCGATATGGTGCACGCCGACCAGCGGAAGGTTCCGCGCAAATGCGATCGCCTTCGCCTCCGCAACACCAACCAGCAGCGCGCCGACCAGCCCCGGCCCGTAGGTCACGCCCACGGCGTCGATATCGTCCAGCGTCACATCCGCTTCTTTCAGCGCCTCCTCGACAACCTGGTTGATCTTCTCTATATGTTTTCTCGATGCGATCTCCGGGACCACTCCACCGTACAGCTTATGCAGGTCGATCTGTGAAGAGATAACATTGGACAGGACTTCCCTGCCGTTGTGAACGACTGCCGCAGCCGTCTCATCACAGGAACTCTCGATCGCAAGGATATTCAGATCTCTGATTTCTCTCATTATTACGCCTCTTTATCTTCAAACATCAGTTCCGCCGACATTCCGTCTCTGCCCGCCTTTGCCGCGGGAAATATCTCCCGCACCTCATCCATGTAAGGCTCCGGCCTGGTCAGGGAAGGACTGTAATGGGTCAGCCACATTTCACGCACATGCGCGTCGCGCGCAAGGGCCGCCGCCTCATAAAACATCATATGTTTATGTTCGGATGCTTTCGCCGCCTTCTCTTTCTCACCGTACATCCCCTCGCAGATGAACAGATCTGAACCCTCTGCATTTTCCAGGATCGATGCAGTCGGGCGCGTATCCGTGGTATAGGTCAGCTTGATCCCTTTTCTCGCCGGTCCCAGTACCATGTCCGGCGTATAGATCCGGCCGCCGTCCTCGATCGTCTCGCCATTCTGGAGCCTGCTCCAGTAGGGAAGCGGGATGTCCTGCGCCTTTGCCCGTGCCGCGTCAAATTTTCCGGCCCGGTCGATTTCCATCGTGTAGCCGTAGCAGAGCACATTGTGGTTGACACGGAACGCCCGGAGACGGTAGCCGTTCATTTCGAATGTCTGCTCCGCTCCCTGGATCTCTTTATAAATAATGGGAAATGGGAGCTCAGGCGCGATCACCCGGAGACAGCCCACCACCCGTTCCAGGCCTTTGGGCCCGATCAGCGTCAGGGGTTCCGTCCGGTCCGCATTTCCCATCGTAAGGAGCAGACCCGGAAGACCGCTGATATGATCCCCGTGATAGTGGGTGAAGCAGATCACATCGATCGGCTTGAAGCTCCATCCCTTTTCTTTTACCGCGATCTGGGTTCCCTCACCGCAGTCGATCAACAGGCTGCTGCCGTTATATCGCGTCATCAGCGCTGTGAGATACCGGTAAGGCAGCGGCATCATGCCGCCGCACCCGAGCAAACAAACGTCTAACATCTATATCCTCCATCTATTCCCGCACATCGGCAGGGATCTTAAACGAAGCAAGCAGTTTATCATAGCAGGATTCACACAGATCGAAGCTGTGGCGCTCGCCGTCCTTTTCCGAAAAGTATCCCCAGGTGTGATCCACACTGAGAACCCCTTCTTCCGGCCTGCCGTTTACGACTCTGATCTCTTTTCCGCACTGATTGCAGATGATCCCGCTGATCTCTTCTGTCTCTTTCATCTTATACCGGCGCATATGATCTCCTCCTGTGTTTTTACAGTTTTTAATCTTTACTACGCCTGAATTATATCGAAATCTCCGCGCGATTTACAGTGGGAACTGCTGGCAGATCCCTGCTCATAAGAACCGCGTCTTCCACCGGATCCTCATAAAACCGCTGGCGGATCCCGTCTTCCTTAAATCCCGCTTTTTCATACAGCTTTCTCGCCGGTCCGTTGCCGGAGCGCACATCCAGCAGGATCCGCCGGATCCCGTCCGGAGCGCACACGGTCTCCAGTTCCGTAAGAAGGGCACGGGCCGCCCCCTGCCGCTGAAATTCTTTCATCACTGCGATCCGGGCGATCTCCGCCTCGTCCGCTGCTGTATAAGCCAGGAGATACCCGGCCGTCCGGCCTGCCTTTTCCACGATCAGGCAGATGCTGTTCGGCTGATCCAGCGTCTCAAGGACGGACTTCTCACTCCATGCATCTGAAAAGAGCTGGTGCTCCATCTCCGCCACAGCCGCCCCGTCTTCTTTCGTCATCCGGCGCACCTGCGGGACTGCATTTTCCTCCCGCTCGGCCCGTTCCCGTTCCGCCTGGGATTTGCGCAGGTATTCCGGCCGGAATTCAGCCGCGCTCTCATATCTCCCCGCTTCATAATAACGGATGCCCAACGTCCCGACCGCAGCCGCTCTCTGCCGGTTCACAAATGCCGGTGCGAAATAGTAGGGCACTCCCAGCCCTTCCGCCAGCATTTCCCTGTAAACAGGCACACCGTCCCCGAGAAATACGACCCGTCTGCGGTGGATATTCAGCTGACGGATCAGTTCCTCCACCGCCACCGCCGCCTGGGGCCGCAGGATCCGGAATTCCGGCTCATCATAAAGTCCGCCGTCTTCTTTTTCCCCGTATGCAAATGAATAAAGCCCGGTATACACCTGTTTTCTTCTCGCATCCATGATCGGGCAGATGATGTCCTCACAGCCGTACATGCTGTAAGCCATCGCCTCCACAGTCGGCACATGGATCAGCGGTTTGTCAAGCGCCAGCCCCAGCCCCTTCGCCGTGGCCGAACCGATCCGGAGTCCCGTAAAAGAACCCGGTCCGCCCGACACCGCGATGGCATCGATGGAAGCCAGATCCGCATCGACCATTTTCACCATCTCATCGATCATCGGGAGCAGGGTCTGTGAATGTGTCTTTTTATAATTTGTCGTATATTCCGCGATCGTCTGGTCGTCCTCAACAATCGCCACTGTGGCTGTCAGCCCCGAGCTGTCTATCGCCAGTACTCTCATAGTCCGCCTCGTCTCCTTATCCGATCTCCCTGATCGTGATCCGCCGGTAGTCAAATCCCTGTGACAGATCCTTCTCGATCAGGATGTCCGTCCGCTTCTCCGGAAGGATCTCTTCGATCAGGTTCGCCCACTCGATCAGGGACACGCCGTCCCCCATGACATAATCTTCGAACCCGACTTCATCCATCTCTTCCACGTCGCCGATCCGGTACACGTCGAAATGATAGAACGGGAGCCTGCCTTCCTCATACACCTGCACAATCGTAAAAGTGGGGCTGTTCACCGGCTCTTCGATCCCAAGCCCCTTTGCCAGTCCCTGGGTGAATACAGTTTTCCCCACGCCAAGATCCCCGGTCAGGGTAAATACCTGCCCGGGAATCGCTTGTTCTCCTAATCTTTTTCCTGCGTTAAATGTCTCTTCAGGACTTCTCGTCTCCAGTACCATGCGGCACCTCCTCCTAGTGATGGAACAGACGGATCCCTGTAAATGCCATGGCCATGCCGTACTTGTTGCATGTCTCGATCACGTTGTCATCACGGACCGAACCGCCCGGCTGCGCGATATATTTCACACCGCTCTTATGCGCGCGTTCGATATTGTCGCCAAACGGGAAGAATGCATCAGAGCCCAGCGCCACGTCTGTCAGCTTATCCAGCCATGCACGCTTCTCTTCGCGCGTGAATACGTCCGGCTTCTCTGTGAAGATATTCTCCCACGCGCCGTCCGCGAGCACATCCATATACTCCTCGCCGATATACAGATCGATGGCATTGTCGCGGTCCGCGCGTTTGATGCCTTCCTTGAACGGAAGCGCCATCACCTTCGGGCACTGTCTGAGCCACCAGTTGTCCGCCTTCTGTCCGGCAAGGCGGGTGCAGTGGATACGGGACTGCTGCCCCGCGCCGATGCCGATCGCCTGTCCGTCTTTTACATAGCAGACAGAATTGGACTGAGTATATTTCAGCGTGATCATGGCAATCGCCAGATCCATCTTCGCCGCGTCAGTCAGTTCTTTATTCTCTGTCACTACATTGGAGAAGAAATCCTTGTCAATATTGAGTTCATTTCTCCCCTGTTCAAATGTAATGCCGTATACTTCTTTGTGCTCCAGCGCCGCCGGCACGTAGTCCGGATCAATCTGGATCACATTGTAGTTGCCTTTTTTCTTCTGTTTGAGGATCTCCAGCGCCTCCGGCTCATAGCCCGGCGCGATCACACCGTCGGACACCTCTCTCTTGATCAGTCTCGCCGTATCCACGTCGCAGACGTCGGACAGCGCGATAAAATCACCGAATGAAGACATGCGGTCCGCGCCCCTCGCTCTCGCATAGGCGCTTGCAAGCGGTGAAAGCTCACCCAGGTCGTCCACCCAGTAGATCTTCGCCAGCGTCTCTGACAGCGGAAGCCCTACCGCCGCTCCGGCCGGGGACACATGCTTGAATGATGTGGCCGCCGGAAGACCGGTTGCTTTCTTCAGTTCAGACACCAGCTGCCAGCCGTTGAACGCATCCAGGAAATTAATATAGCCCGGGCGTCCGCACAGCACCGTGATCGGGAGATCACTTCCGTCGCTCATGTAGATCTTTGACGGTTTCTGGTTCGGGTTGCATCCGTATTTCAATTCCAGTTCTTTCATTTCTATCCGCTCCTTTTTTAATTTACTGATTCTTGTTCACGATCTTTGTCTCGTATTTTCCCGTTTCAATATCAATATAGCGGACAAAAAGCGAAACCTTGTTTTCTTCATTGAGGCTGTTCCAGAGCAGCTCCGTAAACGCCTCCATATCATCCGGCACGCCGATCAGCTTCGGCTCGCCCTCGAAACTCGGGAGCGGATCGCCATCGCACATATAGGTGTGGATGAAATGTCCTTCACCCGCCGCCGGATTCTCATATGCAAATGTATATCTGCAGCAGCCGTCCGGACTGCCATTGTTGCTCTTGAGGATGGACATCGCATAATTGTATGTCCCGTTCTCAATGTGCATGATGCCGGAGATGCGCGGCGTATAGTTCGGGCCGTCCGGCTCGAACTCCCTTGTACGAAGAGACTGCTCAAATGTAAGCTGCTTATCCATCCCTTCATAGATCGTATCCGTCTGGTCACCATTGGTCACGATGGTCTTGTTGCCCAGCACGCGCACCGGAGCATAGATGATCAGGCTCGGATCCTCCAGCTTCGACGGATCGAACGCCTGGGTGCGGATGCCTTCGCCGTCCTCCACAAAGATACGGTTGCGGCTGTTCCCGCTGCGGCCCATGATGAAATAAGCTGTGACAGCTTTCTTCCCGTCCGGCGTCTTGCCGATGATGATCCCTCTTCCGGGATATGAATTATTCCTAAGCTCTTCTTCGATCGACAGTTTCTTCATAGATACTGCATCTCCTTTCACTCTTTTTCTTCTTTCTCTTTCTCTTCGGATACCGGCAGGATCTTCAGGCTTACCTGAGTGATCCTGTTATCCTTCACTTCCTCGACTGTAAAGACCAGATTGCCTTCCTCGATCACATCCCTGTCGTCCTTCGCCGGGATATGCCCCAGCTTCTCGATCAGGAATCCGGAAAGTGTATCATAATTGTCCGTTTCCAGTTTCAGTCCCAGTTCCTCGTTGACGTCATCGATCAGGATGCCGCCATCCAGACGGTATTCATCCTCATTGACCGCCTCGATCTCCGGAACGACTTCCTCGTATTCTTCATTGATATCGCCCATGATCTCTTCAACAAGGTCCTCAATGGTCACAATACCCGAGAATCCGCCGTACTCATCCACCAGGATGGCCATATGGCGGCGCTCCGCCTGCATGGTGCGGAACAGCTCGTCCGCCTCTTTTGTCTCAGGCACAAAATACGGCTCGCGCAGCATTCCCCGGATGTCCATCTGCTCCGGGCTGTTCCTGCGCAGCTCGATCATCACATCCTTCACATGCAGCACGCCGATAATATTATCAATATTTTCCTCGTAGACCGGAATCCTGTTGTGTCTTGTCTCCAGGATCTCATCGATGATCTCCTCGAACGGCTCCTCAATATCAATGGTCACCACATCTCTTCGCGGCACCATGATCTCACGCGCGGTGCGGTCGTCAAATGCGAATACGGAATCGATCATCTCCCGTTCGTCATCATCAAATGTACCGCTCTCATTTCCCATCTTCAGAAGCGCCTTGATCTCTTCCTCGGTAACCGCTTCCTCCTGATCCTCCGTCTTCATGTGCAGGATCCGCAGCACCAGCTTGGTGGATACGGAAAGCAGCTTGATAAACGGTGAAAGGATGATCGAAATGTAGTGGATCGGCATCACCGTCAGCATACTGAACGCTTCTGCTTTCTGGAGTGCGATCCGCTTCGGCACCAGCTCACCGAATACAAGGTTGAAGAACATCAGCACCAGCGTCACCCCGTTGTGGGCGATCTGGGAACTGTACGGTATCCCGGCTGCGCTCATCCACTCTGCCAGCACCGGTGAAAGTCCGGCCGCCGCAGACGCCGAAGAATAGAATCCGGCGAATGTGATCGCCACCTGGATCGTAGATAGGAACTTCGTCGAGTCGTCAAACAGTCCTTCAATGACCTTCGCTTTCTTATTGCCCTCTTCCGCCAGGCTGCGGATCCGGTTCTTATTGACCGATACCACCGCCATCTCGGCTCCGGCAAAATACGCGTTCATCAAAGTAAAGAACAACAACAGTAACAGATCAAATAAAATAGTGTTCCCGGCAGGGTCCCCGTCCATAAAAATAACTCCTCCTAATAAATAAAATAATATATCAGGAGAAGTATATCATGTGCCTGCGTTTTACGCAAGCTTGTTAATTTTTTCTATCCGCGGTCCCCGGAATGCTCCGCATGGTCTTCTATAAACTGCTGCATCTCCGAGGCCGGTATCCCAAGCGCGAACGCGAACTCGCTGTACAGGGCATGCTCCAGCATCATCTGGTACTTCCGGTCCAGGCTCGTGATGCTCCCTCTGGTCTTCGTCCGGTTATAGGTGGTCTTAAGCACCCGCACCCAGTTCTCCGGACAGAAATCCGCGATGCATTCCCGGTATTCCTGCTCCCGGAACTTTTCATTCTTGATCTCCAGCTCCTCGATCTGCGGCATCCGTCCGATCAGCGTAAGCGCCTCTTCCCTGCTCACCGGCCGCCGGATATTCGACTCGTCCTCCGTCGGGATATACGCCTTATCCGCAGCATCCTCCACCGACCGGAGGGTGTAATACTGCTTCTTATTATCAACAAACGAAAAATCAAGAGTCCCGATCTCTTCCACTTTGTACAAACCTCTGCATTTATAAACAACTGCGTCTCCTCTGCTGAGCATCCAATTCCTCCTTCTTTCCATATTATATATGATGCCAGGGGCAAAAGGCCTAAACCCACATGAGCTTGCTCATAAGTGGGTGCAGGGCCTTGGGTCCCGCCCCAATATGAGCATAAAAGTGGGATGTATGTCCCACGATATGCGAATATTGGGTAGGATTGTGAGAGTGCGTAGCACGAAACAATCCGCAGGCATCATAGTTGGGGGCTTTTGCCCCCAACATCTTATAAATGAGTTTTGCCAAGTTCCTTAAAGCATAATCAAAGAAAGACCGGTACAACGCTGTAACGGCCTTTCGATGGGCTCACTATGATATATTTTAACATATTTTTCACAATAATGTAAGATTTTTCGTTATAAGTGATTGATTTTTGTTACTGTTTTACAATTGCAAACCACTCTCAAACTGTACACTTTTACCCGAAGAGAATATTTATAAGAGACGGCACCACCGCCCCGATCACCACCAGCACAGCCGCAATCAGTGAGATGATCCGCACAACACGGAGCCTTTTATCTGACGACCGGGCAGGAATATCCACATCTGCCTCATCCGTTTTTCCCTCGAGAAGCAATGTCAGAGCCTTAACAATTTCTTTTGCTCTGTCCGCATCCTTTTCATTCACATAAATGTCATTTCCGAACATTGATGCTCCCATATAAATATTCATATAATCTCCGCTGCCCTTGGACTCGGAATAAGCCGGAATCCCGCGGTCATTAAGCGTCTCCGTGATCATGTCTGCATCCACACGGTCTGCACATGAATAAATTTTTACGGGTTTCATTCCTTCCATATTTATCTCCCTTATATGCATTTTCTGGTCTCATTGTACTTTACCCCGAAAAATTAGTAAAGCCGAAAAATATTTTTGTTGTTATTACAACGGATTTTATATAGAATTTATTGTATTCTAAAACAGCAGAATAAAATGAAAGAATGAAAGGAAGTAGATTTTAATGATCCGGAAAATTATTCACATAAACGAAGAAAAATGTAACGGCTGCGGCGCCTGTGCTTCAGCCTGTCACGAAGGTGCGATCGGTATGGTAAACGGAAAAGCCCGGCTGCTGCGGGATGATTACTGTGACGGACTGGGAGACTGTCTGCCGGCCTGCCCCACCGGCGCCATTACTTTTGTGGAACGTGAGGCTGCTGCATACGATGAAAAAGCCGTGCAGGAAAATATGAAGAAAAAAGCACAGGCAGGTGCGCATAATACAGTTCAGCATGCGGGATGTCCCGGCAGCCGGATGCAGCGCTTTGACCGTGCAGACAGCAATACAAATACACAGCCGGCTGTAAACCACATCGCTTCCCAGTTAGGGCAATGGCCCTGCCAGATCAAATTAGTTCCTGTCAATGCGCCTTATTTTGACGGAGCAAAGCTGTTAATTGCCGCTGACTGCACAGCTTTTGCCTACGCAAATCTTCATCAGGAATTCATGAAGGGAAAAATCACACTGATCGGCTGTCCAAAGCTGGACGATATAGACTACAGCGAAAAACTGACACAGATCATTAAAAACAATGATATCCAAAGCGTAACCGTTATACGCATGGAAGTTCCCTGCTGCGGCGGGCTGGAGGCAGCGGCAAAAACTGCCCTGCAGAACAGCGGAAAATTTATCCCGTGGCAGGTAGTCACCATCTCAATAGACGGCAATATACTGGAATAATACCGCACTAGAATAATACCACACTGGAATAATACGACATACTAAAATATACTGATGCCCGGGTACTGTCTCGATGATTCAGCACCCGGGCATTGTATTTCATATGCTTTTGTTCATTTATCCCGGCAGGTTTCTCCGTCCTGTTCCAGAAGTTTTTTTATTTCAGGGATCGTCATTTTCTGCTCCCGCAATTGCCTGATATAAGTGATCCGGTCTATGCTTTCCACCCGGCGGTATCGTCTGGTCAGGTTCTCTTCCGCCTGTTCAAATGGCAGCATCCCTTCTTCGGTATAAAACTTCAGTGTGCTGTACCGTACCCCGGTCAGTCTCACCAGCTCTCCGATGGTAACATATTCAGAATGTTCAATTGTCTCTAAACTTCTCTGTCTCGACATCAGTTCACCTTTTCTTCTTACCAGTATACCGGAATAAGATTCGCCCCCTGGATTGGCACTTTATACGATCGTTTTGTAGTCGGAAATATTCGGTAATATGCATGATCCACTTTTATGAGAGTCTCACTTCCGGATTTAACTTCCTCGACGTAATGTCCCATCTTTGACAGATGTTCCATTACCGCGATCCTGCGCTCTTTCACGTCCGTACCAAAGATCACGAAATCTATGAAAATCGATTTTCTCCTTTCCAGATACGGAAAAGCCAGATTCACGCCCTCTAAATAAGGATTCTTAAATAAGTCATGCTTCGCTCTCAGGAAACGCCCTGCAAAACTTTCAACTGCACTGTGAAATTCCGCCTCCCACAAAACACGGAAAATCTCATTTTCGGAAGCCGCTTCTGTCATCCTCGCCTGTACTTTGTCCTGCTCCGCTACTGAAAACAGATCATGAATGCAGCCGCTCTCACGGAGAAGCCACAGCAGGACAGCACATTCCGCAGTTATAACTCCATCTTCCAGTATTTCAGCCCGGAGTCCCTCACAGATCCTCAGATAAATGTCGTCATCACTGCGGTATGCTTTCAACTCCACACCGGCAGTATAGTAATCCATATCGCATCCTAGAATATCAGGAATCTCTTCCAACACCCCGTCCGCTTCCAGCATGGAAGCCATTTCCTTTTCTATCTGCTTTGCTTCTTTTTTCTTCAAACCTTTTGCCAGTTCTACAGCCTCATTTAATTTGGAAACAAAATCCGTAATTCTGCACTCTTCATCCGTATCGACCACTTCTTCCAATACTTTTGCCGCTGCGATCCCTCGAATTACTGCGCTCTTTGATACGGAAGGATGCAGGCTTTCCTGTCCGTCCAGCGCGATGACTGCATACTGCTGAGATAAAACGAAATCCTTCATAACTGTAACCCTCCTCTCCTATATTTCTGTCCGATTTCATTAAGCTCACTTACTACTTATTACTTACTACTTATGATTTAATCATACGCTGAAAGAGCGGTTTTGTCAATAGAGCATAGCATATAAAGAATAACGGTTAAAAACAGGGTTTTCAGTATCTGAACCGTATCCTGCTCCTGATTCTTACGGTTAAGAATTGTTTTTCTGGTTATAGAACCGTTCCGGCAGTTCATCTATTTCCAAAACTGCCTGCATATGTATGAAATGATTTTAGATTTGTTTGGTTTGAAAAACCCCAGAAGCCGAAGCTTCCGGGACAAGATTTCTTTTGATATTCTGCGTAAACGCTTTGTGCCTTTTCACAGCGATTGAGGACATCTCTCTTATTATTTAAACGCCAGTTCCAATAACTCAGCTGCAATTTTTTTGTCCTTCACCCGCATAATATTGTCTTCGACTTTTTCTTTACCCAGCAAATGAATATTTCCATACCAGATAATTTCCTGATCTATAACCGCAAAGTTTTCACAGGAATCTTCCACTGTTTTAATAAAGAACCCAGCCTGACGCATATCCTCATGCAATTGCATCCAAAATGCAGCATCACCAAAGCCATAGTCATCGGGTCCCCAGGTAACTATAGTCACTTCTATCCCCAATGCCTGCTTTTCTTTCAATATATTTATAATTTCATAGACCTTTTTCGCGCTGATAACATTGCTGGATATTACGATCCTCTGTTCTGCCTCAAGCAGATCCCTCTTAAATACTTCTTTATAATTTTCACTGTCAAAAATGGCATTTGCTTCCTGCTTTTCACGACCCAATCCGCAACATATTTCGTATCCGATCTGCTTGTATGCTTTCAGCCTTTTTCCATACATTCTTTCAAACATTGGAATATGACTGTCAACGTAATCAAATACGATTACATCTTTCTTGCCTGCATAGTTTCGGTTCAGACGTCCGGCATACTGCTCAACTACACTTCGAAACGAAACAGGTGTCGCCATGATCAATGTATCCAGGCGCGGGAAGTCAAAACCTTCTCCGATCAGACTGCCTGTGGCAACCAGCGCCAGTGTTTCCTCCGGAGCGGTTTGCTGTAACTGTTCACGGCTTTGCTTATGTTCTTTCTTTGAATTGTTTCCCGTCATCAAAAAGACCCTGTCTGCATACCCTTTCATCCGGTCATACAGTCTTTCTGAGTGATCCTTATATTTGGATAATATTACCGGCGTTCTGCCTGCCGCAATGCAATCTTTTACATCCGAAAGGATCTGTTCATCTCTCGCTTCATTATGCCGGAGCATTTCATAGGCTTCATTGGGATGCATCTTTTCTGCTGGAACAGCTCTGGAAAGTACCGTCCTTGTAAATCTTGGGTACACCAGATGAGGGATTCCCTGCGCTTTTACTTTTTCTTTTGCAGAATAACTGTATCGGATCGGGCCAAGCAGCATATAATTGATCTTTTCCAGTCCATCCGATCGTTTTGGTGTAGCTGTAACACCATATACATATTTCGCAGTGACTTTTTGCAGTACTTCTGCAATCGTATCTGAAGCCGCATGATGGCATTCATCAACAATGACCATTCCATATTGATCAAGCAGCGGATGCCATTCGCCTTTTTTACATAATGAGCCTGCCATAGCAATATCTACAATCCCTGTCATGGAATCATGTGCTCCCTGCAGTTTTCCAATCAGACTTTTCCTCACTCTGATCCGTCCGGTTTTTGTTTTATACTCTGGAAGTTTTTCATCTATATCAAGGAATTTCTCCAATGCATCTTTCCACTGTTCCAGCAGAGCAGAAGATTCAAGGATTATCAGAGTATTTACTTTCTTCTCTGCAATCATTGCACTGCATACAACTGTTTTTCCAAAGGCTGTGGCCGCCTGAAGAATTCCGTTATCGTATTTCATCATCTCTTCCAGCGCCGGCTTTTGTTCCTGCCTTAGTTCTCCTGCGAATGTAACATTAATATGCCTGCCGCACTGACGTTCATCACTTATCTCGAAGGGAATGTCTGCTTCTTTTATCTTCTCAATCAGTCTGTCATACAGGCCCCTCGGGATTTCAATATACCCGCTCAGATGATCCTTTCCCAGATATATCCACTGAGCGGTAGCAAAGTTCGACATACCGATTGCCGCATTTTTATAAAAAATCGGATTTCTTATCGCTGCCAGTCGCCTGATCTGATTTTGGAGAGCCGCTTTCAGATTCAGGCTGTCTATATAAATACCATTTGATAAAACGAGACTTAATTTTCCATTCACGTCCTCACGGCGAAACGGCTTTTCTTTTTTCCACGGTTGTTCCCGCTCTTCTGCATTTTCATTGTCATCCGCCGCTTGTGTAATATCCGATGCCGCCCACTCCTTTATTTTAGCTTCTATAAACTCAACAGAAAGCCGCGGCTTGCTCCAAAGCACATCCCACTGATTCGGATAAGCATTCCAGCTACTGTCAATAAAAGCGCTGTTTCCTTTTTGTAAAGCCTGTCCCTGCAACGGAAGAGCGATCAAATTGCCCAGACCTCCTTCCGGAAGAATATCCTGAGCCGGAAGCATTCTGTCATAATATTTAAATGATTTCAAATTAACCTGCTCCGCCCCTTTTTCCAGCAAAGCAAAGCCAAACCTTCTCGCCAGCGCTGCCGGAATCGGTTTATCAAAGAAGATCCACAAATGTGCCCCTCTTCCGGATCTGGAGCGTTCGACAAGAGGATCAATCCCGTTTAAACTGCAAATGGTCCGCATGGCTTCAACTTCTTCCATCCATGCCTCATTCATATTTGCAAAATCTTTCTTTTCCGCATTCTTTTCATGATTATCAAAATCAAATACAAGAAAACGGCAGGTTCCATCTTTCAATAATGGATAAACACCGATCACATCTGAACCGTTATATGATTTTCCATATAAATGAGCCAGTATATCATTCACAGTCAACTGTTTATACGATTGATGGGGACAGTCTTTACAATTCATTTTCTCATGACGCATTTTAGGACAGACGTTCTCCCACCGATTGTGACACTGTGTGTAATATCCCGCTTCTCCGGTGGCTTTTTTCTCGCTCCTTCTTGCATAAACATCCTGGCGTCCCCAGAATCTGGCATAGAACAAATTAGCCATTTCAACCGTTATCTGTCCTGGGTGAATGATCCGCGCGCCCTGATCTGGATCGTATCCTTCTGCTTTTTCCGGTTCTCCAATCCGGGCAATTTCATGTGTATACGAAATACCTGAACGATCCAGCATGCTTTTCAGAATTTGATTCTCAAGCTGTAGATTATTGATTTGTTTCTGTAACAGACTGATATTTTCAATCGGCTCTCTCATTTTACCCACCTGTTTTCTCTCTGCTTCAGAACCGCAGTCCCGCCGTAATCTGCTTGAAAAAGCCTGCGTTCCACATATTCAAAGAAGCTGTGTCTCTGATAAACGGCTCTACATCCTGTTTCGCCTGACGAAAATCAATAGTATCAAATCTTTCATACAACATATGTCTCAGCTCCGGGAGCGTACATTCCATATCCTCAGAAATAAAGCCGGACTGCAGAAGCCGTGCCTGCAAATGTTTTTGATTCACGGCACTCCCCCTGGATAGATAAAATACATAATCATACAGATCCCGTCCTTTTATCCTGCTTTTCCACGCTCTGCAGAGCACTGCATGGATCTTTCCGGCAAACAACGACGGCATATCATACAGGTTCACTTCATATGGGGTCGGAAGAAGCCGGTATTTATGCTCAAAACCGGCATACTCCGGCGGATTAATGTCGACCTCGAATTTTATTTTAATAAGCTCGCTTCTGGCAACACTTCCCGCCAGATCCTCATCCGCATAAAACAGCAAAAGATGTTCTTTGGTATTTCCTTTTAAAAAAGCAGAACGGATATTGCTTTCCTTCGTCTTTTCCTTCTCCTGTATCGTAACATGCAGGCCAAAAGCACGCACCTCTTTCTCCAGGACCGGAAAATAAACAGTCAGATCAAAATCCGGATCTGCTGTTATCAAAGAAAAATCCAGATCTTCAGAGAAACGATCCAGCCCATAAAAAATCCGGAGTGCCGTTCCGCCATAAAAAGCCGCTTTCTGAAAGAACCCCGCCCGCGAAAGTCCGCACAGGACAATCTCCTGCATAATTTCTTTCATCGCATTTTTCTGGTCATATATATTCTCTATTCGATAGTTCTTCAACATCTGTTCAATTGCCGTATTCATCTCTTCATCCTCCGCAATAACGACGCCATTTTCTTTACGTTCCCAGAATGATAATGCTCTGCTAAAGCTGACACTTTATCCGCATCTAATTTACACAGTTCCGTTTCTTCAATCCGCAAGTCTTCTGTCAGAAGCGCAAAAAGTTCCCTGCCGTTTGCCACCGGATGCATTGTGTACAGTTTATCGCACAGGGCCTTTTCGGGTTCTGCAATACGGTAAAAATACTCCTTTTCCTGCACGACCCTGAGTTCCAGTGGAAACGCCTCAAATGGAACATCTCGATAAATAAAGGTGCCAAACATTGTTTTATATCTTTTTTTCTTCTTTTTTTCAAAAGTGGCACAAGTAATTGTATATACGGTCTCAGGTATCAATCCATAATACGCAAGCGCATACTCGAAAGAAATATAGGACGGTCCATAGATACACCCTGCCAATAAATATCCCGGAACTGTCCGGTCAGTCTCATATAATCCCCGCACAATCGGAAAGCATTCACCCCGCTTCGTCATACGCGAAAGTTTGGCCGCCGGATTGGAATATTCTTTTAATTCTTCCAGCATCATTTCAGTCGTTTTTATCATATTTTCACCTCTTAATACAATAATATGAGATTATATGGTGAAAATCAAGTATTTTATTGTTTTTAGTTATGCACTGCTCACAAATGAATATAAATACAAAGACCTCCCAGAACAACTGCCCTGGGAGGCCATAAGAAACGAAGACAAATATTTACGCACAGTCTTTTTGTCGCGATATCCAAGATATTCCATGATTTCTTGGATATTCTTTGCTTCAGCACAAAATCTTAGTATACGTTCTTCTATACCTAGTTCTTTAAGCAGAGGATTTTCGCTTCTATCTGGGGGAATTATGGTTTCAACTAGGGGAATTTCTGTTCCAACTGAAGGAATTTCTGTTCTATCTGGTACATTTTCATCGCCAACTGGTGCATACACCTTTGTCTCTAACCGTTCAAAAAGAATCATCACCGTCTTGGGGTCAACACCTGCATACAGAAGATTGGTGATGTAGGTATGCCGCAGCAGGTGCGGTGTCACATCGAAGTCCAGGCTATACACAATGTTGGGATTGTTTTTCTGATGTCCTCCCAGACTCGG